>NZ_JBFRCW010000001.1:0-925712 GCF_052113265.1 Novosphingobium sp. YAF33
GAATGTGCGCGCCGATCTCCGAGCCCTTCTCCAGCACGCAGACCGACAGCGCCGGATCGACCTGCTTCAGCCGGATCGCCGTGGCAAGACCGGCAGGCCCACCGCCGACGATGACGACGTCATACGGCATCTCTTCGCGTTCAATCATTGCGTCCACTGAGCCTGCCCCTAATTTAGTCGCTCGATTAATTTTCTCGAATTGCCTTGATTGGTGGAAGCCAAGAGGTCAAGACCCAGCCGATGGATCAGGCCTCAAATCGGCAATTTCTGGACGATATCACAGGTGCGCTGGACTGGTGGCGCGAGGCCGGGGTCGATTTCGACTTCCTGGACACGCCGCGCCAGTGGATCGTGCCCGAGGAGGAACGCGACGAAAACGGCGGCCGGATTCCCCCGCGGCGGCGGCCCCCGGTGCAAGTCGACGCGCCGCCGGCCCTCCCTTCGCGGATCGATCCGGCGCTGCTACCGGCCGACCTTCCGGCCTTCCGCGACTGGTGGATGCGCGAATCGCTGCTGGACGACGGCGGATCTGCCGGGCGCATCCTGCCCTCGGGGCAAAGCAGCGCGCCGCTCATGATCGTCGTCGAGACTCCCGAGCCGCAGGACCGCGAAACGCTGCTGACCGGACCCCAGGGCAAGCTGCTGGACGCGATGCTGGCCGCCTTCGGCACCCGGCGCGAGGAAGTTTACCTCGCCAGCGCCCTGCCCCGCCACGACGCCCTGCCCGACTGGCGCGCCGCCGAGACTCGCGGCCTTGGCGATGCGCTGGCGCGGCACGTTAACCTTGTGGCCCCGCAGCGACTCATGGTGCTGGGCGGAAACGTCCTGTCGCTCATTGGCCACGAATCGCCGCAACGCGCTGCCGTTTTAAGACAATTTCATCATGAAGGATGTGTTATACCGCTTCTGGCCGGGTGGGGGCTCGCCGCGCTGATGCAACAACCGCGCGCGAAGGCGAGCTTCTGGAGCGCCTGGCTAGAGTGGTCAAAGTCTGAAACTGACAAGTCGGTATCAACCGCGCCGGAGGATCAGAAGTCCTGAAAGGACCGATTTCCGCCGGCGATTAGGTCGCACGATGCGGGGAATGAATTTGAAAAGATCCGGCATGGAGAGAAACCGCAAGGGACCCTGGCGCGCCAGCGCAGCCACAGGCGTCACTTTTGCCGTTCTCACCGTCATGTCCGCCCTGGGCGCAAGCCCGGCCATCGCCAACAGCGCGGCCGTGGAATATTTTCGCTCGCGCGCGGACAATACCGCGGTTCCCTCGCTGCTGAGCCAGGATGACCGCGCTTATTACAAGCAGGCTTTCGACGCCGTGGACTCCAAGGATTGGTCCACCGTCCAGCGCTTGCTGGCAGACCGTCCCGAGGGCCCGCTCCACCAGCAGCTGCGCGCCGCTTACTATCTTGCGTCCGGCTCTCCCAAGATCGAGCTTCCCGCGCTGCAATCCTGGCTGGCCGAAGGCACCGACCTGCCCGGCGCAGACCAGATCAGCCGCCTGGCCCTGAAGCGCGGCGCGCTCAACGTGCCCTCGCTTCCCGCCGAGCAGCAATTCGCCCGCCTGCCGACCATGGTGAAGCGCGTGCGTCCCTCCTCGATCGACGACGGCACGATGCCCGCCATGATCGCAAGCGGCATCAACGACCGTATCAAGGCCGACGATCCCACCGGCGCCCGCATGCTGCTGGACGGCATCGACGCAGGCCTCAGCCCCTCGACACGGGCCGAATGGCGCCAGAAGGTGGCCTGGAGCTTCTATATCGAGAACCAGGATGCGCAGGCCTATCAGCTGGCACAGCTTGCCGCGATGGGCACCGGCCCCTGGGTCGGCGAAGCGTGGTGGACCGCCGGTCTGGCCGCCTGGCGTCTGGGCGACTGCGACGGCGCGGCCGACGCGTTCGACAAGACCGCCAAGTCGTCCGAGAACGCCGAACTGACCAGCGCGGCACACTACTGGCGCGGGCGCGCCCTCGTGCGTTGCCGCAAGCCGGAACAGGCTTCGGCAGCCCTGCGCCTCGCCGCCGCCCGCGACGAGACGCTTTACGGCATGCTGGCCGCCGAGCAGCTGGGCATGAAGCTGCCGGAACAGCATGCCGCGGCGGACTTCACCCAGAACGACTGGCAGGTGCTGCGCACCAACACCAACATCCGCACGGCCGTGGAACTCGCCGAGATCGGCGAGGACAGCCTGGCCGACGAAGTGCTGCGCCACCAGGCCCGCATCGGCACGCCGGACCAATATGCCTCGATCACGCGCCTTGCCCGCGATCTCGGCCTGCCCTCCACCCAGCTCTGGATGGCCTATAACGCGCCCTTCGGCGGCAAGCCCGAGCCGGCAAGCCGGTTCCCCACGCCCAAGTGGAACCCGGTCGGCGGCTGGAAGGTCGATCCGGCACTGGTCTATGCCCATGCCCTTCAGGAATCGATTTTCCAGACCAGCGTCGTCAGCCCGGCGGGCGCGCGCGGCCTGATGCAGATCATGCCCGCGGCCGCGCGCGATCATGCCAATTCGCTCGGCTACACCGGCAATGCTTCCGATCTCAACAAGCCGGAAGTGAACCTTGCCTTCGGCCAGCGCCATCTGGAGATGCTGCGCAACGATCCGGGAACGCAGGGCCTGCTGCCCAAGGTCATGGCCGCCTACAATGCCGGACCGCTGCCGGTTCGCCGCTGGAACTCCGAAGTGAACTGCCAGGGCGATCCGCTGCTGTGGATCGAATCCCTGCCGTACTGGGAGACGCGCGGTTACGTGAACATCGTGCTGCGCAATTACTGGATGTACGAGCGTCAGGCCGGCGGCCAGTCCGAAAGCCGCATGGCGCTGGCGCAGGATATGTGGCCGACGTTCCCCGGCCTCTCGGGCTCGCAGGCCGTCCGCATGACGGCCAACGGGGCTATCGTGCGTGGCCATTGATCCCGAGCGTGTCTTCAAACCCATCAATATCGCCGTCCTGACCGTCTCCGACACGCGCGGCCCCGAAAACGACACTTCGGGCGACATCCTCGTCCAGCGCATTCGCGACGCCGGCCATGCCCTGGCCGACCGCGCGATCGAGCGCGACGATGCCGACGTAATCGCCGCAAGGTTGAACGCCTGGATCGACGATCCGAACGTGGACGCCATCGTCTCCACCGGCGGGACCGGGCTCACCGGGCGCGACGTCACGCCCGAGGCCATCGACCGGGTGAAGGAGCGCGACATTCCGGGGTTCGGAGAGCTGTTTCGCTGGCTTTCGTACAAGACCATCGGCACGTCCACCGTCCAGTCCCGCGCCTGCGCCGCCGTTTCGCGCGGCACATACCTCTTCGCCCTCCCCGGCTCGAACGGGGCAGTGAAGGACGGTTGGGACGGCATTCTGGCCGAGCAGCTCGACAGCCGGAACCGGCCCTGCAACTTCGTGGAACTGATGCCGAGGCTGCGAGAGAAGTAAGCTGGGCGGCTCTCAGCCGCCCGGCGCATCACCGCTTGGCGGACAAAATGAGCCCTTCGTAAGGCACTGCTTGCTCAGGCGAAAATCGGCAGTTTTGCAGCGTCTTCCTCGCTGAGCGTGATGCCGAACGTCTCGCCCAGAAGGCTGGCATATTCGGCAGCGGTTTCGATCTGGCGAACTTCGCTCTTGCCGTGACGGCCGATCGTGAACTGCCGGTCGCTCAGGGACGCGAAGCCGCCTTCCAGCACCACGCTGGCGACGCAGAGCGTGGTGAAGCGCGTGCCGGGCCGGGTCGAGGTCCAGTGGTTGCTCATCTCCAGGTCGTCCTGCGCGACATCATCGAGATCGAACACATATTGCGGCTGCCAGTCGCCGTGGGGAGCGCCGCGTCCATCGGTGGCGCCTGCCGGACCGGCGCGTTCGAGCCGCCATTCACCGCCCAGCGATCCGCGTTCTCCGCCGCGCAGAAGCCTGTGCCAGGCGCCGTCGCCGGTCTGCACTTGCGCGCCGTCTTCTAGCGGGAGCGGCGGAACGTAGCTGCCGCCGAAGCCGGCATCGGCAATCCATGCCTCGCCGTCCAGATTGACCAACAGCAGGGTATGGGTACGGGGCGGAACCACGCCCTCACCCAGCCCCAGCAGCACGCGGGCCAGCAGGGGCCGATTGACCAGCCCCATGGCCGAAAGCGCGTCGGCGTAGAGGCGGTTCTGTTCGAAGCAATAGCCCCCGCGACCGCGCGTCACGAGCTTTTCGAAGACGCTGGCACTGTCGATGCGGATGCCCTGTCCCAGCGGTATCGCGAGGTTTTCGAAACCGATCGACCGGCGATGCGCCGTCTGCACTGCGCCCAGCCCTTCCGAAGAGCGGGCCGGCATCTCGGAAAGGCCGATACGGGCGAAGTAACGATCGATGTCCATGTGCCGCTTCTGCACCGCTCGCCCCCGCGGGGCAAGCCTGTGGATAAGCTGTGCAAAGACTGGGGACTGGCCGTGGAAAGTCGGTGGAGCGACAGTGGAAACCCTGTGGGTTTCCCGCTTCGCCCCGCCCCCTCCGGCAGGATCAGTTCGCTGCGGTCAGCGCTTCGTGGAAAGCCTTGATCGCGGCGGCTTCGTCGCCGTTCCAGACCGCCCCCGATACGGCCAGGAAGTCCGCGCCGGCCTTCACCAGAGGAGCACAGTTTTCAGGCGTGATCCCGCCGATGGCCACGCAAGGGATCTCGAAGATCGCCTGCCACCATTCGAGCAGGTCGACGCCCGCCATGTGCTTCACCTGCTTGGTCGTCGTAGGGAAGAAGGCCCCGAACGCCACGTAGTCCGCGCCGGCCTCACCCGCATCCATGGCCAGGTGGCGGCTGTCGTGGCAAGTCACGCCGACTTGCGCATCGCGGCCGAGCGCATTGCGCGCCTCTTCCACCGTGCCGTCTTCCTGGCCGATGTGCACGCCATCGGCGCCGAGACGCTTGGCCAGGCTGATCGAATCGTTGACGATGAACGCCACGTCCCGTTCCCCGCAGATTTTCTGCAGCGGTTCCGCCAGCCGCGCGGCCTCGTGCTGGTCGAGGTCCTTGACCCGGAACTGGAACGCCGCGACCGGCGCCGCATCCAGCGCACGTGCCAGGCGATCGGGAAAGCCGCCGCCCACTTCGAGCGGCGAGATAAGGTAAAGCTGCGTCGGTTCGCGTTCGTTTTCGTCCATGCCGCGGCCCTAGCGCGTCCTCGGGCTCAGGAAAAGGCTTCCTCGTCCGATGAGGCATTGGCGCAAGGGCTTCAGTTCGGGCAAGGTTCAGGCGCGATGCGGTTTCTCGGCGAGGAGCCGCCCCAAGTCCCTCTCCCCCTACCGTGTGAGGATCATGAGAAGCCGCGCCCTGACGACTGCCCTTTCGCTCGCGACCGCGTTGGTCGCGCTGTCTGCCTGCCGGATCATTCCAGCCTCCCCTGTGCGGCCCCATGCGCCCGCCTCGACTCCGGCACCAGCATCGGCCCCTGCCCCGCTCCCGCCGCCGACCGCCCCGGAGCCGGAAGTGCTGGCCCCCGAACCGGATGTCCATGCGGGCGGCCCACCGGCCACCGATTTCTACACCCCGCAATCCCCCCCGCCGCGCGCGCCCTACGAGGGACCGCCGCTCGCTTATACCCGCATCGGCGAGACGGTCTTCGTCGACGGCCCCAAGGTGACCCCGCTCGCCCTGCTGGAGGACAGCCGCTGCGCCGAAGGCACCCAATGCGTCTGGGCCGGCCGCCTGAGAGTTCGCGTTCGCGTGGACCTGGGTTCGGGGCCGCGCGAAGTGGAGATGACGCTGGGACAGCCCGTGCAGATCGCGGATGGACAGCTCGACTTGCTGGATGCCCTGCCCCGGCCCACTGCCGGCAGGAAACCGGCGCCCTTCGCCTACCAGTTCGGCTTCCGCTTCATGGGCGGCCTCTGACCGCTGCAAAGCAGCCAAGGACCTGACGAAAGGCCGTAACGGAAAAAGGCGGCGCCTTGCGGCACCGCCCTTCCTTCAAGCGAAAATCCCCGGGCAGGATCAGGCGGCGGTGGCCGCGTCGACCTTTTCGGTAGAACCCGCGAAGATTTCGTCGATCGCCTCGCTCAGCGCGGCGTCGAATTCCGCGTCGCTCATCTGCGAGCGCAGGTCTTCCAGCAGCGCGCGGCTGAAGCTGGCGATGATGCCCTTGTTCTTTACCAGTTCGGCGCAGGCTTCGGTGCGCTTGTAACCGCCCGAAAGCGCCACCACGCGCAGCACCTTGGGGTGCGAGACCAGCGGGTCGAACGTGCCCGGCACGATCGGCAGCGAAAGCTTGAGCATGACGCGCGTGCCTTCCGGCAGGGCATCGAGGTTCTTGAGGATCTCGGCCAGGAGCAGCGAATCGCACTCGGCGCGAGTCTCGCTCTTGATGTTCACTTCCGGCTCGATGATCGGCATCATGCCGTGCGAGAGCACTTGGCTGCCGATCTCGAACTGCTGCTTCACCACGGCGGCGATGCCTTCGGCATTGGCCGAATTGATTACCGAACGCTCCTTGGTGCCGAACACGCCGAGCGCCTTTGAACGCTCCAGCAGGGCATCGAGGGTCGGCATCGGCTTCATCAGCTGTACGCCGTTGGCTTCGTCTTCCAGGCCCTTGTCGACCTTGATGAAGGGAACCACGCCCTTGGTGATCAGCGCCTGCGGAGTGGGCACGCCGGCGACTTCGCCATCCATGGTCCGCTCGAACAGGATCGCGCCGATCACCTTGTCACCGGTGAAGGCCGGCGAGGCGATGATGCGGGCGCGCATCTGGTGGATCAGGCCGAACATCTCCTCTTCGCTCGACCAGGCGCCTTCCTCGATGCCGTAGCCCTTCAGGGCCTTGGGCGTGGAGCCGCCGCTTTGGTCGAGCGCGGCGATAAAGCCGTTCCCGCCGGCCATTTTGGCCGCCATTTCCGAATATTGCATGGTTTTCTCCTCCTAGTTGTATCGACAACCTGAAACGGGCTTATTCCCCGAGCCACCGTTTCGCAACTGCGGCAAAAGGCTATCCGTCGGTTGGGTGATCCGTTCCGGCGAAGACGCGCGCGCGCTTGCGGCGGCGCAGCATGTCGGACAGCAGCATGCGCGCGGGAACGTCGATCCAGCGCACGCAGAACCACGCGACGAGGAGGCACGCGCCCAGGAACGCGAAGGCCATCAGCACTTCGTTGTAATGGAGGTCGTCCTTGAAGTAGCGCATCGGCTCTATCAGCGCCCAGTGCACGGCATAGAGCGCGAACGACACCTCGCCGACGAACCAGGCCGCGGGCGCCAGCTTTCGCGAGGGTTCGACGCGCGATCCCAGCCAGACCAGCAAGGGGGACAGCAACAGCGTGCAGGCAAGGTCGTAGTGGCTGGCCGATAGCCAGTGGGGATCGGCCAGCAGCATTGCAGCGATGGCGGCAAGGCAGGCCAGCCCGCCGAGCGTCGCCGGCCGGTGCGCGGGCTGGCGCAGGCGCGCGATCAGCATGCCGGCGCAGAAGGAGTAGAGCGTGCGGGCCAGCGCCACCGACCACTCGTTCCAGATCGCACCGATGTTGCCTGAGCCGTTCTCCAATACCGCCGGGGCGAACCACCATGCCGAAGCCGCGCAGACCGCCAGCAGGGCGAACCGCGGCAGGCGAAACAGCAGCAGGATCATCACCAGATTGGCGACAAGCTCGTAGAACAGCGACCAAGCCGGGACGTTGAGCGGAAACAGGGTGTTCGTCAGCGGGGACGGCAGCATCAGCGCATTGATGGCGGTGCTGATCACGATCGTCGGCACGCGCAGCGAAGTGTCACCGCCGGTATAGTGGCGTACCAGGCCCACCGTGGTCGTCAGCAGCACGCCGACGAGAAACAACGGATAGAGCCGGACCAGGCGCTTGGTCATGAAGTCGCCCGCGCCCATGCCTCCCTGCCAGCGCGGCAGGTAGCTGGTGCAGAGCACGAAGCCCGAGAGCGCGAAGAAGAAATCCACCGCGACGTAGCCGTGCGGTGCCTGGGAGATGTTGAAATGGAACAGCGCCACCGCCAGCGCGGCAATCCCGCGCATGCCGTCCAACGTGACGTAACGCCCGTGCCACGGCGGCGCGACTTGGTCACGGTGGCTCATTCCTGCGGCATCCCCCTCTCGCCGTCCCGGACCTGATCCGGGACCGCCGGCCCTGAACGGCCCCTTCGCGGCGGCGAGCTTCGCCCCGCCGCGCCCAAAGACCTGTCATCGGTCCCGGATCAGGTCCGGGACCGATGGTGTAATCGACTCAGGCCGAAAGCGCGGCCACGCCTGGAAGTTCCTTGCCTTCCATCCATTCGAGGAAGGCGCCGCCTGCCGTCGAGATGTACGAGAAGTCGTCCGCCACGCCGGCGTGGTGAAGCGCCGCAACCGTATCGCCGCCGCCGGCAACCGAGACCAGCGAGCCCTCGCGGGTCAGCGCGGCAGCGGTTTTTGCCAGGGCCACGGTGGCCGCATCGAAGGGAACCGTCTCGAACGCACCCAGCGGCCCGTTCCATACGAGCGTGCGGCAGGTCTTGAGCACGTCGCCCAGGGCTTCGACGGCCACCGGGCCGACATCGAGGATCATCTCGTCCGCGGCCACTTCATGGACGTTGCAGGTGCGCAAGCTGGGCGGATTGGCGGCGAATTCCTTCGAAACGACCACTTCGTAAGGGAGGTGGACGGTGCAGCCCGACTTGTCGGCCACGTCGAGGATCTCGTTGGCCGTGCCGGTAAGGTCGTGCTCGCAGAGCGACTTGCCCACGTCCACGCCCTTGGCGGCCAGGAACGTGTTGGCCATGCCGCCGCCGATGATGAGGTGATCGACCTGGGTGACGAGGTGCTTGAGCACATCCAGCTTGGAGGAAACCTTCGCGCCGCCGACGACGGCCGCAACGGGCTTCTCGGGCTTGCCGAGCGCCTTGTCGAGCGCCTCGAGTTCGGCCTGCATCGAGCGGCCGGCATAAGCGGGCAGCACATGGGCAAGACCCTCGGTCGTGGCATGGGCGCGGTGGGCGGCGGAGAAGGCGTCGTTCACGTAGAAGTCGGCATTGGCGGCAATGGCCTTGACCAGCTCGGGGTCGTTCTTTTCCTCGCCCTTCCAGAAGCGCGTGTTCTCCAGGATGGCGATGTCGCCCGCGCGCAGGATGCCGACCGTCTGCTTGACGACGTCGCCGGCGATCTCCGGCACGAACATCACTTCCTTGCCGAGCACCTTTTCGACCGCGCCGACCACCATCGACAGCGACATGGTCGAGACGCGCTCACCCTTGGGGCGGCCGAAGTGGGCCAGCAGCAGCACCTTGGCGCCCTTTTCGGCCAGTTCCAGCACTGTCGGCGCCGCGGCGCGGATGCGGGTGTCATCCGTGACCTGCCCGTCGTTCATCGGCAGGTTGAGGTCGACGCGCACGAGCGCGACCTTGCCCGTCACATCACCAAGGTCGTCAAGGGTCTTGAAAGCGCTCATTGCTCGATCCTTATCTCGTCACCGACGGCGATCGTGCCGTCTGTCAGCACCGTGCCCAGCACGCCGCCCCGCCAATCCGGCAGGAGCGCGGCCATGAGCCCCGGCACCACTTCTTCCATGCGGCTGCATGGGTCGCATTCCATGGTCACTGCGATGCGCAGGCTTTCGCCGATGGCGATGACGCAGCCTTTCTCGCGCGGAAGGCGCATCCCGTTCACCCGCAGGCCTTCGACCAGCAAGTTGGCGCGCCGTGCATGCCAGGGCGGACAATCGCCCTCCGCCAATCCCAGGTCGCGCAGCGCGGCCAGCCAATCTTCGGCTGCCAGCAGCGAGACCTGTCGGCGCGGCACCCGGCCCGGACGCACCGCGCCGCGAAAGTCCCCCTGGACTCCCGCGGCGGCAGTTACGGCGGCGGATCGCAGTTCCTCCATCGGCGCGCGCGGCCGTTTGCGCCGCGCGATACCGATGAGGCGGCCCGCCTCCATCAACGCCTCAGAGCAGGCGCATCAGAGGAACTTGGCCATCACGCCGGCCGTATCGACCATGCGGTTGGAGAAGCCCCACTCGTTGTCGTACCACGACAGGACGCGGACCAGCTTGCCCTCGAGGACCGAAGTCTCAAGGCTGTCGATGGTCGACGAATGGGCGTCGTGGTTGAAGTCGATCGAGACCAGCGGTTCTTCGGTGAAGGCGAGCACGCCCTTGAGTTCGCCCTCGGCCGCTTCCTTCAGCAGCGCGTTGACTTCCTCGGTGGTGGTGTCGCGCTTCGGCACGAAGGTCAGGTCGACGACCGAGACGTTCGGGGTCGGCACGCGGATCGACGAACCGTCGAGCTTGCCCTTCAGGTCCGGAAGAACGAGGCCCACGGCAACGGCGGCGCCGGTGCTGGTGGGGATCATGTTCATCGCGGCGGCGCGGGCGCGGCGCGGATCGCTGTGGATCTGGTCGAGGATCTTCTGGTCGTTGGTGTACGAGTGGATCGTGGTCATCAGACCGCGCTCGATACCGATCTTCTCATGCAGAACCTTGGCGAAGGGCGCCAGGCAGTTGGTGGTGCACGAGGCGTTCGACACGACGACGTGATCGGCGGTCAGTTCCTTGTGGTTCACGCCGTAAACGACGGTGAGGTCCACGCCCTTGGCAGGCGCCGAGACGAGCACGCGCTTGGCGCCCGCGTCGATGTGCTTGGAGGCCGATTCCTTGTTGGTGAAGAAACCGGTGCATTCCAGAACGATGTCCACGCCCTGCGCGGCATGCGGCAGGTTGGCGGGATCGCGCTCGGCCGTCACATGAATGCGCTTGCCGTTGATGACGAGATCGGTGCCGTCAACTTCCACGGTACCTTCGAAAGTACCGTGGACGCTGTCGCGCTTGAACAGGAGAGCATTGGCCTTGGCGTCCGCCAGGTCGTTGATCGAAACCAGCTCGAGGTCATGGTCCGTGCGTTCGAGAATGGCGCGAGCGACATTGCGCCCGATACGTCCGAAACCGTTGATCGCAACCTTGGTCGCCATTGCAATAATCTCCTCTTTAAACGCTGAGCTTGTTGAGAATCTTCGGAACGATCGCCTCGACGGTGAAGCCGAAGCGCGCGAACAGGTCCTTGGCCGGGGCCGAGGCGCCGAAGCGGTCGAGACCGATGTTCAGGCCGCCGTTGCGGCTCTGTGCGGTATAGCGTTCCCAGCCCATGGTCGTTCCGGCCTCGATCGAGACCTTCAGGATCGACGCATCATGGGGAAGGATCTCGTGCTGGTAGGCTTCGTCCTGCGCGGCGAAGAGTTCCATGCACGGCATCGAGACGACATCGGCGCCGATGCCCTGCGATTCCAGTGCGTCCTTCACCTTCACGGCCAGTTCGACTTCCGAACCGGTGGCGATCAGGATCACCTTGCGGTCGGCGCCGGCATGGCGGAGCGTGTAGGCGCCGCGGGCCGAGAGCATGTCGCCGCTGCTGCGAAGCTGCGGCAGGTTCTGGCGGGTAAGCGCCAAGACCGAAGGCGTTTCCTCGGATTCGAGCGCGATGTTCCAGCACTCCGCCGTCTCGATCACGTCGGCCGGGCGGAACACGTAGAGGTTCGGAATCAGGCGCATGGACATGACATGCTCGACCGGCTGGTGAGTCGGACCGTCTTCGCCGAGACCGATCGAATCGTGCGTCAGCACGTAGATCACGCGGGTCTGCTGCAGCGCCGAGAGGCGGATCGCATTGCGGCAGTAGTCCGAGAAGATCAGGAACGTGCCGCCGTAGGGGATCACGCCGCCGTGAAGGGCCATGCCGTTCATGGCCGCGGCCATGCCGAATTCACGGATGCCGTAATAGACGTAGCGGCCGCCGTAGTTCTCGGGATTGAACGGATCCTGGCACTTGGCCTTGGTGTTGTTCGAGCCGGTGAGGTCGGCCGAGCCGCCGATCATCTCGGGGATGGCCGGGGCCAGCACGTTCAGCCAGTTTTCCGAGGCCTTGCGGGTGGCGACTGTGGATTCGCCTTCCAGCCATTCGGYCAGCTTGGCGCGGATCGCGTCGGCTTCCGGCAGTTCGCCGGCCATGCGGCGGCTGAATTCCTCGCCCTTGTCGGAAGCGGCCAGGCGGCCGAACCATTCGACATGGGCAGCCGCGCCGGCTTCGCCCGTGGCGCGCCAGTCGGCCAGGATCTCTGCGGGGATCTCGAAGGGAGCCGAGGTCCAGCCAAGGTATTCGCGGGCCGCGGCGACTTCGGCATCGCCCAGAGCGGCGCCGTGGACGTCATGACCGCCCTGCTTGTTGGGCGCGCCCTTGCCGATTACCGTGCGGCAGGCGACGAGCGTGGGCTTGTCCGAAGCGGCGGCAGCGGCCAGCGCGCGTTCGATGTCGGCGAAGTCGTGGCCGTCGCAGTCCAGCGTTTCCCAGCCGGCGGCGCGGAAGCGCGCGGGGATGTCTTCGCTGGTGGAGAGCGCGGTATCGCCGTCGATGGTGATGTGGTTATCGTCCCACAGCACCTTGAGGCGGCCCAGCTTGAGATTTCCGGCGAGGCCGATGGCCTCGTGGTTGATGCCTTCCATAAGGCAGCCGTCACCCGCGATGACCCAGGTCTTGTGGTCCACAAGATCGTCGCCGAACGTGGCATTGAGATGACGTTCCGCCATCGCCATGCCCACGGCCATGGCCAGGCCCTGGCCGAGCGGGCCGGTGGTGCATTCCACGCCTTCGATCAGGAAGTTTTCCGGATGACCGGCGCAGACCGAGCCGAGCTGGCGGAAGTTCCGGATGTCGTCCATCGTCGGGCTGGCATAGCCGGTCAGGTGGAGCAGCGAGTAGACCAGCATCGAGCCATGGCCGGCCGACAGCACGAAGCGGTCGCGGTCGGCCCACTTGGGCTGTGCGGGGTCGAACTTGAGGAACTTCGAGAACAGGACGGTCGCGACGTCGGCCATGCCCATGGGCATACCAGGGTGGCCGCTGTTGGCCGCCTGGACCGCGTCCATCGACAGCGCCCGGATGGCATTGGCCATCGGCGCGAGACGGTCAGCAGCAAGGGTCATCGTGAAGGCTCCGGAAACGGAAAGAATGGGACGATTCGAACTTGCCGACCCCCTTTAGGGCGAGGCCGTCTCCCGTCAAGTTCACCTAAGGAGGATTGGCCTGCCGCCTACATGAGGACTTGTACAGGGATGCGCCAATCATATGGTGGCACATTCGTCTCGTCTGATCGAATGCACTGTGAACAAGGCGGGGCAATTGATTGCCTTTTGGCGTTTTCACGGTAGCGCAGGCGGCAATGGAAAAGGTGACGAACGAGGCCGCTACAGAGCAGGCAATCGACAGGATCCGGGCCGCACTCGCACGGCTGGAAAGCGCGGTATCGCATAGCCGCGACTTGCAGGACCGCCACGGCCGCCTGCGCGGCACAGTCGAGGACACGCTGGGCGAGATCGACGCGCTGCTGGCGCAGCACCGCCAGCCCCAGCATCTCCCCCCGCAGCAGAAGCCCTGAGCCGATGGCAAACATCTCCCTGATGATCGGCGGGCGCGAATTCATGCTCGCCTGCGCGGACGGCGAAGAGGCTCACCTCACCCGCCTGGCCGAGATGATCGACGAAAAGCTGGCGCAGGCCGGCGCGGTGGGGCAGACCGAGCCGCGCATGCTGCTCTTCGCCTCGCTGATGCTGGCCGACGAACTGCACGAGCTGCGCCAGCGCGCCCAGCAACCCGCGGCGGCGCCGGCCCCCACCCCGCCGCCCGCTCCCGCGCCGGTACCGGAAATTCCCGAGGTGCTGGTCGAGGAACTGGCGCGGATCGCCGATCATGTCGAAAAACTTGCGGACCTCCTTGAGCAGAGCGCTCCGAACGCCTAACTAGGGGATGACGGGATCTGCCCGGCACGAGCCGTTCGAACATCCCTGAGGCTATAAGCAATCCAATGGGGTCTGTCCCTGCCCGGACCGTGGTCCGACGCACATGGTCCCCACCTGACGTCGAGGCGTCAGAGGATTTCTAGGCAACGACCCAAGGTGGACCCGTCACCCACTCCGCACAGGCCCCGAAGGCCCGCTTCCGGCCTTATCCTTTCGGCACGCGAGATGCCCGAATTCCGCCGTGCCGCGAAGGCGCTTCGGTGGTATTGTCGCGGTTCCGAACTTTCTGGCCTGATATTCTAGAATGGGACTCACGGTGGATTCGTCGCCTCCTCTCTCCCCCACGATCGAGAAAAGCGCCTTGCGCAAGGCGCATCGCGCCGCGCGTGCGGAGCATGTCGCCTCGCTGCCGCAGGGCATGCGGGCGCTCGTCCTCAATCGCCCGCCCGCGCCGGTCGCGGAAATGATGCCCGAGGGGCTGACGATCGGCCTCTACGCCCCCGTGCGTGACGAAGCCCCGGCCTTCGGTTGGGCGCGATGGCTGTCCGAACACGACCGGCGCATCGCCCTGCCCTGGTTCTCGGAGCGCGAAAGCGCGATGGAGTTTCGGGAATGGGCCAATCCCTTCGACGAGGAACAGCTGACGATCGGCCCCTGGGGCGCTCTTCAGCCCCTGCCCGACGCAAAGCCGGTGGTCCCGGCCATCGTCGTGGTGCCGCTGCTCGCCTTCACGGCCCAGGGCCATCGCCTCGGCCAGGGCGGCGGCCATTACGACCGCTGGCTCGAAGCCAATCCCGACGTTCCCGCGATCGGCCTTGCCTGGGACTGCCAGTTGGCCGAAACTCTCCCCCTGGAGCCGCACGACCGCATTCTCGACGCGATCGTGACGCCGACCAGAATCTACGAGGGAGAGATCTGACTTGCGCGAAACCCCGACCTGGCGAATCCCCATCGGGGTGCTCGCGCTGTTTGCGGCGCTCTGCGTCTACGGCCTGCTGCTGGCGCGATACCTGCCGCCGGTGATCGGCAACTGGCATGTGCTGCTGCAGACGCCGGTATACCTAGCCCTCGGCATCGTATGGATATTGCCGCTGAAGCGGTTCCTGATCTGGATGGAGACCGGGCGCTGGGGATGATTCCCCGGCGCTTTTTTCTTGCCCCGCGCACGGCCCTGAAACGGAGCAGGCAAAAGAAAAGGCCGGGTGTGAACCCGGCCTGTTTCGTATCATTGCTTTACCACTTCCCGTGAAGGAAATGGCGCGAGTGACGGGGCTCGAACCCGCGACCTCCGGCGTGACAGGCCGGCACTCTAACCAACTGAGCTACACCCGCGCAGCAATGTAAGTGAGGTTTTTAGACTACCTCACGTCGCTGGTTTACCAGCATTTCCCCTGCCTGTCACAGGCAGGAAATTCCCAAGTGGCGCGAGTGACGGGGCTCGAACCCGCGACCTCCGGCGTGACAGGCCGGCACTCTAACCAACTGAGCTACACCCGCGTTCTTGCGGTTGCGTCCGCTTGGGAGGCCGCCCTCTATGTCAGCACCGGGTGCCTGTCAACGCACTATTCCAGGCCAGGGAAGATTTTTGCGACGACGCCGCGACTAGCCTGTGGACAGTTTCGACAGCCCGCGGATTTTCGTCGGGTTTCGGCCGGTTTCATGGCCCGACGGCAAAGTCCGGTGCCTTCGCCCGAACAAAATGGCAGGAAAAAATCTTTCCGGTAACCCCGGATCAGGCACGAAAGGAGCGGAAGGCCGAGTTGGCCGAGGGGCGATTCCGCATCCTTGAGCCCCGCACTTCGGCAATCGGGCCCACGAACCCTGTCGGACGTGATATGGCACCGCTGCCTGGAGAGGCACGCCTGCCGATGCACCCCTCGCCCTGAGGCCTCAAGCCCCCTTGCGCGGCTTCTCGTACTTCCAGTTGCGCGTCTTGCCTTCGGCGATCCATTCGGCAGCCTGGRCCATGCGCTTGTCCCGCGTTGCCGCCGTCTTCGCCTCGGTGATCCATTCGAGATAGTCGCGCCTGTGCGAGGGCGCGAATCGCTCGAACGCCGCCTGCGCCTGCGGCACCGCTGCGAGCAAGGCGGCGAATTCTGCGGGCATGGGGATTTCCGGCCGAGGCTTTCGTTCGGCTCGCGCCCCGGCAGGAGGGCGGCCGCCAAGAATACGATCCGCCGCTTCGTGCAGCAGTGCCGACAATTCGGCTTCGCGGGGCATGTCAGCCTCGGATGTCACACGGATGAAACGGCGCGACATGGCATCGCCGTGGATACCGAAAGCGCAATGCGCCTTGAACGCGCTCATCCCGGCGACGTTCTTGCCCCGCACGGTAAAGTGGGGGACGCTCCACTTGATGGCCTCCTCGGCCTCCGGGAGCGCCCTGTGCGCCATGTCGCGGAGTTGTTCGAGCAAGGGGCGCAGCGGCTCGGCAGACCGGGCGATATAGTCATCGACACGCGGATCCCTGCCCATATTCGCTGCTCCAGCCCCTCAGCCTAACCCGCCAGAATAAGCGCCGGCGCCTCGATCAGCTTCTTGAGGTCCTGCGCGAAGCTGGCCGCATCCCACCCGTCTACCACGCGGTGATCGCAGGACATCGAGATATTCATGATCTTGCGCTTTTCGATGCGCTCCGCGCCGTCCGCGCCCTTCACGAACATCGGCCGCTCGACGATGCGGTTCGGACCGATGATCGCCACTTCGGGGCGATTGATGACCGGCGTGGTCGCCACGCCGCCCATCGGCCCGAGCGAGGTGACGGTGATGGTCGATCCCGAAAGCTCGGAAGACTTCGCAGACCCGTCCCGCGCCGCATTGGCGAGACGGCCGATCTCGGCGGCGAGTTGCCAGAGGTTGCGATCCTGTGCGTCGCGGATCACCGGGACCATCAGGCCCGCGGGGGTCTGCGCCGCCATGCCCAGGTGGACCGAGCCATAGCGCGTCACCACGCCTGCCTCGTCATCGTAATGGGCGTTGAGCATCGGATACGTCGGCAGCAGCTTGCAGATCGCAGCGATGAGGAACGGCAGCATCGTCAGCTTGGGGCGCCCGTCCACATTGGCGCCCCTCCCCGCATTGAGCTGCGCACGCGTTTCCTCCAGCGCCGTCACGTCGAATTCCTCGACATAGGCGAAATGCGGGATCTGGCGCTTGGACGCCGCCATGTTCTCGGCGATGCGGCGGCGCAATCCGATCACGCGGACCTGTTCGTCCTGGCCCTTTCGCCCGGCCGGCTGGAAACCGCCCGCGGCGTTATAGGACAGGAAGGCGTCGAGGTCCGCATGACGCAGGCGGCCATCCTCGGCGGGGCGCACTTCGCCAAGGTCGATGCCGAGATCGGCCGCCCGCTTGCGGACCGCCGGGCTGGCCATGACTTTCGAATGAGCGGCCGGGCGCGGCTGCGGGGCCTTGGCACCAGCGGCAGAAGGAGCAGGTTCCGGAGCAGGCGCCGGAGCCGGTTCGCGCTTCGGCTCGGGAGCCGGCGCCGCCGCCTGCTCGACGCGCGCGACATCATCGGCATCGGGCGTTTCCGCCGCGATCCGCTGCTCGACCACAGCAGCCTTCGGCGCAGGCGCACGGTCGACCTCGTTGCCGGCGCCTTCGACCTCGATCACCACCAGCGGCGAGCCGATTGCGATCACGTCGCCCGCCTCGCCTGCCACTTCGATCACGGTGCCCGAAACCGGGCTTTCCATCTCGACCGTGGCCTTGTCCGTCATCATGTCGGCCAGGCGGCCGTCTTCCTCGACCGTGTCGCCAACCTTGACGTGCCAGGCGACGATCTCGGCTTCTGCGATGCCTTCGCCGATGTCCGGCAGGCGGAATGTGAAACGACCCATCGGATCAATCCTTCATGAGCCGATCGACCGCCTCGCCAATGCGGACGGGACCGGGGAAATAGGCCCACTCGAGGCTATGCGGATAAGGCGTGTCGAAACCCGTCACGCGCTCCACCGGCGCCTCGAGATGATAGAAGCAGCGTTCCTGCACGAGCGTCACCAGTTCCGCGCCGAAGCCGGACGTGCGGGTGGCCTCATGTATCACCAGACATTTGCCCGTCTTCTCCACCGACTTTTCCACAGTGTCGATGTCGAGCGGGACAAGGCTGCGCAAGTCGATGATCTCGGCATCGATGCCCTTCTCGGCCAGGACTGCCTCGGCCACATGGACCATGGTGCCATAAGTCACGACGGTCAGCGCCGCGCCCTCGCGAACCACGCGCGCCTTGCCGAGCGGAATGCGGTAATAGCCCTCCGGCACCTGGCTTCCCGGCAGCCCCTTCCACGGACGCGAAGGGCGGTCGTAGTAGCCGTCGAACGGGCCGTTGTAGATCCGCTTGGGCTCGAAGAAGATGACCGGGTCATTGTCCTCGATCGCCGCGATCAGCAGACCCTTGGCGTCATGCGGGGTTGCCGGGATCACCGTCTTGAGACCGGCGACATGCGTGAACAGCGCCTCCGGGCTCTGGCTGTGGGTCTGGCCGCCGAAGATGCCGCCGCCGAACGGAGAGCGCACGGTGATCGGCGCGACGAATTCGCCGGCGGAGCGATAACGCAGGCGCGCCGCTTCGGAGACGAGCTGGTCGAGCCCCGGATAGATATAGTCCGCGAACTGGATTTCCGGCACCGGGCGCAGGCCATAGGCGGCCATGCCCACGGCGGCGCCGATGATGCCGCATTCGTTGATCGGTGTATCGAACACGCGGTTCCTGCCGAACTTCTTCTGCAGCCCTGCCGTCGCGCGGAATACGCCGCCGAAGTAGCCGACATCCTCGCCCATGACGACGACATCGGGATCGCGCGCCATCATGATGTCGAGCGCGTCGTTGATTGCCTCGATCATGTTCATCGAACGGCTCGGCGCGTCGTGGAGGCTGACGGGGTTTTCCTCGATCATGGTCCTCACTCCTTCCACTCCGGCCATTTGATCTGTCGCTCGCGAATGGCCTGCTCGGCCTGTTCCTGGAGATGCCATGGCAAATCCTCGAACACGTCTTCGAACATGGTGTGGAACGGATGGTGCAGACCGTGGCCGAGGATACCGTTCTTCTCGGCCTCCTTGGTGGCCGCCTTGACCTGCTCGGCCAATTCGCGGTCCATCGCCTGATGCTGTTCCTCGGACCATTCGCCCAGCGCGATCAGATGGCGCTTGAGGCGCATGATCGGATCGCCCAGCGGCCAGTCCTCCGCCTCGCGCGCGGAGCGGTAGGCGCTGGGATCGTCCGAAGTGGAGTGGCCTTCCGCGCGGTACGTGAAGTGCTCGATCAGCGTCGGGCCCTTGTTCGCGCGGGCCCGGTTGGCGGCCCATTCCATCGCCGCGTAGACCGCCAGGATGTCGTTGCCGTCCACGCGCAGCCCGGCGATGCCATAGCCCGCCGCCCGTGCCGCGAAGGTCGTGCGCTCCGCGCCGGCGAAGCCGGAGAAGCTGGAGATCGCCCACTGGTTGTTGACCACGTTGAGCACGACCGGTGCGTTGTAGACCGCCGCGAAGGTCATCGCCGCGTGGAAGTCGCCTTCCGCGCTGGAGCCTTCGCCCACGAAGCTGGTGGCGATGCGGGTGTCGCCCTTGATCGCGCTGGCCATGGCCCAGCCCACCGCCTGCGGGAACTGCGTGGCGAGATTGCCGGAGATCGTGAAGAAGCCGTAGTCCTTGGCCGAATACATGATCGGCAACTGGCGGCCCTTCAGCGGATCGGCGCGGTTGGAGTAGATCTGGTTGATCATCTCCACCAGCGGATAGCCGCGGGCGATGAGGATGCCCTGCTGGCGGTAGCTGGGAAACACCATGTCATCCGCCGCAAGCGCATGGGCGCAGGCGATCGAGATCGCCTCCTCTCCAGTGCACTTCATGTAGAAGCTGGTCTTGCCCTGCCGCTGGCCGCGATACATGCGATCGTCGAAGGCGCGGGTAAGCGCCATCGTCGCGAGCATGCGGCGCAATGTCTCGGCATCGAGACCGGGATTCCACGGACCGACCGCGCGGTCGTCGTCGCCCAGCACGCGGATCATGTCCAGCGTCAGGGGCCAGGTATCCTGTGCCTCGCAGGCCTCGTCCGGCCGGGCCAGAAGGCCCGGTTCGGGGATTTCCAGGTGCGTATAATCTACCGTATCGCCGGGCCGATACTTCGGCTCGGGGACATAGAGATCGAGTGGCGGCAAATTGCCGCGTGGCTTGCCTGTGCGAACCGGGCCTTCGGCCATTCTGGTTATCCTCTCCCGATGTTACGGGCCGCGAAAACCTGAACTGCGCAAGGAAAAAGGGACGAACCTGGCGCGTTTCAAAATTCCACGGTCAGGTCATATTATTTCAACCTCCAGCAATGTCAATCCATAGTGAGAGGCATCGAAACCAGCCTCAAACCGCCACGGGAGCGGCGATGTGGGCCTGCGGCGCGTAGCCCGAAACCACGAAATCCTCGATGCGGTAATCGAAGATCGAATCGGGCTTGCGGGCGATCTCCAAATGGGCCTCTCCTTGCGGGACCCGCGAAAGCTGCTCTTCGACCAGCGCCGCGTGATTGAGGTAGAGATGGACATCGCCGCCCATCCAAACGGCTTCGCCCGGCTCAAGGTTGCATTGCTGTGCGAACATCCGCGTCAGGAGCGCCAGGGACCACATGTTGAAGGCGAAGCCCAGGCCCAGGTCGCAGCTTCGCTGGTAGAGCGCGCAGGAGAGCCGGCCATTGGCTACGTGGAACTGGTAGGTCTTGTGGCAGGGCGGCAGGGCCATGGCATCGAGTTCGGCGACGTTCCAGCCCTCGATGATGTGGCGGCGGCTGCCGGGATTGGCCGTCAGGCTCTCCACCACTTGCGCCACCTGGTTCACGCCGTCCGCACGCTTGCGGAACAGGCCCTCGCCCGCATCCTCGTAGACCGGCCAGTCGACCCATTGTTTGCCATAGACCGGGCCGAGATCGCCCCATTCCGCGGCAAAGGCCGCATCCTCGACGATGCGGCGCGAGAAATCGGCGCGCGCGATCGCCTCGCCGGTTTCGCGGCGATAGCGGTCCAAGGGCCAGTCGGTCCAGATTTCCACGCCTTGTGCGCAGAGCGGGCGGATATTGGTCTCTCCGGTCAGGAACCAGAGCAGTTCGCGGGTGGCCGTCTTCCAGTAGACCCGCTTGGTGGTGAGCAGCGGCATCGCCCCGCCGGACAAGTCGAACCGCACGGTCGCGCCGAAAACCGAGCGCGTGCCGACGCCGGTGCGATCCACGCGCTCGTCGCCCTCCTCCCAGATGCGGCGCATGAGATCGAGGTATTGCCACTCCCAGTGGCGCGCGGCCTTCGGGGCGGCGCCAGTATCGGGGCCGGAGTCAGGGCCGGAGTGAGAGGCAGAATCGGCGGTCAGTGTCTCGGTCATGCCGGGGAGCCTAGCCCAATGCCGACGCCAAGGAAAATAGCGGCGAGGCTTGCGGAAAGAAGGAAAGGAACAAGGCGGCCTTCCCTCCACTGTTGCATCCGGGACACAGTTTCCGGCGAATGATCCTCGCGCATTGATAGTCATTCCTATTAGCGTTAACGGCGCAGTTATTGAGAATGACTTGCATGAGGGAAAGTCTATGAAATCCGCCCGCTCGCTCGCCCTTTGTGGCGTTGCGCTCCTTGCCGTATCGACCGCCGCCACTGCCCGTGCAGAGGATCAGGCCCCGAGCGTTGCTGGCGAAACCGGCGTGGAAGATGGCAGCATAGTCGTCACGGCCGGCGTTACCGGTACCAAGACGGAAACGCCGCTGATCCAGGTCCCGCAGCCGCTGACCGTCATCACGTCCGACACGTTCACCTCGCAGGGCGCCATCTCGATCAGCGACACGGTGAAATATGCCGCCGGCGTCCTGGCCAATCCCTACGGCCGCGATACCCGCGTGGACGGCTTCAACATCCGCGGCATCGATGCGCTGCAGTTCCGCGACGGCATGCGCGACATCTTCAGCTATTACGCCAGCATCACCGCCGATCCCTACAACTTCTCCCGCGTGGAAATCGTGCGCGGCCCGGCATCGGTGCTGTTCGGCCAGGGCTCGATCGGCGGCCTCGTGAACCTGGTCTCCAAGACCCCTGAGTTCAAGACCGGCGGTGAAGTGAACCTCGTCTACGGCAGCTTCGACCGCAAGGAAGCCATGGGCGACATCAACCTGGCCCTGGCGGACAACCTGGCGATCCGCGCCGTCGGCCGTGTGCGCGATGCCGATACTTACGTCGATCACGTCCCCGACGACCGCGTGATGTTCGCCCCGTCGATCCGCTGGCAGCCCACCCCCGACACGGACATCGTGCTGACCGGCCTCTACCAGGAGGACGATACCGGATCGACTTCGCAGTTCCTGCCCATCGTCGGCACGTTCAGCCCCAACCCGGCGAACCCCACCGGCCGCCTGGGTCGATATACTTTCGTGGGCAAGGCGGGCTGGGATCGCTACGCTGGCCGCACGCTGCAGGGCGGCGGCGCGATCACTCACAAGTTTTCCGACGCTGTCCGCCTCAGCGTCAAGGCCCGCTACATCGACAGCGACCTCGAATACAAGACGCACTACGCCGACAGCTATTCCTATCCGCTCGATCCGTACTCGGTCTATGGCACTGATGGCCGCACCATCGGCCTGACCGCCGATGCCAGCGACGCGCGGATGAACGTCTTCTCGACCGACAACAACCTGCAGTTCACCTTCAACACCGGCGCCAACATCGAACACAAGCTGCTGGTCGGCCTCGACTACAGCTGGAACAAGGTCGGCAAGCGCAATGCCGGCGGCAACGAAGTGGTCGATCTCTACGACATCGACTACGATGCCTTGCTGACCTACGAGCCCACCGGGCCCTTCGCCAATGTCAGCCAGAAGCAGCTTGGCGTCTACGTTCAGGATCAGATCCGCTTCTACGACCGCGTCTCCGTCGTGGTGGGCGCCCGCCGCGACCACGTGACGTCGTCCGCAGGAACCGAAGACAACGCCACGACATTCCGCGCCGGGATCATCGGCGAGATCGGCGCCGGTTTCTCACCCTTCTTCAGCTATACGGAAAGCTTCCTGCCGCTGGCCGGGACGCTGGCCGACAGCACCGGCACGCCCGGCGCGCCCTTCAAGCCCCAGACCGGCAAGCAGTTCGAAGCGGGCGTGAAATGGCAGCCGGAGCCGAGCACGCTCGTGACGATCACGGCCTTCCACATCAAGCAGCGCAACCGCGTCATCTATGGCCCCGGCTCGGCCATCGACCAGTCCGGCGAACTGACCACGAAGGGCGTGGAATTCGAAGCCAGCCATACCCTGCCGGGCAACTTCGAACTGCTGGTGAACTACGGTTACAACCAGCTCAAATCCGAAGTGAACAGCAGCCTCGACTATATGCCCCGCCACACGGCATCGGTATGGTCAACCAAGACCTTCGGCGTCACCGACGACGCCCAGCTGCGCCTCGGCGCCGGCGTGGTCTACAGCGGCAAGAGCATTTCGACCGGACTGATGGACCCTTACGGCCTGAACCCCAGCGTCATTCCTGCCGGTTCGCTCTATTCGGTCGTCACGCCTTCGCGCACCACCGTCGACGCTCTGGCGGAGATCAACTGGGATAGCTGGCGCCTCGCGCTCAACGCGACGAACCTGCTCAACAACAAGTACTTCGCCTCCTGCCTGGCGCGTGGCGACTGCTTCGTGGGCGCGCCGCGCAACGTCATGGCGACCCTGGGCTATCGTTTCTGATAGGCTGAGCGCAAAAAACCCGTGCTTCCGCATGATCGGAAGCACGGGGCTTGCAGGATCCGGCGAGTGGCTGCGACTTGAGAGTCGAACATGCCGTTCGCCGAACCTGGACCAGCGGGGCGGGACATGCCCGCCCCGTTTTCCTTACAGGCCGTCGAGGCCCTTGCTGACCAGGATGTTCACCGCAACGCGGCGGTTCTGGGCCTTGCCTTCGGCAGTGGTGTTGTCCGCCAGGGGATCGGCTTCGGACATGCCGGTCGGCGTCAGCATGCGATAGGGCTTCCAGCCGCAAGCCTGCTGCAGGTAGTTGACGACCTTGCCCGCGCGCTTCTCGCTGAGAGCCTGGTTGAAATCGGGGCTGCCCGTGGAGTCGGTGTAGCCGACGACCAGCAGCAGCGCGTTATCCATGCCCTCGGCCGAGCTGGCGGCTGCGCAAAGCTCCTGCTGCGCCTGGGGCGACAGGACGGCCTTGCCGGTGTCGAAGTTCACGTTGGTCGTGCTCTTGACGTTGTACTGGTCGATATCGCCCATGCGGCCGCGCAGGGCTTCGGTGGCAGCCGTCTGCTCGGCAAAGCGCTGGTCGGTGCCGTTATGGATCATCGAGGCGGTCTTCAGATCCTTGTTCTGAAGATTGATCTGGCTGGCGACCAGACCCGCGCCCGACTGCATCGTCTTCACCGTCACCGGCAGGCCGTTGAGCAGCTGGGTGGCGGGCAGCTTGTTGCTCGCCATGCCGAGGAAGCCGCCGCTGGCCTTGATCTTGGTGGCATCGTTGATGGTGATGACCGAATTGGCGCCATCCGCGCTGGTCACCTGCATGCGGGCGCCGCTGCGCGCGGAAATGATGCCCTTTACTTCGGGGCCTTCGGTCATTTCGCCCACGTCAACCGGGCGATCGCCGTAAACGGTTGCCGAAACGTCGGCCGCAGGCGGTTCCTGTTCCTGCGCCTGGACAGACAGGCTGACCGAGGCAGCGCCGGTCAGCGTGGCGAGCAGCAAGAGAACTTTGGGGCTTTTGGACATGATAGACATCGCGCTACTCCTTCAAACTCGACCAATCGGGCCTGCGTACAGCAGCTTTTCGTCCGACTGCCGGCGGGGCCAAAATGCGCCCTCGGCTGTCGAAGCCCGTCCCTTTAGCTTCGTATGATATGCGGCACGGAGCCTCACCTGAACGCTATGGATCTTCTGGGTGTTCAGATTAACCTTGCGGGCGCATGAACACCCCCGGCATGCCGGGTGGTTGTGCAGGTAATTCGGGCGCGCCGTGCGACGAACCGTTGTCTACAGGGTGGCTCGGGGCATCATGTCTTGTTGAAGGCGCGCAATATAGAACCCGGCGCGGTGGTGATCCCTCGCCGTCAATACACAAAGCAATCGGCTGAGTTCACGGGCAAATTTGCCGCAGCGCTGCGAGGGAGCGGCCTTAGCTGTTCGTCCGGGCCTGCGAATCTGTTGCGGCGCTGTCTGCGACGACTTCGAGCCCGAGCGGCCTCCTCTGCCGTCGGTTTTCAGCTATGGCACACATGCCGTTGAATAGGCGTGGTTTTTCAAGAGACCAACGCCCGATGACCGGAGCAGCGAAAATGCTGCCGGTCATCGGGTGCGTTCGGTAGCGGGAGTTCACGAGGCTTCGGTGATGAGCCGGGCCTGCGCCATCGTCAGCTGGGCGATCACGTCGCTCAGCAGATAGACTTCGCGGCCGCGTGTCCAGGGCTGCACGGAGCGGGGATCGTAGTGCACGGGCAGCGGCACTTCGCGCGCGGCGGCGGCGGCGGTCATGCCGTTCTTGCGCGACACCAGGATGCAGCGCTTCACATGGTCGCGGTGGCCCACGACGGCCACTTTGCCCAGAGCCTGCGCCGTACCCGCCCGGGCGACGGCGGCCTGGGCCACTCCGTCCGTGCTGAGGTAGGTCTTGCGCCCATCCGCGCCCTTCACCGGAAAGATCGCGAAGACATCCTTCATCCGGTACTTCTCGGCCAGGATCTGCGCGATCTCCCACTGCGCGTAGACAGGCACGTCCCGCACTTGCCTGATGGCATGAACGGCATCGGCCAGCATGGCGTTGATCGGACCCGGCTCGGGCGTTTCCTCGCCGTCCGAAAGGCCGGTCCTGGGATCGACCTTGCCCGTGGCCGAGCGGTAGCCGAAGCTGTAAGCGACGACGCTCTCTGCCTCGCGCACGGGAAAGCTCGGATATTCCCAGCGAAATCCGGCGTCGGCAATATGCGATGCGAGCTGGCGCGCGGTGGCCTCGTCGCCCAGCTCGCCCTGCAGGGTCTGCGCCATCAGCTGTTCGAGGGAGCCGAGATCCGCCCCCCGTGCCCTGCCGGGATCGAGCGCCTGCGCCAATGCGGATGGCGCGGCCAGGAGAGTCGTCGGCGCACCGACAAGAAGCATTCGCCGTGTAGTCATGGCATGGTCCGTGATGGAAGGTGCAAGGAATTCCCGCCGCCATGTGAGTGGCGGCGGGACAGGTCTGCTTGCCGGGTTGGCGTCAGAAGTCGAAGTTGACGAAGCCGCCCACCGTGCGCCGGGCATTGGGAGAGGTGTAGTGGAGCAGGCCCAGCACGCCGTACTGCTGCCAGCCGGTGGAGAAGTACTTGTCGAAGAGGTTCCGGGCATAGACGCCCACTTCCACGCGGCTGTTCGGCAGGGTGACGCTGACCCGGCCATTGACGAGGCCATATCCCGGCACGTTCGAATAGGCAGGCTGGCCGACGACGGTCCAGTACTCGCTGCGATAGGCATAGTCCGCGTGAGCGCGCAGCCCCATGCCCGAGCCGAATTCGTGGTCGTAGTCGATCGAAGCGGTGCCCGACCATTCGGGCGAGTTGGTCAGGCGCGTGCCGGTGTAGTTGGTCGTCGCGTTGTAGACGTAGTCGGTGAACTTGGCGTCGGTATACGTCACCGCGCCGGAAAGCTGCAGGCCGCGCATGGGCTGCACGACCAGGCTGCCTTCGATGCCCTGGGTGCGCAGGCCACCGGCATTGCCGATCACCGTGGCGTTGATCAGGCCCCCCGAACCGTCCGGGATCTGCGTCAGGATCGTCGCCTGGAAGTCCTTGAAATCGGACCGGAAGGCATCGAGGTTGAAGCGCAGCCGGCGGCCGAACCATTCGGACTTGATACCCGCTTCCCAGGCCTTGACCGTCTCGTCCGCATAAGGCGCGTACTTGTTGCCGACGAAGGCGATGCCGGCCGGCTTGTAGCCGGTGGAATAGCTGGCATAGACCATGACATTGTCGGCAAGCTGGTACTGCGGCGCGATGCGGAACGAGAAGTTGTCACCCTTCACGCGGCCGAAGTCGAAGGCCGGCGCGGCGCTGGAGGCCACGAAGTTGGGCGTATAGCCCGCGACCGATACCGGGTTGATGGTGACGTAGTCCAGGCTCTGCGAATTGTTGTCATGCGTGTAGCGCGCGCCCAGCGCCAGGCTGAGGCGCGGCGTGAAGTTGAACTTTAGCTGGCCGAAGGCCGCCATGGTCTCGTTCACGGCATCGAACAGCGAGGCATTGCCGTCCTCGCCAATGGCGCCGGTCAGCGCGATCAGCGTGGGCAGCGGCGTGCCGGCGGCATTGTAGAGCGGCTGGCCGCCGGTCGACCACTGGAGCTGGGTCTGGCGGGCATGAAGGCGGTTGTAGAAGGCGCCGACGAGATATTCCACGAAGCCGCCGGTCGGCGAGGCGAGGTGGATCTCCTGGCTGAACTTGTCGGTATCGAGCTGGCCCAGGTTGAAGGGAATATAGGCGTAGCGGTCGTAAGGCGTCAGGCTGGCCGGGGTCGAATTGTCGTAGCCGGTGACGCGGTAGGCCGTGATCGAGGTCAGGTCGTGATCGCCGATCTTGGCATTGGCGCGCAGCGAAGCGCCCCATTCCTCCGTGGTGATCTCACCGAACGAGGAGTCCGCCGTGTCCGCGCTCCGGGGGCCGGGGTAAACGCCCAGTTCGTTGAGGATCGCCGTGACTTCGGCCGGCTGGCCCGAGACCGGAGTACGCACGCTGCTGTCCCAGTGATAGGCATAGTCGCCGGAGACCGTCAGGTTGAAGCTGTCCGAAGGCTCCAGGTAAAGGCGTGCGCGGCCGCCATATTCGTGCTGCGAGCCGACCTTGCGGTTCAGCGTCACGTTGCGGCCGAAGCCGTCGAAGGCCTGGTCGAAGCCCGAGACGCGCAGCGCCGCGATCGGGCCGAGCGGGACGTTGACCGTGCTGTTGAGGATGCGTTCGTCATGCTCGCCGAAGCTGGCGCTGCCGCGCAGAGACCATTCCCCGATCTGCGGCTTGGTGGTCGTCACCGCGATCACGCCCGAAGTGGCGTTCTTGCCGAACAGCGTGCCCTGCGGGCCCATCAGCACGTCGACGCGGGCGATGTCCACCAGGCCGGTCAGGCCGTTGGCGCGCTGCCCGTCCATCACCACGTCGTCGACGACCACACTGACCGACTTGGCGTTCGAGAAGTCGAACGAGGTGCTGCCCACGCCGCGGATCTGGAAAGCCGCACCCTGGGTCGGGTCATACTGCACGCCGGGCATCGTGTACTGAAGATCGGTGACCGACGTGTAGCCGGTCCTGGCCAAGGCCTCGCCGTCGATCGACTGGATCGCCAGTGGCACTTTCTGGCTGCTTTCGGCGCGGCGCTCGGCCGTCACGGTGATTTCGGGAAGGGCATCGTCCGCGTTCGGGCTCGCCTCTTCGGCATGCGCGGCCAGGGACCAGCAGGGCGCCAGCGCGCCGGCGAGAATCGTCGAGAGAAGGTGGATGGTACGCTTGCGCGGGAAAGCAGACATGGGGGCTCCGTCCTGTTGACCGTGGGTCTCAGGACGCGCCTCTAGAACGGCATCATGACTCTTTCAGGACAGCCGTATTGTCTTTTTTTCGATATTTTACGTCATATCAAAACACCCGTACCGCCCTTCGTGAGAAGCTGGACCATATCCGGCCCCGGCAACCAATCCGCTTCCGTGGCCAGGCTGCGCAGGCCGTTGCCGATCGAGGCCACGACCAGCGCCTGGACCCGCGCACGGTCCGAATCCACCGGAACACCCAGCCACCCGGCATATTGGGCATGGACGTTTTCGGCGCGGCGACGGCGCATATCGATGGCGAAGGGCCGAAATCCCGGATCGGTCAGCGCCGCAAGCGCGCACTCATGCGTCAGGCGGATGATGTCGCCGCTGCCCAGCCTGGCACCGGTGTCCCGGATCTGGCCGCGCAGCCGCAAGTAGACCGCCTCGACCCCCGCGAAGAGAATGTCGCGATGGGTAGGGAAATGGTGGGCCACGCTTGACGTCGCCACGCCCGCGACTTGCGCCACCGCACGGTGGGAAAGCACGCCCACGCCCTGCCCCACGATCAGGTCCGCGATATGCTCGGCGATGGTGCTCTTGGTTCCCTGCTGCGGCAGCGCGCTCTCGTCGAGCGCGGCGGCAGCGGGCACGGCCAGCCGCTCCACGAGGGCCATGTGCCACCGCGACCCGGCCGGGTCGCCGCTGCCCTGCCCGCCGCGCAACATGCCGCGCACCGTGGAATGGCGCAGCAGCCGGTAATCGGTCTCGTCGGACAGGACGATCGAGAAGACCTGCTCATCCAGGCAATAGCAGGCGATGAAGCGCGCCACCCGCTCGCCCTCCGGAGTGGACGGCAGAATGTCGCGCCAGAGCCCCTCGGCCTCTTCGAACAGCAAGGCGATGGCCGGCAGCGCGCTCGGCTCCCGAGCCGCCAACAGGGCCAGTTCGCAAGTGACGATCGCGGAAGTGCGGCGACCATGCGCGCCCTCGTCCAGCCATTCGCAGACGAGATCGGCCAGCAGCCCCGAGCCGAGCACATCGTGCCCCTCCACGCGCGCACCCCATTCCCGCCGCGCGCGGGCCATGAGTTCGATCTCCCGGTCAAGCACGGCCGCGATCAGCGCGGCACGATCGCCGATGCGATAGCTGATCGAACCGACCGAAGTCTCGGCTTCCTCGGCAACGGTGCGCAGGCTCATGCCCGAGATCCCCCGCGCCGCCGCCACGCTGCGGGCGGCATCGACGAGGCTGGTGATGTCACGCGGGTTGGAGCGGGTTTTGCGGTCGCCTGGGGATGTCATCCCACCGTGCATATCGCCCGTGGCGGCGCAGTCCAGACGGCGCCGCGTATTTCCGCATGGCGCCGGTGCGAAGGCGGCCGGTCGCGATGTCCGGCCGCCTTCGCGAAGCGGATCAGAACTCGATCGAGGCCGAGGCCTTGAAGGTACGCGGTCCGCCCTGGAGCAGCTGGGTGCCGAACACGGCAAAGGCGGAGGCCCAGTACCGCTTGTTGGCCACGTTATCGACGTTGAAACGCAGCGTCAGCGGCCTGTCACCGCCCAGCAGCGCGACATAGCGCGCGCCGAGGTCGAAGCGCGTCCAATCGTTCAGCTCCAGCGTATTGGCCCGGTTCACCGCCTGCTTGCCGGTGTAGACCACGCGTCCGGTCAGGGTGAGCGCGGGAAGGAAGGGCATGTCCCATTCCACGTTGGCGTTCGCCAGCAGGTCCGGCACGCCCACCGCGTCATTGCCCTCATCCACGCCGCCATCGGTGCGGCGCAGCTTGGCATCGTTGTACGTGATGCCGCCTATGACGCGCAGGCCGTCGGTCGGCTCGCCGTCCATGGTGAATTCGATGCCGCGGTTCCGCTGCGTGCCGAAGTTGCCGAATTCATAGAGGCCGAGGTTGTCCGCATCGGGACGGTAGAAACTGTTCGGCTTGTCGATCTGGAACACCGCCAGCCCGGCATTGAAGCCGCCCAGGTTCACCTTGCCGCCCACTTCGTACTGGACAGACTTGACCGGCGGGAGGACCTGCCCGCCGTTGGACACGGCCACATCGACGCCGTTGATGTTAATCAGGCTCGCAGCCGCAGCGCCCTGAGCGAGGCCTTCGATGCGGTTGCCGTAGAGCGACAGGCCTTCGGTAGGCTTGATGACAATGCCGACGACGGGCGTGATGGCATCCTTGTTATACCCGCCCGACTTGGCGCCATCACTGTAGGCGTAGGATGTCGTCTTGATCTGCTGAAGCCGCAGGCCTCCGATGACCAGAATGCGGTCTTCCCAGAATCCAACCGTATCCGATGCAAAGACGCTGGACACGCGGGTCCTGCTGATCGGAAACGGATCGTCCAGATCGCCACCGGAAGAGGCTGATGCCGGACGGGCCACAACCGGCGTATCGTAAAGATTGGTGCTGTAGGACATGAGCGAGTCGTAAGCGTTGCGGTTGACCTGCCAGCTTGCGGCAATGCCTACATTGACCTCGTGACTGATGCCGGAGCCGTTCAGTTTGACGCGCAAACCACTCGTGGCCGACTCGTTGTTGTCCGTCCGTGGAGCGTGGAAACCACTGCCCGTAGCGGCGCCGGTGGCCGGATCAAGCAGGGTGATCCCGGCCGTGATCTGGTCTTCCTTGCCGTCGCGCGCGCCGAACTTGGCGTAGACCATGGCATTGTCGGACAAGTCGTATTCCGCGCTGAAAGTGCCGAAGAAGTCCGTCGTCTGGATGAGGCTCCAGGGCTGGGAATAATTGGCATCGGCGCCCGGTACGCGCGGAATCACGTTGCCGATCGCGACTTTGGGGCGCCAGTTGGACTGGCGCAGGCGCTGGTAGTTGACGTTGAACATGGCACGCAGCGGGCCGCTGTCGTAATCGACCGTGGCGCCCACGACATAGCTCGAATGGAACTCGTCCTTGATCGCGATGTCGCCGCGGCGCGCCGATCCGTTGACGCGAATGCCCCACTCGCCGTTCTCACCGAAGCGGCGCGCGACATCCACGGCGCCCGAGAAGTGGGAATCGGAAGTATAGCCCACCGTCGCGCGGATCATGTCCCGCTCGGCCTTCTTGGGCATCAGGTTGACGCTGCCGCCGATGCCGCTGCCGCCGGGAGCCGCACCGTTCAGGAAGGCGCTGGCACCATTGATGACCTGCACCGAAGAGAACAGCTCCGGCGCGACGAGCTGGCGCGGGGTGATGCCGTAGAGGCCATCGAAACCGATGTCGTCCGAATTGAGTTCGAAACCGCGGATGACGAACACTTCCCCGGCAATGCCGAAGCCCAGAGTGGTGCGGATCGTCGGATCGTTCTCCAGCACTTCGCCCAGGGTGTCGGGCTGCTGATTCAGGATCAGTGCCTCGTTATAGGCGCGCAAGTTGAACGGAATGTCTTCCGCCCCCTTGTTCCCCAGCGCGCCGAGGCTGCCGCTGCCGCTGACCTGGGTCTGGTTCATGCGCTGCGCGGAAACGAGAATTTCCGCAGCGCTTTCCGGCGCGGGATCGGCCTCCTGCGCCAGCACCGCCATCGGCGCCAGGGCGCTCACGCCTGCCAGGAGAAGCGCGGAAAAACGAAAGGTCTCGCGATTGTTGATTGTCATGAATTCCACCCTGAATCTTGTTCCGGGGTGCATGACGCATGTGCGAATGAGTTGCAATAACTGAAATATGGCGGTCACACGAAGCGCGCCCGGATGCCTGCCCCGCAGTGCAGCATTGACCGGCAATCTCGATAATGAGGACAGGCTCTTGCGGGTTTTCCTTCGAGGAACCCGACCTCCGCCGCTGCGGGAGACCTGGGTCCGACGCGAACTCCAGACAGCAAAAAACCCAGCGTTTCCGCTGGGTTTCTAAGCCTCACCCGAAGGTGAAATGGTCGGGGAAAGAGGATTCGAACCTCCGGCCCCTGCCTCCCGAAGACAGTGCTCTACCAGGCTGAGCTATTCCCCGACCGGGTGGGCGTTCCGAAGAGCGCCCGGGGCAGGAGCGCGCCTATATAGGGCGACTCCGGGGGTGGCAAGGGCCCAATCCGATTTTTGTGCGCCATGACCCCGAAAGAGCCCGCAAACACCCCTGCCCGCCACCCGAAAACCAAGGAAATTCCAGCAAAAACAGAAATTTCCACAGGCTCGTTTTTCTTGATCCTACCCTGCCGAAGCCATGCGCTTGCGGGTCCTGCTCTCGGTGAAAGGGCACGAATCGTGTGGTTCGCACGGCCGGATACCTCTTTCGGCCAGCCCTCTTGTCGCACCTCCGGCGCTCGGGCAGAACGGCGGTGAGGATGCGCGGTCGCCAGGAGTGACGATGCGAAACCTGCCTTTCCGCCTTATCCCGCTAGTCTGCGTCGCCGTCTGCGCCGCCATCTGCTCGGCGCTGTCTGGCCCGGCCGCCGCATCCGGACAGGAGGCCGCGCTGACGCCCCTTGCACTCTCCCCCGGCCTCAACGCCGTGCCTGACATTGCCGGCACCGGACAGGAAGGCTCGATCGCGCAGCTCTGGCGGCAGAACAACAAAGTGCGCGGCCAGCACATCTTCCTGGTAAAGGTCGGCGAGATCGCCGCCACGCTGGAAGGCCGCGAGCAGATCATCGACATGCCCCATGTGGGTGACGACGTGATCCGGTCCGTCCGCTTCGCGCGCGGGAATTTTCGCGGCAAGTCCACGCTTTATATGCTGATCGCCAGCCGCGATGTCGGCACTTCGCCTTACGAGGCGGCGACCACGCACATACAGTCCTTCGCTCTGGTGCAGGATCATGCGGCTTTCGACTTCGCGCCGGTGCGCAGTTTCGTGGCCGCGCAGAAGTATTGCCATGCCGACGCGGCGCTCCTGGCGGAGCTGAACTTCCCGCTCTCGCCCATTTACGCCGGGCGCGTGACGCCGACGGGATGCTGAGGTCAGGCGCCGAGCGAAAGCCGAACCCCGCCAGCGGCCTTGCACGAGGCCCGCGGCGGCGGGCATTCAGCCGCCGCGAAGCAGTTGCACGCCCCAGTCGCGTTCGAACAGGTAAAGCAACAGGCGCGCCGCTTCCCCGCGCGGCCCGGCCAGCCCGCCATCCCGCTCGATCAGCAGGCGCGCGTCGTCATGCGCCAGCGGCAGCAGCTTGGTGATCTGCTCCAGACTGGCGATGCGGAACGGAGTATCGCCCGACTGCCGCGTGCCGAGCAGTTCGCCGCCACCGCGCAGTTCGAGGTCTTCCTCCGCCAGCCGGAAGCCGTCCTGAGTCTCGCGCATCAGCGCCAGGCGCTGGCGCGCGGTTTCGCTGAGTTGCTGCCCGCGCAGCAGCAGGCAGGTCGATTTCTCGCTGCCGCGCCCTACCCGTCCGCGCAGCTGGTGCAGCTGCGCAAGACCGAAGCGCTCGGCCTGCTCGATGACCATGAGCGTCGCATTCGGCACGTCGACGCCCACCTCGATCACGGTCGTCGCCACCAGCACCGATGCCGCGCCGCTGGCGAAGCGTTCCATGCCCGCGTCCTTCACATCGGGCTTGAGCTGGCCGTGGACCAGCACCACCTGTTCGCCGAAGCGCTCCTTGAGCACGGCGTAGCGGGCCTCGGCCGCGGCCAGGTCGTCGTTCTCGCTTTCGCTGACCATGGGGCAGACCCAGTAGGCCTGCTGCCCGGTTTCGATATGACGGGCGATGGCCCCGGCCACGTCGTCCATCCGTTCTACGGAGACGACCCGGGTATCGATGGCCTGGCGCCCGGGCGGCAGTTCGTCGAGCTTGGAGACTTCCATCTCGCCATATTGCGCCAGGGTCAGCGTGCGGGGGATCGGCGTGGCCGTCATCGCCAGCGTATGCGGCGTGCGGCGGCCCTTGCGCGCGAGCATGAGCCGCTGGCCGACCCCGAAGCGGTGCTGCTCGTCGATCACCACCAAGGCGAGATTGCGGTAGGACACCGTGTCCTGGAAGATCGCATGAGTGCCGACGATAATGTCGATGGAGCCGCCGACCAGGCCCATGAGGATCGCCTCGCGCGCCTTGCCCTTGTCGCGCCCGGTGAGCAGCGCGATCTCGACGCCGGTGCCCTGGAGCATCCGCGCCAGAGTCTCGTAATGCTGCCGCGCCAGAATCTCGGTCGGCGCCAGCAGGGCCGCCTGCGCGCCCGCTTCCACCGCGATCAGCATGGCGTTGAGCGCCACCACCGTCTTGCCCGCGCCAACGTCCCCCTGAAGCAGGCGCAGCATCGGCGCGTTCTGGGCGATATCGCCCTCGATCTCGTCGATCGAGCGCTTCTGCGCGCCGGTCAGCGCGAAAGGCAGCTTCAGCCTGGCGCGCAGCGAGCCGTCGCCCTTCAGCGGTGTGCCGGACTGCTTCCGATTGCTCTCGCGCACCAGCATCAGCGCCAGCGCATTGGCCAGCAGTTCGTCATAGGCCAGGCGATCGCGGGCCGAGGCATGGACCCCGCGGTGCACTTCGCGCGCGGCGTCGTGCCAGGCCGGCCACTTCATCTTGTCGTAGAGGCTGGTCTCGATCCACTCGGGCAGCTCGGGCAAGACCTTGAGCGCCTGCTGGACAAGACCGGCGACGCGCCCCTGGGTCAGCCCTTCCGACAGCGGATAGACCGCCTCGCAAAGCTGGCCCACCGGCGCGGCACTGTCTTCCGAGACATGTTCGGGATGCACCATCTGGAGCATCTGGCCATACTGGTCGAGCCGGCCGGCCACCCAGCGCGTCTCGCCCACCGGCAATTGCTTGCGGGCGGTGAAGGACGCGCGGCCGAAATAAGTGATGGTGCAGACATTTCCCGCGGCATCCTCGGCCAGGACCCGGAACGGCCCGCGTCCGGCGGGGGAGCGATGCTCGCGCACCGTCAGCTGGACGATCACGTTCTCGCCCACGCTCGCGTCGTCGAGATTGGTGACCGCGCGCCGCTCCACGAAACGGTCGGGCAGATGGTAGATCAGGTCGCGAATACGCGTGAGCCCGAGCTTTTCGAGCGGACGCTTGAGCTTGGGTCCCACGCCGTCGAGGGCATCGGTCTCGGTAAAAAGGCAATTCAGTGCTTCGGGCCGCATGGTCAGCCTCTTAGCGCGAGAACGGCTCCGTTCGCCAGACCGATGGGGAACGGATTTGCGGACAGCCACGTTGCTTTCGATGTCCCCCCCACCAGCATAGGAGAAATGCATGCTTCTTCCGCACGGAACCGTGTTCGCGATCGTCGACGGTGAAAACTTCGAACTTTATCGCAACTCGGGGCGCGAAGCCGCACCCAGGCTCACCTCGCTGGAGACCCCGGACCTCGAACCGACCAACTTCAGCGCGGGGTTTCGCCGCCATGATGCCCAGAAGCGTCATCAGGCGCGTACCGGCGACGGCAGCAACGACGCCCTGGACGAAAGCGCCCATGCCGCCGCCGTGGCCGGCTGGCTCAACCAGCAGGTGCTGGACCGGGAGATCGATCAACTGGTGATCGTCGCCGATCCCCGCTCGCTGGGCGAGATGCGGCGCCATTATCACAAGGAACTGAAGGGCGCCCTGCTGACCGAAGTGCCCAAGACGATGACCGGCCGCCCGAGCGAAGAGATCATCAAGGTGTTCCAGCGCTAAGCGCGCCGGCAGACCCGACGGCGCCTGCCGGGAAGATCGAAAGAGATCCCGGCGGGCGCCGCTCGTTCGTCCTCAAGGCCAGGGTTGCCCCGCCGAACCTTGCCCCAACCGGCGCGGCGCGGTAACGGCGCGGATATGACCGAACTTTCGCCTCAAGCCGCAGCGCGTCTCGCCAAACTGAAGTTTCGCGCCTGGCATCGCGGCACGCGCGAGGCCGACTACATGATCGGCTGCTACTTCGACCGGTTTCACGCCGAATGGTCTGGAAGCGATCTCGACCTCTTCGAGAAGATGATCGAGGAAGAGGACGTGGACATCATGGCCTGGGCCCTCGGCACCCTGTCGATTCCCGAAGAATATCGCGGTCCGCTGATGGACCGCATGATGAAGCTCGATTACGTCGACATTCCGCGTTGATGCCGTGCCCCCTCGGCACGCTCGGAACGCGGCATGAGCAGAGAATGACGCAAACTCTCGGACCCGCTCAGCCTGAGCTTGTCGAAGGCCCAACAACGACCAGATGACCGACTTCCAACGTATTCTCGCGGCGACTTCGCCCCTGACCCTCGCCTCGGTGACGCGGGGGGCACAGCCGCTGGTCATGGCGGATCTTGCCCGCGCCGCGGCAAGCAAGGCCGGAAACGGCCGCGCGGTCTTCATCGCCGACAACGAAAGCGCCATGCGCGCCGTGGCCGATGCCGCGCAGTTCTTCGCGCCGGAACTGGACGTCGTCGAATTCCCGGCCTGGGACTGCCTGCCCTACGACCGCGCCAGCCCTGCGCTCTCGGTCAGCGCGCGTCGCCTGGCCGCGCTGCACCGGCTTCAGCAGAAGCGCTCCGGCCCGCAGCTTCTGGTCACGACCGCCAATGCCGTGCTGCAGCGGGTGCTCACGCCGTTCCGCATCCGCGAATCGGTGCGCCTGCTCAAGCCCAATCTCGACATCGGCCACGAGAGCCTGATCGCGTTGCTGCGCCGCCAGGGCTACCAGCGCAGCGACACCGCCATCGACGCCGGCGAATTCGCCGTGCGTGGCTCGATCTTCGACATCGTCCCTTCGGGTCTGGATGGCGGCCTGCGCCTCGACTTCTTCGGTGACGAGCTGGAAACGCTGCGCCTGTTCGACACCGGCACCCAGCGCACGACCGGATCGGTGCAGGAACACCTCCTTCTCCCCGCGAGCGAGGCGCTGATCGACGACGACAGCGTCAAGCGGTTCCGCGCCCGCTACCGCGAGATGTTCGGCGCCAATGCCACGGCCGACCCGCTCTACCAGGCCGTCAGCGACGGCCGCCGCCTTGCCGGCATGGAGCACTGGCTGCCGCTGTTCGAGGATCGCCTGGTCACGGTGTTCGATCACCTTGCGGACGATGATCTGCTGGTGATCGACAGCTCCGCCCTGGGCGCCACGGACGAGCGCTTCAACGACATCGCGGACTATCACAAGGCCCGCCTCGAAACCTCGGGGCAGAAGGCGGGATCCTACCGCCCGCTGGCAACCGACGCACTCTATCTGGCGCGCGAGGAATTCGAGCAGGCCGTCGCTGCCTTCCCGGTTCACCGCGCCGATCCTTTCGCGCAGCCCGAATCGAAGACGGTCATCGACTTCGGCTTCGGCAATGCCCGCGACTTCACGCCCGAACGGGCGCGCGGCGACAATGCCTACGAAGCCGCCGCCAAGCACTTGCACGCCGTCGCCAAGACCGGCCGCAAGGCGATCCTGGCCGCCTATTCCACCGGCAGCCGCGCCCGCCTCGTCTCGATCCTGGGCGAAGCGCAAGGCCCGGAACCGCGGCTCGCCGATACCTGGCAGGAAGCGCTCGGCCTGGCGGTCCAAGGGCGCAGCGCCGCGCTGGTGCTGCCGCTGGAAACCGGCTTTTCCAACGATACCGTCGAAGTCGTCACCGAACAGGACATTCTCGGCGACCGCCTGGTCCGCCGGAAGAAAAAGAAGAAGGATTCCGACGCCTTCCTCGCCGAACTGGCGGCCCTGACGCCGGGCGACCTGATCGTCCACATGGACCATGGCATCGGCCGCTACGAAGGCCTCCAGTCGATCCCGGTCGGCCAGTCGCCTCACGACTGCGTGATGCTGACTTACGCAGGCGGCGACAAGCTCTACATCCCGGTCGAAAACCTCGACGTCCTCTCACGCTACGGCAGCGAGGCGGAAGGCGTCGCGCTGGACAAGCTGGGCGGCGAGGCATGGCAGAAGCGCCGCGCCAAGCTGAAGGAACGCATCCGCGAGATCGCGGGCGAACTGATGAAGACCGCCGCCGAGCGCGCCCTTCGCGTCGCGCCCGCGCTGCTGCCCGAAAAGTCCTCCTACGATCAGTTCGTGGACCGGTTCCCCTGGCAGGAAACCGAGGACCAGGAACACGCCATCGACGACGTGCTGGGCGACCTTGCCGAAGGCAAGCCGATGGACCGCCTGGTCTGCGGCGACGTCGGCTTCGGCAAGACCGAAGTGGCCCTGCGCGCCGCTTTCGTCGCGGCCATGGCCGGCCAGCAGGTCGCCGTGGTCGCGCCGACCACCCTGCTCGCGCGCCAGCACTATTCAAGCTTTGCCGAGCGCTTCAACGGCTTCCCGCTGGAAGTGGGGCGCCTCTCGCGCCTCGTTCCTGAAAAGGAAGCCAAGGCCACGCGCGACGGGCTCTCCGCCGGCACCATGGATGTCGTCTGCGGCACGCATGCGATCCTGTCGAAAACGGTCAATTTCAAGCGCCTCGGCCTCGTCATCGTCGACGAGGAACAGCGCTTCGGCGTGAACCACAAGGAGCGGCTGAAGCAGCTTCGCACCGACGTTCACGTCCTGACGCTCACCGCCACGCCGATCCCGCGCACCTTGCAGATGGCGATGAGCGGCCTGCGCGAACTCTCGACCATCCAGACCCCGCCGGTCGACCGCCTGGCGGTCCGCACTTACGTGATGGAATGGGACGAGATGGTGATGCGCGAGGCCCTGCTGCGCGAACACCATCGCGGCGGCCAGAGCTTCATCGTCGTGCCCCGCATCACCGACATGGCCGAAGTCGAGGAATGGCTGGCCAAGAACGTTCCCGAGGTAAAGGTCATCTCCGCCCACGGCCAGATGAGCGCGAGTGAAGTGGAAGAACGCATGAGCGCCTTCTACGAAGGCAAGTACGAGGTCCTGCTCTCGACCACCATCGTCGAGAGCGGCATCGACATTCCGCGCGCCAATACGATCATCATCCACCGCGCCGACCGCTTCGGCCTGGCCCAGCTCTACCAGCTGCGCGGCCGCGTCGGACGCTCCAAGCTCCGCGCTTATGCCTACCTGACGACCCCTGCCGGCAATGCCCTTTCCGAAGTGGCCGAAAAGCGGCTCAAGGTCCTGAGCGACCTCGATTCCCTGGGCGCCGGCTTCCAGCTGGCCAGCCACGACCTGGACATTCGCGGCGCCGGCAACTTGCTGGGCGACGAGCAGTCGGGCCATATCCGCGAGGTGGGCTTCGAACTCTACCAGTCGATGCTGGAAGACGCGATCCTGGCCGCCCGCGCAGGCGGGGTGGGCCTGGAGAAGGATACCTCCGGCCTGTCCCCGCAGATCACGGTGGAAGCGCCGATCATGATCCCCGAGGAATACGTGCCCGATCTGGCCGTCCGCATGGCGCTCTATCGCCGCCTCAACGATGCGGACAGCAAGGACGAGATCGAATCGCTCTCGGCCGAGATGATCGACCGCTTCGGCCCCCTGCCCTCGGCGACCTCGAACCTCATCAAGCTCATTCAGATCAAGCGTCAGGCGATCGAGGCGCACATCGCCAAGATCGACGTCGGCCCGCGCGGCACTCTCGTCAGCTTCCACAACGACAGCTTCCCGAACCCGGCTGGCCTCATCGCCTATGCCGAGCGCCTTCAGGGCACCGTCAAGCTCCGTCCGGACAACAAGCTGGTCCTGCAACGCGCCTGGGGCGATCCGAAAAGCCGCCTCAACGGCCTGCTGCAACTGACCAAGGGCCTGGCCTCGGTCGCCCGCAAGGGCTGAACCGAAAAGGACGCCGCGCCTCCACGCCCGTCATCCTGAAACCAGTTCGGGATGACGGATGCGCGCGGATCCCCCGGACAAGCCGAGGCCGCTGACGCGCCGAACTACATCAACGGCACCCTGATCCGCGCGATCAGGCCGCCGCAGGGCGACGTAGCGAAGGACAGGTCTCCCCCGAAACGCATCATCAGCCGGTGCGCGGTGGGGATGCCCAGGCCGAAGCCCGGCGTATCGCGGGTACGCGCCTCGTCGAGCCGGAAGAACGGCGTCAGCACGTCCTGGAAATGACCGGGCGGAATGCCGGGGCCGGTGTCCTCCACTTCGATGAGCCAGTCCGCGCCTTCGCGGCGGATCGCCACCTCCGCCCGGCCCCCGAAGTGGATCGCGTTCTCGACCAGCGCGCCTGTCGCCAGGGCCAGCGGCTGGGGGAAGCTCTCGACCACGACTTTGTCCGCGCCGGACAGTCGCGCACGATCTTCATAAGGCGCGATCACCGCCCGCACCAGTTCGCCCAGATCGACCGGTTCGGCCTCGGCGGACATGTGCTGCGCCCTCAGGTATCCTTGGAGCGAGGCCAGAAGGCCTTCCATCTCGTCGATGCTGGCCTGCATGATCTCGGAGATCTCGGGATCGTCGATGAGATCGGTGGCGATCTGCTGGCGTGAGAGCGGCGTGCGCAAGTCGTGGCTGATCGCTTCGAACGACCGCGCCTGGTCTTCGAGCAGGCGGGCGATCCGCTCCTGCATGACATTCATCGAATGGGCGAGATTGCGAAGGTCCTCCGGCCCGCTCTCGCGGATCTCCACCCGCTGGCCGTGGCCGATGGCGTCGGCGGCCTGCGTCAGGCGGCGCAGCGGATTGGTCAGGAGCCTGAGTGCGATCAGGCCGATGGCGATGCAGGCCAGCGCCGTGCAGAACATCAGCGCGCTGGCCCGCAGCGCTATGGGCCACATCGAAGTGATGTCGCGCGAGCGGAAATTCAGCCACTTGCCGTCGTCGAGGCGGATCGACCCGATCAGGTCGCTCTTGCCGCCGCTGGCATCGGCCGTGGCGAGATTGAGCGGACGCGAGGCGAGTGAGGGCTCCCATTCGATCACCTGCCCGGCGATCTTGTGCAGCGTATCCGAATCCATCATCGCGCGAACCGCCGGTTCGGGCGAGAACTCCGCCTTGAGATGTCCGGTCGTCATGATCGGCGCCGCCAGATTCGGTTCGAGCGAATGAATGCGGTCGCTGACGACGATGAGTTCCGCAATTCGCCGCGCATGGTCGGCGCGCAGGGTCTGCCGGTCGATCGCCTGGTAGAACAGCAGGCTGCCGATCAGCTGGACGATGCCAAGCCCCAGAAAGACGACGGCAGCTAGGACCGCCAGGCGCGGGATGCTGATTCGGACCACGTTTCCTCTCGCAGGATGCCCGATTGTCATTCGCGATCTAGCGGGGGCGCCCATAACCAGCGCTCTCACCGGATGCGCCGTTCGTCAATGCGAAGTGGAGTTGGGAAACGTTTTGACACTTGCGGCCTTGCCGCAAACGCTTGCTCAAATGCATGTAAGGTGCAGAGCGACTTGCTTTCTTCCTCCGGTCCGGAGGGAAGAAAGAAGTGGCTCCCCGAGTAGGATTCGAACCTACGGCCATTCGATTAACAGTCGAATGCTCTACCGCTGAGCTATCGGGGAGCAGCCTGTCAGTGTTACCACCGCCGGGCAGGAGTGCGCCTATAAAAGGGGTATTCGGGGTTGGCAAGCACTCTGTAATGAAAATGTCGAGAAAACTTTTCCACAGGCCGATACCCGCGGTCAGACCTGGAACTGCTCCGCGAAGATGCGTTCTTCCAGCGTGAAGCCCGGGTCGAACAGCAGGGTCAGCTCCTTCTCCGCATTGGCAACGATGCGCACGGTCTTCACGTCGCGCACTTCCTTCTGGTCGGCCACGGCGGCGACGGGCCGCTTGCCGGGCTCGCGGATACGGAATTCGACTTCGGCGCTCTCGGGAAGGATCGCGCCTTTCCAGCGGCGGGGGCGGAAGGGGCTGAGCGGGGTCAACGCCAGCATCCGCGAACCCAGCGGCAGGATCGGCCCATTGGCCGACAGGTTGTAAGCCGTGGACCCGACCGGCGTGGCCACGAGCACGCCGTCGCCGACAAGTTCCTCCATCCGCACTTTGCCGTTGATCGTCACTTCCAGCTTCGCCGTCTGGCGCGTCTCGCGCAGCAGCGAGACCTCGTTGATCGCGTAATAGACGAAGCTGCGGCCATCGTGGCTGGTGGCATGCATCTGCAGCGGCCGCACCGGCACGGCATGCGCCTCGGCAATGCGATCGGCGATCGGCACCCCGTCGTGCGGGCCGTTCATCAGGAAGCCCACCGTCCCGAGGTTCATGCCGTAGACGGGCTTTATCACATCGCGGTCGAGCATTTCGTGCAGGACATGCAGCAGGAAGCCGTCGCCGCCCACCACCACCAGCACCTCGGCCTCCGCCGGATCGACCCAGGCGTGCGCGCGACGAAGCTCCGCCGCGCCATATTGGGCCTTGGCGCTGTCCGACACGATCAGTCCCAGCGTGGGTACGTCAGCCATTGAAATCCCCGGCGTAAAGCGGCGCTCGCACCGAAAGGGAGGCCCGTTCCGAAGAATGCATCAGCGCCCGTCTCATTTTGAAGCCCTTTTCATGCCGCGGACCTTTCGAATTTTGCATCGTTTGGCAAGGCCTTTGGCTATAGCACTCGCGATGGGCGAACGACGCAAGGGGCTGCCGCGAGGCCATGCCCGCCGGCTTGAAGACAGACTGACCGGGATTCCCGGCCTCGAAGCCGTGCGCGAACGCATCGCCGGGTGGCGCAGCGACGCCGAAAGCGCGCCGCAGCATGCCCATGTCCATGCCATGCTGGTGGCGCTGCGGCGGCTCGACACGATCAACATGGCCTACGGCGCCGAAGCGGGCGACGGCGCCCTTGAGGAAGTTGCCGGCCGCATTGCCCATTTCGCGGGCGAGGAACTCGACGGTCCCTGGCTGGTGGCCCGCGCCGGCGGCGGCTCCTTCGTGCTCGTCGCCAACGAGGCCTGCAGCCGCGAGCGCTGGCACCTCGTGGCGGACCAGCTGGCCGACGCGATTGCCCGCCCGATCGCGCTGCCCACCGGCGTGCTGCGCCTTTCGCCGCGCATCGCCCTGATTCGCGCCCTCACCGGGGAAAGCGTCGATTCGATGCTGGACCGGCTCGGCCATGCGCTGACAGCCCTGCAGGACCAGTCTGCCACGCGGCTGGGCTGGGCGGACGGCGAAGTCACCGTGCCGGGCCGCTCGGCCGCGCAGCTCGAAGCGGACCTCCTGGGCGCCATCGACGGTGACGAGATCGAGATCCTGTTCCAGCCGCAGTTCAGCCTGGTGGACGAATCGCTCACCGGCGCCGAGGCCCTCGCCCGCTGGAATCACCCCGTCCTCGGCCGCATCGGCGCGGGCGCCCTCTTCGCGATTGCCGAGCGCGCCGACCACATCGGCCCGCTCTCGCGCCACATCGCCGCCAAGGCGATGGCGGCGGCGGGGCAGTGGCCGGGCGACTTGCGCCTTTCGATCAACGTCACCCCGGCCGACCTCGCCTTCGGCACATATGTGCGCCAGATGCTGGACCTCGTGCGCGAGAGCGGTTTTCCGCCGCGCCGACTGACGCTGGAGATCACCGAGCAATCGCTCATCAGCGACATTACCCAGACCGCGCAGATGATGGCGGAATTCTCCTCGCAGGGCATTCGCATCGCCCTGGACGACTTCGGCGCGGGGTTCTGCAACTTCCGCTATCTCAAGGTCCTGCCGATCCACTATCTCAAGCTGGACCGCACGATGATCGAGGGCGTCGCCACCGACCGCCGCGACGTGGCGGTGCTGCGCGCGATCGTCGCCATGGCGCGGGCGCTGGACCTGGAAGTCATTGCCGAGGGCATCGAGGAAGAAGAACAGCGCGTCGTCGCCGCGCGCGAGGGCTGCGCCTATTACCAGGGTTTCCTGCGCGCCCAGCCGATGTCGGTGGCGATGTTCGCCAAGCTGGCGCGGGTTGGCGGCGAGAAGCCGAAGGACTGACGGGGGCGCGGGGGCGAGTTCGGCATTCCGTCCCCTCTCGTTCGTTAGCCGCCTTCCCCTCCTTTCGTCATTGCGAGCGTAGCGAAGCAATCCAGAGCCGCGCAGAGCCGCCCTGGGTTGCTTCGCTACGCTCGCAATGACGAGGGAGGGTGGGCGCGCGATGCCAACGGGTTGGATGTGACGTCTGGCGCGCGCGGATCGGCGCACTCCAGCCAGCAATAAAGCAAGACGCGCGCTTTCAGCCTTTCTGAAAGCGCGCGTGGCTTTGCCCGCGGTCCCGGATCAAGTCCGGGACGACGGTTTTCTTTAACTCTACCCGTTACGCCAAGGCGCCGTGGCAGTGCTTGTACTTCTGGCCCGAACCGCAGGGGCATGGGGCGTTGCGGCTGATCGGCAGGTCCGCATAGGGGTTTTCTCCCGCGGCCCCCGCACCGACATTGGCCTGCGGGCTGCCTGCCAGTGAGCCGAACAGTTCCGGCATGAAGGCCGAGCCATCGCCATCGTTCGAATTGTCGAGGCCGGTCAGCGGATCGATGTGGCCGGTCAGGAAGTCCGGAAGTTCCGGCAGCCCGGCAGGTTCCGGAATGCGCAGTTCGCTCACCGAGAGAATGCGCGTCACGTCTTCGCGGATCTGGTCGAGCAGGCGTTCGAACAGGCTGAAGGCCTCGGTCTTGTACTCGTTGATCGGGGTCTTCTGCGCATAGGCGCGCAGGAACACCACCTGGCGCAGCGCGTCGAGGGTGGAAAGGTGCTCCTTCCAGTAGTGATCGAGCCGGTCGAGCAGGATCGACTTCTCGACCTGGCGCCAGATCGCGGGATCGTCCTGCGACATCTTGGCGGCCATGTGCTCGTTGGCCATGGCGGCGATGCGCTCTTCGACCACTTCGGGATCGATGCCGTTTTCCTCGATCCAATCCTCGATCGGCACGTCCACCGCCAGGATGTCCAGCGCCCGCGCCTTGAGTTCCGGCAGGTTCCAGTGCTCGGGATAGGAGCCGGCCGGGCAGGTGTCGGCGACGATGGCGTTGACGGTGTCGTTGCGCATGTCGACCACGACTTCGTCGACCGTTTCCGAATCCATGATGTCGGCGCGCTGCTCGTAGATGACCTTGCGCTGGTCGTTCATCACGTCATCGTATTCGACGACCTGCTTGCGGACTTCGTAGTTGCGCGCCTCGACCTTCTTCTGCGCAGTCTCGATGGCCTTGGACAGCCACTTCGAACCGATCGCCTCGCCATCGGCCAGGTTGCTGTTCATCATCTTGGCGAAGAGCGTGTCCGGGCCGAAGATGCGCAGGAGGTCGTCCTCCAGGCAGAGGTAGAACTTCGAAAGGCCCGGATCGCCCTGACGGCCCGAACGGCCGCGCAGCTGGTTGTCGATGCGGCGGCTTTCGTGGCGCTCGGTGCCGATCACGCAAAGGCCGCCGGCTTCGAGCACCAGGCGCTTCTGCTCGGCCACTTCCAGCTTGATGCGGGCGATGGCCTCGTTGCGCTCCGGCCCCTCGGGCATGTCGCGCAGTTCGTCCTCGACGCGGAACTCGACGTTGCCGCCGAGCTGAATGTCGGTGCCGCGACCCGCCATGTTGGTGGCGATCGTCACGGCGCCCAGCGAACCCGCCTGTGCGACGATATGCGCTTCCATCTCGTGGAAACGCGCGTTCAGCACCGAGTGCTTGACGCCTTCCTTGTTGAGGAAGTCCGACAGCAGTTCCGACTTCTCGATCGACACAGTGCCGACGAGCACTGGCTGGCCGGTTTCGTAGCGCTCGCGGATCAGCTTGGCGATGGCGCCGAACTTGTCGTGCGTGTTCTTGTAGAACTCGTCTTCCTCGTCGACGCGCTGCACTGGCACGTTGGTCGGGATGGTGACGACGTTCATCTTGTAGATGTCGTAGAATTCCGGGGCTTCGGTGGCGGCCGTGCCGGTCATGCCCGAGAGCTTGGGATACATGCGGAAGTAGTTCTGGAAGGTGATCGAGGCGAGCGTCTGGTTCTCGGGCTCGATGCGGACGCCTTCCTTGGCTTCCACCGCCTGGTGCAGGCCGTTCGACCAGCGGCGGCCGTCCATCATGCGGCCGGTGAACTCGTCGATGATGACGACCTTGCCGTCCTTGACGATGTAGTCGATGTCGCGCTTGAACATGACCACGCCCTTGAGGCTCTGGTCGAGGTGGTGGACCACCTGGGTATTCTCGACGTCGTAGAGGTTCGATCCCACCAGCAGGCCGGCGGCTTCGAGCATGCGCTCTGCCTTCTCGACGCCGTCCTCGGTCAGATTGATGTTCTTGGTCTTCTCGTCCATCTCGTAGTCTTCGGGGACGAACTGCTTAACGACCGCGTCGACCTGCATGTAGAGTTCCGACTTGTCGTCGGTCGGACCCGAGATGATGAGCGGGGTGCGCGCCTCGTCGATGAGGATGGAGTCCACTTCGTCGACGATCGCGAAGTTGAAGGGGCGCTGCACCATCTGGCTGCGCTCGTGCTTCATGTTGTCGCGCAAGTAGTCGAAGCCGAATTCGTTGTTGGTGCCGTAAGTGATGTCGGCGCCATAGGCTTCGCGGCGTTCGTACTCGTTGAGGTTCGGCACGATCACGCCGATGGTGAGGCCGAGGAAATTGTGCAGCTTGCCCATCTGCTCGGCGTCGCGGCGGGCCAGGTAGTCGTTGACGGTGACGATGTGGACGCCCTTGCCCTCAAGCGCGTTGAGGTAGGTGGCGGTGGTGGCCACCAGGGTCTTGCCCTCACCGGTGCGCATTTCCGCGATTTCGCCGCGATGGAGCACCATGCCGCCGATCATCTGCACGTCGAAATGGCGCATGCCGAACACGCGCTTCGAAGCTTCGCGCACGGTGGCGAAAGCTTCGGGCATGATCTGGTCGAGCGTGCTGCCGCTGGCCAGCATTTCGCGGAACTTGGCGGTCTGGCCGGCCAGTTCCTCGTCGCTCATGGCCTCGAAAGCGGGTTCGAAGGCATTGATCTGGGCGACGATCTTGTCGAGCGACTTGACGTAACGCTCGTTGGACGAGCCGAAAATGGACTTGGCGATGGCGCCGAACATGGCGGAGATCCCTGTTTTTCGTGAATGCGTATGTCGGATGAGCGCGCCTGCGTAGCGCGCAGGCACGGGAAAGGTTTCGCAAAAGAGCGAATGGGCAGCGCGCTTATTCGCGCGCGCGGTCTATCCCGGTGAGAACCGCAGGAATCATGCGCGAAACCGGCGCGGCCACCAGCGGCGGCGCATGACGGCGGGTATTGCGCAATCCGGGTTCGGGAAGCTGGGCAAGGGCCACCGGGGCACGCGGCGCCTTGGCGGCGACGGCGGCTTCGGTCAGCACGACCTGCAGGCTCGCCACCTGCGAAGCGCGCGCCTCGGCAGGGCCGATCTGCGCGGCAAAACCCGTTAACAGGGCCAGCAGGGTCAAGAGCAGGCGATTTGCCATGGCGGACCAGATAGGGGGCGCTTGTCCCCGTGTCCACACAAGAGAGCGCCGCGCCCCAAATTACGCACGGAAGATCGCCGCAGGACTTCTCCGTTACTTCCCTGATGCAGCGACTCTTGACCTGTCACACCCACGCGCTACCCACCCGCCATGGCCTATCCCACTTCCCCGCTCGCCTCGCCCTTCCCCGCCATGCCGCCGATCGCCGGCGTCACGCCGCACGTCGTGCGCGCCGGGTACAAGGACTGGGGCCGATGCGACCTGACTTATGTGGAACTGGACGAAGGCACGGCCGTCGCCGGGGTGTTCACGAAGAACCTCTGCTGCTCCAGCGAAGTGGAACTCGGCCGTGACAACGTGAAACAGGGCCAGGCCCGCGCGCTCGTCGTCAATGCCGGCAATTCCAATGCCTTCACCGGCTATCGCGGACGCGAGGCGGTGGAGCAGATCATGGACCAGGTCGCCGCCCATATCGGCTGCCCGCGCGAACAGGTCTTCGTCTCCTCCACCGGCGTGATCGGCGTGCCCCTGCCCAAGGACAAGGCGCGCGAAGGCGTGGAGAAGGCCCTCACCGCCGGGCCTTGCTCGTGGGAAGAGGTGGCCAACACGATCTCCACCACCGACACGTTCGCCAAGGGCGCGACGGCCACTGCGATGATCGGCGAGACCAAAGTCGCGCTCGCCGCCGTCATCAAGGGTTCGGGCATGATCGCGCCGGACATGGCGACGATGCTGGGCTATGTCTTCACCGACGCCGCCGTGGAGCCCGCCTTCCTTCAGGAATGCCTCTCCGCCGCGAACTTCCGCACGTTCTCGTGCATCACCGTCGATTCGGATACGTCCACCAGCGACACCGTGCTCGCCTTCGCCACCGGCAAGGCCGGGAATGCGCCGCTCTCGACCATCGCCTCGCCCGGCGCCCATGCCTTTGCCGCCGCGATCCATGACGTCTGCCGCCAGCTTGCGCACCTTGTCGTGCGCGACGGCGAAGGCGCGCAGAAGTTCATCGAAGTGGCCGTCTCCGGCGCCGTCTCGGACGAAAGCGCGCGGAAGGTCGGCATGGCCATCGCCAACTCGCCGCTGGTGAAGACCGCCATCGCCGGTGAAGACGCCAACTGGGGCCGCGTCGTCATGGCCGTGGGCAAGGCAGGCGAACCGGCTGATCGCGACAAGCTCTCGATCGGCTTCGGCGGCACCTGGGCCGCGCGCGAGGGCCTGCCGCTGGCCGACTACGACGAGGCTCCCGTCGCCGCCCACCTCAAGGGGCAGGACGTCACCATCGAGGTCGATCTCGGCCTTGGCGAAGGCGCCGCCACCGTGTGGACCTGCGACCTGACGCACGGCTACATCTCGATCAACGCCGACTACAGGAGCTGACGATGGCCGCTCCGCAGTTCACGATCTGGGGTCGCCTCAACTCCCACAACGTCAAGAAAGTCGCCTGGTTCGCCGAGGAACTGGGCCTGAACTACGTGCGCCACGATATCGGCGGCCAGTTCGGCTATACCGAGGAGTACCTCGCCAAGAACCCGAACCGGCTGGTGCCGATGATCGAGGACGGCAAGCTCTCGCTCTGGGAATCGAACGCGATCCTGCGCTACATGGCGGCCGAATATGGCGGCGAGCGCTGGTTCCCGCGCGATCCCATCGACCGGGCACTGGCCGACCGCTGGATGGATTGGCAGATCACGTATGCCGACGCCCAGCGCGTGCCCTTCCTGGCCATGGCCCGCACCCCGCGCGAACAGTGGGACATGCCCGCCATCGCGCGCGACGTGCAGGCCTGCATCGCCCACCTTGCCGTGCTGGAGCGTGCCCTGAGCGAAAAGCCCTGGCTCTCCGGCGGACAGTTCGGCCTGGGCGACATTCCCATGGGCGTCTACGCTTATACCTGGTTCAGCCTGCCGCTCGACCAGTTCGGGCTGGACCGGCCCGAGTTTCCGGCCCTGACCGAATGGTACGCCCGCATCCGCGCGCGCACGGGCTATGCCCAGCAGGTCATGATCCCGCTCACCTGATCCTCTCTTCGAAAGCCTCCCGCATGATCACGCCCACGCTCAACGCCGCCGTCGAAACGATCATGCGTGAGGTTTCGCGCGACATTATCCTGCCGCATTACCAGTCGCTTACGGCCGCGCAGATCGTCAGCAAGGCGGTGAACGACGTCGTCACCGTGGCCGACCAGGAGAGCGAGGCGATCCTCACCGAGCGCCTCACCGCCCTGCTCCCCGACGCCTCGGTAGTGGGCGAGGAAGCCACTTTCGCAGACGAGAACGAGCTGCTGAAGCTGAAGGACCGGCTCTGCTGGATCGTCGATCCGCTCGACGGCACCAACAACTTCGCCTCCGGCAAGCCGCCCTTCGGCATGCTGATCGCACTGGCCGACCGGGGCGAGACGCTGGGCGGCTGGATTCTCGATTGCCTCACCGGGCGCTTCTGCCGCGCATCGCTGAACGGCGGCGCCTGGGTCAACGAGGAACGCCTCACCGCCCGCGCCACCGGAGAGCAGCCGCCCGTGGCCGCGATCTCGCTGATCTTCACCGAGGAAGCGCGCCGCGAGCGCCTGCGCACCGAAGTCGCCCCGCATTACCGCATGGTCGACATCCCCCGCTGCGCCGCCGAACAATACCCCCGCCTCGCTCTCGGCCAGAACGACGTGGCGGTGTTCGAACGCACCCTGCCCTGGGACCACGCGGCAGGCGCCCTCTTCCTCAACGAAGCCGGCGGCAAATGCGCCCGCCCCGACGGCACCCTCTACCGCGTCGACCAGTTCAACCGCAAAGGTGTGATCGGCGCCGCCTCCCCCGGCCTGTTCGAAGCGCTCGCCAACCGCTTGTCCGCACTGGAAGACTGAGGGACACTCGCCGTTACCGCTTCCGGTCCGGCGAGCAATCGCCGATGCGCGCGCCGCGGACCGACCAGCGCATGAGGTCCGGCGCCGCTCCAGGCGACGGGCCGGCGAGAAGTTCTCGCTGATTCTCGAAGTCCAATGTCAGTTCGGAAGCGCCATATTCACCCGTGACATACATGGTCAGCCGTGTCTGCTGCGTGCTCACACGGCCAGTGATCGCGTCCTTGATGGGCACCGATCCGCCCTGACATGTTTGCCGCGCCCGCAAGCGGCCCCCGCCAAGACGCATCTGCAAGGGCCGACAGATCGTGGTCCCCGCAGCTTGCGAACGGCCCTGCCCCACCAGCAGCCGAACGAACGATTCCACCTGGGTATCGGCAAGACAGAAGTGCCATTCCCGATCCTTGCCCGCGCCGAAGGACGTATCCTTATCGAGACTTTTGCCGAAGCGATACGTGCGGGTCAGCGAGACCGCCCATTCCCCGCCCGCCAAGACCGTCTTCTCGCGGGCGCCTTCCACGACGATATCGCCCGGATCGTCACCGCCTTGCGCCAGGTCCGCCCAAGACACCGCGCTCAGGGCAAAGGCGAATATCGCCCATTTCGTTCGCTGGCCCATTCGGCATCTCCAGTGTCGCCACCGGGACAGGTCCGGCCGGTTTCCGACACGCGTGAAGATGCCGATCATGGCCGATAATCTCTAGAACACAATAGCTTGGGACTGGCGCGCCATCGACGTGTCCCGCCCAAAGAAAAACCCCTCCCGCCTCGCGGCGAAAGGGGTTTTTCTATCCGTCTTGGAACCGGCCGAAGCCGCAGCGAACGCTTAGAGTTCGCCTTCGATCCAGCCCTTCAGCGCGCTCTTGGGAGCGGCGCCGAGCTTCTGGGCGACGGGCTTGCCGTCCTTGAACAGCACCATCAGCGGGATCGACTTCACGCCGATCTCGGCAGGGATGCCGGTGTTGGCCATGATGTCCATCTTGGCGATGGTCACCTGCTCGGAAAGCTCTTCGCTGATCTCTTCCAGAGCGGGGCCGATCATCTTGCACGGGCCGCACCAGTCCGCCCAGAAATCGACGAGCACGGGCTTGTCGGACTTGAGAACGTCTTGTTCGAAGCTGGCGTCGGTAACAGCGATGGTCGCCATGAATTGAAACTCCTCGGGTATCTCGGTTGAACGCAATCTAGGGACGAATTGCCATGAGGCAACGCTTGCACGGCCATAGGTTTACTGCGGCGGGGAAAAGTCCGGCTTGTGAGCGGCCAGAACGTCCGCCGGAACCGCGATCAGGCGCGGCACGGCGGTGTAGAGCAAGGCCACTTCCACGCGCTTTCCCGGGAAGGCCACTTCCAGCGCGGCGGCATAGGCGCCCATCTGGCGCAGCACCCCGCGCGGCACTTGTTCCAGACTCTCGGGCGGGCGGCGCGCGGTCTTGTAGTCGACCAGCCGGACGCGGTCTGGCTCGACCACCAGGCGATCGATCGTGCCCGCCACCACCTGCCCGCCGACCACGGCGGCCACCGGAACTTCCGCAAGACTGGCCGGGCCGAATATCTCGGCCCACTCGGCATTGCCAAGCACCGCCATGGCGCTGGCCAACATGGCCTCGCGGGCGTCTTCGGCCAAATCGGCAGCGTTGCGCGCGAGCCATTGCCAGCCCGCTTTCTCGCGCAAGTCGGCAGCGACTTGCGGCAGGCGTTCGAGCAGCTTGTGCACCAGAGTGCCACGCCGCAAGGCATCGCGCCCGGCCCCCGGCGGGAACGGCGGATCGGGTGCGTCGTCCTCGCCCAGCGAAGACGGTGCCAGCGGACGGGGCGGGCGCGGCTCCGCAGGTGGCGCGCGCTCCAGCCAGCGCGGCAGGGGTTCGCGCAAGGGCAGTTCGACCGCGCGAACTGCCGCCGGGAGCGGCTCCGGCGGCTGCCCGTTCTCGCACCGCGTGCCCCAGATCGCGTCCTCGACGTCCGCCTCGGCCGGGAACAGGGCGCGCAGCCGGGCGTACCAGCTCTTGTCGGCCGGGCCGTCCTTGTCGCGCCGCCCCAGCGCGCCGCCGATGAACAACGCCTCCTCGGCGCGGGTCATGGCGACGTAGAGCAGGCGCCAATGCTCCTGCTCGTCGCCCTCGCGATTCTCCGCGATCCGGGCGGCGATACGGCCGACCTTCTCATCCTTGGACAAGGGCGGCAGCGGCACCTTGCGCCGCTCGTCGCGCGGATCGGCCAGGTCGAAACCGCGTTCGCGCGCAGCTTCGGGGTTGCCGGTCGCGTCGGCCAGGATGACGATGGGCGCCTGCAGGCCCTTCGAGCCGTGGACGGTCATCACGCGCACCAGGCCCGAGGCGGCATCGGCCTCGCGCTTCAGTTCTCCGTCGCCGGCATCGAACCAGGCCAGGAACCCGGCAAGGCTGGGCGTATCGGTGGCGACGTAGGCCTGGGCGGCATTGACGAGTTCGTCGATGGGATCGTTGGCCTCGCTGCCGAGCCGGGCGACCAGCTTGCGCCGCCCCTGCCACGGCCCGACGAGCAGCCAGTGCAACATGGCCTGCGGCGGCGCGAAGTCGGCCAGGGCCAGCAGATCGCCGAGTTGCTGCAGCACCGCCGCGATCTCGGGACCGGAACCGGCGCGCAAGTGTTCCCAGAGATGCCTGTGCCGGTCGCGATAGGCGTGGCGCAGCAATTGCTCCTGGCTCCAACCGACAAGCGGGGATACCAGCAGCGCGGCGAGGTTGAGATCATCGAGCGGCTGCACCGCGAAACGCAGTGCCGCAATCAGGTCCTTCACGGCCAGCGGCGCACCCAGGCGCAGACGGTCGACGCCGGCCACCGGCACGCCGGCCGCGTGAAGCCGCGCAACGATCAGGCCCGCAAGTTCCTTGCGCTGGCGCACCAGCACCATCACGTCGCCCGCACCCGCACGGCGCGGCTTGCCCTTGTTCAGCGTGAAGCCCGGCCCCGAGGGATCGAGCCATTCGCGGACCTGCTGCGCGATGCGTTCCGCCATCTGCCGGTCCGGGCGGGAGAGCCAGTTGGGCTGCTGCCCGTCGTGCTCCTCCGCGCCCTCGTCATCTGCCAGCGGCGCGTCGTCGTCTTCGCCGACCTGCTCCGAGACAGGCTGCCACAAGGCGACATAGCCCGGACGCTCCTGCCCGACATGGGGCTCGGCCGGACGATCGAGGCCGAAGCTGGCATGGCCGATGCCGGCAATGGCCTCGTCCACGAAGTCGAGCACGCGCTGCGCCGTGCGGAAGCTGCGGTCCAGCCCGAGTTCCACCAGCGGCCGCGCGGACAGGTTGCTGCGCAGCATATCGGCATTTTCAGCCGCCTCGCGCATCTTGCCCCGCACGCGGTCGGCCGCGCGGCGGAAGTTCTCGGGGCTGGTGCCCTGGAACCGGAAGATCGCCTGCTTGTAATCGCCCACGACGAACAGGGTGCGGAGCAAGGGGGGCTGCCCGTGACGTTCCCCGTGTTCCACGGCATGTTGACGCTCGTGCTGGCCCAGCCCGGCCCAGAACTCCTCCGCCATGGCGAAGACGATGTCCCACTGCGCGGCATTGGTGTCCTGCGCCTCATCGACCAGGATGTGATCGAAACGGCGATCCAGCTTGTAGCGGATCCAGTCCGCCGAAGCCTGACCGCGCAGAAGATCGGCGGCGCGCCGGATCTGGTCGTCGAAGTCGATCAGGCCCTCGCGCTGCTTGGCCTCGTCCCAGGCAAGCGCGAAAGCCCGGCCGAGCCGCAATGCCGGCACGAGCCGCTCGGCCAGGCCGAGCAGCGCCTTGACCTCGCGAATGCGGGCAAGGCCCTCACCGACGCGCAAGGCATAACCCTCGTAGTCGGGTTCGCGCTTGGACAAGTGGTTGAGGCTGCGAACCGAATCGTCCTTGGTGAACAGCGCGGCGTGGACATCGTCGATACCCTCCGCCCGGCGCGCCGGAGACTGGGTGAGCCAGGGCACCAGCACGTCGGTTGCCTTGTGCGCGGTGGCGGTGTTCCAATCGGCCAGGACTTCGCAGCACCGGCGCAGCGAGCGGACATCGAAGCCGTCGTCCGCACACATTTCCGCGAGCAGGTCGTCCCCGGCGTCGGCGGGCAGGCCGAGCAGGCGCAGGACATGGCTGCGGATGTCGCCCGCCTGCCACGATCCCGGGCCGAACCAGGCCTCGCGCGCACCGGCGCAGCGCAGCAGGAACTCGACGACCGAATCCGGCCCGTGCCGCAGCGAGAGCTGGGCGATGGCTTCCAGCAGCGGCGCACCGTCGAAAGGATCGTTCTCCGCCGCGACCAGCAGATCGGCCAGGACCTGCCGTGCCAGCAGGGCGCGCTCGCGGTCCTCCATCGGCCGGGCGCCCGGCACCAGCTCCGCCTCCAGCGGGAACGTCGCCAGCAGCCACTGCGAGAAGGCGTGGATGGTGTCGATCCGAAGCCCCCCGCCCGGACTGTCGAGCACCGCGGTGAACAGCGTGCGCGCACGGGCGCGCGTGTCCGGATCGGTCGGCGCGCCGATCGCGTCGAGCCGCTGGAACAGCTGGGTATCTTCCAGCCGCACCCATTCGGCCAGGGTGCCGTTGATGCGCGCGGCCATTTCGGTGGCGCCGGCCTTGGTGAACGTAAGGCACAATACCTGGGACGGCTCCACCCCCTCCTGCAGCAGGAGGCGCAGCACGCGGGAAGACAGCACTTGCGTCTTGCCCGTGCCCGCCGAGGCCGAGAGCCAGACGGTATCGCGCGGATTGACCGCCAGCATCTGGTTGCCGTGCAGCGGATGGACGGCGGCAGGACCGCTCATGCCCCCTCCTCCGTGGCACTGCCCTGCACGCGTTCACGGCTGCCGAGCGAGGTGATCCATTCATCGAGACGCATCAGCTGGTCGTAATCGGCATAGGACCCGAGTTCGGGGTTGAGACGCGCGGTGAAAGGCTCGTTGCCGAGGATCCAGCGGTCCAGTGCATCGTTCAGGTAGCGCTCGGTTTCCGGCAGGAAATCGTCCGGTTCGATCCCGGAGCGGCGCTTGCCGACCTTGAGCGGGGTGGCGGCGTAGCCGAACTGGTTCTTGGCCTTGGCCATCGACCAGTATTCGAAGCCCCCCGCCTCGCCTTCGATCTCGCGGCCCTGCATGTCCTTGAAGCCGCCGGCTTCGGCGATCAGCGCGATCAGGCCAAGCTGGAGCGCGAAACCTTCCTCCACTCGCCGCGGAGTGGGCGGCGAGCCCGTCTTGTAGTCGACCACGGCCAGCGTCCCGTCGGCCTGGCGGTCGATGCGGTCGGCGCGGCCGTGGATACGGATGTCGCGGTGGCGCATGTCGCCCCAGGCCTCGCTCGCCACCACGCGCCGCCCCTCGGTCTTGTGCCGCAGCACGAGGTCGCGAAAGGTGTCGAGCGCGGCCGAGAGACGCGGCCACCACAGCGCGCGCATCAGCGGATGGGCGTTCTTCTCGGTCAGCACGGACTGGGCAATCGTGTGCAGCCCGTCGACCGGCTCGCCCGCCTTGTGCCAGTCCTCCAGGATCTTGTGCGCCACTTCGCCCTTCCACGCCGCGCTCGGCTCGGCATCGAGTGCGTCGAGCTTGCGGAGGCGCAGGATCGCATTGGCGTAAAACTCGTAGGGATCGCCCCGCAGGCGGTCCAGCCCGGTGACCGCCAGGTCCACGCGGCGCTGCTCGGGCGCCGGCATGGGCTGCGGCCGTGGGTGCGGCGGCACCGGTGCGGCATCGTCCAGCATGCGTGCCAGGCGCAGCGCCTCGGCTTCGATATGACGCTCGCCCTGCTCGCCGAGCAGCGCCTTGACCCGCAGCACGAAGCGCGAGGGGATCACCGGCCCCCCGGCATCGCGCAGGGCCCAGCTCAGCACCACGTCCGGCGCTCCCAGCGCGGCGGCCAGATCGTGCGCGGCAAGGCCGATGCGGAAATCGGCCCCCGGCACGCCGAGCGCGCGCAGCACGGCAGGCGGCAACAGGGCATCCTGCGAGGGGGAAGCAGGCCAGACGCCTTCCACCAGCCCGCCGCAAATGACCAGGTCGGCGCGGCTCATCCGCGCTTCCAGCAGGCCGTAGATCGCCACGCGCGGATGGCCGCCCCAGGGCGGGCGCACCGAGACGCGGTCCATCGCATCGCGCAGCATGGCGTGAAGTTCGCGCGGATCGAACAGCGTTCCCGCAGAACCGGCCGCCGCGCGCAGTTCCTCGACCAGGGCGCTCAGTGCCCGGCCGTCGGGACCGCCCCAGATCGCTTCGCCGCACATCGCCTCGGCCGCGTCGGCAAGCCTTCCCAGCATGAAGTCCAGCGGATCGCCTTCGCTCAGCGCGAAGAGCGGCGCGAGCATCGCCTCGACCTCGCCCCACCAGCCTTCCAGCTTTTCCTGCACCGCCAGTTCGGCCAGGGCGGCAAGACCGGCCCCGGGGCGCGGCCCGCGCAGTGCCAGGTCCAGTCGGCGGGCATTCTCGAGCCAGCGGGCACGGCCTTCGCCGCCCCCTGCCAGCGGATGGACCAGCAAGGCGATCAGCGGCACGGGCGCGGCCTGCTCCGCCATCACTTCGGCCAGCAGCAGCAGCAGGCGGCCAGAGGCGGTCTGCGCGAGCGGGCGTCCTGCGGTGTCGTCCGCCTCGATGCCCCAGCGGGTGAGATGGGCGACGACCCGCCCCGCAAGCCCGCGGTCGGGCGTAATCAGCGCCACGCGGCGTTCCGGGACTTCCAGCGCCTGGCGCACCAGCACCGCGATGGCCTGGGCTTCCTGCTCGGGATGAGTGCTTTCCATCAGCCGCACCCCGGCCAGCCGTCGCTTTTCGGGACCAAGCGCGACCCAGGCCGCCGATGCGCGGGGGGGCAGGAACAAGTTGGAAATCACGGTGCTGCGCTCGGCCGGCGAGGCGCCCAGCCCCGAACGGTGCCAATGCGCTACTTCCTCGCGCGAAATGCCCATGCGATTGAGCAGCAGCTTGAGGTGATATTGCGGATGGGTGACGGCATCGCCCCGGCCGAACGGCGGATCGTCCGGACTGTCGGGACGCCCCGCCGTGCCGAGTTCGTCCCAGACTTCCGGCGGCAGGGAAAGATCAAAATCGGGCAGGACCACGCTGCCGCCGGGCAATTCGCTGACCACGCGCAGCAATCTTGCCAGCGAAGGCGAGGCACTGGTCACACCGGCCGCAACGATGGGATAGGCCGGCGGCGAGGCCTGCCATTCGCGGGCGGCGTGCTCGAACAGGAGGTTGCGGCGCTCCGGCGCGTCGATCTCGCCGCGCTCGGCCAGTTCCGCGATCCAGTGCTGCTGCACTTTCAGGAACGTGCGCGTATTGTCGGTCCAGTGGCCGGCCAGATCGCCGACGATGCCGATCACCCGCTCGCTCATCAGGTCGATCGGGGCGATGCCTTCCACCAGCAGGCGGTCCATCGTGCGCCCCAGTTCCCAGGCGCGGCGCAGCAGGGCGGCGCCCTTTCCGGCCTCGGCGCCCTCTACCTCGCGCAGGAAGTGAGCGATGCGGAGCCAGCGCCGGGTCGGATCGGCCGCGGGCGGGATGTCCGAGGCACCCAGCGGATCGAGCAAGGGCCCCAGCGTCTCGTCCAGATCGAGATCGCCTACCACCACCATGCGCGGCAGCAGCAGGCCCGGCTTGTCGGTCGTGCCGGAAAAGCGCACGAAAGCCTCGGTCACCGTGCGGACCGTGCGGCGGCTTGGCAGCAGCAGCGTCAGCCGCGCCAGGCCCAGTTCACCTTCGGCGTAACGCGGCACCAATCCCGCCACCAGGGCGTCTGCGAAGCCGCGGTGAGCGGCAATCGAGAATACGCGCGGCCCTCTCTTGTCGGGCCCCGCCCTGTCAGGCACGGGTCAGCCATTCCTCGGTGGGCTTGATCGCGGTCGGCTCGCCCACTTCGAACCAGAGGCCGGTATGGGAAATGCCGTAGAGGCGCCCTTCCTCGATGGCGCGGTTCCACAACACGTTGGTCGAGAACGGTCCTTCCGGCGCATCGCGCAGGAGACGCTTCGACACGATCTGGATGCCCGAATAGATGAAGGGCGCGATGCGGCCCTGCTTGCGGCGGGCGATGCGCCCTGCGGGATCGAGGTGAAAGTCGCCCTCGCCCCGATAATTCACCGCGCGCGGATGCGAGACCAGCAAGAGCAGTGCATCCATGATTTCCGGGTTCCAGGCCCGCGAAAGCTCGTGGAACACGTCTTCCGGTCCGTCCAGCCAGATATTGTCGCTGTTGAGGCAGAAGAACGTCTCGGGCAGCAGCGGCGCAGCCTTGACCATGCCGCCGCCTGTTTCCAGCAGGCGTTCGCGCTCGTCCGACACGGTGACCTGCGGCCCCTTGTGGCGCGCCTTGAAGTGGCCTTCCAGCGCGTCGGCAAGGTAATGGACATTGACCACCGCCTTCTCGACCCCGGCCGCATCGAGTTTGTCGAGCGCATGGTCGATCAGCGACTTGCCGGCGACGCGCACCAGCGGCTTGGGCTGGGTAGCGGTCAGCGGCCGCATCCGCTTGCCGAGGCCGGCGGAGAGTACCATGGCCGTATCRCTGGCCAGCTTCACTTCGTTCATGCCGCGTAGCTCCCGCCATTGGCGTCGCGCAAATGGGCGGGGATATTGGCATCGAACCAGCGCGCGACCGGCTCCAGTGCCGGATGCGCCAGGTCGCGTTCGAGCATCGCCCAGACGCGGGGGATCAGTTCCAGATAACGCGACTTGCCGTCACGCCGCCAGAGACGCACGAAAATGCCGATGATCTTGGTGTTCCGCTGCGCGCCGAGGCGGGCATAGTCCGCCAGGAACGTCTCGGGATCGGCATCGGTGGCCTGGATGTAATGGTCGAACATCTCGGCCTCCAGTTCGGGCGAGACATCGCGGCGCGCGTCCTGCAGCAGCGAGACCAGATCGTAGGCGGGATGGCCGATCAGCGCGTCCTGGAAATCGAGCAGGCCCTGCTTTTCCAGCGCGCCGAGCAGCATGATGTTTTCGGCATGGTAATCGCGCAGCACGGTCACGCCCGGGCGCTGGCGAGGCAGCAGTTCGCCCATCACCGCTTCCCAGGCGGCGGTGAAGCCCGCGGAATCGACGTAGAGGTTCTGCGCCGTGCAGTACCAGTCGATGAACAGGCGCACCTCGCGCTGATACTCGCTCATCGAATAGTCGAGGAAAGGCCCCGGCGGCAGCTGGCGGAGCTGCGCCAGCACGTCCACGGCGCCGCGGTAGACGGCCACTTCGTCGTCCTGCCACTGGTCGAGATAGTCGCGCATCCGTGCGTGGCCGAAGTCCTCGATCAGCACGAGCCCGCGTTCCGCCCAGTCCGCCATGATGCGCGGCGCACGCAGCCCATTGGCATCGAGCCAGCGCGCGGCGCGCAGGAACGGCGTGGGATCCTCGTTGGGCGGCGGCGCATCCATCAGCATCGCCGTTTCGCCATCCGCGCGGGTAACGCGGAAATAGCGCCGGAACGAAGCGTCCCCGGCAAGCGGTTCGACGGCGGCGCCTGCCCATCCGGCGTCGGCCAGGAAGGGTTCGAGGTCCTCGGGAAGGTTCGCTGGGTTCGTGCTCATTTCGGGATTCGCCCTAGAGCATTTTCAAGTCGGGTGGAAACACCTGACGACTCGGAAAATGCGACAAACAAACAACGGTGATCGCTGTTCCGATAAAATCAGAACCCAAGGCGATCCCGCCAATCGGGCCCCGGCTCGACAATGGCGGTCCGCCCGTCGCCCGCAACTTCCAGCGTGATCGAGAGACAGGCCGGCTCATGGGCGAAACCGCCCGCGTGATCGGGCCACTCGGCGAGCAGCACGGCGCCCTGCCGATAGTCGTCCAACCCGATCTCATCGGCCTCGGACGGATCCTGGAGCCGGTAGAAATCGGCATGGACCAGCGGCAGTCGCACGCCCGGACGGCCGGAATCGGGCTGGCCTGCAGGAGACACGTCGCCCTGCGGCGGATCGTAGACCTCGATGATGGCGAAGCTCGGCGACGGCACTTCGCCTTCGTGCCCGAGGGCGGCGATGATGGCGCGGGCGAGCGTTGTCTTGCCAGCGCCGAGACCACCGGTGAGGGCGACGACGTCATCGGGGCGCAGCCGATCGGCAATGGCGCGGCCGAAGCGTTCCATCGCGGCAAGGTCGGGCAATGCAATCTTCACGGAAGCTCCACCAGCGCGCTGGTACCTTGGCCGGGCTCCGAAGCTAGGCGCAGCGCGCCGCCATGCGCCTCGACCAGTTGGCGCGCGAGCGGCAGGCCGAGGCCCTGGCTGCGCTCCACCGACTTGCCATCGGCGCTGGCCTTCATGCCGTCAAGCGCCAGGGCCACGCTGCGGCTGTCCATCCCCGCCCCCTGGTCCTGGACCAGGATCTGGAGCCATTCCCCGTCACCCGACTTGCGGCGGCCGAGCTGCACCAGGATGCGCTGGCCCTGCCGGGAGGCGGCAATGGCATTGTCGACGAGATGGCCGACGGCCCGCGCAAGCCGCTTGCGATCGCCGGAAATCGGCCGCAGCAGGCCGCTCGCCTGAAGATCCAGCACCAGCCCCGCCTTCTGGAGCCGCGACGCGCGCTCCTCCACCACGGAGCGGATGAAGGGCATCGGGTCGATCTCTTCCTTCTTCAGTGGCAGCAGCCCCGCTTCGCCCTGCGAAAGGTCCAGCAGGCTGTCGATATGATCGCCCAGCGCTTCCACGGAAGTGAGGATCGCCTCGATATATTCGCGCCCGCTGTCCGAAAGCTCGCCGCCGACGCCCGCCTCCAGCAGTTCGGCGAATCCGCCGATCGAGGTGAGCGGCGTGCGCAGTTCGTAGCTCATCTTGGCAAGGAACCGCGTCTTGATCGTATCCGCCTCGATCAGCGCCGCATTGCTCTCGCGCAGCGCGGCCTCGGCCTTCTGCGAATCGGTAATGTCGAGCACGGCCAGCAGCCCGTTGCCATCTGGCAGCGGCACGCCCGCGAACTCCAGCATGCGCCCGTCGGCCAGCGCGATGCGGCCGCCCTTCTGCGCCCGGTCCAGCGTGGCGGTGCGCATGACGCTGCCCACCGTCTCCGCTTCGGCCGGCCGCTTGAGGCGCGGCGCGATCTTCTTGAGCAGGTCCTGCATATGCGGATGGGTGTCGAGAAAGTCGCTGTCGAGCCCCCAGTCGGCGGCGAAGCGGCGGTTCCATATCTGCATGCGCCCGTCCGGCGCGAAGACCGCAATCGATTCGAACAGACTGTCGAACGTGGCCGTGCGGGTGCGCAGCAGGGTATCGCGCACGGCCGACAAGCGCAGCTGCTCGGTGCGGTCCTCGGCGATCAGCATCAGCCCGCCGTCCGGCACCGGCTGGGCGACGATGCGCAGATGCGTGCCGTCCGCCAGGGTCCAGGCTTCCTCGCTCGCTTCGCCCGAAGCGAACCAGGCCGCCTTCTCACGGCGCCATGCGGGGAAATCGCGCGCTTCGGGCACGCGCCCGGCATCGCGCGCGGCATCGAGCAGGCGCTCGAAGGCAGGAAGATCCTGCATGGCCTGCGCCGAGAGCTTGAACAGGCGCTGGAACGGCTGGTTGGCGAACGTCAGGCGTTTCTTGGCGTCGAACTGGGCCACGCCTGCCGAAAGCTGATCGAGCAACCCGCGCTGCGCCTCGCGGAAAGCGCGGAACGAGCGCGACATTTCCTCAAGGTCCTCGATATCGACCGCGTATCCCGCGACCCCGTCCTCGCCCAGAGGCAGGTCGCTGACGCGCATCGCGCGGCGCTGGCCGTTGATCGTGGTCGAGACGATGCGCTGGATCGGCGAGCCCTTGTCGGCCGCGACGCGCGCGACTTGCGCCGGAGTGAGACCGTCGACGTTCTCGACCAGTTCGGTCCCGCTGGCCACGACGCCTTGCGCGCTGTCGCCGCCGACCGCGGCGACATAGGCCGAATTGACCAGTTGCAGTTCGCCGTCCGGACGGCGGAACCACATCGGCATCGGCGCCGCCTCGATCAACGAGACCAGCGCGGTGAAATCCCCCCTCGCCCGCGAAGCTTCGTCGCGCAGGCGGGTAAGTTCGGTCTCGCTGTCGGAAAAGTCGAAGACCCAGACCAGCGCGGCGCCGCCGGGCGAGACTTGCGGGTCGGCCAGATGCCCCCGCAGCGCCAGCGACCGGGTGGACCCGCGCGGGGTCAGCACCATGCGAAAGGGCGTCGCGGTCTTCTGGGTGCGGCGTACGGCCTCGGTCAGCTCTTCCAGCTTCTCTGCCGGCAAGCCCCGCTCGCCCGTGTCGAGTTCGGACAGGAACTGCGGCACTTCGTCCAGCCCCAGCCACTGCGCCAGGCGCGGACTGGCTTCGATTCGCCCGTCGGAGCGGACGAGCAGCGGAGATGCGGGCGATTCCTCGACCATGCGGCCAAGCCGCCGCGCGGAGCGAAGCTGGTTTTCAGCCCGCTTCTGTCGGCTGCGCGCCGTAAGCACGGCCCAGGCCGCCGCCAGCATCCAGGCAGCGAGCAGGAGACCGATCAGGAGGGGTACGAGGCGATCCTGGTCCATTCACCAACGGCTATGATGCGGGGAAGCCCTAAACACAATGGGGAGAACGTTTCTGTTTAGAGCGCTCGTCACATCCGTGACGAGCTTGCGGCACCGGCCCACGCCCCCACCCGACCTCCCACTAGTGTATCCTTGATGGGAGGTCGGGTGGGGGCGTGGGCCGGTGCCGCATCGGGAATGCCTCTATGGGCATTCCCGACTAGCATTACTCAATAACGGTAGTGGTCCGGCTTGAACGGACCGGCTTCCGGCACGCCGATGTAGTCGGCCTGCTTCTTCGAAAGCTTGGTGAGCTTCACGCCCAGCTTTTCGAGGTGCAGCGCGGCGACCTTCTCGTCGAGGTGCTTGGGCAGCACATAGACTTCGTTCTTGTATTCGTCGTTTTTGACGAAGAGTTCGATCTGCGCGAGCGTCTGGTTGGTGAAGCTCGACGACATGACGAAGCTGGGGTGGCCGGTGGCGCAGCCCAGGTTCACCAGGCGGCCCTTGGCGAGCACGATGATCTGCTTGCCGTCCGGGAAAGTGACCAGGTCGGTGCCCGGCTTGACTTCCTTCCAGTCATAGTTGTCGAGCGCCGAGATCTGGATCTCGCTGTCGAAGTGGCCGATGTTGCAGACGATCGCCTTGTCGCGCATCGCTTCCATGTGCTCGCCGGTGATGACGGCTTCGTTGCCGGTGGCGGTCACGAAGATGTCGCAGCGCTTCACGGCGTCTTCCATGGTGACGACTTCATAGCCTTCCATGGCGGCCTGAAGGGCGCAGATCGGGTCGATTTCGGTGACCATCACGCGGGCGCCGCCGTTGCGGAGCGAGGCAGCCGAACCCTTGCCGACGTCGCCGAAGCCGGCGACGCAAGCGACTTTGCCGGCCAGCATCACGTCGGTGGCGCGGCGGATCGCGTCGACCAGCGATTCCTTGCAGCCATAGAGGTTGTCGAACTTCGACTTGGTGACCGAATCGTTCACGTTGATCGCGGGGAACGGCAGCTTGCCGTCCTTGGCGAGGTGGTAAAGGCGGTGAACGCCGGTGGTGGTTTCTTCCGAAACGCCCTTGATGGCCTTGACCGAGGCGGTCAGGTAGCCCGGCTTCGCCTTGAGGAAGGCGTTCAGCGCGCGGACGAATTCGATTTCTTCGGCGTTGGTGGGCTCGAACAGCGGCTCACCGGCTTCGACGCGGGCGCCCCAGAGCGCGAACATGGTGGCATCGCCGCCATCGTCGAGGATGAGGTTGGCAGTGAGGTCAGGGTTCTCTTCGGTCGACCAGTCGAAGATCTTGCCGACGTAGTCCCAGTAATCGGCCAGCGATTCACCCTTGATCGCGTAGACCGGGATACCGGCAGCAGCGATGGCGGCGGCAGCGTGGTCCTGGGTCGAGAAGATGTTGCAGGTGGCCCAGCGCACGTCGGCACCGAGCGCGACCAGCGTCTCGATCAGCACGGCGGTCTGGATCGTCATGTGCAGCGAGCCGGTGATGCGCGCGCCCTTGAGCGGCTGCGAAGCGCCGAATTCCTCGCGCAGCGCCATCAGGCCCGGCATTTCGGTTTCGGCGATGTTGATCTCGGTGCGGCCGAAATCGGCAAGCGAGATATCGGTAATGGCGTAGTCGTGGGCGATCTGGGCAGTGGCCACGGGAAGCTCCTGGTACGTTGGACGTTGCGTGGAGACGCCGAACGGCAAAGCCCGGCGCCTCGAATGCATCGTCCCTACCCCGTCAGCTTTCGCGACGCAAATATAAAGATATCTTTATATGGCTTCCCGCCTGTTCGCCAAATCCGCCCGAGGGGGCAAATTCGCTCGCAGAAGGCAGGGGAGCCCCCGCCTTCGCGAGGGCTCCGCTATCTTACGCCTTTCCGGCCAGATCGAACCGATCCGCGTTCATCACCTTGGTCCAGGCCGAGACGAAGTCCTTGAGGAACTTCGGTCCTGCATCGGCGCAGGCATAGACTTCGCTGAGCGCGCGGAGCTGGGAGTTGGAGCCGAACACCAGGTCCGTCCGCGTTGCCGTCCACTTCTGCGTGTTGCTGGCGCGGTCAGTACCGACGAACGTCTCGTCGGCCTGGTCGTCCACCTGCTTCCACGCCGTGCCCATATCCAGCAGGCCGACGAAGAAGTCGTTGGTGAGCTGACCTTCGCGATCGGTGAAGACCCCGTCCTTCGAGCCGCCGTGGTTGGCGCCCAGCACCCGCAGGCCGCCGACCAGAACCGTCATTTCCGGCGCGCTGAGGCCAAGGAGCTGCGCCCGGTCGATCAGCAGTTCCTCGGTCGGAACGGTGAAGGCCACCTGCAGGTAATTGCGGAAGCCGTCGACGCGGGGTTCCAGCACCGCGAAGCCTTCCACATCGGTCTGCTCCTGCGTGGCATCGGTGCGACCGGGCAGGAACGGCACGTCCACGGGCGTTCCCGCATCGGCCGCGGCCTTCTCGATCGCGGCGTTGCCGCCCAGCACGACGAGGTCGGCCACGCTGACTTTCCTGCCTCCGGCCGAACCGTCGAATTCAGCCTTGATGCCTTCGTAGACCTTGAGGACTTTCGCGAGCTTCTCGGGTTCGTTGACCTCCCAGTCCTTCTGCGGGGCAAGGCGGATACGGCCGCCATTGGCGCCGCCGCGGTGGTCCGACCCGCGATATGTCGACGCCGAAGCCCAGGCGGTGGAGACCAGTTCGCCCACGGTCAGGCCCGAAGCGAGGATCTTCTGCTTGAGCGCGGCCACGTCCGCCGTTCCGATCGCAGCATGGTCGGCGGCCGGGATCGGATCCTGCCAGAGCAGGTCTTCCGCCGGAACTTCCGGCCCGAGGTAACGCGCCTTGGGGCCCATGTCGCGGTGGCAGAGCTTGAACCAGGCGCGCGCAAAAGCATCCGCGAAGTGGTTCGGGTCGGCACGGAAGCCTTCCAGGATCCTGCGATATTCGGGGTCGACCTTGAAGGCCATGTCGGCCGTGGTCATCATCGTCGGCACGCGGCGTTCGGGGCTATGTGCGCCGGGCGCCATGTCCTCGGGCTTCTGGGCGACAGGCTGCCATTGCTGCGCGCCGGCAGGGCTGCGCACGAGTTCGTATTCGTAGTCCAGCAGCATGTGCAGGAAGCTCATGTCCCACTGGATCGGCGTAGGCGTCCACGAGCCTTCGAGACCCGACGTGATCGTGTGATCGCCGAAGCCGCTTTCGTGTCCGCTCTGCCAGCCGAGACCCTGCTGCGCGATGTCCGCGCCTTCCGGTTCGGCGCCCACTTTCGCCGCATCGCCGGCGCCATGGCATTTGCCGAAAGTATGGCCGCCCGCCGTGAGCGCCGCGGTCTCCTCATCGTTCATGCCCATGCGCGCGAACGTCTCCCGGATGTCGCGAGCCGAGCCGACCGGGTCGGGATCGCCGCCGGGACCTTCGGGATTGACGTAGATGAGGCCCATCTGGATCGCGGCCAACGGGTTTTCGAGCGCCATCTCCTTTTCGGGCTGGATGCGGGTCTCGGCGCCCTGGCCCACCCATTCTTCCTCGGTGCCCCAGTAGACGTCCTTTTCAGGCTCGAAGATGTCCTCTCGCCCGCCGCCGAAGCCGAAAGTCGGGCCGCCCATCGATTCGATGGCGACATTGCCGGTGAGGATCAGCAGGTCCGCCCAGGACAGCTTGGCCCCGTACTTCTGCTTGATTGGCCAGAGCAAACGCCGCGCCTTGTCGAGATTGGCGTTGTCCGGCCAGGAATTGAGCGGGGCGAAGCGCTGGTTGCCGGAAGAGGCGCCGCCGCGCCCGTCGCCGGTGCGATAAGTGCCCGCGCTGTGCCAGGCCATGCGGATGAAGAAGGGTCCGTAGTGCCCGTAATCCGCCGGCCACCAGGGCTGGCTGTCGGTCATCAGCGCGGTGAGGTCTGCCTTGAGCGCCGCATAGTCGAGCGACTTGAAGGCGGCGGCATAGTCGAAGTCGTCGCCGAGCGGATTGGCGCTGGCGCCGCTGGTGCTGAGGATGTCGAGGGAAAGCTGGTTGGGCCACCAGTCACGGTTGGTGCGGCCAAGCAGCGATCTTACCGGCTCGCCGTGCATCGGGCAGCCGCTGGTCTTCGCGTCCATGTCATTCTCCTTCCGGTCGGGTCTGTCGATTCCGTCCTGTCATCGAACGGTTTGGAACTGTCCGCGTCGCATCATCCGGCGCGCTATCGACTGGCCACGGGCGCGCCCGCTCCAGACCGATCCTGAATACCCTTGTCGTCTCCAACCGGGCCTGAAACCCGGCAAGGCCACTCTCCCGGCGCCCTTCGGCATCGCCTGCAGCTTGCCAGATATGCAGCCGCGATCAAGCGCCGCACGCCTGCCGGCTCACGCAAAATTCCGATCATCGATCGGGGGGAAAGTGATGAGAGTCCGTTCGAAAGATCGTGACCCGCGAAGTTCGCGGCACCGATCGAACGAGATGCCGGGCCGGGCGTTTTTCCGCCTCCTGTCGCTCTCGGTGGACATGTGGACAGGAGGCGGAAGTGGCAAAGGCAGGTCAGGGCCCGCCGTTGCACGCCTGGGGGGAAGGCCGCGGCCCTCCCGCATCTCTGGGACGATCACGTCGCTGCTCCCAACCCCGGCCTGCCGCCCTGCTGCGGCGGGAAGCCCGCGTGGCAATGCCGGAGGAAGAGAGGTTCGTGATCATGTCGCGCTCGCTATCAGCCGGGATTATTACACCCGCAAGACATAATACTCAACATCGCCTCAGGCGATATCGGTGAAGAATTACTGAATTAACCAAGACATCAGAAAATGACATGACTGCAGCATACCAAGATATCACTGCAACATGACTGAAATTCCCCGAACAATTCTAGGTGAGCAGGCCCAAGGCCCAGCGCACGATCAGCACGATCACCCCGCCCGCCAGCGCATAGGCAAGGCAGATCGGCGCCGTGCGGGCGAGTGCCCTCCCCTCGTGCCCGACCAATCCGACCGTCGCCGTGCCCGCCACGATGTTGTGCGGCGCCATGATGTTGCCGATAGCCGAACCGAGGCTCTGCCCCGCTAGCGCGAGCCAGTGCGGCAGGGTCACGGCATCGGCCGCGGCCACCTGGAAGTTCGCGAAGATGATGTTGGAGGCCGTTCCCGATCCTGTCACGAACGACCCCAGCGCCCCCACCAGGGGCACGGCGAGCGGCCAGGCCTGACCGAACAGGCCGGTCGCGCCAACGGCCAGCGCATCGATCAGCCCGCCGTGAACCATGAAACGCGCCAGGGTCAGCACGGAGACGAGCGCAATCGCCACTTGCGGCAGGCGGCGGAGCGCGGCGAGCATCGACCCGGCGACGAGACGCGGGCGAAAGCCGTTGATCAGCGCCGTCAGCAGGAAGGCCAGCAAGAGCATCGTGCCGGGGTGGTAGAACGGCAGCATCTGGTCGCCGAAGCCCTGCCGGTAGGTCCACTCGACATGATAGGACCGCAGGGCCGTGCGCAGCGGATCGATCAGGCGGCTGGCAAGGATGAGCGCGACCAGCAGAAGATAGGGCAATCCGGCACGCAGCAGGGCTTTCGTCTCCGGCCCTTGCGCCCGCGCTGTCGGCGGCGCTCCGCGGCGCAGCCAGACGATGAACAGGGCCCCGCCCAGCAGCGCACCGCCCAGCGTCGGCAGTTCCGGTCCCGCCAGCCCCGCGATCAAGGCGGCCGCCGGGAAGAAGCAGGCCGCCGCCATTGCCGCCACCTGCCACGAAGCGGCGCCGCCGTGCCGCAGCGTCACACTGCCGAGCCTCACGACGATGAGCGCCAAGCTCCAGCCGATGCAGGCATGGAGCAGCAGGATGGCCAGCGATAGCCGCCGCTCGTCGACCGGCCCGGCCTCCACCAGCGGCACCATCGGCGCGCCCACCGCCCCGAAGGAAACGCCCACGACATGGCCGATCAGGGCGACCAGCAACGCCCGCTCCGGCGCCACGCCCAGCGCGACGAGCATCGGCGCGACGATGGCCACCGGCGTGCCGAAGCCCGAGGCGCCTTCCAGGAACATCGCGAAGAAATAGCCCACCAGCAGCGCCGTGGCCGCCGGATCGGACGATATCGACGACAGCCACTCCCCGATCACCCCGGTGGCGCCGGTCCGCATCTGGTATTCGTGGATGGAGAGCGCGGGAAACACGATCCACAGGATCGTCGCTGCCGTGAAGCCGGCCTCCAGCACGGGCCCGGCCAGATCGGCGGGCGTGTCTCCGAACTGGAAGGCCGCGACCGAGACGATCGCCGCGATCACGGCCGAGGCCGTACCGGCTGCCGCCGCCGACCAGCGCAGCCCCGTCATCAGGAACACGAGCGCCAGGATCGGAACGAGCGCCAGCGCGGCCATCGGCGGGGCTAGTCCCCCTGCCCGGCGGCCAGCGGCTCCTGCGGCACGAGGTCCGGCTCGGGCGGCACGGGATGGCGCGGCGCGCCGCTGCGCTCGAACGTGCTGATATTGTCGATCGTGGTGCCGGCGATGGCGGTCATCGCCTCGCGCGTGAAGAAGCCCTGATGGCCGGTGATGAGCACGTTGGGAAACGTCATCAGCCGCACGAACACGTCGTCGCGGATCACCTGGTCGGACAGGTTCTCGAAGAACAGGTCCTCCTCTTCCTCGTAGACGTCCAGCCCGACATAGCCGACCTGCCCGCTCTTCAGCCCGGCGATCACCGCGCGGGCATCCATCACTGCGCCGCGGCTGGTGTTGATGAGCATGACCCCGCGCTTCATCCGGCCGATCGCCTCCCGGCCGATCAGGTGATGGGTGTCCGGCGTCAGCGGGCAATGGAGGCTGATCACGTCGCAGCGGGCCAGCAGTTCGTCCAGCGGGACATAGCGGCCGCCGATGGCTGGGAGTTCCGGGGTTTCGAAAGGATCGCTGGCCAGCACCTCGCAGCCGAAGCCCTTGAGGATGCGGGCCAGGTTGATGCCGATCTTGCCGGTGCCGATCACGCCGGCCACTTTGCCCCTGAGATCGAAACCGAGCAGGCCTTCGAGGGCGAAGTTGCCCTCGCGCACGCGGGCATAGGCCTTGTGGATCTTGCGGTTGAGCGAAAGGATCAGCGCCGCGGCGTGCTCGGCGATGGCGTCGGGTGAATAGGCGGGAACGCGGCCTATGCGCAGGCCCAGTTCGCGAGCGGCGTCGAGATCGACATTGTTGAACCCGGCACTGCGCAGCGCGATCATGCGCGTTCCGCCGGCGACCAGGATTTTCAGTTCCTCGCGCCCAAGCTGATCGTTCACGAAAGCGCAGATACAGTCATGGCCCCGCGCCAGATGGGCGGTGTGCGAATTCAGGCGCGGCTCCAGATAGAACAACGTGTGACCGGCACCGGCCTCGTCATTGGCCTTGTCAAGGAATTCGCGATCGTAGGGACGCGTGCTGAAGACCGCAACTTTCAAGGAAGTCCTCCTGTCATCAGGACAATTTTCATATTACCACTGCAATCGGTCCGCACAACCGGAAGAGCCGGGTTCGGCAGACCGCGCCGCTCCGGTCAGCCCGGTGCATGCACACCCCATCCCGAGGCTTGGAGCGAGACCAGTAAGGTTCAGGGTTTGGGCATGACCGCGTCAATCACCGTCAGGTGCTCGGGCGGTCCTTCGGCCACGCGCGAATTGGTGACCAGGATCGTCGTGCCGGGCGCGAGCTGCGCCTTGACCTTCTCGTAGAAGGGCCGCGGCAGGCGCAGGCGATTGACGATCGCCTCGTCCACTTCGCGCCCTTCGTCGTCGCCGTGTCCGGGCAGGCCGACATAGACCCAGCGCGGCTTGCCGTCCCGCAGGATCATCGTGATGACGTGGGAGCCCGGATCGTCATCGTTCACTTCGGCCACGCTGCGGCCGATCTCGATGCCGTTGCGCAGCACGACCACCCGCTGGTCCAGTTTGGAGACGATGATCGACAGCGGCCCGCTGGGCGCGAGTTGCGGGCGCCAGCGATATTGCTCCCCGCCGGACAGCGGGGTGCGGTCGACCGGCCGGCCCTTGTCGTCGAAGGGGACGAGCAGGCTGTTGTCGCTGGTGCGGACGTGCTTCTCGGCATCGCCTTCCACCACGACCGTCACGCCCAGCTTGGTGATGGCGAAAAGCTCCTTCGCGAAGCCATAGGGCATGTGCACGCAGCCATGGCTTTCGGGATAGCCCGGAAGTCCCCCGGCATGGAGCGCCACACCGTCCCAGGTCAGGCGCTGCTGATAGGGCATCGGTGCGTTGTTGTAAGTGCTGGACCGGTGCTTCGCGTCCTTCTGGAGGATCGTGAACACGCCGGTGGGCGTGGCATGGCCCGCCTTGCCGCTGGAGACCGTGGTCGCGGCGATCCGCACGCCGTTGCGGTAGACGATGCCGATCTGCCTTGAGAGGTCCACATAGACCATGATCGGCCCGGTTGGCGAAACGTCCGGCGCCCAGACCCATTCACCGGGCTTGAGGTGCTCCATGCGCCGCGCGAATTCAGGCGGGGACGTCGCCTTGGCGCCCTGCGCATGGGCAGGTGCCGCCGCCAGGGCCATCCAACAGACCGCCGATGCGCAAAGCACCGGCACCTTCAATAGTCGCATCGAAATCCCTGTAGCAGATGAGTTCGCGCCGCCCGGACCGGTGCCGACCTGCTCCGCGCCGCGGCCCGGAGCAGGTCGGCATTCGATCAGCGCACGCGGCCGCGCTGGACCAGGTTCACTATTGCCAGAAGGACCACTGCCCCCAGGAAAGCGACCAGGAGGCCCACGATCGAGAATTCCTTCACCGATCCGCCAATGCCGAACTGGTTGGCGATGAGGTTGCCGATCACCGAGCCCACGCAGCCCACAACGATATTCCAGAAGATGCCCATCGAGGCATCGCGGTTCATGACCAGGCTGGCAAGCCAGCCGGCGATGCCGCCAACGATCAATGCGATAATCCAGCCCATGACGTTCTCCCGACCAATTCCTCGCGACGCGCGGGGACGACTGCTCTGTAGAAATGACTGCGAAGATCTTAAATACCGGGCCCAAGAGAATGAAATCGGCGACTTATCCGAACCTTGAACCCGTCAGACAGGAAGCTGCGCCCGTCTGTTCAAAACGTCAACAGATACATAGGCGTTTCTACCGAATGCGCCGCGATCGCGGCGCATTCGGAACCTGGGCGAGATTTCACGACGCACGAATTTCATCGCTTCAGTTTCACGGCGGCATCCTCGAAAGGCCGCCTAACCGCTTACGCTGTTGTAGCCGCTGTCGACGTAGATCGTCTGGCCCGTCACGAAACGGGCCTTCGGGCCGAGCAGAAAGGCCGCCATGTGACCGATCTGCTCGATCGTCACCAACTGGTGGAGCGGCGCCTTTTCCGCCGCCAGCCGGATCAGTTCGTCCAGATGCGACAGGCCGGACGCGGCGCGGGTGCGAACAGGCCCGGTCGACAGCGCATTGACGCGAATGCCCGTCGGCCCCAGTTCGTCGGCCAGGTAGCGCACGCTGGCCTCCAGCGCCGCCTTTACCGGCCCCATCAGGCCGTAGCCGGGCACGACTTTCTCCGAACCGTAGAAGCTCATCGTCAGGATCGAGCCTCCTTCGGCCATGAGCGGTTCGGCAAAGCGCGCAAGCCGGATCAGCGAGTGGCAGGACACGTCCATGGCCTTGGTGAAGCCCTCCACTGAGCTGTCCACGACCCGGCCGTGCAGGTCCTGCTTGGGCGCGAAGGCCACCGAGTGGAGCAGGAAGTCCAGCCGTCCCCAGCGGGCGGCGATCTCGGTGAACAGCGCCTCCATCTGCTCCGGCGCGGTCACGTCGAGCGGCAGGAAGATGGGCGCGCCAAGGGCCTGTGCCAGCGGCTCGACATGGGACCGCGCCTTGTCGCCCTGGAAAGTCACGGCCAGCTCCGCACCGTCCGCGCGCAGCGCCTCGGCGCAGCCCCAGGCCAGAGACTGGTCGTTCGCCATGCCCACGATCAGTCCGCGTAAAGGCAATCCGGCCATGCGCCGCTCTCCTTATTCGTGACGAAGTGCGTCGATCGGGTTGAGGCTGGCCGCGCGCTGCGCCGGGAAATAGCCGAAGACCACGCCGATCACCGCCGAAACCGCGAAGGCGCCCAGGTTGACGACCGGATCGAATATCCAGGGCAGGCCCATCAGGGGCGTGGCCACGCCCACCACGAGCTGCGCCAGCAGCAGACCGATGACCCCGCCGAGGCATGAGAGTACCACCGCCTCCACGAGGAACTGCAGCAGCACCTCGTTGGCCACCGCGCCGATCGCGAGGCGAATGCCGATTTCGCGCGTGCGCTCGGTCACCGAGACCAGCATGATGTTCATGATGCCGATCCCGCCCACGACCAGGCTGATGGCAGCGACGGCGGCAACGATCTGGGTGAGCATCGTCGTCGTCTGGGTCAGCGTGTCGGAAATCTGCTTGGTGTCGAAGATATTGAAATCGTCGTCCTTGCCTTCGGTCAGGTGGCGGCGCTCGCGCAGCAGCCTGGTGAGGGTCTGCTGGACCTGCTCGGTGGAATAGTTGTCATCGACGCCGACGAGGATCGTGCGGATGGACGTCGTGCCCAGGAAACGGCGCTGCACCGTCTTGATCGGCATGATGACGATGTCGTCCTGGTCGCCGCCGAAGCCGGCCTGTCCCTTGGTGGTCAGCAGCCCGATCACGTCGCAGGACACGTTGCCGATGCGGAAGCGCTTGCCGATCGGGTCGGCATTCCGAAACAGGTTGGTGCTCACTGTCGAGCCGATGATGCACACCGACTTGCCGGCGGTTTCCTCGTCCTCGTTGAACAGGCGGCCCTCCTGCAAGGGCCAGGGCTGGATCTTGAAATAGTCCGAGGTCGTCCCGTTGATCGTGGTGGACCAGTTCGCGCCTTCGTAGATGGCGGTTCCGCTGGAGGAAGCCTGCGGCGCCACGGCCATGACCCCGCCCACCTGCTGGCGGATGGCCACGATATCCGAAGGGTCGAAATCGCGCGGGGAAGGACCGCCGCCGCCGCGGCCGAAGCCCTGGCCGGGACGCACCTGGAGGATGTTCGTGCCCAGCGCGGCGATCTGCTGCGTCACCGCCGCCGTCGTCGCCTTGCCCAGGGTCACCATCGAAACCACCGCACCCACGCCGATGACGATGCCCAGCATGGTCAGCAGCGAGCGCAACATGTGCCGCCGGATCGAACGCAGCGCGAGAAGGAAGATCGTGCCCAGCATCAGCCCGGCACGCCATCGGGTGTTGCGGCCGATGGCCCGGCCGCCGGCGCTCCGTTCCCCTGCTCGATCCGGTCGATCAGGCCGTCCTTGAAGTGGACGATCCGCCGCGCATATTCGGCCATGTCCGGCTCATGGGTGACCATCAGCACGGTGATCCCGGAATCGCGGTTGAGCACCGAAAGGAACTCCATGATCTCTACCGAGCGCTGGCTGTCGAGGTTGCCGGTCGGCTCATCGGCCAGCAGGACCTCGGGATTGGTGACGATGGCGCGCGCGATCGCCACGCGCTGCTGCTGCCCGCCGGAAAGCTCGCCCGGCGTATGCCCTGCCCAGTCGGCAAGCCCCACTTTGTCGAGCGCGGCCATGGCCTCCTTGCGGCGGTCCTGCTTGACATCGCCCCGGTAGAGCAGCGGCAGTTCGACGTTTTCCAGTGCGGAAGTGCGCGCCAGGAGGTTGAAGCCCTGGAACACGAAACCGAGATAGCGGCGCCGCAGCAGGGCGCGCTGGTCCCGGTCGAGGCTCTCGACGTGATGGCCATGGAAGAGGAATTCGCCGGTGGTCGATACGTCGAGACAGCCGAGAATGTTCATCATCGTCGACTTGCCCGAACCGGACGGCCCCATGACGGCCACGAAGTCTCCCGCCGCGATGTCGAGGTCGACGCCCTTTAATGCCCGGAACGCGGTGGCCCCGGTGCCGAACACCTTGGTGATCCCGCGCAGCGAGATGATCGGGGTGGCGACGGGAGCGCTGCCGGCCATGTGCCCTGCCCTCAGCTCCCGGTCCCGGCAAGCTCGCCGGTGATGACCGGCATGCCCGGCTTGAGATCGCCCGAAACCACTTCGGTCTGCTGGCCATTGGTGCTGCCGGTGACGATCTCGATCGCCTGCGGCTTGCCCTCGGCCGTCAGCACGTAGATCGTCTGGCGCGTCCCCCGGTCGAGCGTGGCGCTCTTGGCCGCGCGCTGGCCGCGGCGGGGCGGGCGGAACCCGATCGCGTCGGTCACGCCGCCGCCCTTCTTCTTGGCATTGCCCGTCGCCTGCGGGCTATAGGACAGAGCCGCGTTCGGGATCAGCATGACGTCCTTTTTGTCCGAAGTGACGATATCGGCCGTGGCGGTCATGCCCGGGCGCAGCTTGAAATCCGGGTTGGCCACGGAAAGATCGGCCGCATAGGACACCACCTGGCCGCTCGTGCTGGTGGTGGAACTGCTGGAAGAGCTGGAGGAACTGGCCGAAGATGCCGTGAGGTTGGAAGCGATTTCCACCCGGGTGATCTTCGCCGGGAACGTCTGGCCGGGGAAGGCGTCCACGGTGAAATTGGCGCTCTGCCCCTCGGCCACGGTGCCGACGTCGGCCTCGTCGATCGCCACTTCCAGCTTCATCTCGCTGAGGTCCTCGGCGATCACGAACAGGGTCGGCGTGTTGAACGAGGAGGCCACGGTCTGGCCGGGATCGACCTGCCGTGCCAGCACCACGCCCGATACCGGCGAGATGATCCGCGCCCGCGCCCGCTGCGTCTGGTTCTGCGCCAGCGAGGCCTCGGCCGCCACGACATTGGCCTGCGCCGTCTTCACCGCTGCGGCAGCGCGCTGCATGTCGGCGCGTCCGGCCTGAAGCTCGGTCTTCGACGGCACCTTCCCGCCGGACAGGCGCGAGACTTCCTCGAGCCGCGCCAGCTGGGCCTGCGATTCAGCCAGCGTCGCCTTGGCCTGGTCCACTTGCGCGCGATTGGCGTTCAACTGGGCCTGGCCCTGGCGAATCTGGTCCTCGATCTGCTCGGGGTCGATCTCGGCCAGCACTTGCCCGGCCTTCACCCGGTCATTGACGTCCACCAGCACTTTCACGACGAGGCCGGAAAGCTGCGAGCCCACCGTCACTTGCGTGGTCGGCGCCAGCTTGCCGGTGGCAGAGACGCTGGTGACGAGACGGCCCTTCTCGGCCTTGGTGGTGGCGTAGTTCTGTTTCTCGGTCGTCCCGAAGCAGCGCACCAGCAGGAGCGAGAACAGGACGAGCACCACCAGGCCAGTCCAGAACACCCATTTGCGGCGCCATACCGGCTTCTTTTCCGCACCCAGGAATTCATCGAGTTTTTCGTCGGCCATCTCAGTTGGTTCCCCGGGGCTCGGTTGCCAGCACGGTGTAGTCGGATGTCGGATCCCAGCCGCCGCCGAGCGCATCGTAAAGCGCGATCAGGGCGGTCGCCCGGTCGGAATGCGCCTGCACCAACCCGTTGCGGGCGGAGATCAGCGCGCTTTCCTGCGTGTTGAGCGTGGTAAAGTCGGTCAGTCCGCTGCGATACTGCGCACGGGCCAGCAGGGCGGAATTGGTCGAGGCATCGAGCGCGATGGCGAATTGCCGCTCCCGCTCCTCGGCCGATCTCAGGGCGACCACGGCGTTCTCGATATCCTCCAGCGCCGTCAGCACCGAAGAACGGTAGGCGGCAAAGGCACCGTCGGCCGCCGCCCGGCTGGAGCGGACTTGTGCGTTTAACCGGCCGGCGTTGAAGATCGCCTGGCTGATGCCGCCGAACAGGCCGCCGGTGATCGTGTCAAACAAGTTGCTGAAACTCGACGCATTGGTGTCGAGACTGCCGCTGATGTTGAGCTGGGGCAGCAGCTGCGCCTTGGCGACGCCGATCTGGGCCGTGGTGGCGGCAAGCTGGCGCTCCGCCGAGCGAACGTCGGGCCGCTGGCGCAGGACGTTGGCGGGAATGCCGGCGCCGACCTGGCCGGGGCCCTTGGGGATCGGCTGGACGGTCTGCAGCAGCGGCTTCACCGCCCCCGGCGCCTGCCCGGTCAGCACCGAAATGCGCGAGACGGCGGCGTTATACTGCTGCTCGATCTGCGGAATGCCCGCCGCGGTCTGCGCGCGGCTGGCGCGGGCCTGTTCCTGATCGAGCGAGGACACCAGTCCGGCCATGACGCGCCAGCCGGCGATCTGCAGATTGTCGTCCTGAATGGCAAGGCTGGCCCGCGAATTGGCAAGCTGGGCCTGATAGGCACGCGCCAGCACATAGTTGCGCGCCACTTCGCTCTCCACCGTCAGCAGAGTGGTGGCATAGTCGAACCCGGAGGCTTCGAACTGGGCCTTGCTGGCTTCCACCGCCCGGCGATTGCCGCCGAACAGGTCGAGCTGATAGCTGGCATCCAGCCCGAGCGAGAAGCTGGAACTGCCCCCACCGCCGGTCTGCGTGACCGTGCCGTCCGGCAGGGTGATGACGGTGCCGCCGCCGCGCAGCGCCTCGGTCCGGCTGACACCGGCCGATCCGCTCGCTGATGGAAACAGCGCGGCCCGGCTCACCACCAGCGATTCCCGCGCCTGGCGCAGGCGCGCCAAAGCCTGTTCGAGATCGAGATTGGCGGCGGCCGCCTGCTCCACCAGTTGCGTCAGGATGGGATCGTCGAAGTTGCGCCACCAGCGCGTCAGGTCTTCGGCCTGCGGGGGCGCCGTCACGGACCACTGTTCCGGCACGCCAAGTTCCGGCGCGCCATGGACCTTGTAATCGGGACCGACCGCGCAAGAGGCAAGCAGGCTTGCCGCGAGCGGGACGATTAGGAAACGATCGAATCCAGCTCGCAAAATCATCGGGCTCCAGGTGATCCCTCGACCAGGGCGAAGATGATCTGTTTCGGGAACAAAGGTCAAGAAGAAGCTTCGGCAATTACAAAGTCTTGTCATCGCCCGCGGTTCCCGACTATCGCCACTGGCGCCGCAGCCCGACCGTCGTTCCGACGGGACGCGGCTTTCCGACGGAATTTCATCGGCTGTCGCCATCCCCGGCGCCCGTGCGTTATCCGTCGCCAAGCGCATGACAGTCATGATAAGCGCTCATCAATGCAACGCGAACACCTCGCCGATCTCACCGCTTTCATCGCCGTCGCCGACGAAGGCAGCTTCACGCGCGCCGCCGCCAAGCTCGGTTCCTCGCAATCGGCCTTGAGCCATACGATCCGCCGCCTGGAATCGCGACTGGGCGTGCGCCTGCTGTCGCGCACGACCCGCGCGGTATCCCCCACCGAAGCGGGCGAGCGGCTGCTCGGCACCCTGCGCCCCGCCATGGACGAGATCGCGATGGGGCTGGCCACCGTGAGCGAGCTGCGCGACAAGCCGGCCGGCACCGTCCGCCTGACAGCCTCGGAACACGCGGCCAATTCGGTGATCTGGCCGGCGCTACGGGGATTCCTGCCGCTTTATCCCGACATCAACGTGGAACTGAATATCGACGCAGGCTTCGTGGACATCGTCGCCGAGCGCTTCGATGCCGGTGTACGGCTGGGCGAATCCATCGCGCGCGACATGATCGCCGTCCGCATCGGCCCGCATGCGCGGCTGGTTCCGGTCGCCTCCCCGGACTATGTCGCACGGCACGGCATCCCCGAAACGCCGCACGACCTCGCCGGCCATCAGTGCATCAACTTGCGCTTCCGCTCGCGCGGCAATCTCTATGCCTGGGAGTTCGAGAAGGACGGGCGCGAATTGACCGTTCGCGTCGACGGCCAGCTGACCTTCGACAGCATGGCGATGATCCTGCGCGCTGCGCTCGACGGAGCGGGGATCGCCATGATGATGGACACTTACGCCAGGCCGCACATCGAATCCGGGCACCTCGTGCCGCTGCTGGACGAATGGTGCCAGCCCTTCTCCGGTTACCACCTCTATTACCCCAGCCGCCGCCAGCCTTCGGCGGCGTTCCGGCTGGTGGTGGACGCCTTGCGCTACCGCGGAGAATAGCGGCGGAAACGGATCTATCGGTCTCTTCGTGGCACTTGCCAAATCATGGCCCTGCTTTAGGCAGGACGGACCAGACCGGGAGAGCTGGAAACCATGATGAGACGGACCCTGAAAGCCTGCGCTGCGCTGGCCGCTTCCTTTTTTGCTGCGTCGATATTTACAGTCTCGATATTGGCAGGGCCGGCCCAAGCTGCCCCAGCCGCGATGGCCGGCACCGCCGTGCTCGATTGTCCGCTTCGCGATGCTCCGTTCTCCGCGGATTCCCCGCTGATAGACCTGCTGCTCAGCCCGGAGGCCAAAGCCATCGTCTCGCGTGACATGGGTGCCGCGCTGGGCCGTGCCCCGCCGCGGTTCATGGGCACACAGACGCCCAGCTTCGCCGCCATTCTCACTTTGCGCAAGGCCGCCGGGTTCTTCGGCATGCCCGCCGATGCGGTGGACCGCGCCGACAGCGAATTGCGCAAGCTGGCGGTCACCGACGCCGATCGCAGGGCCCGCTGCGCGCGCTACGACGACGACCGTCTGGAGATTCCCGCCGCCAGGAAATCCGCAGACGGCAAATCCGCCGAAGGCAAATCCGCCGAAGGCAAATCCGCAGCCAGGGCACCGCGCCTGCTGATCTTCGAAAAGATCAACGGCTTCAAGGACACCCCCGGCGTGGAAGCCGCGCATGCCCTCTTCGTTGACCTCGCGCGGGAGAACGGCTGGAGCGTGACTTCCACCGAAAAGGGCGGGGCCATCCGCGCCGAGACCCTGCGCAATTTCGACGCGGTGATCTGGAACAACGTCAGCGGCGACGTGCTCACCCTCACCCAGCGCAAAGCCCTGCAGGCCTATCTCGAAAATGGCGGCGGTTTCCTGGCCGTCCATGGCTCAGCGGGGGATCCGGCCTATTTCTGGGACTGGTACGCCGATACCCTGATCGGCGCGCGTTTCGCCGGCCATCCGATGTCGCCCCAGTTCCAGGACGCGAAAGTCCGGCTGGAAACGCCTTCCTCGCCGCTCGCAAAGGGGCTTCCCGCGCAATGGACGATGAACGACGAGTGGTACTCGTTCACCACCAATCCGCGCAAAGCCGGCGCCAAGGTCCTGGCCACTCTGGACGAAAACACTTACGCTCCCAAGGGCGTGGGCGGGCAGGACCTGCGCATGGGCGACCACCCGATCGCCTGGAGCAAGTGCCTGGGCAAAGGCCGGATGTTCTACTCAGCGATCGGGCACCGGCCGGAAACGTACAGCACCCCGGAATACCGCACGATGGTGAAGAACGCCCTGGCCTGGGTTTCGCAGCGGAAGGCGTGCGTAGCGGGAGAATGATCGCTGCCGATCATGGCAGGGTCTTGCCACGTCCCCTTTGTTAGCGCTACCTCCACCCCGCCGAAAACCCGCCGCGCGATCTTGCAGGCAGATCGGGCCTCTAAGTTCAGACCTGGACGTTCAGGCCCGAAACACAAGGTAGGCGCGTCCCATGGGAGTGGACCGGAAGCGATGATCATCCTCGAAGCGCAAGGCTATCGACTCGAACTGGCACCGGAACGCGGCGGCGCCGTGCTGCGGCTGGACTGGCATGGCGAACCCCTGATGCGCCCCGCCTGCGGCAGCACGATCTTCGATGTCGGGAGCTTTCCGCTGGTCCCCTTCTCCAACCGCATCGCCAAAGGCCGCTTCAACACCGGCGCGCGCAAAGGCACGATTGCGCCGAACTTCCCGGGGTCCGACCACCCCCATCCGCTACACGGCTTCGGTTGGCTCACGGCCTGGTCGGTAATCGAACAAGACGACAACCACGCCTTGCTCGAGCACACTTACCCCGGCGGCGAATGGCCCTGGCCCTACCGCGCGCGGCAAACCTTCGAACTCGGTGCGCAAGGGCTGACCAACAGGCTCAGCATCACCAACCTGGGCGATGCGCCGATGCCGGCGGGGCTGGGCTTCCACCCCTATTTCCCCCGGGACGCCGAAACCGTCTATCGCGGACTGCATCGCGGAGAATGGTACAACACGCCTGACTGCCTGCCGAGTTCGCTTGACGAGCATGAGGAAGCGATCGACTGGTGGCAGGGCGAACCCGTGGACACCCGCGCCGTCGACACCGCCTATACCGGCCGCGAGGGCATGCTCGAAATCGACTGGCCGGCACGCGGCCTCGGCCTGACGATCGCGCCTTCCGAGGAATTGACGACGACGGTCGTCTTCACGCCGGAGGGTCAGGACTACTTCTGCGTGGAGCCCGTCAGCCACGCCACTGACGCCATCAACCGCGCCCCGGAAACACTGGCCTGGCTCGAACCCGGCCACACCGCCACCGTCAGCATGACCCTTTCCGCCCGAACCCTGCCCCCTGCCGCATAAGCCTGTCGGGCCACGGCAAGGTCAGAGTGCCGCGTCAGGTGTCGCGGCGCGCGCCGGGTCCGAAATGCGCGGTCAGTTCGTAAGCCCCGGCGACGAAGAGCTGCCGCACATAAGTGATCGGCTCTGAGCCGCGCCACGTCTTGCGCTCCACGCAAAGACACGGCGCGCCGGGTTCGACCGCCAGCAGGCGCGCCTCCGTCGCACCGGCACCCGTCGCGGTGATGCGGGCGTCGGCCTCGGTCCAGGGCACATGCTCCAGGAGCCAGGTTCCGGGCGAGGAACCCGTGAAATCGGCGTCGAGGATCTCCGGCACGGCGGTCAGGTTCACGAAGCGATGCTCCAGCGCAAAAGGCGCGCCGTCCGCGAAGTGAATGCCCTCCAGTTCCAGCAGCGGCACGGAACCATCGACCTTCCATTCCATCGGGGCCTGCGCCCGGCCCGTTGCCGCGTGCATTTCGCGCCGCAGCGCCAGATCGAAGCGATAGGCCTGGCCGCGCTCGGCCACTTGCGCGCCGAGGTCGGGAATATCCATGGCCATGGAATGCACGCGCGGGCGGGCGACGAAAGTGCCGGCCTTCTTGCGGCGGTCCACCAGGCCAGCCGTGGCCAGCGCCGAAAGCGCCTTGTTCACCGTCATGCGCGCGCAGTCGTAATGCGCCATAAGCGCCTGCTCGGTCGGCAGCCGTTCGCCGGGCGCCAGCGCGCCCGCGAGAATCCGCGTCTCGAAATCCTGACGGATGCGTTCGTGGAGCGGTCTATTCACCCGATCAGCCTGCCCAACCTGTCCCTGTAACGCCGGACGACCTCTCGTCGCGCGCGGTGCCGGCCACCGCTTACCACCTGCGCGCCGAAGCGCCATACGCAATCCACGGCCCCGCGCCCGGCCGCGAAGACCAACCCGTCGAGCAGCCGATCCGCGCCGCGCGCCGTGAGCGAGGGATGGTCGAGGTCCAGCGACAGGGCATCGAACGGCAAGCCGATGGAAAGCCCGCCCTTTACCCCCAGCGCCCGCGCTGCGCCGCGGAGTGCCTGGCCCCAGAGCGCCTCGCCCGTGGAGGGCATGGCGGGGCTGGAGAGGATATTGCGCCCGCGATGATGCAGCCGCTGGCCATATTCGAAAAGGCGCAGTTCCTCGGTCGCATCGATCATCACGTTCGAGTCGCTACCGGCGCCCCAGCAGCCGCCAGCGGCAAGGAAGTCCCGCGCCGGAAAGAGGCCGTCACCCAGATTGGCCTCGGTCACCGGGCAGAGCCCCGCCACGGCGCCGGTGCGGGCCATCCGCCGCGTTTCCTCCGGGGTCATGTGCGTGGCGTGGACGAGGCACCAGCGATGGTCCACCGCGGCATTGTCCAGAAGCCAGGCGACCGGACGGCTCCCGCTCCAGGCAAGGCAGTCCTCCACTTCGCGGACCTGCTCGGCAATGTGGATGTGGATAGGGAGGCCGCCTGCCATGCTTTCGAGCGCGCCAAGCTGCTGCGGCGACACCGCGCGCAGGCTGTGCGGGGCAAGGCCGACCACCGGCTCATCCAGTCCCTTGACCGCCGATCGGGCGCGTTCCAGCAGGCGCGCGAAGCCGTCGAGGTCGTGGAGGAAACGCCGCTGTCCTTCGCTCGGAGCCTGCCCGCCAAAGCCGGAATGGGCGTAGAAAACCGGCAGCAAGGTCAACCCGATGCCGGTTTCCGCCGAAGCGCGGGCAATGGCGGCGCTCATTTCCGCCGGATCGTCGTAAGCCCGGCCGTCCGGGGCATGGTGGAGGTAGTGAAACTCGCCCACCCGCGCGAAGCCGCTCTCCAGCATCTCCACGTAGGCCATCGCGGCCACGGCCTGGAGGTCGTCCGGGTCCATGCGATCGAGGAAGCGGTACATCACGTCCCGCCAGGTCCAGAAGCTGTCGTCGGTCGCCCCGCGGCGCTCGGCCAGGCCGGCCATGCCGCGCTGGAAGGCATGGCTATGCAGGTTGCCCAGCGCCGGGAGCACGCAGCCATGGCGCTCGTCGCCCGCGCGCACCGCCGTATCGCGCTCGATGGCGGCGATCCGCCCGTCCCGGAGTATGAATCGCACGTCGCTGGCCCAGCCCTGCTCCAGCAAGGCAAGGTCGGCAAATATCGCGGAGGACATGGCTTCGGGCGAAATGGCGGACATCGCTTTCGGGGCTCCTTCGCTATTTTGTCTATACATTAAAAACGACCGATGCAATAACCGGGAAAAGCAACAAGGATCGACTCGTCATGCGCTGCGACAGGCTCTGGAAACACGCCCGTTTGGCCACGATGGCCAGTGCCGGGTCGGCCCAGGAGCCGCTGGGCATTGTCGAGCAGGGCGTGATCGCGGCGCAGGACGGCGTGATCTTGTACGCCGGTCCCGAGGCCGATGCTCCCGCATTCGATGCCGCCGAAGTGATCGATTGCGAAGGCCGCTGGATCACGCCGGGGCTGATCGACTGCCACACCCACCTCATTTTCGGCGGCGATCGCTCGCGTGAGTTCGAACTGCGGCTGGAAGGCGCTTCCTACGAGGAGATCGCGCGCGCCGGCGGCGGGATCGTCTCCACCATGAAAGCCACCCGCGCCGCCGGCGAGGACGAACTGGTCGCTGCCGCCCTTCCCCGTCTCGACGCCCTGCTGGCCGAGGGCGTCACGACACTCGAAGTGAAGTCGGGCTATGGCCTCGACCTTGCCAGCGAACTCAAGATGCTGCGCGCCGCCCGCCGCCTCGGCGAGGTTCGGCCGGTGCGGATCGTCACTTCCTTCCTCGGCGCCCATGCGCTTCCCCCGGAATTCGCAGGCGATGCCGACGCCTATATCGATCATCTCTGCACCGTCATGCTCCCCGCCGCCGCGCAGGCCGGCCTTGCCGATGCGGTGGACGCCTTCTGCGAGGGGATCGGCTTTTCGCCCGACCAGACCGAGCGCCTGTTCCGCGCCGCCACGGCGCTGGGCCTGCCGGTCAAGCTCCATGCCGAGCAGCTTTCCAACCTTCACGGCGCCGCCCTGGCCGCACGCCACGGGGCGCTTTCGGCAGATCACCTCGAACATCTCGACGAAGCTGGCATCGCCGCGATGGCCGTTTCCGGCACGGTCGCCACCCTGCTGCCCGGCGCCTACTATTTCTGCCGCGAGACGGTGCTGCCCCCGATCGAAGCGCTGCGCCTGGCCCGCGTGCCCATCGCGCTCGCCACGGACTGCAACCCCGGCACATCGCCGCTGACCTCGCTGCTGCTGACGATGAACATGGGCGCCACGCTGTTCCGCCTCACCGTGCCCGAATGCCTGGCGGGCGTGACGCGCAACGCGGCACAGGCGCTCGGCCTCTCTCATCGGCTCGGCACGCTTGAACAGGGCAAGGCTTGCGACCTTGCGATCTGGAACATCGAGCGCCCGGCCGACCTCGTTTACCGCATGGGGTTCAACCCGCTCCATGCACGCATCTGGAGTGGACAATGACCGACAACCTGCTCACGCCGACACCCGTGAGCGACACGCTCACTCCTGGCACCGTGAGCGACACGCTTACACCCGGCGAGGTAACCCTGGCCCAGTGGCGCGCGATCTACCGCGGCGCGGATGTGAAGCTCGACCCGGCCTGCGCCCCGCGCGTGGCCGAAAGTGCCGCTGCCGTCGCGCGCATCCTGGCCAGGGGCGAGCCGATCTACGGCATCAACACCGGTTTCGGTAAGCTCGCCAGCGTGCGCATTGGCGACGAGGATCTCGCCACGCTCCAGCGCAACATCGTGCTCAGCCACGCAGCGGGCACGGGAGAGCCTTCGCCGGTGCCGGTCATCCGGCTGATGATGGCGCTCAAACTCACCAGCCTTGCGCAAGGCGCTTCCGGCGTCCGCCCTGAAACCGTGGCCCTGCTCGAAGCGATGCTGAACAAGGGCCTGACGCCGGTGGTCCCCTCGCAAGGCTCGGTCGGCGCCAGCGGCGACCTGGCACCGCTTTCGCACATGGCTGCAACGATGATCGGCGTGGGCGAAATCATCCTGGACGGCCAGCGCATGCCTGCCGCCGATGCGCTGGCACGCGCGGGACTCTCGGCGCTCGAACTCGGCCCGAAGGAAGGCCTCGCCCTCCTCAACGGCACCCAGTTCTCCACCGCCAATGCGCTTGCCGGACTGTTCGAGGCGGAACTGCTGTTCCGCTCCGCCCTGGTGACCGGCGCGCTCTCGACCGAAGCTGCCAAGGGCTCCGACACACCGTTCGACCACCGCATCCACGCCCTGCGCCGCCATCGCGGCCAGATCGAGGTGGCCGACGCCCTGCGCGGGCTGATGGCCGGTTCCGCGATCCGCGCCAGCCACGTCGAGAACGACGCCCGCGTGCAGGACCCTTATTGCCTGCGCTGCCAGCCGCAAGTGATGGGCGCCGCGCTCGACGTGCTGCGCCAGGCCGCGACGACGCTGGAGATCGAGGCGAACGGCGTTTCCGACAATCCCCTGATCTTCGTCGATGCCGATGGGGACGGGGCCGACGAGGCGCTGTCCGGCGGCAACTTCCACGCCGAGCCGGTGGCCTTCGCCGCTGACATGATCGCGCTCGCCGTCTGCGAGATCGGCTCGATCTCCGAGCGCCGCATCGCCATGCTGGTGGACCCGGCGCTTTCCGGCCTGCCCGCTTTCCTGACGCCGCGTCCCGGCCTCAATTCGGGCTTCATGATCCCGCAAGTGACCGCTGCTGCGCTGGTTTCCGAGAACAAGCAGAAGGCCTATCCCGCCTCGGTGGACTCGATCCCGACCTCCGCCAATCAGGAAGACCACGTTTCGATGGCCGCTCACGGCGCGCGCCGCCTGCTGTCGATGGTCGAGAACGCGACTGCCGTCATCGGCATCGAACTGCTTGCCGCCGCGCAGGGGATCGAATTCCACGCGCCGCTGGCCTCCACCACCTGGCTCGATGCCGCGCGCGCCGTTCTGCGGGCCCAAGTTCCCGCACTGGACGACGACCGCCATTTCCACCCCGACATGGAAGCGGCCAACCTGCTGGTCCGCTCCGGCGCGCTGGCCGATACGGCTGCGGACCTGCTTCCGGGCATCGCATGAGGGCGGCCACTCTCTCTCACTTTCGTCATTGCGAGGCGGCGAAGCCGACGTGGCAATCCAGAGCGGCGCAGAACCGACCTGGATTGCTTCGCTACGCTCGCAATGACGAAGTGATGGGTAACGGCCGATACCTGGAGCAACGCACATGAGCCCAAGCTTCACTCTCCATCGCGGCGAAGCACCGCTCATCGTCGCCTTCCCCCATGTCGGCACTGCCCTGGCCGATGTCGCGCCCGCGTTCCGCTCCGAATGGCTCGCCCGGCGCGATACGGACTGGTGGGTGGACGAACTCTACGCCTTCGCGCGCGACATGGGCGCAACGACGATTGCCGGGCGCGTCTCGCGCAGCGTGATCGATCTCAACCGCGATCCTTCGGGCGCCTCGCTCTATCCGGGGCAGGCGACGACGGAACTCTGCCCGACGACGACTTTCGACGGCGAACCGCTCTACCAAGGCGACGCGCCGGATGCGGCCGAGATCGCCCGCCGCCGCGCGCTCTGGTTCGATCCTTACCACGCCGCCCTCGCCGCCGAGATCGATCGGCTGCGCGCCATTCACGGCAAAGTCGTGGTCTACGACGCCCACTCGATCCGCAGCCATGTGCCGCGCCTGTTCGACGGGGAATTGCCGCAGTTCAACGTCGGCACCAACCTCAGCCAGACGTGCGATCCGGCGCTTTCCGCTGCTGTCATCGAAGTCTGCGCCGCGAGCGGGCTGAGCTTCGTTCTGGACGGCCGTTTCCGTGGCGGCTGGACCACGCGCCACTACGGCCACCCGGAAAACGGCGTTCACGCGATCCAGATGGAACTCGCCATTCGCGGCTACATGGATGAGCCCGAAGCGCCGGACGAAGCCAACTGGCCCCGCCCCTTCTCGGCCGCGCGCGCCGCCGCCCTCACCCCGATCCTGCAAGACGTGCTGAAGGCCGCAATCGCCTTCGCGCAATCCTGACCTGAGGAAACACAATGACCCGCCTCGACAACAGCCGCGTCATCAAGCCTGCGACCGGCACCGAACTTTCCGCGAAATCGTGGCTCACCGAAGCCCCGCTGCGCATGCTGATGAACAACCTCCATCCCGACGTGGCGGAGCGGCCGGAGGAACTGGTTGTCTACGGCGGCATCGGCCGCGCTGCGCGCGATTGGGAAAGCTACGACAAGATCGTCGAGACCCTGCGCCGCCTGAATGAAGACGAGACGCTGCTCGTCCAGTCCGGCAAGCCGGTCGGCGTGTTCCGCACCCATGCCGATGCGCCGCGCGTGCTGATCGCCAATTCCAACCTCGTGCCGGAATGGGCGAACTGGGAGCATTTCAACGAACTCGATAAGCGCGGCCTTGCCATGTACGGCCAGATGACCGCCGGTTCCTGGATCTACATCGGCACGCAAGGCATCGTTCAGGGCACTTACGAGACGTTCGTGGAGATGGGCCGCCAGCACTACAATGGCGACCTTTCGGGCAAGTGGCTGTTGACAGCGGGCCTTGGCGGCATGGGCGGCGCGCAGCCGCTGGCGGCAGTGATGGCGGGCGCATCGTGCCTTGCCATCGAGTGCCAGCCCAGCCGCATCGAAATGCGCCTGCGCACCGGCTACCTCGACGTTGCCGCCAGCTCCATCGAAGAAGCCATGGCCATCATCGAGAAAGCCAATGCCGAGAAGAAGCCGGTCTCGGTCGGCCTGCTCGGCAACGCGGCGGAACTGCTGCCGGAGATGTTCGCGCGCGGTATCCGGCCCGACTTGCTGACCGACCAGACTTCCGCCCACGATCCCATCAACGGCTACCTCCCCGCCGGCTGGACCGTYGCCGAATGGATCGAGAAGCGCGAGCGGGAGCCGGAAGCGGTCGCCAAGGCGGCCAAGGCATCGATGGCGGTCCACGTGCAGGCCATGCTGGACTTCCAAGCGGCGGGCGTGCCCACCACCGACTACGGCAACAACATCCGCCAGATGGCGAAGAACGAGGGCGTGGAGAACGCGTTCGACTTCCCCGGCTTCGTGCCCGCCTATATCCGCCCGCTGTTCTGCCGCGGCATCGGACCGTTCCGTTGGGCCGCGCTGTCGGGCGATCCCGAGGATATCTACAAGACCGACGCGAAGGTGAAGGAACTGCTGCCCGACCACGCGCACCTGCACAACTGGCTCGACATGGCGCGCGAGAAGATCCAGTTCCAGGGCCTGCCCGCACGCATCTGCTGGGTCGGCCTGGGTGACCGCCACCGGCTTGGCCTCGCCTTCAACGAGATGGTCGCGAAGGGCGAGCTGAAGGCCCCGGTCGTGATCGGCCGCGACCATCTCGATAGCGGCTCGGTCGCCTCTCCCAACCGCGAGACCGAGGCCATGCGCGACGGTTCGGACGCGGTTTCGGACTGGCCGCTGCTCAATGCCCTGCTCAACACCGCCAGCGGCGCGACCTGGGTTTCGCTCCACCATGGCGGCGGCGTCGGCATGGGCTATTCGCAGCATTCGGGCATGGTGATCGTCGCCGATGGCACCGAAGCGGCAGCGCGGCGTCTGGAGCGCGTGCTGTGGAACGACCCGGCGACGGGCGTGATGCGCCATGCCGATGCCGGCTATGAGATCGCGCTGGATTGTGCGCGGGAGAAGGGGTTGGACCTGCCGGGTATTCTCTGACGATCCGATCGAGAGACCTCGAGCCCTAACCCGGTCCGAACCGGCTCGCCAGGTCGACAGTGCTCTCCTGGCCAAGGCTCTCGATCGAAACCTCGCACCAGCGCTTCGCCGCCGCCTCTCCCACGTCGCGCAAGGTCAGCAGGATCTGTCGCACCGGCAGGAGTTTGCTTTGCGCAGGCATGGCGGAAAGCGCAGCCTCGTCGTGGATCTCGTGGAAACGCAGCCGGTCGACCCGGGCGATCAGTCCTTCCGTTTCGCGGTGCCGCCCGATCGACGATTGCAGCAGGAACAGACCCTGCATTTCCTTGCGCATCGACTGGTTGAAGCCGATCTCGGTGATCCGGTCCGCAATACCGGCAGCATTGCGCGGCGTTTCGCTCCGCAACTGCGGATTGACCGTGATGAGCAGCAGATCGTCGTTCGGACTTTCCAGCACCAGGGGCACGAGCGGGGGATTGGCGCTGTAGCCGCCGTCCCAATAGTCCTTCCCGTCGATCGTGACCGGCGGAAAATAAAGCGGCAGACAGGCCGAGGCGAGCAAGGCGTCGGCCGTCAGGTCATGCTTGCGGAAGATGCGCACCGCGCCGCTCTGCGCATTGGTGGCCGAGATGAACACCGGCGGCGCATCCTCGCTGGCGATGGCTGCGAAATCGACGTGATCCTCGATGACCTTGCGCAGGATCTCCTGCATGTCCCGGCCCATTTCCGGCGACGCATGCGCCATGCCGAGATCACCGAACACGGTGCTCCACCATGAACTCATCGCGCGCGTGGCTTCCGGGAACGCCTCGATCATCGGGATCAAGGGCCCGGCCTCGCGCCCCGAACGGTTCAACGCCTTCCAGAACGAGCGCAGGCGTTCCCGCGCCTCTTCCCGGCCGCCCGCCACCAGGCCCGAGACGAGGACCGCCGCATTCATGGCCCCCGCGCTGGCACCGCTGAGCGCGCCTATCGAGATTCGGGGGTCCTGCAGCAAACCGTCCAGCACGCCCCAGGTGAAGGCGCCATGCGCGCCTCCGCCCTGAAGCGCGAGGTCCAGCCTGTGGGGTGAATTGTCCTTGCGGGCCATGTCACTGCTCACTCATGCTGCAATGCAACATCAAAAGCCATAGCAGTCGCGCCGCGCCCTGACCAGCGGCGGTGCTCCGCCCGAGACCTCCAGGGCCCCGGGCGGAGCGACGATCAGTGCGGCGCCGCGTTCAGCGCGGCGAAGGTCTGCGCATAGCGCCCTTCGGCTTCGGCATTGCGCAGGAAACCGAGGCGCTCGACGCCAATCAGTTCCGGCGTCGGCTGCTGCCCGATGAGCCCCATGACCTCGTCGATGAACGCGTCCAGCGGCATGTAGCCTTCGCGAGTCGACTGGCCTGGCGTCAATTCGGTCTGCACGGCCGGCGGCGCCAGCTCGATCACCTCGACCGAACCCTTCAGGGCAAAGCGCAGCGAATCGGTCCACGAATGGATCGCCGCCTTGGTGGCCGAGTAGACCGCCGCGCCGACCAGCGGAACGAAAGCGAGACCGGAGCTGACATTGATGATCGCCGCGCCCTCCTGCTCGCGCAAATGCGCCACCAGGGCATCGGTCATGCGGATCGGGCCAAGCAGGTTGGTCACCACGCAAGCTTCCGCGCGCGCAAGGTCGCGGGGCACGGAAATGTCTTCCAGCGGCATGACCCCGGCATTGTTGACAAGCACGTTGAGTGCCGGAAACCGCGCGAGAATGTCCTTCGCGAAAGCCGCGATCGCGCCCGCATCGGTAACGTCGAGCGCCACGGGATGAATGCCCGGCCGCCCCTTCGCGGTCTCTTCCAGGCTGGCGAGCGTCCGCCCGGTGACAATCACCTGATTGCCGGCATCGTGCCACCGCTGCGCCAGTTCGCGCCCGATGCCGGTGCCGCCGCCTGTCAGAAGGATAATGTTGCCGCTGGTCTTCATGGGAACGCTCCTGTGAGAAAGATTGCGAAGCGGAATGTAGATCTATACTCTCTTTTGGAAAGTAGGCACCTGAAAGTGCTGTAGCCACCCAAAGGTAAGAAATGGAAAATCCGCCGATCACCAGCTATTCGACCGTGCCGGGCGTCGATGCGCTCGTCAATGAGCTGATCGGCCGCGTGGCAGACAAGTGGACGCTCCTGGTGCTGGAAGCGCTGGAAGAAAACGGCGAAACCCGCTTCAGCGCCCTTGCCCGCGCCGTGCCGGGCATCAGCCAGAAGATGCTCACGCAGACACTGCGGCAGATGGAGCGGGACGGTTTCGTCCATCGCACGGTTCATCCCGTCATCCCTCCTCACGTCGATTACCGGCTGACCCCGCTGGGTCATGGCCTGGGAGAGGCGTTCTGCAGCGTCTGGCTCTGGGCCGAAGCCAATCTGCAAACGGTGGCCGACGCCCGCGCCGATTTCGACGCGCGAGACTGATTCCCGATCACGATCCGCATCTCGACGGGGGAACCCGAACGCAGGCACCTTTTCCGCCGCGCGCGATATCGCTAGGCATGGCCCCGGACGGCGGCATTCCCGCGCGCCGGTCATATGGGGCTCCCTTCCTTTGCTGCGCATCCTTGCCAAGATCGTGTTCTGGTTCGTTGCGATCAGCGTGGGGCTGACCGTGCTCTACCGCTTCGTTCCGCCGCCCGTGACGGTGACGATGCTGGTGGACGGCAACGGCATCACCAAGGACTGGCAGCCGCTCAGCCGGATCGACCGCAACATGGTCGCCGGCGCCATCGCCGCCGAGGATGGCAAGTTCTGCACGCACAACGGCTTCGATACCAACGCCATCGAAAAGGCCTTCGAGCGCAATGCCGCCGGCGGCCGCCTGCGCGGCGGATCGACGATCAGCCAGCAGACTGCCAAGAACGTCTTCCTCTGGCAGGGCGATGGCTGGACGCGCTATCTGCGCAAGGGTCTGGAAGTCTGGTTCACGTTCCTGATCGAGAACCTGTGGGACAAGCGGCGGATCATGGAGATCTATCTCAACGTCGCGGAAACGGGCATCGGCACTTACGGCGTGGAAGCCGGGGCACAGCGCTACTGGGGCAAGTCCGCCTCGAACCTCACGACCACGGAGGCCGGCCGCATGGCGGCCGCCCTGCCCAGCCCCAAGACCCGCAGCGTGAAGAGCCCCTCCGGCTTCACCCGGCGCTATGGCAACACCATCGCCGCCCGCATCGGCACGGTGAAGACCCAGGGCCTCGATGCCTGCGTCTACGACTGAGGCACCTCGCCCCTAGCGGGGTGTCTTCGACCGCACAGGCTTCTTCGCCAGATTGAGCGCTATGGCGCTGCGGACAAGCGCCGTCAGCGCAGGCTCGTCTACCGTGTCGCCTTCATGGAAATCGATGGCCCGGCGCTGGTTGCCGTCGAGGCTGGCATTGAAGAGCCCCGCCGGATCGTCGAGCGCGGCGCCCTTGGCGAACGTCATCTTCACCGCTGCCTTGTAGGTTTCCCCGGTGCAGATCATGCCGCCGCAATACCAGACCGGCACCCCCCGCCATTTCCAGTCCTCGGCAACACCGGCATCGGCCGCCAGGACAACCTCACGCAGCCGAGCCAACAGAGCCCCCCGCCAATCGCCCAGCTCCGCGATGCGGGCATCGATCTGCTGCGAGTGTGACGCGGTCGCCTGGTCTTCGCGCACGGGGTACTCCATGACTTCTCGTAGGAAAGAATAAGCTTCCCGCCCAAGGCACACAAAGAAAAAGGGGGGAAGCTTGCGCTTCCCCCCTCAATTCTCGTCCGCTTTCGCGTGAAGCTTCTATCAGAAGCCCATGATGAACGTTGCGCTGATTGCGCGCGGTGCACCGAAGTTGACGAAGGCCGAGCTGGAAGTCGGGAGCGTGTCCAGACCGCCCGAGAACGAGCCGACATAGTAGTCGTCGAACAGGTTGGAAACGTTCAGCTGGATCTCGCTCTTTTCGAGACCAAGCTTTTCCAGCTTGTAGCGCACGTTGAGGTCCACCGTGGTGAAGCTCTTGAACTTCGCACCGGTCAGGTCTGCAACCGTACCGTTGATGTCGTTCAGGTAGCGCGAACCCGTGTACTTGGCCTGGGCGCCGACGCTGAAGTCGTCGATGTCGACTTGGGCGCGGCCGCCGAACAGCCATTCAGGGGTTGCGCGCTCACGCTTTCCACCGGTGCGCAGGTAGCTCACGCCGCCCGTGGTGTAGCACAGGCCAGCGGTTGCGATCACGCCGGTGCAGCTGCCGGTGACGGCGTCCTGCTCGATTTCCGACTTGATCCACGAACCGAAGGCATAGAGCGACAGCTGCTGGACCGGACGAACCGAGACGCTGGCATCGATACCGTACTTCTTGACGGGGCCGAGGTTGGTGTCGGTAGCGTTGCCGTCGATGTCATAGGCGGTGACGAGGCGGTTCTTGTACTTGGTGTACCAACCGGTCAACACTGCCTGAACCATCGGGGTCGAGTAGCGCAGCGAAGCATCGAAGCTGTCAGCGGTTTCCGGCACGCGGTAAGCCGCGTCGCTGTCCGCCGGGAAGTAGAAGGCGTTGTACAGCGTGTCAGTGCTGGGAACCGAGATGTTCTTCGAGTAGCTGCCGCTGATGCTGACTTCAGGCGTGATGTTGAAGGTCAGGCCAACGTTAGGAAGCAGCTTGTCGTAGTCGAGCTTGCGCGACTGCGGCACGGCCGAACCGGTTGCCTTGCCAGTCGTGGCGTTGAACGAATACGGCTTGGCAGCGATGTAGGCAGCCTGTTGGCTGTCCGGAACGCAGTCCACGAACCCGCCGGAGCTGGTGGTGAAGCAGTTCTGGGTCAGGTCGCGCTTGTAGAACGGCGCGGCCAGGCCGAGGAGGACGGTCAGCTTGTCCTCGAAGAACGTGCCGCGATATTCGCCGGCGATCTTGTGCAGCGTGGCGTAGGAGTCACGGTCGCGCTTTTGAAGCACGTTGCCGGCCGTGTCGGTGAGCGGATCATTGACCGCAAACACGTCGAACGGTTCGCCGTTAGCTTTGACCAGGCCGGCAGCACCGGTCTGACGGTGATGCGCGCGATCGAACGAGTAGGACAGTCGGACGCGATTGTTCTCGTTGATCTCGTAGGCGAGGTTGGTGATCGCCACGTAACGGTTCGTCTTGGTCTGGCTCGGCTGGAGCAGAGTGACGCGATCAAGGATATCGCCGTCGCCGTTCAGGTCGCGTCCGAAGTAGAACGTACCGCCATAGTTGCCGGTGCCGGTGAAGCCGCCGCTGGTGTATGCACGCTCATAGGCGCCGGTGGTGGCGCCGCCGCCAGGATTGGTGGTCGTGCCGCCGCCGTTAGCCTTGGTGTACTGATACGCGGCATCGACCGAGAGGGTCAGCTTCTCGGTCAGATGGAACAGCGACGCGAGACGAACGTTGCCGGTGTTCGACGGGTTGTAGCGACGTTCGAAGTCAGCGCCACAACCGTTGGGGGTGTCCACTACGCCCGGACGAGCCGCTGCCACGGTGCAAGGCGCGCCGCCGGCGATGTCGTAGAAGCGATCCGTCTTGTCGCCGGTGAACGCGCTCGCCCGGAAGGGCGAACCACCGAAGTTATTACGGTTTTCGTTGTAGTGACCTGCGAGCGAGATGAAGTCGTCACCACCAATCGGCTGGTAGATCTTGGCGTTGTACTGCTGCTTTTCGACCTTGCCGTAGTTGGCAAATGCAGCGCCGTTACGGGCATACGAACCCGAAACCCATGCCTTGGTGCCGAACGAGGTGAACTCGCCGGTTTCGATCTTGCCGAACATGCGCTGATACGAACGATCGGATCCGCCCGAACCGTCTGCCACCACGTCGCCGTAGGACAGGCTGGTCATCACGCCGAACTTGTCGTCGGGAACCTTGGTGTTGATGTTGACGGTGCCACCGACTGCCGATGCAGTCGGGCTATCGACGTCGGTCGAACCCAGGTTGACGTTGACGGTCTCGATCAGCTCGGCGTCGACCTGCTGGTTCGAGTAGATGGCGTAGTTGCCCGAGTCGTTCAGCGGAATACCGTCGAAGGTCTGCGAGATACGGCTCGAATCGAAGCCGCGGATAGAGAACGAGCCGCCGCTGGAACCCCAGGGATCGTTGTTGGTGAAGCTCACGCCCGGAACGAGGTTGATGATTTCGTTCACCGTCTGACCAGCGCGCTGGTTCTCGATGAACTCCTTGTTGATCACAACCTTCGCCTTGGGCGAATCCGGCGTACGGATACCGACGATGTCGTTCGAACGCGCGCCGGTTACGACGATCGCGTCGTCGAAATCGGCCGAACCGGTCGACTGTGCGAAAGCGGGAACGGCGAGGAACGCTGCGCCGACGGCGAGCGAGCTGGTCGCGGTGGAGAGAATGGATTGAAACTTCATCTTAGCCCCCTGGAAACCTTCAGAGTGTTTTCGCCAAATGCGGAAGAGTTGCCCTGCCGCAAAATTTGCTGCGGCTGCTAAGAGCAGCGCAATATGACAATCTTCTGACGCACGGGATTCATTTCCGATCTTTGTTGCGCAATTTTCTGACTCAAATTGCGTTCGATTGCAGAGATCGCCTATTTTTCCTGAGAATTCCGGGTTTTATGCGCCAATATGACAATCTTTGGTGCGGCATAAATGTCACGCGGCGCGGCATCCATGTTCGGCGCCCCAATTGCGTTTCGGCATGTGATGATACGTCATAGCTTGCTGTTAAGGTCCGGCGCATGCGATGAAATTGTCATGGGCGTCGCACATCAGCATCATCACGATCAGACCGTTAAGGGGCATGGTCATGGCCATTCGCATGGTCACGGACATGCACACGGTCACGGGCATCATCACCATGGTCCGCCCGCTCCTGGCGACGTGGGCAAGGCATTCGCAGTTGCGGTAGGACTGAACGTCGCCTTCGTCATTGCCGAGGGCGCGGCGGGCTTCTTCAGTGGCTCGATGGCGCTTCTGGCGGATGCCGGACACAACCTTTCCGACGTGCTGTCGCTGCTCCTCGCCTGGGCTGCCAGCGTGCTCGCGGCGCGTCCGCCCTCGGAGCGCTTCACTTACGGCCTCAAGAGTTCCTCGATCCTCGCCGCCATCGCCAATGCCGCTTTGCTATGGGTGGCGATCGGGGCGATCCTGGTGGAGACGATCCGGCGCTTCACGGAACCGGCGCCGGTGGCCGGAACCACCATGATCGTCGTCGCGGCCCTCGGCATCGCGGTGAACGCGCTGTCGGCGCTGCTCTTCGCCAAGGGGAGCAAGTCCGACCTCAACCTGCGCGCCGCCTTCGTGCATCTCATGGCGGACGCGGCAGTCTCGGCCGGGGTGGTGATCGCGGGCATCGTCATCATGTTCACGGGCTGGCAAGTGGTCGATCCGATCGCCTCGCTGGTGATCACCGCCGTCATCGCCTGGTCCAGCTGGGGCCTGCTGCGCGAATCGCTGCGCATGGGCATGATGGGCGTGCCCGAGAGCATCGACATCGCCGCCGTCCGCCAGTTCTTGGCGGCGCTGCCAGGCGTCACCCGCGTGCACGACCTTCACATCTGGCCGATGAGCACCACCGAAACGGCGCTCACCGCCCATCTCGTCATGCCCGGCGCCGAACGCGGCGACGCCTTCCTTCACACCCTGGCCCACGACCTCGAGCACCGCTTCGGCATCGGCCACCCGACCGTGCAGATCGAAACGGATGCCGAATCGCCCTGCGCCCTGGAGAGCGAAACCGTCGTCTAGGCCTCGGTGAACTCGTGCCGGGCGCCCAGGAAGTCGTCCGGCTCGATTGCCAGGCCTGCGGGCACGCAATGGGCCTGGCCCACGCGGAATTTCAGCTTCCCGGCGAAGTGCGCCTGGGCCTGCGCAAGATCGTCCACCTTCCAGACGAGCGCATAAATGCCGTTCTGCGCCTTCGCGAGAAAAGCCCCGAAGACCCCGGCATTGGGTTCTTCAGGTTCCAGGAACGCCACTTGGGTATCGCCCAGCCGCAAGAGCACGCGGCGCGCCCTTTGCGGCGATACAATGCGCTCGTCGCTGAGGACTTCGCCGTCCACCACTTCGGTGAAAAACCGCAAAGCCCCAGCCATGTCGCGCGTGACGCAGGCGATATGATCGAGGCCCGTGACCCGGCAGGGGTGCCCGGCTCCGAGCCTGGGGTCCCAGTTGCCCCGCTCCCACGGATCGTTGGGCATCGGCAGCTCGCAGACTTCCAGCAGGACGCCGCCGGTCGATTCGGGCCGGACGAAGAAGAACACCCCATAGTCGCTGGCGACCGTGCAGCCCGCCTCGCGGAAGGCCGCGCTGGCCGCCTTGCCGTCCGCCACCTTGATCTCGAACGAATGAAAGCCCGGGCCGATCCGCGCGGCCTGGCGTGCAAAAGGCTTCGTCAGGTCCTCCGGATGGCGGGCGGCCATCGGCTCGACCATATGATCGGTCACATAGAGCAGCGCCGCTTCGCGATCTTCGGCGGGGAAGAAGTTCTCGGCGAAAACCAGCCCGCCCAGCGCATCCTGATAGAGCGCGCGGCTGCGATGAATATCGGTGGTGGCGTGGATCGTGTGGATGATCCGCGAAACGGCGATAGGTCCGCCCATGTGCTCTCCCCTGCCCGGCGTCGATCCGACTGCCCGTCGGGCCGCAGCGTGGGCAAGGCGCGCCGAACTGCCAAGTATGAGCGCGACAATCGGGTACAATATCGTGATTGCGGCATCGCAGCCTGCCGCTAGGACTTTGCACCAGCCACTGCTCCACCCGCGACATGGGGACACGATCGACATGACCCGCAAACCCTCTACCCGCCTCCTGCTCTCCCTGACCCTCGGCTGGGCTTTCGTCCCGGGACTGGCCCAGGCCGACACCAGGAGCGATATCGAGGCTCGCTACGAGCAGCTTCGCGCCGCGATGGACAGCCGCGAGGCAGACCGCATCAAGCCCCTGCTCGCCAGCGATTTCGTGCGCACGGACCTGGGCGAGAACAAGATGAGCGTGGACGAACTGATCGCAGGGCTCGCGAAAATCCCCGTCGATCCGGATCGCACCTCGAAGACGACCATCCAGTCGGTGACCGTCAACGGCAAGACCGTTGAGGTCGTCCAGCAGCAAGTCGCCAGCGACAAGCGCCAGGGGCGCGACGGAGAAATGCATACGTTCGGCACCACGTCGCTCTCACGCGACACCTGGGTGCAGAGCGACAAGGGCTGGCTACTCAAGGCCACGGATGCCCAATCGACGACAATTACCCGCGACGGCGTTGCCTTGCGCACGATCAAGAAGGGCGATCCGGTTCCGCAAGGTCGGCGCGGACGGATGGGTCCGGGCGCCCGCGGTACGATGGGGCCGCCGCGTCCCGTGGGCGAGGACTGAGCCTTAGGTCCGGCTTTCGGCCCCGGTCCTTCCGAGCCTCACTCGTCGTGATGCATCGGCAGGTGAGAAAGATGGCGCGCCATCCTGGTTTCCAGCAAGAGGGCCAGGTCGGGATCCATGAAGGCATAGTCGTCGGGAATGTCGAGGCTGATCATGCGCTGCCGGTTGAGGTGGCGCCGGAAGGCCTGCTGCACTTTACGCCGATGAACCTTTTCCATGACCACGATCACATCGGCCCAATCGGCGAGTTCCCTTGCAACTTGTTGCGGCTGCAGACGAACAGGTATCGCGTCATCGCCCCACACCGGAGCATGGTCAGACCTGACCGGCACGTTCCGGGCAACGAAAAGGCCCGCCCGGAAGAACCGGACGGGCCTTTTTCGTCGGCACCTGCTTCGCAGGGATCAGGCTGCGGCCTCGGCCTTGTCGCCCTTGAGCACGCGAACCGGCTCCTTGCGGCCTTCGACCACGTCCTTGTCGACGACGACTTCGGCGATATCGCCTTCGGTCGGCAGGTCGAACATGGTGTCGAGCAGCAGCCCTTCCACGATCGAGCGCAGGCCGCGTGCGCCGGTCTTGCGGTCGATGGCCTTCTGGGCAATCGCTTCGAGCGCCTCGTCGGTGAACGTCAGTTCCACGTCTTCGAGGTCGAACAGCTTCGCATACTGCTTGATCAGCGCGTTGCGCGGCTCCTTCAGGATCTTGACCAGCGCCTCGATGTCGAGGTCGTTCAGGGTCGCGATCACCGGCAGACGGCCGACGAACTCGGGGATCAGGCCGAACTTGAGCAGATCTTCCGGCTCCGCCTTCTGGAGCAGTTCGCCCACGCGGCGCTTGTCCGGATCGGCGACATGCGCGCCAAAACCGATGGAGCGCTTCTGAAGGCGGTCGGCAATGATCTTCTCAAGACCTGCAAAGGCACCGCCGCAGATGAACAGGATGTTGGTCGTGTCCACCTGCAGGAATTCCTGCTGCGGGTGCTTGCGGCCGCCCTGCGGCGGAACCGAAGCAGTCGTGCCTTCCATCAGCTTCAGCAGCGCCTGCTGCACGCCCTCGCCCGAAACATCGCGCGTGATCGACGGGTTCTCGGCCTTGCGGCTGATCTTGTCGATTTCGTCGATGTAGACGATGCCGTGCTGCGCCTTCTCGACATTGTAGTCGGAAGCCTGGAGCAGCTTGAGGATGATGTTCTCCACGTCCTCGCCCACGTAACCGGCTTCGGTCAGCGTGGTGGCGTCGGCCATGGTGAACGGCACGTCGAAGGTCTTGGCGAGCGTCTGCGCGAGCAGCGTCTTGCCCGAACCCGTGGGACCCACGAGCAGGATGTTCGACTTGGACAGTTCCACGTCGCCCTGCTTGCCGCTGTGCTTCAGCCGCTTGTAGTGGTTGTGCACCGCCACTGACAGAACACGCTTCGCGCGTTCCTGCCCGATCACGTAGTCGTTCAGCGTCTCGCAGATTTCGCGGGGAGACGGCACGCCGCCGTCCTTTTTGCCCGCGATCCCGGCCTTGGTCTCTTCGCGAATGATGTCGTTGCAAAGCTCGACGCATTCGTCGCAGATGAAGACCGTGGGTCCCGCGATCAGCTTGCGCACTTCGTGCTGCGACTTGCCGCAGAAGCTGCAGTAGAGGGTGCTTTTCGCGTCAGATCCGCTCAATTTCGTCATTTTCCGTCTTTAGGCCCATTCGAGGCGACTCGTCGAGTCTACCTTGGACGGGGCCGGTTTTGCAATCCTGAGACCGATATGGGTATCCCCGCAACCGTTGCAAAGGACTGAAGGTCGGGACTCCGTTGGAGCCCCGACCTTGCGGTCATGCTCAGGCTTCGGTCGGCTTGTCGCCGTCGGGCCGCGTTTCGAAGACCTTGTCGACGAGGCCGAACGCCAGCGCTTCCTCGGCTTCGAGGAAGGTGTCGCGGTCCATCGCCTTCTCGATCTCGTCGAGCGACTTGCCGGTGTACTTCACGTAGAGATCGTTGAGGCGCTTGCGCATCCGCAGGATCTCGCGCGCCTGGATCTCGATGTCGGACGCCATGCCCTGCGCGCCGCCCGAAGGCTGGTGCACCATGATGYGGGCGTTCGGCAGCGCGATGCGCATGCCCGGCTCACCGGCGGCGAGCAGGAAGCTGCCCATCGAGGCGGCCTGGCCGATGCAGACCGTGGAGACGCGCGGCTTGATGTACTGCATGGTGTCGTGGATGGCCATGCCGGCCGTCACCACGCCGCCCGGCGAGTTGATGTACATCGAGATGTCCTTCGAGGGATTTTCCGACTCGAGGAACAAAAGCTGCGCAACGATCAGCGAGGCCATGTGGTCTTCGACCTGGCCGGTGATGAATACGATGCGCTCGCGCAGGAGGCGCGAGTAGATGTCGAAGCTGCGCTCACCGCGGCTGGTCTGCTCGACGACCATCGGCACCAGCGCGCCGGTCACGGGATCGGTAGTGAACTTTCCTTGGGCGCCCGCGGCGCCAAACAGGTCGAGCATGGGAGTCCTCTTCTGGTTTGGACCGCCTATGTCGCGTGCCCTTCGCCGATGTTCAAGGGCTTTAACGATCTAACGCGGATGGGATGTGGGATAACATTCTCCATCCTCGATAAGAAAACGGCCCGGCGCAATCTCTGCACCGGGCCGCTTCGCGCATCAGCCTGAAAGAAGGATCAGTCCTTCTTGGCAGCTGCCTTCTTGGCGGGAGCCTTCTTGGCAGGCTTGGCTTCCGCCTCGCCTTCAGCGGCTTCCTCGGTCTTCTTGACGGCAGCCTTCTTGGCTGGAGCCTTCTTCGGCTTTTCCTCGGCAGCGGCTTCGTCGGCGTCGGCAGCGGCGTCTTCCGCAGCGTCTTCCTTCTTGGCGGCAGCCTTCTTGGCCGGGGCCTTCTTGGCCGGAGCCTTCTTGGCTTCCGCCGGCTTGTCGCCGTCGGTGTCGGCTTCGATAGCGGCCTGCAGTTCGTCGCGGGTCACTTCACGCTCGGTGACGTCAGCCTTCTCGATCAGGAAGTCGACGACCTTGTCTTCGTACAGCGGGGCGCGCAGCTGGGCGGCCATCATCGGGTCCTGCTGGACATATTCGAAGAAGCGCTGGCGATCTTCCGGACGGTACTGCTGAGCGGCCTGCGAGACCAGCATCTGCATTTCCTGGGCGGTCACTTCGACGCTGTTGGCCTGGCCGATTTCCGACAGGAGCAGGCCCAGACGCACGCGGCGCTCGGCGATCTTGCGGTAGTCGTCCTTCTCGGCTTCGATCTCGGCGAGAGCGGCCGCGGGGTCTTCCTCGTGGCTGGCTTCGTGTGTGAGCTGCTGCCAGATCTGCGAGAATTCGGCTTCCACCATGGTCGGCGGCACGTCGAAGTCATGACCGGCGGCAAGCTGGTCGAGCAGCTGGCGCTTCATCGCGGTGCGGGTCAGGCCAGCAGTTTCCTGCTCGAGCTGGCCCTTGAGCAGGCCCTGGAGCTGTTCGAGGCTCTCGAGGCCCAGTTCCTTGGCGAAATCGTCGTCGATCTTCGATTCGGCAGGCGCCTTCACTTCGTGCGCGACGATGTCGAAGGTGGTTTCCTTGCCGGCGAGGTTCGCGGCCTGGTAGTCCTCGGGGAAGGTCACGGTGATGGTACGCTCTTCACCGGCCTTGATGCCGCCGAGCTGCTCTTCGAAACCGGGGATGAAGCGACCGGCACCGATCACCAGCGGAGCCTTCTCGGCCTTGCCGCCTTCGAACTCGACGCCGTCGAGCTTGCCGGTGAAGTCGATGATAACCTGGTCGCCGTCTTCGGCCGCACCGTCCTTGGTCTCGAAACGCTGCTGCTGCGAGGCAATGCGCTCGACCGCTTCGGTCACGGCGTCTTCTGCGACGGGCACGACCAGCTTCTCAAGCTTGAGGCCGTCCAGCGAGGGCGCAGCGATCGTCGGCAGCACTTCCAGGCTGACGGTCAGCTCGGCGTCCTTGCCCTGCTCGTAACCTTCGCCGAGAGCGACGTCGGGGTTCATCGCGGGGCGCAGGGCGTGGTCGGCGACCAGCTTGTCCATGGCTTCGCGGATGGTGGCGTTCAGCGCGTCCTGGTGGATCGCTTCGCCGTGCATCTTCTTGACGAGATTGGCGGGAACCTTGCCGGCGCGGAAGCCGGGCATCTTCACCTGCGGCGCGATCTTCTTGATTTCGCCTTCGACGCGGGCCGTGATGGTCTTGGCGGGAATGGTCACCGTGTAGGCGCGCTTCAGGCCTTCGTTGGTGGTTTCGACGATCTGCATTTCAAATGCCTTCCTGTGCAATTCAACGGGCCTTACGGGGCCAATTCTCGCGACTCATCTCCCCCAGGGCGGCGTAATGGTGCGGGCGAAGGGACTCGAACCCCCACATCTTTCGATACTGGTACCTAAAACCAGCGCGTCTACCATTCCGCCACGCCCGCAAAGATCAAGCCTGAAACTCAAGGGACGTGCCCTTATAAGGACACGCGGAAAAGGGCAAGCGCCGCGAGTCGCACCGGAGCAAGTCGGTCGCGGATCCGCTGCGGCGTTCCGGCCCGCCCCGACGGCATCGCATGCGAAGAACCCAAGCGCCAGTCGGCCTGCACCGGCCATGCAACCAAGCCTCTCCGCCACGGGTTGCAACAGCATCAGCAAGAGAGAGGCGAACATGGCAACCCAGCCTGCCGACAATCCCGGCGACACTCCCCCCGAGACTCCGGTACCCCCGAGCGACCCGAACGAACCCACGGCCCCCACGGAAATTCCCGAGACCGGACCCGATTTCGACCGCCCTGAGAGAGGCCCGGTCGAACTTCCACCACCTGACTGATTTCATTCAGGAAATTCAGGCGCCGCGCTCCATCCCCGGGAAGGAACGCGGCGCCTTTTTTGCTGCTCAGTCCTTGCCCAGCCAGTGCGCCAGGCCTTCCAGAGCCGAGAGTTCGCGCAAGTCGTTCGGCCTGGTCCGGCCCGGAACGATCGGGCATTCCATGCAATAGGCCTGGGTTCCGCGCGCCGTGAACATCGCGCTGACCTGCTCCGTCACGCGAGCGAACTGCTGCTGGCGGCGCAGCGCCGTAAAGCTGGCGAAATCGAGGGCGGCGGCGGATTGTCCTTCGGAATCCGAGGTCAGCCCGCCCAGGAATTTCGAGAACGAATCCGTCTCGTCCTTCAGGTAGACCGCCTGATACTTGCCATTCCCGACGCCGCCGAGACGGGCCGCTTCTGCCAGCGCCGCGTCGAGATTGCCGATCTTGTCCACCAGACCGATGCGCAGCGCTTCCTGCCCTGGCCAGACCCGGCCCTGAGCGATCGAATCGAGCTTCTCGGGCGTCATCTTTCGCGCCGCGGCTGAAATGCCCACGAACTTGCGGTAGGTATTCTCGACAGAGGCCTGGAGCATGCCTTCCACTTCAGGCGTGAAGCCGCCGAGAATGTCAGGCTGGCCGGAAAGCGCCGTGGTCTTCACCCCGTCGCTGGTGACGCCGTAGTCGGCCAGTGTCTTCTCGAAACTGGGGACAACCGCAAAGACGCCGATCGAACCGGTGATCGTCTCGGGCTGCGCGAAGACCTGCTGGCCGGGGGTGGATACCCAGTAGCCGCCGCTTGCCGCCATGTTGCCCATCGATACGACGATGGGGATCTTGCGCGCCTTGTAGCGGTCTATGGCGCGGCGGATGCGTTCGGCCGCCATGGCCGAACCGCCCGGCGAATCGACGCGGACGACCAGGGCCTTGAAGCCTTCGTCGATATTGTCGTCCAGCAGGTCGGCAATCCGATCGCCCCCCGCCTGTCCGGGACCGGCATCGCCGTCGACGATCTCCCCGGCCACGGTGATGACGCCGATCTTCGCGCCCTCACCCTTCTCGGGATTGGCGGCAAGCCATGCGGCCAGGCGATTCGCCTTGAACGGCAGGTCGCCGTTCTCGTCCTTCCCGGCGACCTCGGCCACGCGATTGCGGAATTCGGTGATGTCGCCGATGCGGTCCACCAGGCCGGCGGCCTTGGCGCCCTGCGCGAAGTCGCCGCCCGACGCCTGCGACCAGGCCATCGGATCGCCGGTCATCTGGTCGAGCCGGGCCTTGGGTCGGGCCCGCTGGATGTCGGCCTTGTAGCCGCTCCACAGCGCGCCGTAGATGTCCTGATAGGCCTCGCGTGCGGCTGGCGACATGTCGTTGCGGAGATAGGGTTCGACGAAGCTCTTGTAGGTGCCGGCGCGATAGACGTGGGCATTGACCTTGAAGCGGTCGAGCAATCCCTTGAAATAGACCTGGTTGCCGCCCGGCCCCGCCACGAAGGCGCCGCCCATCGGATCGACCCAGACCTCGCTGGCGTGGGAAGCCAGCTGCACGCCGTCATCGGCGTAGGCGTTCGCGAACGTCAGCACCGGCTTGCCCGCCTTGCGCACTTCGTCGAGCGCCTTGCCGATTTCCTCGATATGCACCATGCCGCCGCCCAGGAAGCGCGACATGTCCAGCACCACGGCCTTGATCCGCGAATCCCTGGCGGCCAGACGCAGGGCGCGTTCGAGATCGCGGGCCTGGAACTCGCTCGAGGTGGATTCCGTGCTCATCAGCAGGCTGAGCGGATCGACGTTGCTCTTCTCCTCGACAATGTTGCCATCGAGTTCGAGCAGCAAGGCCCCGTCCACGATCTTGCCCGGCGAAGGGCGCGATGAAAGCGCGGCATAGAGCAGCGCGAAGAACAACAGCAGGAAAATCAAGGCCAGGGCATCTTTCACGCCCACCAGCAGCTTCCAGATCTTGCGCGCGAACGTCATGAATTCACCAGCCTTTCGATCCCCTGCCATAACGCCCTTATCCGGGCGCGGCCATAGCGAGGGCACCATCGGCCAATCCGGTCTCCTGCCCATGCGAAAGGGTGGGTGCCCATAAGATCCGCCTTGGCGCTAAAAACACCTTGAGCCGACTCCGAGCCGAGCCTAAGGCCTTGTCTTCGATGACAGCTCCAGAATTCACATATCCGGAAGGCTCCGCAGCCTTCCCGCACCGCAGCCTCGTGGGCATCGGCGGCCTGGCCCCGCACGAGATCATGTTCCTGCTCGACGAGGCCCAGCAATGGGTCGACCTCAACCGCGGCACGCAGAAGCGGCGCGACCTGCTCTCCGGCCTGACGATCATCAACGCCTTCTTCGAGAATTCGACGCGCACGCTGCTGAGCTTCGAGATCGCGGGCAAGCGCCTCGGCGCCGACGTCGTCAACATGGCGGTGGCGAATTCGAGCGTGAAGAAGGGCGAAACCCTGATCGACACGGCGATGACGCTCAACGCCATGCGCGCGGACGCCATCGTCATTCGCCACGCCAGCTCGGGCGCCGTGCACTTGATCTCGAACCTCGTCGACTGCCCGGTGCTCAATGCCGGTGACGGTCAGCACGAGCACCCGACGCAGGCCCTGCTCGACGCGCTCACGATCCGCCAGGCCAAGCGCGCCTTCAACGGCCTGCGCGTGACGATCTGCGGCGACATCCTGCACAGCCGCGTCGCCCGCTCCAACATCCTGGCGCTCAATTCGCTGGGTGCCGAAGTCCGCGTCTGCGCACCGCCGGCCCTGCTGCCCGYCGATATCGAGCRCATGAGCGTGAAGGTCTTCCACGATTTCGATGCCGCGCTGAAAGGCGCCGACGTGGTGATGATGCTGCGCCTCCAGCTCGAACGCATGGAAGGCCAGTTCATCCCCTCGCCGCGCGAATATCGCCATCTCTACGGCCTCTCGCTCGACCGTCTTGCCAAGGCGGAAGGCAATGCCCTCGTCATGCATCCCGGCCCGATGAACCGCGGCATCGAGATCGACAGCAATGTCGCCGATCTCGTCGGCCGCTCGCAGATCACCACCCAGGTCGAAATGGGCGTGGCCATGCGCATGGCCTGCCTCGATGTCCTGACCCGACGAGGGCGCGGAATGCCCGGATGGGCTGGGGAGGCCCGGGCATGAGCAACAATACCCCCCTCACCGTGACCGGCGGCCAGCTGGTACTGCCCGATGGCACCATCGCCCCGGGCGCCCTGCGCAGCGAAGGCGGCTTCATCACCGCCGTCGGCGCTGACGTCACGCCCCAGCCGGGCGACGAAGTTCACGACGCCCGCGGCCGGCTGATCGCCCCCGGCCTCGTCGACATCGGCGTCTTCGCCATCGACAAGCCCGCCTTCCACTTCGGCGGCATCACCCGCGCGGCGCTCATGCCCGACCAGAACCCGCCGCTCGACGTGCCGGCGCGCGTGCGCTTCGCGGCGCAATCGGGCAAGCCGGACCTCTGGGTCCATCCGCTCGCCGCGGCGACCCAGAACCTCGAAGGCAAGGCACTCGCCGAGATCGCGCTCATGCGCGACGCGGGCGCCAAGGCCGTGACCACCGGGCGCCAGTGGATCGCCGATTCGGGCACCATGCTACGCCTGCTCCAATATACCGGGATGCTCGGCATGGTCGTGCTGGCCCATCCGGAAGATGCGGGAATCACCGGCAAGGCCGTCGCCACTTCCGGCGAAATGGCCACCCGCCTGGGCCTGCCGTCCGCGCCTGCCGAAGCCGAAGCCCTCGCCATCTCGCGCGATATCGCCCTGGCCGAACTGGCCGGCGCGGCCATCCACTTCCGTAAGGTGACGACCGCAAGAGGACTGGACCTCGTGCGCCGCGCCAAGGACCGAGGGCTCAAGGTCACGGCCGGTGTCACGCCTGCCTACTTCATGCTCTCCGACCTCGCGCTGGCGGGCTTCCGCACTTTCGCGCATCTTTCGCCTCCGCTGCGCTCGGAAGACGACCGCAAGGCCGTGATCGCGGCGATCGGGGACGGCACGATCGACGTCGTCGCCTCGGGTCACGATCCGCGCGGCCCCGAGGACAAGCGCCTGCCCTTCGCGGATTCCGCGCCGGGCATGGCCGGCGCCGAGACCTTGCTGCCGCTGACGATGAACCTCGTGCGCGACGGCGTGATCTCGCTCTCCCGCGCCTTCGAACTGATCGCGACCAACCCGGCGAAGCTGCTCGGCGTCAATGCGGGCAAGCTCGAAGTGGGCGCCGAGGCGGACATTGCCGTGATCGACGCCGACCGGCCGTGGATCGTCGATTCGGACAAGATGGCCGCTGCCGCCGGCAACACGCCGTTCGACAAGCAGCCCGTCCAGGGCCGCGTGCTGGCGCTGTTCAAGGGCGGGGTCGCCGTAAAGGCCAGGTAAGCACGCGCGTGATGGCAGGGGCAGATGACCCCTGCCCCCTTCGCCGACCCTCCATTTCTCGTGGATTTTGTCCGTCTGCCGCCCCTTTGTGGCCCCGGCAGGCGTTCTGGTGTCATCGCGAAGAGTGCCTGACCGGCCGCCGCTTTCACTTTTTTAACTTCCCTGAAACCAAAAAAGACGGCCCCTGTCCAAAGACAGGAGCCGTTTAGGTTCACATGGAACTCAAGTGCGAGAGGCAAAGCCCCCGCGGAAACTCTAAAGCTCGGCGCGGCGCATCTGATTCGCACCGACGCCGCCGGGTAGCGGCCGTTGCTGCGCATAGGCAAGGCAAGGATTGCCGCCCTGCCGGACGCTGGCGCAGACGGACTGGGCCGCACGCTGGTCGAAACCGCCCGCCGCGACGCGGTAGTAAGTCTGGCCGTTCACTTTCGCCTCGGTAATCCGCAAATCATGCCCCCGAAGGGCCGGGTTGCGCGACTGAAAAATTCCCCAGGCCCGCTTGGCGCCGTCCATGGTTCGGAACGAGCCGAGCTGGACGAGATGCGTAGCCGAAATCAAGGCCTTGGCCGGAGCGACCTGCGGCTTGGCCGCCGCCACCGGACGAACCGGACGCGCGGTGGCCACACGCACAGGCGCGGCGACTCGGGCAGCCGGCATGGGCGCAGGCGGAGAAACCGGCTGGATCTCTTCGGGCTGGTTCGCACCCCAGAAAGTTTCGCCGGTTTGAACGGGCGGAAGTTCCGCTTCGGGCGAAGCCGCTGCGGACGCTTCGGCCATGGCCATCCGCGGCGCAGCGGCAGGAGCGTTGAGCGCAAGCATCGCAGGCTGCCCCGGATCGGCGCGCAGCGGAGCACCGATCAGGCCGGCGATCCGCGCCTGCGACTGGTCCGGGCGGGCTGCACGCGCCCATTCACCAAGACGGGCGTCGAGCTGGTCGGCCGGAACGTCCTGCGAGGCGATCAGGCGGGCCTCGCGCCACCGGCCGTCAAGGGCATAGGCATAGGCCAGGTTCTGGCGCGCCTTGGGCGTATTGTCACCGCCGCGAACGACGCCGGTCAGGATATCCACGCCAGTGGCGGGACGACCGGCAAGAGCGACGGCAAGACCGTAGTCGCTGGCCGGCAGCTTGTTCTGGAAGCGCTGGAGCACGGCCATGGCCTCAGCCCCGCGACCCGCGCCGACATAGGCCAGCACGGCGCCAAGGCCGGTGCGCGGGCTCTGGTCGCCCAGCGCAATGGCATCCTCGAAAGTGGTGGCGGCCGAATCGAAGCGTCCGGCAGAGAGGTAGGTCTGGGCCAGCGCAGCGCGGGCCGAAGCATCGCGCGGCGAGCGGGTGACACGCTGCTCCGCGCGGGCAAGGTCCTTGTCCCCCGGCTCACCCGGGGCGGCCGAAGCACCGGCGCGGGCGAAAGGCGCTTGTCCTGCGCAGCTCACCAGGAGCGTCGCGGCCATCGCGGTGCAGATCGCGAGAGCGGCGCTGCGGGCACGGAAGTTGAGGGGTTGCATCGATCGGGCCCTGGCTCAGCTGCGCCCGCCGACGGGCATGGCGATTTCCGGCATTTCGGAAAGGAATTTGTCGAGCGCCTCGGTAACCAGCACTTGCGCGCTGCGGTTCAGCAGCACGCCGGCCATCTTCAGCCGGAAGTGACGATCTGCATCGAGGCGCAGGGTGAAGGCGGCACGGCGACCCTCGACGGCGGCCGAGCGGCTCTGGACGGTCATGCGGCCGAGGCGCTGGGCAAGCTCGTCGATCTGGCGCAGCACGTCGGGCGCGGGCGCCGAAGCGGGCAGTTCGGCACTCGGTCCGACCAGCTCGACCACATCGTTTTGGCCCCCATCGGTCTGGACCTCATCGTTCTGGCCCCAGTCGTTCCAGCCAAGGTCTTCCATCCGCGCACCGGCGACGGAAAGGCTCGTGGCGCCGAGGTTGACGGCATCCTGGCGCCGCATCGCCGGGCGGGCGCGCCCCTTGCGGGCCAGCAGCCCGGCCGTCAGCGAGGCAAAGCCGTGTTCGCTCAAGCCGGTCACGATCAGGATCCTGCCACGCGGCGGCCGAAGCCACCGATCGGTCGTGCCGCGCCGGGCATGATCGGCTGGCCGGTCAACTGCGGAGCGGAGAAGACGGTGCGGCGGAAATTGCGTTCGAGACGGTCCGAAACGTAGTTCCACAGCGCGGTCACTTCCTGCGCGGAACGGCCGTTGGGATCGACTTCCATGACGGTGCGGCCGTCGATCATCGACGCCGCGAAATCGGTGCGCTGGTGCAGCGTGACGGGAGCGACGGTCCCGTGCTGGGAAAGCGCGACGGCGGCCTCGGCCGTAATGCGCGCTTTCGGGGTGGCGGCGTTGACCACGAAGATCAGCGGCTTGCCCGAGCGTTCGCAAAGGTCGACGGTGGCCCCCACCGCGCGCAAGTCGTGCGGGCTGGGGCGCGTCGGCACCACGATCAGTTCCGAGACCGAGATGACGCTCTGGATCGCCATGGTGATGGCGGGCGGCGTATCGATCACGGCCAGCTTGAAGCCTTGCTGGCGCAGGACCTGAAGGTCGCTGGAGAGGCGGGCCACGGTGGTCTGGGCGAAAGCAGGATAGTCGGCCTCGCGCTCGTTCCACCAATCGGCGAGCGAACCTTGCGGATCGATGTCGATCAGGACTACCGGCCCGGCGCCGGCGCGCTGCGCCTGCACGGCGAGGTGCCCGGAAAGCGTGGTCTTGCCCGAACCACCCTTCTGCGATGCCAATGCCAGTACGCGCAAAGCCGTTACCCCCTGAGGAACCCCGCGCCGAAAGATCGGCGGCTCGGAAAATTCAGTTTCTCACAGAGGGCTGGATCGCAGATCGTTCCTAATTTAGAGTTAACCCCGCCGCCGTTTCAGGCACTTGCCGCATGGTCGCCTCCGCCAGGTCCGGGATTTTTCGTTTACCATCGGAGTTAACGCGAATTTCGCCCTTCCATGGGCATCTTTCGGGATATCCGGATGATCCGGTGAGTGCCTTCGCTTACCATGTCCGGACCTTAGTCAGGAAATCGAGGCCAGCAGACGTGCGGAAAAATCGAAGCACCCTTTCATGTCTCTCCCTGCACCTCGGGCTGGTCGCCGCGCTTGCGAGTCTTGCCGCTGCTCCTGCCTTGGCTGACGTAAAGGCCGGGAGCGTGAAGGCAGGAGTCGAGGCCTGGTCCGCCGGAAACTACGCCGCCGCCGTCCAGCAATGGCGCCCGCTGGCCGACAAGGGCGATGCCGACGCCCAGTTCAACCTGGCGCAGGCCTACAAGATGGGGCGCGGCGTTCCCGAAGACCTCGGCAAGGCGGAAGAACTTTACGGCAAGGCCGCCGCGCAAGGCCATGTCCAGGCTTCCGACACTTATGGCCTCATGCTGTTCCAGCGTGGAGAGCGCCAGAAAGCCATGCCCTATCTGCGCAGTTCCGCCGCACGCGGAGACGCGCGGGCCGAATATATCCTGGGGGTCGCGCACTTCAACGGCGACATCGTCGAGAAGGACTGGGTCAGGGCCTATGCCCTGGTGAGCATGGCCCAGCGCGCGGGGCTGCCCCAGGCCGCCAATGCCCTTGCCCAGATGGACGAGCATATTCCGCTGGCAGACCGTCAGAAAAGCGTAGGGCTCGCCGCCCAGCTTACAGCGCAGGCCGATGCGACCCGCACCCGCGAAACCGCAGGGGCCGAGCTGGGAACGGGTCCGCGCGCCCCCACGCCGACGAGAATCGCCAACGCCCCGGACAGCCCTGCCCGCGCCGGTGCCGACTATACCCTGCCCGCCATCGCCCGCCCGGCCGACCGCGCGCCCTTGCCTGCCGCGAAGGCGCCGCCAAAAGTCGCGGCCGCCCAGCCGGTCGCCCGCCCCGCTCTCCCGCCTGCGCCGAAACCTGTCGAACCGAAAGCCGCGCCGCGCCCTGCTCCGGCAGCGGCGAGCGGCGGCATCTGGCGCCTCCAGCTCGGCGCTTTCGGCGTTCCCGGGAATGCGGAGAAGCTCTGGGCCTCCTTGTCGAAGCGCCCGGAAATGGCGGGAAGCAAGCGCCAGCTCGTACCGGCCGGAAAGCTCACCAAGCTCTATGCCGCCGGCTTCGCCAGCAAGGCGCAGGCCGACCGCGCCTGCGGCGCGCTCAAAGCCTCCGGTCACGAATGCATCGTCACCTCGTAGTCATACCCCTGCCCTGCAGGTCGTCGTGGACGCGCCACGGCTGATCGCCTAGTCTTCCTCTCAGGGAGACCAGGAATGCTGAAAGCCATCGCGGGCCGGAGTGCCCGGGCAGGTGCACGCGCGTCGATGCCACGGCCGCCGTCCGGGACAGGCGGACGATTGGCCTCGCTCGACCTGGTGCGCGGCATTGCCGTCATGGGGATCCTCACCATCAACATATCCGGTTTCGCCGGACCCAGCCTCGGCGCGCTGACGCCCGATTTTCCCGGCCACGCCAGCATGGCCGACGAAGCCGCATGGGCCGTCGGCTTCCTGTTTTTCGAGGGCAAGATGCGCGCGCTCTTCGCCATGCTGTTCGGCGCGGGCATCGCCCTCCAGTGTGAGCGCATGGACGCAGCCGGGCGCGAGGGTGACGTGCTGCAGGTCCGCCGTCTGGCCTGGCTCATGGTGTTCGGCACATTGCATTACTGGCTGCTGTGGTGGGGAGACATCCTGTTCGTCTACGGCTGCTGCGGCATAGCCGTGCTGTTCGTGCGCCGCTTGCCCTGCCCTTTGTTGCTGGGCCTGGCGGCGGGCGTGATCGTCACGGCCACCGTGATCGACTTATGGTCCATGCTTCCGCTGGTGCGCGCGGAAGAAGCCTTGCGAATCGGCACGGCTACGGCCGGCCAGCACCGCGAGGTGCTGGCGCGCCTGGACCTCTACAATGCCAACGACTTCGCCCAGGCGCAGCTTTACCACGGCGGTTTCCTGGACATCGCACTCGGCAAGCTGCGCGGCGACCCGTTCTGGCTTTTCACCATGACGGCCCACGCCTGGAGCGAAGTCCTGCCGCTGATGCTGGTCGGCGTCGTTTTGATGCGCAGCGGTTTCTTCAGCGGCGATTGGCCGGAGGCGTGGATGCGGCGGCTTCGGATCGGCGCGACGGCGGCGGGCCTGGCGCTTACCGTGCTGGTGCTCGCCTGGGCCTGGCCGCGCCATTTTCCGCCGATCGCGATGGCCATGCTGCTGGGCGAGGGACTCTGGCCCGCCCACCTGCTGACGGCCCTTGGTTACGCCGCGGCGATCGTATGGGCGACGCCGCGCCTGCTCGAAACCCGCGTGGGCCTGCGGATCATCGCGGCCGGGCAAGTGGCCTTCACCAATTACATCGGCACCAGCCTGCTCATGTGTGCGCTGTTCTACGGATGGGGCCTGGGCCTGTTCGGAAAGCTCGGCCCAGCGGACCAGTGGGCGCTGGTTCTGATCGGCTGGATGATGATGCTGGCGTGGAGCGAACCCTGGCTGAGTCGCTATCGCAGAGGGCCTCTGGAACTGCTCTGGCGATCCCTGGTAGAGCAAAAACGCCTTAAAAATCGCCGTAAGGCAATGGCTTGATAGGAAGTTGAAGAACGCTATTGCGATCCATTTGCAGTTGCATATGATGGTCCTCAAGAGGATTCGCACCATGTACGTTTGCATCTGCAATGCCATTCGTGAGACCGACCTGCGCACCGTAGCCCGCTGCTGCCGCGGCGATGCCACCGCGCTTTACGGTGCTCTCGGACATGCGCCGCAGTGCGGACAGTGCCTGGACGAAGCCGAAGACATTATCGCCGAGGAAACGGCAAGCGCCGACGCGCCCCTGAGCGCGGCAGCCTGACCCTGCAACAAGGCGGGTTACACCTGGCCTCGGCCGGGTGTTTTCGCGTGCCTGCTTGCCTTACAGGTCTGAAAGGGCCATAAACCCGCCCGAACAGATTCAGGAGCATCTCCCATGAAGGGCGACCAGCAGGTCATCGATTTTCTCAACAAGGCGCTCTTCAACGAGCTGACCGCGATCAACCAGTACTGGCTGCATTACCGCATGCTGGACAACTGGGGCATCAAGAAGCTCGCGGAATACGAACGCCACGAATCGATCGACGAAATGAAGCACGCCGACGTGCTGGCCGATCGTATCCTCTATCTCGAAGGTCTCCCGAACTTCCAGGCGCTGGGCAAGCTGCGCATCGGCGAAAGCGTCGAGGAAGTGCTCAAGGCCGACCTCGCCTTGGAATACGACGCGATTCCGCTGCTCAAGGACGCCATCGCCCACTGCGAGACCGTGCGTGACTTCGTCAGCCGCGAAATCTTCGCCCGCATCCTCGAAAGCGAGGAAGAGCACGTCGACTTCCTCGAAAAGCAGTTCGACATGATCGCCCGCATGGGCATCCAGAACTACTGCCAGCTGCAGAGCAAGCCGGCGGGCGAAGAAGAGTAAGCCCGGACGGCGCGCGAGCAGACATGGATTTTCTCGCGCGCCTCGGTCTCTCCCTTCCCCTGATACAGGCGCCGATGGCGGGCACTTCCACGCCCGCTCTCGCCGCCGACGTCTGCAACGCCGGGGCACTCGGCTCGCTCGCCCTAGGCGCCATCGGCCCCGACGAGGCCCGCCGCCAGATCGCGGACTTGCGCAGCCGCACGCAGCGGCCTTTCAATCTCAATCTCTTCGTTCACGAAACGCCCGCCGCCGAACCGGCGGTGGAAGCGGCATGGCTGGAGGCGCTCGCGCCCAGCTTTGCCGCCTTTGGCGCAGCGCCGCCCGCGGGACTGGAGACCATCTACGAGAGCTTCGCCGGTAATGCCGCGATGCTCGAAGTCGTGCTGGAAGCGAAGCCCGCCGTGGTCAGCTTCCATTTCGGCCTGCCGGACGCCGCAACGATCCAGGCGCTCAAGCAGGCTGGCTGCCTGCTCGTCGGCAGCGCCACCAGCCTGGCGGAAGCCGAACTGTCGCGCAGCGCGGGCATCGACGTGCTCGTGGCGCAAGGCTGGGAGGCCGGTGGCCATCGCGGCATGTTCGACCCCGCCGCGCCCGACGATCGGCTCGGCACTTTCGCACTGGTCCGCCTGCTGGCCGCTTGGGGCAAGCTGCCCGTGGTCGCGGCTGGCGGCATCATGGACGGAGCGGGCATACGTGCCGCGCTCGATCTCGGCGCGGTGGCCGCGCAGCTCGGCACGGCCTTCGTCGGCTGTCCGGAGAGCAACGCCGATGCCGGTTATCGCGCCCTGCTTGCTTCCGACGCGGCCCGGCATACGGTGATGACGCGGGCGATCTCCGGCCGCCCGGCCCGGTGCCTTGCCAACCGCTTCACGGAACTCGGGGAGCGCGCGGACCTGCCGCCCGTCCCTGCCTATCCGCGCACCTATCACACCGGTAAAGCGCTCAACGCTGCCGCCAAGGCCCAGGGAGAGCCCCTGTTCGGCGCGCAATGGGCGGGACAGGGCGCGCCGCTATCCCGCTCGATGCCGGCAGCGGAGCTGGTCGCCCAGCTCGCCGCCGAACTTTCCGCTACTCGCCCTTAGGCGCGCCGGCTTCCGGCGCGGCCGACTGCCCGTCGGTCCGATACTTGTCGAACCAGGCCAGGATCGCCGAAGCCTTGGCGGCCGATTGCGAAGGCCGCGCGGCAATGCCGCCATGGCTGGCGCCCGGCACCTTGACGAGCGCGGTCGGCACCCCGCGGATCTGCAAGGCGGCGTAATACTGCTCCGCCTCGCTCACCGGGGTCCGGAAATCTTCCGAGCCCACCACCACCATCGTCGGCGTCTTGACGTTACCCACCAGGCTCAGCGGCGAGCGGCGCCAGTACTCCATGGGGTCTTCCCAGGGCTTCTTGTCGAACCAGTAGCGCGAGGTGAACGGCGTGGCGTCCATCGTCAGTGCCTCGCTGATCCAGTTGATGACCGGCTTCTGCGTCACCGCCGCCTTGAACCGATCCGTCTTGCCGACGATCCAGGCCGTCAGCACGCCGCCGCCCGATCCGCCGGTGACGAAGAGGTTATTCGGATCGGCCACCCCGTCGGCAATCGCCGCGTCGACCGAGGCCATGAGGTCGTCATAATCGGTTCCGGGATAGGCCCGGTCGATCAGGTTGGCGAAGGCCTCGCCGTAGGACGTGCTGCCGCGCGGATTCGTATAGAGCACCGCGTAGCCGTGCGCGGCGTAGAGCTGGTAGTCGGTGGAGAAGCCCGGCGCATAAGCGGTGTTGGGGCCGCCATGGATTTCCAGGATCAGCGGCGCCTTCTGCCCCGCCGACAGGCCCGGCGGTGTCACCAGCCAGGCGTCGATCGCGCGGCCGTCCGGCGCGGTCACCGCCAGCTTGCGCACGGGCGCCAGGGCCTTGGCGTCCATCCAGGTGCCGTTGAGGTCGGTCAGCTTGCGGCCGGTCCCGCCATTGCTGACCCAAAGGTCGGCCGGGCGCTGGGTTGTGCCGGAGGTATAGGCCACGCGGCCATTGGCGGAGACGCTGAACGCACCGCCCGTATAGGGCCGGTCGAAATGGTCTCCGGGGCTGAGCCCCTCGACCACGGTCTTCATCGGACCGTCCAGCCCGACGCGGGCCACATACGTCCTTGCATGATCGTCATACTGGATCATGATCGCGGAATTGCCGGACCAGTTCACCGCGTCGATCGAATGGTCGAACCCCTTGGTCAGCAGCCGCGATCCCGAACCGTCGCTGTTCATCAGGTAGAGGTCGGAATTCTCGTAGGACCGGTTGACGTCGTCATAGCCGAGGTAGGCGATATGTTTGCCGTCTGGCGAGACCATCGCGCCGGCATCGGGACCGTTGCGGCTGGTGAGCGCCGTCACCGCGCCGCTCGCGATGTCGAGCGCGTAGACTTCGGAATTGTTGATGTCGCGCTGCCAGTTCTCGTGGCGGTTGGCGCTGAAGACCACGCGCTTGCCGTCCGGCGTCCACGACAGCGGGCCGCCGTCGTCGAAGTCTCCGAAAGTCAGCTGGCGCGGCGCGCCGCCGTCGGCCGATACGAGAAACAGGTGGTCGTAGCCGGGCTGGGCATAGCCGCCGCCGTCCGCACGGTATGTCACGCGGTCGATCACCTGCAGCGGCTCGGCCCATTGCGCGCCTTCGGGGCGCTGCGAGGGCTGCGCGCCCATCTTGGGCGCCTCTCCCGGAACCCGCATGGTATAGGCGATCTGGCGCCCGTCCGGCGACCAGGCCAGCGCGCCGGGGCTGTCAGGCAGCCCCGTCACTTTCACTTTGGCGTCGCCATCCAGCCAGAGCACGTAGAGCTGCGGCGCGCCCGTCCCGTCGCTGGAAACGAAGGCCAGGCGCTTGCCGTCCGGCGACCAGCGCGGCGAGAAATGGGCACCCACCCCGGTCACGAGCGGCCGCTGCACGCCGCTTGCCGCATCGACCAGCCAGATCGAGGGCACGACCTTGTCGGTCATCACATCGGCCGCGGCCCGAACGTAGGCGATCCGGCTGCCGTCGGGCGAGATCTGCGGGTCGGTGACGCCTGAAAGCTTGAACAGGTCGTCAGGCGTGAAGCCGCGCTCCGGACCCTTGATGGAGGTCTTGGCGGCCTGTCCGGCCCCGGCTTCGTCCGCGGCGAAGGCCGAGGAGAGCGGAACGACGGCGCAGGAGAGCGCGAGAACGGCGGCGCGCAGGGCAAAGGCGCGCGAAAGGGTATGCGGCAAGATGGAATGCTCCTTCTCGAATGGGAGGATGCACCCTGTCTTGCCCAGACTTCGTGAAAAATCCAGTCACCTCGGCCGGCGACCTTGCCGCGGCGGGAATCATGCTAAGAGGCAGGCATGGAGCAACCGGAACGCCCCCCCTATACCATCGAGGACTACGGCTTCGGCGTTCTCGTCATCCTCGTTACCGCGGCCTTCGTCTGGCTGCTGCTGCCTTACTTCGGCGCCGTGCTCTGGGGCGTAGTGGCCGCGATCCTGTTTCAGCCGCTCACGGCGAAGCTGGCCACCCGGTTCGGCGGCCGCAAGAGCCTGGCGGCGGGCCTCATGCTGCTGCTGCTGCTCGCGCTCTTCATCATTCCCACCATCCTGCTCGGGGTCAGCCTCGTCCAGGAAGTCACGACGATCTACGAAAAGGTCCGCGGCGGCCAGATCGACATCCCGCACATGCTGGAGCAAGTCCGCGCCGCCCTGCCCGAATCGCTCGAGCGCCTGATCGACCGCTACGGCCTCACCGATTTCGAGAACTTGCGCCGCCAGTTCGGCGCCGGGATCGCCAACGGCCTCCAGGGCCTTGCCGCCCGGCTCCTCTCGGTGGGACAGGGTGCGCTGAGCTTCCTCGCGGCCTTGGGCGTGATGCTCTACCTCACGTTCTTCCTGCTGCGCGACGGCGACCGCTATGGACGGTTGATCCGGGACGCCATGCCCTTGCGCCCGCACTTGCGCGACCGGCTGGTGAGCAATTTCGTGATCGTGGTGCGCGCGACGATGAAGGGCACGGTCGTGGTCGCCGTGGCGCAGGGCCTGGTCGGCGGCGTGATCTTCTCTCTGCTGGGGATCGACGGCTCGCTGCTCTGGGGCGTGATGATGGGCTTCTTCTCGTTACTGCCCGCCGTCGGCACCGGCCTCGTCTGGGTTCCCATGGCGGGCTATCTGCTGGCAACCGGCCACATGTGGCAAGGTGCGGTGCTGGCCTTCTGCGGCCTGTTCGTCATCGGAATGATCGACAATATCCTGCGTCCGATCCTGGTCGGCCGCGACACGCGCATGCCCGACTTCGTGGTGCTGATCGCCACTCTGGCCGGCCTGCAGATCTTCGGCCTCAACGGCTTCATCGTCGGCCCGGTGATCGCCGCGCTGTTCATCGCCGTCTGGACGCTCATGCGCGAGATCAAGAACAGCGACGGCATGCTGGAGCCCGATGCCATCGAACAGCAGGAAGAGCGGGCGGAGGCGCCGGTTTCCGACGCCGAGGTGGCCGCGCACCCGTCCTGACACGCGAACGACGGGCATGAAAAAGGCCGCTGGAGCAGTCTCCAGCGGCCTTTTCGTTACTTGGCGAAGGGGTTCTTCGGCATGCGCAGATTGAGACGGATCGGCACCGCATCGAACCCGAGTTCCCGGCGAATGCCGTTGATCAGGTAGCGGCGATAGCTTTCCGGCAGCAGGTCCAGACGCGTACCGAACAGCACGAAGCCCGGCGGGCGGGTCTTGGCCTGGGTGATGTAGCGCAGCTTGATGCGCTTGCCGCCCGGCGCCGGGGGCGGGTTGGCGGAGAGCGCATCGTCGAACCAGCGGTTGAGCGCGGCGGTCGGCACGCGCTTGCTCCAGGCCTCGCGAATCGAGAAGCCGGCGGCGATCAGCTCGTCCAGGCCCTTGCCGGTCCGTGCCGAAACGGCCAGCAGCGGCACGCCGCGAACCTGCGCCAGGCCGTCGTCGAGCGCCCCGCGAATGCCGTTGAACAGGGCCGAGGCGCCTTCGGCCACGTCCCACTTGTTGATCGCGATGATCAGCGCGCGGCCTTCTTCCAGCACCTTGGAGGCGATGGTGAGATCCTGGTGTTCCAGCCCGCGCGTGGCATCGAGCAGAAGCACCACCACTTCGGCGAAATCGATGGCATGGCGCGCATCGGCCACCGCCATGCGCTCCAGCTTTTCCGTCACGTTGGCACGCTTGCGCATGCCGGCCGTGTCAATCAGGCTGACCTGGCGGACTTCCTGCGTCTTGGGATCGGTCCACTCCCAGTCGACCGTGATCGAATCGCGCGTGATGCCCGCTTCCGGCCCGGTGAGCAGGCGATCCTCGCCCAGGATTCGATTGATCAGGGTGGACTTGCCGGCATTCGGCCGGCCGACGATGGCAAGCTTGAGAGGCCGGCGCAGCAGCGCTTCCTCGTCCACTTCCTCTTCGAATTCCGACTCTTCGGGCTGGAGCGGATCGAGATGCGGCAGCAGCGACTCGAACAGATCCGCCATGCCCACGCCGTGCTCGGCCGAGAACGTGATCGGATCGCCAAGGCCCAGCGAATAGGCTTCAAGCACGCCGCCCTCGCCCGCGCGGCCCTCGGCCTTGTTGGCCAGAAGGACCACAGGCACCGGCGAAGCGCGCAGCCATTGGCCGATTTCCTCGTCCAGAGGCGTCAGCCCTGCGCGCGCGTCGACGACGAAGAGCGCCACGTCGGCCGTTTCCAGCGCAGCCTCGGTCTGCTTGCGCATGCGGCCGGGCAGAGTTTGGTCTTCTTCGTCTTCCCAACCCGCCGTGTCGACGATCTGGAATTTCAGGCCGAGCAACTCGGCATCGCCGAAGCGACGGTCACGCGTGACCCCCGGCTGATCGTCGACGAGCGCGAGCTTCTTGCCGACGAGCCGATTGAACAGCGTGGACTTGCCGACGTTGGGTCGGCCGATGATGATCACCTGAGGAAGCATGTTGATAACTCGATAAAGGATTCCGGCCCGTAGGGGAATTCCTTCGGAATGGAAACGCCTGCGTTCTCGCGGCGCGGTATTGAATAAAATAAGCCGGACGTCCGGGAACAAATTCCTAATTCGTCGTTAACCATGCCCTGAAGGAATCCCATAACCGTACCGGGCAGAATTGGAACACATGCAGGGTTACCGGATCGCAATCATACTGGGTCTGGCCGCCGCGACGATCGCGCCGGCCAGTGCCCGTTCCGCCATAGACGACGCCTTGGCGGGCGCAGATGACACCGTGGGCGCGGTGGCAAAGCCCGATTACCTGGAGTGCGTGCCTTATGCACGCCAGCTTTCCGGCATCCAGATCTTCGGCGATGCCCATACCTGGTGGAGTCAGGCCCAGGGCCGCTATGCCATCGGCCATACCCCGCGCATCGGCGCCGTCATGGCGATGGAGCCTTACGCCAATTCCCAGCTCGGCCATGTCGCCACGGTCAGCAAGGTCATCGATTCGCGCACGATCCTGGTGAGCCATGCCAACTGGTCCCCGATCGAGGGCAGCCGCGGCCGGATCGAGAAAAACGTCACCGTCCTTGACGTCTCGGCCAGGAACGACTGGAGCGAAGTGCGCGTGTGGTATGCGCCGATTCACAACCTCGGCAACACGCACTGGCCGGTTTCCGGCTTCATCTACAACGCCCGGCCCAATTCCGGTGCCGCAGGGGGCCAGGATCCGGCCCTGCAACGGCTGGACGACGTCTCGGCCGCGCCCGAGGCACCGAAGAAAAGGAAAAAGGGCCGCCGCAGCGACCCCATCGGCGAAATCATCGCCGGCCTCTACTGAGGCGCCCGGCCCGGCGGCCTGCCGAAACAGGCCGACCGTCCGGGTATGGCCCTATCGGGCCTTGCTGACCTCAGGCCCTAGCGGACCCAAGGCCCTAGCGGACCTCAGGCCTTGGCGACCGGCGCGTCTTCGCCGAGGTCTTCGTACCAGGCTTCCACCGGACCGGAGAGCTTGACCGTCAGGGGATTGCCCTTGCGATCCAGCGTCTTGCCGGCCTGAACGCGCACCCAGCCTTCGGAAATGCTGTATTCTTCCACATTGGTGCGCACGGTACCCTTGAAGCGGATACCGACGCCGCGCTGAAGCTTTGCCTCATCGAAGAACGGGCTCTTCGGATTGATGGCGAGGTGATCGGGCGGCACGTCAGGGCCGTTCTGGGTCTCTTCAGTCATGCCCCGCGATTTAATTCCAGATGGGCGCTTGTCAATTCGATCCGACTCATCTAGAGGCGCGCTTCCGCAACGGACACAGTCCTTCTGCGGGCGCGTAGCTCAGTGGTAGAGCACACCCTTCACACGGGTGGGGTCGCAGGTTCAATCCCTGCCGCGCCCACCATCCCTTTCGCGGGATGGCGTTTGCAAGGCGGACATTTTCCCCAAGATCACCATTTCTCGCAGGCCGAAACGAGCCTCTGGAATCTTGCGCCTGCGCGCATGAGGCGGCATAGCGCGCGCCATGCACGATATCCGCCTGATCCGCGAGAATCCCGAAGGATTCGACGCCGGCCTCGCCCGCCGTGGGGCTCTCCCCGTGGCTGCCGACATCCTCGCCCTCGACGAGCAGCGCCGCTCGGTGGCGACGCGCATGCAGGAAGGGCAGAACCGCCGCAACGAGGCATCGAAGGCGATCGGCAAGGCCATGGGCCAGGGCGACAGCGCCACGGCCGAAGCGTTGAAGGCCGAAGTCGCCCAGCTCAAGGACACCCTCCCCGCGCTCGAAGCCGAGGAGAAGGACCTCTCCGCCCAGCTACACGATGCCCTGGCCGCCTTGCCCAACATCCCCGTCGCCGAAGTGCCGGACGGCGCGGACGAGAGCGAGAACGTCGAAGTCTCGAAATGGGGCACGCCGGGCACGTTCGCTTTCGAGCCCAAGGAACATGCCGATCTCGGCCCGGCACTCGGCCTCGATTTCGAGACCGGCGCCAAGATTTCCGGCGCGCGCTTCACGTTCCTGAAGGGCCAGATGGCGCGCCTGCACCGCGCGCTGGCGCAGTTCATGCTGGACACCCAAACCGCCACCAACGGCTATATGGAATGCATCGTGCCGCTGCTGGTCAAGGACGAGGCCGTGTTCGGCACCGGCCAGCTTCCGAAGTTCTCCGAGGACCTGTTCCGGACCACCGACGGTCGCTGGCTCATCCCCACCGCCGAAGTCTCGCTGACCAATGCGGTCCAGGACGAGATCGTCGATACGGCCGCCCTGCCCTTGCGCATGACCGCCCTGACCCCCTGCTTCCGCTCGGAAGCGGGCGCTGCGGGCCGCGATACGCGCGGCTTCATCCGCCAGCACCAGTTCGAGAAAGTGGAACTCGTCACGATCTGCGCGGCCGAGCAGTCGGAAGCCGAACACGAGCGCATGGTCGCGGCCGCCGAATCGATCCTCCAGGCGCTGGAACTGCCCTATCGTAAAGTGCTGCTCTGCACCGGCGACATGGGCGCGACGGCGCGCAAGACCTTCGACCTCGAGGTCTGGCTGCCCGGCCAGGCGGCCTACCGCGAGATCAGCTCGATCTCGAACTGCGGCGACTACCAGGCCCGCCGGATGAACGCGCGCTTCAAGCCGGAAGGTTCGAAGAAGACGGAGTTCCTGCACACGCTTAACGGCTCGGGCCTCGCGGTCGGCCGTACGCTGGTGGCGGTTCTGGAGAACTACCAGCAGGAAGACGGCTCGGTCCGCGTTCCCGAAGCACTCAAGCCCTGGATGGGCGGGATCGACAAGCTGACGGCCGGCCACGAAGCCGCTCTCGACTCGAAGCACACCTGAACTCCTCGTCGCCCTGAACCCGTTTCAGGGCGACGAATGAAAGCAGCAGAAAAATCATGCGTATCCTGCTCACCAATGACGACGGCATCAACGCCCCCGGCCTCTATGTCCTGGAAAAGATCGCCGCACAGCTTTCGGACGATATCTGGATCTGCGCGCCGAGCGAGGAACAGTCGGGCGCGGGCCATTCGCTGACGCTGGGCCGCCCGGTGCGCATGCGCGAGCATGCGCCCAAGCGCTTCTCGGTCACGGGCACGCCGACCGATTCGGTGACCCTGGGCCTCAAGAAAGCCCTGCCCGGCCCGCCGGACCTGATCCTTTCCGGCGTCAACCGCGGCGCCAACCTCGGTGACGACGTGACGTATTCGGGCACCGTCTCCGCGGCGATGGAAGGGGCCATGGCAGGCATCCCCTCGATCGCGCTCAGCCAGGTCTATGCGGGCGAAGGCCTCGGCAACAATGTCAGCTTCTCGGCGGCCGAGGAATGGGGCGCCAAAGTGCTGCGCCCCCTGCTGGACATGCCGTTCGCGCCGCGCACCCTCATCAACGTCAACTTCCCCCCCCTGGCCGGAGCTGACGTGAAGGGCATTCGCGTGGTCCGCCAGGGCTTCCACGACTATGCGCGCGGCTCGGTCGTCGAAGGCATGGATCCGCGTGGTTTCCCGTACTTCTGGTTCGGCCTTCACGGCATCGAGCACACGCCCGGCCACAACACCGATCTCGAAGCGATCTCCGAAGGCTATATCTCGGTGACCCCGCTCCAGATCGACCTCACGCATGACGCCGCGATAGCGCAGATCGCGAGCCGCTTCGAAGCATGATTCCCAAGTCCCTGTTCCTGCTTGCGGCGCTTGCGCTGCCGATCGCGCCTGCCGTCGCCGCACCGCGTGACGAGACCGTGCACGTCGTCGAACCGGGCGAGACGCTGAACGGCATCGCCAACCGCGCCGGCGTCTCTTCCGAGGCTCTGGCGAAAGCGAACGGCCTGAAAGCGCCCTACGTCGTCCGGCTGGGCCAGAAGCTTGCCATTCCGCGCTCCCGGCCTGCGCCGGTGAAGACGGCGGCACCGAAACCGGACAATGCCGCGGCGCCTGCGCGCGCCTCCGGCGCCAGCGCGACGGCCAAGGCAGCAGCCGCAGCCAGTTCGACGGCGAAAGCCGCCATCGCCGCAGCAGGTCCGCCGGAGCAGGAATCCGTCCATGTCGTCCAGCCCGGCGAGACGCTGGGCGGCATCGCTGCCGCAGCGAAAGTTCCCCGCGTCCTGATCGCGGAAGCCAATGGTCTGCAGCCGCCCTATGCGGTGCGCTCCGGCCAGAAACTGCAGATCCCCCGCACGCGCCGGCATACGGTCAAGGCAGGCGACACCGGCTTTTCGATCTCATACAAGTACGCGGTGCCCTGGGAGCAGATCGCCCTTGCCAACGGTTTCGATCCGGTCGCGCCGGTCAAGCCGGGCCAGACGCTGCTGATCCCCACTTTGCTCGATCCGCCGTCCGCAAGCGGCGCTTCCGTGCCTGTCGCTGCGCCCACGTCTGCACCCACCGCCGCACCGCTGCTGGCCATCCCCGCTCCGCAGAGCACGCCGACCACCCGTGGTGCGCGATTCGCCTGGCCTGTCAGCGGCCCGATCCGCCGCAGCTTCGCGACCGGCGCCAACCATCACGACGGCATCGACATCAAGGCCCCGGAAGCGACGATGGTCCGGGCCGCCGCGGCCGGCACCGTGCGTTTTGCGGGCATGGAAAAGGAGCAGTTCGGCAATCTCGTCGTGCTCGACCACGGGGACGGCTGGTTCACCGCCTACGCCTTCCTCAGCCGAGTGACCGTCAAGGAAGGCACCAGGGTGGCGGCCGGGGAGCGCGTCGGGCTGGTCGGCAGCACGGGCCTTGCCAAGGGCAACGAGCTTCATTTCGAGGTGCGGCAGAACGGCAAGCCCGTCGATCCGCTGGACGAGTTGCCCAAGGCCCCCTAAGCTTGGCGGGCATGTCGAAGCGACACTCTGCTCGCGCCGTATTCAGGCCGCCTTCGTTCAAACCATTGCGTCGGTCGCTGGCTGTCCCGGTCTGGGCCGACGTGGCCTTGCGCCTGGGCGGTGCGTTCTTCCTGATCTTCGTGGTCATCATGGTCCACTGGAGCGACCGGGCCGGCCTCCACGATGTCCACGACGGGCAGGTCAGCTTCCTCGACGTCGTCTATTTCACGATGATCTCGATCACGACCACGGGCTTCGGCGACATCGCCCCCGTCAGCGACCGGGCGCGGCTGATCGAGGCGATCCTGGTCACGCCGATCCGGCTCGCCGTCATCACCATCTTCGTCGGCACGGCCTACAATTTCATCATCAAACGCAGCTGGGAGAGTTGGCGCATGAAGCGAATCCAGGAAAGGCTGGAGGACCACATCGTCGTGCTCGGCTTCGGCGTCAGTGGCTCGGAAGCGGTCAAGGAACTGGTCGAGCGCGGGATGGAACCGGCCTGCATCGTCGTGGTCGACCCGGTGGAGGCCCGTCTGGCTCACGCGGAGAAACTGGGCTGCAACGTGCTCCAGGGCGACGCCACGCGTGACGATATCCAGAACGCGGTCCGCGTAACGACGGCGCGGACGGTGCTGGTCTCCGCCGGGCGCGACGATACTTCGGTGCTGATCGTGCTCACCACCCGCCACCTCGCGCCCACGGTGCCCATCACGGTGGTCATTCGGGCCGACGACAACGAACTCCTCGCGCGGCAGGCCGGCGCCAACAACGTCATCAACCCGGTGCGCTTCACCGGCCTGCTCCTGGCAGGCTCGGCCGAGGGCCAGCACGTCGCGGACTATTTCTCCGACCTCGCCTCCGTGGCGGGCCGGGTGCAGCTAGTGGAACGGCCGGTGGCGCCCGAGGAGATCGGCCGGCCGCTCGACCAGCTCGCCACGGGCGGCAAGGGGCTTCGCATCTACCGGGGAGAGCACACCATCGGCTTCTGGGAAGACGACGCCAGGATCCTGCAGCCCGGCGACATCGTGGTGGAAATCGCCCCCACCAAGGCTACCGACGAAGCGGGTTCAGCCTAGCACCCAGAACACCAGGCCCATCGCCAGATAGGCCACCAGCCAGAACAGGCAGTCCACCACGCGGCGCATCGGCTCGGTGCGCTGGCGAAGGTGGGTCAGCCATACGGCGGGCATCACGAAGGCCACCGAGACACCGCCCGTCTGCATGAAATAGAGCCAGGGCTTCGCCGCCAGCGTTTCCGCCCCGATCCGCGCGAAATTGTGGCCGAGCATGGCCGAAGACACCAGCATGACGAAGACGACCACGGCATAATTGGCCCCGCGCTGCGCGCGACCGGGAATCAGCTGCCGCCCGGTTCGGAACAGCGGACCGTGCCAGACAAGGCCCACCGCCACCGCAAGCGCCGCAGCCAGGAAGACCGCCAACCAGTTAACCGGACCCATCGACATCCCCTGTTTTCCAATAGCTTCTCTCTTGCAGGCCCGTGCCGAAGGCGCAAGACAAGTGCGCGTCGAAGGAAGGGATTCGCCTGCCACTCGGCCGGTACGATTCGTTTTTCGTGACTCTCGGGCGCAATAGGCGTATCGGGCGCGCCATCCCTATGGCTATTGAAATCCCCTCTCCGCCCAAGGTCGGCATGGTCAGCCTCGGCTGCCCCAAGGCGCTTGTCGACTCCGAACGCATCCTCACCCGCCTGCGCGCCGACGGCTATACGATGAGCCCGGACTATGCCGGGGCCGACGTCGTGCTCGTCAACACTTGCGGATTCCTCGATTCCGCGAAGGAAGAGAGCCTCTCCGCGATCGGCGAGGCCATTGCCGAAAACGGCCGCGTGATCGTCACCGGCTGCATGGGCAATGAGGCCGACGTGATCCGCGCTCGCTTCCCGGACGTGCTGGCCGTCACCGGCGCGCATCAGTACGAAGCCGTGGTCGAGGCCGTGCACGAAGCCGCGCCGCCCGAACTTTCGCCTTACGTCGATCTGATTCCCCAGATCTACGACGAAGCCGGCGTCAAGCTCACGCCGCGGCACTACAGCTATCTGAAGATCTCGGAAGGCTGCAACCACGCTTGCTCGTTCTGCATCATTCCCTCGCTGCGCGGGAAGCTGGCGAGCCGCCGTATCGACGCGGTGCTGCGCGAGGCGGAAAAGCTGGTCCAGGCCGGAACGCGCGAACTGCTGGTCATCAGCCAGGACACTTCGGCCTATGGCGTTGACGTGCGGCACGAGACGCGCATGTGGAAGGACCACGAGGTCCGCACGCACATGACGGACCTTGCCCGCGAACTCGGTCAACTCAGCGATTCGCAGGGCCGCAAGCCTTGGGTCCGCCTGCACTACGTCTATCCCTATCCCCATGTCGACGCGGTGATTCCGCTCATGGCGGAAGGACTGTTGACGCCTTACCTCGACATTCCCTTCCAGCACGCTGCGCCTTCGGTGCTCAAGTCGATGAAGCGACCTGCCAACGAGGCCAAGGTGCTCGACCGTCTGCGCAAGTGGCGCGAGATCTGCCCGGATATCGCGATTCGCTCCAGCTTCGTGGTCGGCTTCCCCGGTGAGACCGAGGCGGACTTCCAGTACCTGCTGGACTGGCTGGACGAGGCCCAGCTCGACCGCGTGGGTGCGTTCCGTTTCGAACCCGTCGAAGGCGCAAGCGCCAACGACCTGCCGAACGCCGTGCCCGAAGAGGTCAAGGAAGAACGCTACGCCCGCATCATGGAGAAGACCGCCGCGATCAGCGCTGCCAAGCTTCAGGGCAAAGTTGGCCGTATCCTTCCGGTCATCATCGATGAAGTCGGCGAAGTGGACGAGGACGGCGACATCGGTGCAACCGGCCGCTCTCAGGCCGACGCCCCCGAAATCGACGGCAATGTCTTCCTCCGCAATGCCGGAAAGAACCTGGAAGTCGGTGATATCGTTGACGTTCTTATCGAGGACGCCGACGAGCACGACCTCTACGGCGCCATTACCGAAGTCTGAGCGGGAGTGAGCAGCAGTTGCACGTCTTGCAACGTTGCTCAATCTTTTCGCATTTGCAGCGAATCAGTGTCGGGAGCATATGGAACAGGCCTTTCAGGCATCCTCTCCCAAAAACTTTCCAAGGGCTGGTCTTCGGACCGGCCTTTTTTTTTGCGCTGCATCCGCGCGAATTGACGTTTGCCCCAACGCTCCCGGTCAGGTCTCGCAGATCCGCGCACCTCTCCTTCATCCGTTTCCGGTTTTTAAGGCACTGGCCGCGCCGCTTCATTGCAGGCGCAGCCACAGCGTCCGGAGACTCTCCTACATCGCTCAATGGCCTGAGTTGCGGCACGGCGCGGCATCCGTAGCGCACGAACCGACAGGCGCATGCATTTCTAACAAGCGCATTGCCCCTCAAGACTGCCCGAAATTCAACGCCCGAGCGATCACATGCACGTTATGCAATTACGCCCAATTTTTTCGCATTTGCAGCAAAACCTTTCGCGGATCATAAGGATCGGGCCTTTCAGGCATCCTCTCCCAAAAACTTTCGTAGGGCTGGTCCATCGGATCGGCCCTTTTTTTTGCGCCTATTCCAGGCGAAACGCCGTCCAGCGCCCCCATGTGCTGGCAGTCGGAGCCGCTTTGTCCTAGCCATGCTGCATGGCCGAATCGTTGCGAATCTATACCGCCGCCCTCGTCGTCATCGGTGACGAGATCCTTTCCGGTCGCACGCACGACAAGAACATCGCGCAAGTCGCCGCCTGGCTGCAGGTGCAGGGGATCCGCCTCAAGGAAGTGCGCGTGGTCGCCGACGACACGGCCGCCATCGTCGAGGCCGTGAACACGCTGCGCGCACGCAACGATTATCTCTTCACCACCGGCGGCATCGGCCCGACCCATGATGACATCACCGTCGACGCCATCGCCGAAGCGCTGGGCGTGCCGGTGATCGTCCATCCGGAAGCCCGTGCGATCCTGGAAAGCTACTATGCCACGCGCGGGGGGCTGACGGATGCCCGCCTGCGCATGGCGCGCACGCCGGACGGCGCCAGCCTCATTCCGAATCGCTACACCGGCGCCCCCGGCATCCGCGCCGGAAACGTCTTTATCATGGCCGGCGTCCCCAGCATCACCGCCGGCATGCTCGACGCTCTTTCCGGCCAGCTTGAAGGCGGGGCTCCGCTGCTTTCAGAGACGGTCGGCTGCTGGGTGGGGGAGAGCGAAGTTGCCGAACTCCTGCGCGAAACCGAACGAACCCACGATGGCTGCCAGATCGGCTCCTACCCGTTCTGGGCCGAGGGCCGCACCGGCGCCAATTTCGTGATCCGCTCCGTCAACGCCCAGGATCTTGCCGCCTGCACGCGCGCTCTGGTGCAGGGCCTGGAAGCGATGGGACGGCCCGCGGTGCCCGGTGGCATTTGAGCCATGGCATTCGAGACGGCCGCCGCGCTTGCCCTGATGGCGTCCTCCGCGCCAGTCGCCGTCCAGGCCCCAACGACGCTCGAAGCCTTCGAAGCCGTCCTGGGCCGCCATGACAGCGCCACGCTGGCGCTGGAGGAATGGTGCACCCTGCGCGGCTTTTCCGCCTCTGCGCGGGTGACGGCACAACTCGTGACCGGCAGCGACATCCCCCCACCCGCCGACATCGAAAAGAAGCTGGCGCTGCAGCCCGGCGAGACGGCCGCTCTTCGCAACGTCCGGCTGAGCTGCGGTTCCCGGGTCCTGTCGGTGGCATGGAACTGGTACGTGCCCGAGCGCCTGACTGCGGACATGAACGAGGTGCTACGCTCCAGCGACATGCCTTTCGGCAAGGCCGTGGCCGACCTGCATTTCCGGCGCCTGCCGCTCTCGACGATTGCCGGCGCCGCCGCGAATTGCCCGGCAGGCACGATCTCCACCCATCAGGCCATGCTGGTTCTGCCGGACGAACGGCCTCTGGCCTATCTGGTGGAGTGTTACACCGCGGCCAATCTCCAACCCTGACGTCGCCCCGAACCATGTCCAGAGCGACGCCCGACATCTTCCCGGATCAGGCCGCGACCGCCTCCGTCCCGGCGATCGAGGTTCGGTGCATCATGCGCCCGGTCGACTTGTCATAAGGGATCGCCCGGTGCATCGCGCCGGTATTGTCCCAGATGACGAAGTCGCCCTTGGTCCACTTGTGGCGCAGTGAGAACGCCGGCTGCGCCGCCCATTCCTGCAGACGGATCAGCATGGCGCGGCCCGCCGGCACTTCCATGCCCACGATATGGTCGGCCGTGGTACCGATCACCATCGACTTGCGGCCGGACTCGTGAGTCCAGACCAGCGGATGTTCCTTGATCAGGCCAATCCCCAGAACGCGCTCGCGGTGCTTCTCGGGAATGGCGTCGGCGATCGGGGAGAGGCTGGCGCGCACCGAGTGTACGGCCCGCAGCCCTTCCAACGCTTGCTTCTCTTCCTCCGGCAGCCCTTCGTAAGCGGCGTAAGTGCTGGCGAACTCCGTCTCTCCGCCGATGGCCGGGGCAATCCGGCACGACAGCAGCGTGGCGAATGGCGGAGGCATATCCACCGTGATCCCGTCCATGTGCCAGAAGAACGTCCCCAGCACGTATTCGGGCTGCGGATTGATCTTCTCGTCCAGTGTGACCTGGTAGACGTTGTCGTCGTTCTGCTGGACGTTGTTTCGCGCCGTCAGCTTGACGGTCCCGCCCATCGCATCGGTGATGGCAAGCTGCTCGGCATCGGTCAGGTTGATCTCGGGAAAGACGACGACGGTGCGCTCTTCCACTTTCGCACGGATCGCGGCGGCCGCTTCGGGCGTGAAGATGTCTTCCCGGTCGTCCCACACGACACGCGAACCGATGTGTTCCTTGATGTCCTCGAATCGGATGGCCATGGCGGCGCGCTCTCCAGCTTATCGTTTTGAACAGTTGTTCAGCACGAAATACACCGGCCCGCCTCTCCGCGCAAGCGGGGGCGCGAGGCTGCGGGATCGCCACAACGAAAAAGGGCCGGAGGTTTCCCTCCGGCCCTTCTATCCGTTTCGCATGATCCCGAAGGATCAGGTGCCTATCAGGCGCCGGCGATCTCGGTCGTGTCGATCTTCAGGCCGGGGCCCATCGACGACGAAAGCGAGATCTTGCGAACGTACTTGCCCTTGGAGCCCGAGGGCTTGGCCTTGACGATCGCATCGACGAACGCGCTGAAGTTGGTCAGCAGGTCGGCGTCCGAGAACGACATCTTGCCGATGCCGGCGTGGATGATGCCCTGCTTTTCGACGCGGAACTCGATCTGGCCGCCCTTGGCGTCCTTCACGGCCTGCGTGACGTTCGGGGTAACCGTGCCGAGCTTCGGGTTCGGCATCAGGCCCTTCGGACCCAGCAGCTTACCGAGACGGCCGACGACGCCCATCATGTCCGGGGTGGCAATGACGCGGTCGTAGTCGAGGTTGCCGGCCTGCATGTCGTCCATGAGGTCTTCCGCGCCGACCTTGTCGGCGCCGGCGGCGAGAGCTTCCGCAGCCTTGTCGCCCTTGGCGAACACGGCGACGCGAACGGTCTTGCCGGTACCGGCCGGAAGCGAAACCATGCCGCGAACCATCTGGTCGGCGTGACGCGGGTCAACGCCCAGGTTCATCGCGACTTCGACGGTTTCGTCGAACTTGGTGGTCTTCAGGTCGCGCAGGGTCTGCAGCGCGTCAGCGACGGGGTAGTGCTTGAGGTTGTCGCCGAGCTTTTCGGTCAGCGACTTCTGCTTCTTGGTCACCTTGGCCATGGAATCAGCCCTCCACCACTTCGAGGCCCATCGCGCGGGCCGAACCTTCGATGATCTTGGTGGCGGCATCAATGTCGTTGGCATTGAGGTCGGCCATCTTGACCTGGGCGATTTCGGCAAGCTGCGAGCGCTTGACGGTACCGGCGCTGATCTTACCCGGCTCCTTGGAACCCGACTTCAGGTTCACGGCCTTCTTGATGAGGAAGGTCGCCGGGGGGGTCTTGGTGACGAACGTGAAGCTGCGATCCGCATACACCGTGATGATGGTGGGGATCGGCATGCCCTTTTCGAGCTCCTGCGTGGCAGCATTGAACGCCTTGCAGAATTCCATGATGTTCACGCCGCGCTGACCCAGCGCAGGGCCGATCGGCGGGGACGGCGTGGCGCTGCCGGCCTTGACCTGCAGCTTGATGTAACCTTCGATCTTCTTGGCCATGTGGCCACTCCTTCACACTTTCGCACCTGCCGGGCAGATGCTCATGTTTAGCGGTTTTACGGGTGCCGGAGCATCCTCCCGCAGGGAATCGGGCGGCACGAGGCCGAACCGAAGGGCGCGCCCCTAAACCATATCGTTCGAAAAGGAAAGCGCCGGTTTCGGCAATTCGCCGCCCGATCTTGCTGGCGCCTGATCCTGCTGACGCCTGGCCTTGCTGATGGCCGATCTTGCTCCCATAGGCTGCGACATCATGGCAGACAGCGAACTCGACAATCTCATCTGGGCGGCACTGTCCGGTGAACAGGCCGGTTTCTCCATCGGCAACGACCGGGCAAAGCGCTTCCATCCCTCAATCGGCCCGCTTGCCGCACTTCGCGATCTTTCGCCGGAAAGCCTCGAAGCCTTTGGCGAACTGGTCCGCACCACCGGCCTCGCCGCACTCGGCCTTGTCGGCATGGCCGAGGACCTCCCGGTTCCGGGCACCGAGATCCTTCGCAGCGCAGAGGGCGTGCAACTGCTGTTCGACGAAAGCAACGCCGCCGCCGTAGAGGAGATCGCCCGCGCCGAGAACGATCCGCGCACCGTTCCGCTCGGCCAGAGCGACTACCCGGACATGCTGGAACTCGCGCTGCTGACCGAACCCGGCCCCTTTGCCGAGCGCACGGGCGACCTCGGTCGCTTCTGGGGCATTCGCGAGAACGGCCGCCTGCTGGCCATGGCCGGTCAGCGCGTACGCACGGCAGAGCATGTGGAAGTCAGCGGCGTCTGCACCCATCCCGACGGTCGGGGCAAGGGCTACGCCGCCCTGCTCTCACGCCGCGTGGCCGGCGCGATTCGGGCTTCGGGACAGCGGCCCCTGCTCCACAGCTATGCCGATAACGAGACGGCCCTGGCGCTCTACGGCAGGCTGGGCTTCGCCGAGCGCGCACGGGTTCGCTTCACCGTTTATGCACCGCCAGGCTGAAACGGCGGCGCGTAGGCCAGATCGAAACCAGGCGGAGAAACGAAAAAGGCCGGGCGAGATGCCCGGCCTTTTTCGTTTTCTTGCCAACGATTACTTGCTGAGTTCGACGTGTTCGAAGTCCAGCTCGACCGGCGTGGCGCGGCCGAAGATCGACACCGACACCTTGACCTTGTTCTTGTCGAAATCGAGTTCCTCGACGATGCCGTTGAAGCTGGCGAAGGGGCCATCGAGGACCTTCACCGAATCGCCGATCTCGTAATCGATGCTGACGGTCTTGCGCGGCGCGGCAGCGGCGGCTTCGGCGGCGCCGAAGTAACGGGCAGCCTCGGTCTCGCTGATTGCCTGCGGCTTGCCGCTGGAACCCAGGAAGCCGGTGACCTTCGGGGTGTTCTTGACGAGGTGGTAGACGTCGTCGTTCAGCGCGAGCTTGGCGAGCACATAGCCCGGCATGGTCTTGCGTTCGGTCTGAACCTTCTTGCCGCGCTTGACCTCAGTGATGGTCTCGTGCGGAACCTGAACGTCCTCGACGAGCTGCGAAAGTCCCATCCGCTCGGCTTCCGAGAGGATGGATTCCTTTACCTTGTTCTCGAAGCCGGAATAAGCGTGGATGATGTACCAGCGGGCCATGGATCTCTCTTCGTAAGCTAGTTCAGGCGATCACAGCAGCGACAGGATCGAGCTGACGACCCAGCCGAACAGTGCGTCGATCCCCAGGAAGAACACCGCGAGAAAGACCGTCATGATGCCGACGAAGATTGCCGTCGTCACCGTCTCCTGGCGCGAAGGCCAGTAGATCTTGGAGGTTTCCGTACGCACCTGGCGGATGAATTCGCCGGGACTGGTCTTGGCCATGACTGTCGTTCTCGCGTCTCTTGCCTGCTGCCTGAGCAGAAAAATAAGTCTCGGCTTCCGGCTAGGGGCCATCGCCGCCCCGGCCGTGGCCGGGAGGGGCAGATGCGATCCTCATGTCGGAAGGAAACGCCGACTTAGCCCCGGCCCGCTCGATTTGCAAGGTCTGGCGAACCGCTCCGTAAACCTAGGACGAAGGGTCCGCGGGATCGGCCAGCCGGGCCAGGAACGAGTTCGGGCTGGAGTAGAGAATGCGCGCCCCGTCGGGCAGCGCCACCGGCTTGATCCGCCCGATATACCAGAGATACTCGGCATGGCGCGCAGGGCCGAACTTGCGCAAGTCGATGTGCTGGCGCGGCGAATAGAGGATGYGCTGGCTCGGATCGGCAAAGCGGTAGGACAAGTCGCGCATGGAGAGCATGTGCACGTTCGGCAGGGCGAAGTTGGAATTCTCCATCGCGCTGCGACGCACCACGGCATAGGAGCCGAAGTGCTCGAACGGGCCGAACCGCCACTGGATACGCGGAATCGCCACGGCCGTGGCCACGCGGGCGCCTTCGGGCACCTGGTCGAGCGCGGCGATCAGCTGGCGGGCGGTCTGCGCGTCCTCGTACCAGACCACGGTCGTCACGGCCGTGCGGGAAAGGAACAGCGAGGCCGCAGCCACGACCATCCAGCGCCGGATCGGCAGATCGATCGCAAGGCAGGCCACCAGCAGCGCCGTGGTGCTCAAACGGTAGTCGGCATAGTCGCCGCCGAAGATCTGGCGCGGCACCACGAGCGTCAGCATTAGCAGAATCAGCGCCGCCCAGCCGAAGCGGCCATCGATGCGCTTGCGCAGCAGCGCATAGCCCAGCGCCACCAGCACGAGATCCAGGCTAATGATATCAAAGTAGAAATCGAAGCTGCGCATCGACTTGTAGAGGATGCCCCACTTGTAATCGAGCACGTAGCGCCCGTAGGACACCTTCGAATTCGCGCCCATGCCGATCAGCATCGGCAGCAGGGGGAAGATCAGCGGCCAGGGCTTGAGGAACGGGCGCCAGTCCAGCCAGCTGCTCCGGCGGCTCCATTCGTAGCCGAACAGGAGCACGCCCATCACTGCCCAGCCCGAGACGTGGCAAAGCCAGACCACGAAACCGATCGGCACCATGACGGCCCAGCGCCAGGGGCGGTCTTCCAGCTTCACCCAGAGGGCGAACGTGAACAGCCCCAGCGCCAGCGACAGCGAATAGTTGAGAAAGCCCATCAGCAGCGAGGGCGACCAGATCATCGCGAAAGCCAGGATCGGCCCGACCCCGAGTTTGCGGCCCAGCGAACGGCAGGCCGCCACGATCGACAGGCCCGAAAGGAAGGGAATCATCGCCACGATGATTCGCCCGGCCTGTTCCAGCCCGAAGATCGGCGCCATCGGCACCATCAGCAGCTCGACGCCGAGATTGCCGGTCCATTCCCAGTTGAACACGAAATAGCGCGTCAGATAAGGGTCTGCGCCGTGGTCCAGCGCAACCTTGTAGCCAGCCAGGTGCGAGGGATAATCCGTCATCTGCGGCGCCCAGGCGACCAGCGCCGGCAGGGCCGCAACAGCCGACAGGACAACGCCCAGGACAAGCGCCCTGTCCTGGCCCAGCAACTCGGCAAGGCGCTGCCAAAGGGCACGCCACCTGCCGTTGTTCAGTCCGATCTGTTCCGCCTGCGGTCGCGCGGTTCCGTGCATCAGCGCCTGTTTCTTTCTCGAGAAAGCCCCCGAACGTACTTGGCCGGAGCCGCCGATCGAAATCGTGCATGGGCTCGATTCGCCAAACGCGGCTGTCTAGTCGCAGCGACGCGAATGACAAGACCGCGTATGGGGCAGCACGCTATCGTGCTTTTCCGTTTATCGCAATTGCAGCATAATACGCGAAACGCCCGCCTCCGAAAATATCCGGAGCGGGCGCTTGGCAAGTGCCTCAACGCTTTTCGAAAAAAGCTGGCAGGAGTGCACGGACTCGAACCGTGGGCCCTCGGTTTTGGAGACCGATGCTCTACCAACTGAGCTACACTCCTGCGGGCGAAGGAGCCTCTAGAAGGAGAAGAAGAGGATTACAAGAGGGTTACAGGGCATGATGACAAGTTATTTCCCGCCCTTGCATTTTACGGGGCTGGGACCCCAGGTTACACGAGGATTCCCGGGATTTCGGGATGGGGGCAAAGCGCTCCGAACACGCGTTTTTCCGGTTGGCCCCGGATTTGGGATCGGCCTTTCAGATCAGGAATTCACGGCAGGACCATGCACGCGCCCCGCTCACCCTCGATGATCGAGCCGGAACTCCTCATGCTCGCCTACCGCAGCGGGATCTTCCCCATGGCGGACAGCCGGGACGACCCGGAGATCTTCTGGATAGAGCCGCGTCTCCGCGCGATCCTGCCGCTCGGTGGATTCCACTTGTCCCACTCGCTGGCGAGGACGCTGCGCCGGGAGCGGTTTTCCGTAACCTGCAATGCGGCCTTCTCCGAAGTCATGGAAGCCTGCGCCGCACCGCGCCAGGTCGCTGAAAAGGCCGGCGAGGATGGTGAAGACGAAAGCGGCAGCTGGATCAGCCACCGTATCCAGGCCAGCTACGAGAACCTGCACTTCCTGGGGCACGCTCACTCGGTGGAGGTATGGCAGCACGATGCGGACGATCGCCGCCAGTTGGTCGGGGGACTCTACGGCGTGGGATTCGACCGGGTGTTCTGCGGAGAAAGCATGTTCTCGCGCGCGACCGATTCGTCGAAAGTCGCGCTGGCCTATCTGGTCGCTTCGCTGCGCCGGGCCCGTGTCAGCCTGCTCGACTGCCAGTTCATGACGCCGCACCTGGCCTCGTTAGGTGCCGTGGAAATGCCGCAGAAGCGCTACCTGACGCTTCTCCAGGAAGCTCAGTCCTCGGGCGCGGCTTCGGGAATGGCCGCGGGCGCCGGCGCGGCGGACGATGTCGCGCCTGGCGAAGGGGCCGCTGCAGACGAAGAGGCCGGGGCGCTGGCGCTGCCCGTGGCCTTTGCAGCGCTCCTGGCGGAAGGCGCCGAAGACGGCAGCGCTTCCTCGCCGGGGAAGTTCATCGCGCAGCTCTTGACCCAGACGTCGTAGACCGGGTGCTCGACGACGTTGAGCGCCGGCGAATTCTTGAACAGCCAGCCCGAAAAGACCTTGTGCCATCCCAGCTTCTCGGCCGCGCTGCGGCGCTCTTCGACGAAGGCCTGGACGAAGGCGCCCTCTTCCTGCGGCTGCTCCCAGGGAAGCGACTTCTCGCAAGTGGCGACCTTGACGACGAGGTTGCCGATCCGGCGTGCCTCGCCCGGCTTCATCACCAGGTCCTGCGTGAGGTTGTTGCGCTTGTTAAGCACGCCGAGCGTGACGACGCGGTCCTTGTTCGGCGTACCGATCTGCTGCCCCTTGGCAGCCTGCGCCGGCCCCGCCTGCATCCCGGCGATCGCATCGGGAACGCTGGTGTCCTGCACTTCAGGCGCCGGCTCCCCCTTGCCGCATCCTGCAAGGAGCGACAGGACGAGCGCCGGCGCAAAAGCGACGGTCCGGCCGAAAGGAGCCCGCATCACCGCAGCGCCCCTCAGGCTTCCGGAGACCAGGCCTCGTAATCGCCGGTGGCGGGGGCACGCTTGCCGCCCCGCTCCAGCGCGCCCTGCGGGCGATAGGCGGTTGCGGTGCCGGTGGCGTTGGGGGTGTAGTCCACTTCCCAAATGCGCGCGGGAGCCAGGTGGCTTTCCGGCACGCCGTCATAGGAGTGATGCAGCCAGCCGTGCCATTCGGACGGCACGTTGCTGGCGTCGTTGGCGCCCGCATAGATCACCCAGCGGCGCTCGTACCCTTCGGTAGTCCGCACTTTGTCGGACTTCGAACGGAAGTACTTGTTGCCCTGCGCGTCGGTGCCGACGTGCTCGCCATTGCGCGAGCTCCAGAGCGAGGTGCCAATGGTGGCGCCGTCCCACCAGGTGAAGATCTTGGACAGGATTCCCATGAGCCGCGCGTTAGCGCTGTTCGCAGCCGATGCCAAGGGCCTTGCCGTCAACTTAAGGCGCTTTCCACGAGACCTCGTCGCCCGGCGCGATCCCCAACTGCGCCGCACGCCCCCCGTTCAGCTCGAGCACGGCGATCACCGGACCCGCGGAAGGCAGCGGCGTTTCGTCGTAAGGCCTGGCATTCGCGGCGATGTTCAAGATGCGGTGATCCGGCCCGATAAAGAGCAGATCGAGCGGAATCACCGTGTTACGCATCCAGAAGGCGGCCGGAGCCGGTGCCTTGCGGGGGAAGATCATGCCCTCGTCCACGCCCATTTCGGTGCGGAACATCAGCCCCTTGGCCTGCTCGGCCTCGCTGCGGGCCACTTCGACTTCGAAACCATGCGCCTTGCCCGAGACGCGAACGACCAGGGGAATCACCGGCAGGCCGGAAACCGGATGGATCGCCGTCTTGGTCTGAACGGCGCCGGCAGCCTCGCCCGCGCTCCGGGAGCACCCCGTCGCTGACAGGACCACGCCGGAAACCAGCATGCAGGCAAACAAGGCAGGCAGTTGGCGGATCGGACGCACTCAATAGTCTCCCGTGTCGGATTCGGCCCATTGCTCCGCATCCTCGGCATCGGAGGCATCGACGATACGCCGGGCAATGTCGAGCCGGTGCCCTGCCCGCAGCATCGCCGCCAGATGCTTTTCGCGCAGCGGCCGGTCCGGCGCCTCGGCCGCGAAAGGGCCGAAGCGCCGACGCCGCGCCAGCACCAGCGCCGCACGCCGCTCCGCCGCGGCATCGGGCCGCACTTCCGCGCGCAAGTCCTCGTCCAACCCGGCATGGCCCAGCGCCTCGCCCACCCGGCGCGCGCCATAACCGCGCCGCAACAGGCTGCCGGCCTTCATCCGCGCCCAGACCGCGTCGTCGACATAGCCCTTCTCTACGAAGCGGCCGATCATCGCCTCCAGATCGGGCCGCCCTTCCCCATCCCAGCCCCGTTCGCGGAGCTTGCGCTGCAGATAATCGCGCAGCTTCCCTTGCGTCGTGGCGAAACGCGCGACATAGGCCAGCGCCAATTCTTCCAGGCGGGCCTCGGTCAGGGGTTGCGGATTGCGACGGTTCTCGGACATCTTGCCCTATTCGTGCCACAGTCGGCTCGGATTGGGGAGAGCGCACGGAACCACGTCGTGCGGAATTGCTATGTCCGGTTCAGGTAAGACCGGATAATAGCGCGGGGTTCCGGTGAGAATAAACGGTATAACAACAACGGGTTAGAACGAAATGAACGACACCATCAACGTGGTGCCGCGAGCGAGCGAAGCACTTGTCGCCACCCCGAACCAGGATGCGCTTGCCCGCCGCTTTGCCGATTTCGACACCTTCGGCGATGCGCTGGACTATGCGGCGCAGGGGCAGCGCGGCTTCAATTTCCACGATCCGCGCGGCACGCTGAAACACGTCTATCCGTTCAGCGAACTGCGCACGGATTCGATCAAGGTGGCCCATGCGCTGATCGCGCGCGGCGTGAAGCCGAACGATCGCGTGGCCCTGATCGCGGAAACCGGCGCCGATTTCGCATCGCTTTTCTGCGGCGTGGTCTATGCGGGCGCCTGGCCCGTTCCCCTGCCGCTGCCCACCAGCTTCGGCGGCAAGGACAACTATATCGAGCAGCTTTCGGTCCAGCTTTCCAGCTCGGACCCGATGCTCCTGGTCGGTCCGGACGAAATCGCCGAAATGACCGCCAAGGCCGCCGAGCGCCAGGGCTGCGATCATGCCACCTGGGCCGACTTCGCGGCAAAGGACGCGCCGGTCGTGGCGCTTCCCAAGGCCAGCCCGGACGACATCTGCTATCTGCAGTACTCCAGCGGCTCTACCCGCTTCCCCCACGGCGTGGCGGTCACGCACCGTTCGCTCATGTCGAACCTGGCCGCGCATAGCCACGGCATGGAACTGGCCGAAGGCGACCGCTGCATTTCGTGGCTGCCCTGGTACCACGACATGGGCCTGGTCGGCTGCTTCCTCTCGCTGATCGCCAACCAGGTCTCGGGCGACTATCTCAAGACGGAAGATTTCGCCCGCCGCCCGCTGGCATGGCTGGACATGATCACCCGCAACGAAGGCACGTCGATCTCGTATTCGCCCACCTTCGGCTACGACATCTGCGCCCGCCGCATCTCCAGCCAGAGCCCGGTCTCCGATCGCTTCGATCTGTCGCGCTGGCGCCTCGCCGGCAACGGCGCGGACATGATCCGTCCCGACGTGATGCAGAGCTTCGTGAATGCCTTTGCCGACGCGGGCTTCAAGGCTTCGGCCTTCCTGCCTAGCTACGGCCTGGCCGAAGCGACCCTGGCCGTGACCATCATGCCGCCGGGCGAAGGCATCCGCGTGGAACTGGTCGAGGAAGAACGCCTTTCGGGCAGCCCGCGCGACCTCAGCCGCCCGGCGCGCTACCGCGCCATCGTCAACTGCGGCAAGCCCGTGCTCGACATGGAAGTCGTGATCCGCGGCGAAAACGGCGAAAGCCTCTCGGACCACCAGATCGGCAAGGTCTGGTGCCGCGGCACCAGCGTGATGCACTCCTACTTCCGCGACCCCGAAGCGACCGAGGCCTGCCTCGTCGACGGATGGCTGGACACGGGCGACATGGGCTACATGGCCGATGGCTACCTGTTCATCGTCGGCCGGGCGAAGGACATGATCATCATCAACGGCAAGAACCACTGGCCCCAGGACATCGAATGGGCCGTGGAACAGCTGCCGGGCTTCAACCATGGTGACATCGCCGCCTTCTCGGTGGAAATGGACAATGGCGAAGAAGCGCCCGCCGTGCTGGTCCATTGCCGCGTTTCCGATCCGGTGAAGCGCGTGGAACTGCGCGACTTGATCCGCGACAAGGTGCGCTCGATCACCGGCATGAACTGCGTGGTGGAACTCGTTCCGCCCAAGAGCCTGCCCCGCACCAGTTCGGGCAAGCTCAGCCGCGCCAAGGCCAAGAAGCTCTACCTTTCGGGTGAAATCGAGCCCTTCAAGCTCGCCGCCTGAAGCCGGGTTCAGCAATCGATCGAAGGGCCGGGAAGCGCATGCGCTTTTCCGGTCCTTCTCGTTTCAGCCCGTCATCTGCTCAGCGCCTGTCTCTGGATCCGCGCCTTTCCGTCAGCGCGCCGTCACTCGGTCGCCTGAGCCGATATCCTCTCGGTCTGCCTCCGCCCAATTCGGATAAGCCGGAAGCGTGACGAGCAACGACCCACCCAGCAGACATCCCACGGTTCCCGCCCAAAGGAAGGGCTCATAGCCCCCGAAGCCGTCGTAGATCGCCCCTGCCACGAGCGGCCCCAGTCCCGAAGCCAGGGCCACCAGCGCCGACATCAGCCCATAGATCGCGCCGAAATGGCGCATTCCGGCATAGCCGACCGTGAGATAGGCGCAGATCTGCATCTTGGTGCCTGCCGCGTAGCCGTTGACCAGCAAGGCGAAGACGATCGCCACGGTGGAATTCATCGCTACTGTCAGCAGGAAGAAAGTCACCGCGGTGACTCCCATCGTCAGCCCCCCGATCCAGTTGGGCCGGTAGCGGTCGAGCAGCGCCCCGGTCGCGAGCTTGCCGACGATGCCTGCCACGCCGGTCAATGAAGTAAGCCAGGCCGCGCTGCCTCGGCTGATGCCCGATTCGGTGAGGATCGGGAAAAGATGAATGCTGAGGCCGATCGTCAGCAGCATGATCACGAACGTCGAGATCGCCACTTGCCAGAGCGGCCGGCTGCGCAACGCTTCCTGCCGCGTAAGCCCGGGCAGATGCGCGCTCGACCGAGGGCCGGGCGCCTTGCCGCTGCGTGTCGCGCGGTCGTGTGCGTCATAGAGAAACAGGAAGCAAAGCAGCAGCGAAACGCCGCCCCAGCCCAGCCCGAACCAGACGAAGGCCCCTCGCCAGCCCACTTCCTCGATCAGGAAATTGCCCAGGGGCGGAACGATCGCCTGCGCCAGAGCCGTGCCAGAAACCGTGCAACCAAGCGCCAGTCCCCGCCCGCGCGTGAACACACCGGCGACGGCAGCGGTCCAGATCGTCGACTTGATCGTGGTGATGAGGAGCCCGAAGACCAGCCACAGGGCAATCCACTGCACCTGCGACCCGTTGGCCAATGCAAAGGCGCAAGTCGAACCCATGACGGCCACGATCCCCGGCAGCGCCAGCCGCCGCGAGCCGACCCGATCGATCAGGACCCCGTAGAACGGCGAAAGCACGGCACTGGTGAAAGTGGCGATGCCCGGGCCCGCCGAAAGCAGCGACCGGCTCCATCCGAACTCGCGCGAGAGCGGCTCCATGAACAGGCCGGTCCCCGCAAGCAGCACGGAGAGGAAGGAAAACCCGATAGAGGCGGCCAGGACAAGGGTCCAGCCCGTCTTCCATTCCTGGGCCTGCGTCGGCTCTTTCGGCTCTTCCACGGCGTCTCTCCCTCGTCCTCCAGACTAGAGGGATCGGAAAAAACGCCAATCGCCAGGACGATAACCCTCGCCGCGGCGAGTCAGATCTTGCGGTGCAGTTCCAGATAATCGCGCGGAATGCTCAGCGCTTCCTTGGCGACCTGGGTTTCGCGCAGGAACAGCAGCAAGGCCACCAGCAGGAGCACGATCGAGGCAAGGAAGATGATCGCCGCTGCACCGTGCATGTCCAGTCCCGCCAGTCCTTGAAGGAACAGCACGGCGACAGTCGTGCCGATGCACAGGCCCGACAGCACCATGAAACGGATGGCATTGGTGATGATCGAGATGCGCTTGTCTACCAGTCTGATCTCCAGCACGACCATGTCGTGTTCCGCGCCATCCGTCTGGTTATGGCGCTCCTGAAGATAGCGCGCACGGTCTACCACCCGGCCGAGCCGGGTGGACAGGATGTTCAGGATATTGCCTATGGCCACCAGCACGAAAACCGGCGTGAGGGCCAATTGAATGGTCTGGACGATCATGGCGTTGTCTGTCGTGAACACGCCTCAGCCTGCACAGGCCCTCGCCAGAAGGCAAACGCCGTCTTCCGGAAATTCCACAAGATCCAGCGACTTTGCCAGCGCGCAGCCACCCGGAGCGATGGAATCGCCGGCGACCGTGAACGTGCCCTCGCGCGGAATGACCAGAAGGGCATCTGGATAACGCGCGGCGATCTCGGCGGTCGGCCGTCCGTGGACCTGGTCTAGCAGGAACAGCGGGCCGTCCACCAGCACGGCACTGCCTTCGACCGGAACGCGCTTGTGCCAGCGTGCCAGGTCATAGACCTCGCCCTTGGCGACGGCCATGCCGTCATCCAGATGAAGTTCGCGCGGCCGGCCGTAGTCATAGAGCCGGTACGTAATGTCGCTGTTTTGCTGCACTTCGATCAGGCTGACGCCCACGCCGATGGCATGAACGGTATTGGCCGGGATGTAGAAGAAGTCTCCCGGCGCCACTTCGTGCCAGGTCATGAGTTCCTCGATCGAGCCGTCGAGAGAGGCCTCCCGCATCTTGTCCGCGCCGATGGGGGCATCGAAACCGATCCCCAGCGTTGCGCCGGGCTCTGCATCGACGATCAGCCAGCACTCTTCCTTGCCCTGCCGTCCCAGACCCTTTGCCTCAGTCTGCGCATCGGTGGGATGGACCTGCACGGAGAGTTTCTCGCTGGTGAAGATGTACTTCACCAGCAAGTCCGGCAGCCCGGCCGGAGGCTCGAACCAGATCTCTCCGATCCGCGCGCCCTCGGGCGCCTTGAACGGCACCGGCAGCACATCCTTGCCCCAGGGCTTTTCAACCTGGCGGATCGGCAGTGCAGCAGTCATCGATAGTTCCTTACTGGTTCACGGCTCCGGAGAGCTTTCCGACCTTTTGCACACCGTCAACGGTCGTGACCAGCACATCGTTGCCGTCGATGACCACGATCACGTTTTCCAGCCCGATCACCGACACCCGCGGCCCGTCACTGTCGACCAGCACGTTGCGGCAATCGACCATCTCGACCGCGCCGCTGCCGCGCACGGAATTGCCGTGTTCGTCCCGTACGAGCGCATCGTGCAGGGCCTGCCAGTTGCCGATGTCCGACCATTCCATGTCGGCGGGCACCAATGCGGCACGGCGGGTATTTTCCATGACCGCATAGTCCACCGAATCGCTTTCGACTTCGGCGAAAGTGGCGGCGTCCGGGTGGAAGCGGTGGCCGTCCTCCGCGCCCTTCTCGACCGCTTCGCGCACTTTCGCGGCGATCTGCGGACGATGCGCGGCAAGCTCAGCCATGAAGTCGCCCACGCGGAAAGCGAAGATGCCTCCATTCCAGGCGTAGTTTCCTTCTGCAAGGAATGCCCTGGCGCGCTCGATGTCCGGCTTCTCGACGAACTGGGCGGTACGGAAGGCCATCTCATGGCCTTCGATAGCCTCGCCGCGCTTGAGATAGCCGAAGCCGGTGTCCGGCGCTGTGGCTTCGATGCCGAACGACACGAGCCAGCCTTCAGTTGCCAAATCGGCGGCAGCGCAGGCTGCCTGGGCGAAGACTTCCGGCCGCGCGATGTGGTGATCGCTGGGGCAGACGAGCATCACGGCATCATCCGGAAGGCGGCAGGCAGCGAGCGCGATAGCGGCGGCGGTATTGCGCGCTGCCGGCTCAACGATCACCGCAGCGCCTTCTATCCCGCGAAGCTGAGCTTCGACATGGGCGAGGTGCCGTGTTCCAGTAACCACGACCGGCGCCGAGAATCCACCGGCAGCAGGGCAACGAGCCACAGTCGCTTCGAAAAGCGTGGAATCGCCGATCAACGGCAGGAAAGGCTTGGGCATGGCAGCGCGGCTACGCGGCCAGAGTCGGGTCCCACTACCGCCGCAGAGAATGACAGGTACGATTTCAGGCATGTTACTCGCAGTGCGAAAGGAAAGGGAATTTTCTGGCGCGCTAATAGCTGCCCCTTCCACCAACGCAACAGTATCGATCCAGTCAGACTTCATCATTCACTCCTGCAGTGGCGCATTCGAGCTTTGCCGCAAGCGCGCCTCCATGACTCATGATCGAACGGCTACCGCCCATTTAGAACACTAGCTCCCACTCCAGCGCTCGTCTTCGCACAACAAGACCAACCGAACCACCCCTGCGCCGCATGGAAAGATCCCCCGTTATATTCGCTTACGGCGCGGTCTTGAGGAACCATCGCTGCCGCCATCCATAATCCGCCTCGACCGGATTGCCGTTGGCATCCTGCGCCGGCTTGAAGCGGAAACGCTCCGCCGCGAGCCGGCAGGTTATGCGATCGGCTTCGGCATCCGGGCTGGCCTGGACGACCCGGCACCCTTTCACCCGGCCATCCGTACCGACCCGAAGCGCGACGACGACTTGCGTCCCCAGGCGCAGGTCCCTGCTCTTGCGGGGATAGTCGCGGGCGGAATTGATGTCTCCGGCGATCTTCACCGGTTTGGTGGCAATTCCCCCACCGCCTCCGGTTCCAGCACCGCTTGCCCCGGAGCCGGGGCCAGCCCCGGCGCCCGAACGTCCCGTGCCAGCGCCTTCCAGCCCGGCGCCCGAAGCGTTCTGCGTCCCTTGACCTGCCACCTGCGGCGCCTGGGTTGGCTTGAGGGTCACGGCCGCCTTGGGAGCCGCCACGGCGCGAGGTTCTGCGCGCTTGGCGGGCGCCCCTGCCGCGCCCTCTTCCCGCACGGGCGAGACATGGGATTCCGGCGTCGCCGCCGGACTCGGGGGGGCCGGTGGCGGATCGAGGGGGACGTCGAACGTCCGGGTCAGCGACCCCATGATCGTCGTGGCCAATTGCGGCGTAAAAGCGCGGATCAGCACGAGGATCACCGCAATGTGGAGCGCCGCTACCAGCAGGATCGCCGCCAGCCGCGTTCGCCGCCCCGGCTCAAGATCGGCTCCGCTCATGCCGGTGGGATGCCACGGCGTTCAACGCCCTGACAACCCCGGCGAGCGTTTTGACAAGCCGGCGAATATCGGGGCATTCTCCTTTGCGAACAACAATTCGCCCTGCCGACAAGGCTGGGCGACGGGAGAGGAAACGGCATGGGCTTCGAGGCAACGCAATGTCATCACGAGGGCACGGCGATGAACGGGCGCCTGGCGAGGGGCTTGGGCCTGCCCAATGGCGGCACTGTCCTGATGTTTCCGGGCGCCACCGGCCCCAGCCCAAGTTTCGATGCGGCCATGGAGGAACTGGCCGATGCGGGCTATCTCGTGGTTCATGCCAATGTCTATGGCGAGGAGGTGGACATGGCCTCTTCGCAAACGGCAGGCCAGGGATTCGCGGCGCTCATGGCGGAACCGGCGCGGCTTCGCGGCCGGGTCCTGGCCTGGTTCGAACATGTGCGCGAGCTTGACGGAGTCGATCCACACCGCATGGCCGCGCTCGGATACTGCTTCGGTGGCAAGTGCGTTCTCGAACTCGCGCGCAGCGGGGCGGCCGTGCGGGCAGTGTCGAGTTTTCACGGGTTGCTGACCACCCATGCACCGGCGCAACCCGGGATCGTCAGTGCCCGCGTCGCGGTGTGGACGGGCGGCGACGATCCCTACGCGCCAAGGCCGGACGCCGACGCACTCCAGGCGGAAATGGATACCGCGGGGGCCGACTACCAATTCACTCTTTTCGCCAAGGCGCGGCACGCCTTCATGGACCCCGACCACGACGGCTTCGCACCGGGGATCGTCTACGACCGGACGGCACACCGGATCGCCTGGGCAGGCACGCGGGCGCTCCTTTCGGAGACCATCGGCGGCCACCCTGGTTAGCGCTGGGAAGTTCTACAGCCCCAACAGGGCATGGCTTTCGTGCCGTGCCACGGCCTTCCCGAGGCGATCGACGAACTCGACGATGATCGGCGGATCGACCCTTCGGGTGATGGACCAAAGATAGAAGCCATAGATCGCCGCTTCCCGGTACTGGAGCCAGGCCTCGTCCTCGTCAGGCATCGTCAGGCCATGGCCGCGCATCATCGCCAGATATTCGCGGAGCAGGTGCCGCTCCTCGGCCTCGGCCAGCGCAGGGGGCAGGACGGCATTGATGTGATAGGCCACGTCCAGCGCCCAGCCGCCGCGCTGGAGCAATTGCCAGTCGATCAGCCCCATGCCCCCGTTCCAGCGGAACACGTTCCCCGCATGAGCATCGCCATGAACAAGGAACTGCGGCCGTGACGCATCGCGCGCGGCCAGAGCCTTCAACGCCGCAATCAGACGCGGGGCATCGCGCACCGAACGCGGAAGGCCGTCTCCGCGCGGCCCGTCCAGAAGCTCCTGCAGGGTCTCGGGCGTGACATAGCGCATTTCGGCCAGTTGCGAGAGACGTGGGCGGATCCAGGTGAACTCAGTCAACACCGCGCTGCGAGCATGGAGATGCGCGATCTGGCCCAGGCTGGACAGCGCGTCGTCTGCCGAGAAGCTGTCGAGCGCGGAGCAGAACACCGCCCCCTGGACGATGAGATCGCGCATCACGGTCACCGCCTGCTGCCGGTCGCGATCGATCACGGTGGCGATGCAATCAGGCACGGTGCAATCGACGAGCTGGGCCAGCCTGCCGTAGAAATCGGCCTCGAGCACACAAGTCGGCCCGCCCCGCGCCGTCATCTCGTCCACATCGAGCAGGCCTTTGAGGCAATAGGCGCCCTGCCCGCCATCCTCGAATGTCACCGCAAAGCGGACTTTGGTGGCAACGGTGCGGATCACTTCCACCGCCTCGGCACTGCGTACGGTCCGCCCCAGAACCTGGGTCAGCCACGCGGGCGCGAGCGCGGCCGCCAGCGTGGCCGGTACTTTGGCCGAGACCAGTCGGGGTGCTTCGCGTGTAAGAGCATCCGGCATGTCCTGTTCTCCCGATGCCGGTCGAGTCCGGCTTGTCCAATTCTCTATTTCGGTACATAATTCGCAATAGAGAATTTATCGCGCCTGCGAAGTCCGGTCCAGTCGAGTCTGGCAGGGCGCGATGTCGGGAGAGTTGCAACGATGGGCAGGCCGCTGGAAGGCATCAAGGTCGTGGAAGTGGCGATGTGGGCTTTCGTGCCGGCATGCGGCGGAATGCTCGCCGACCTGGGCGCGGAAGTGATCAAGATCGAGCCGCCGAGCGGTGATCCGCTGCGCGGCCTCAAGATCGTCTCTCTCGGTGGCGGGGAAAGCGCGTTCGATTACTCCTGGGAGAGCTACAATCGCGGCAAACGCTCGGTGACGCTCGATCTGAAGCAGGACGCTGGGCGCGCCGTGCTCGACCGGCTGCTGGAGGGGGCCGACGTGTTCCTCACCAACTTGCTGCCCCCGGCGCGCCGGTCCATGCGAATCGATGCGGAAACGCTGCGCGCCGCTTTTCCCAACCTGATCTATGCCAGCGGCAGCGCGCTTGGCCCCAACGGACCGGAGAGCGACAAGGGCGGCTATGATGCCATCACGTTCTGGGCGCGCGGCGGCATTGCCTCCTCGCTCACGGGGGAGGATGCCGTGCAACCTGTCGGCCCGCCTGGTCCGGCCTTCGGCGATACCCTGTCCGGCGCCATGCTGGCCGGCGGAGTCTGCGCCGCGATCGCCCGGCGCGCGCTTACGGGCGAAGCGGGCGAAGTGGACGTTTCGCTGCTGGGCGCAGCGCTGTGGTCGCAGCAGCGGTCGATCTGCCAGGCCACCGCAGATGGCTTGCGCAAGTTCGCCCGGCCCGATCCGGCGCGGCCGCACAATGTGCTCGTCGCCAATTACCGCACGAGCGATGGGCGCTTCGTGGCGCTCTGCATGCTGCAGGGGGATCGCTACTGGGCGCGGTTCTGCGACGTGGCAGGCCGACCGGACCTGGCCGAAGACCCGCGCTTTGCCAACAGCGCGGCCAGACGCGAGAATCTGACGGACTGCCTTGCCGCCATGATCGCCCTCTTCGCTTCCCGACCGCTGGCTGAATGGAAGGAAATTCTCGCCCGGCAGGACGGCCAGTGGGACGTGGTGCAGGACGTGGGCGAAATCGCTGACGACCTGCAGGTCCAGGCAAACGGCTATCTCAAGCAGGTTCCCGCAGGCGATGGCAGGAGCCTGCCGATGGTCTCGGTACCCATCCTGTTCGAAGGGGCGCCGCTGCCCTCCACCCGCTCGCCCGAACTGGGCGCTGACAGCGACGCCGTCCTGGCCGGCCTCGGCTACGGCGAGGACGAGATCATCGACCTCAAGGTCCAGGGCGTGGTGTTCTGAGCGTGGCACCAAAGCTCCCCCGCCTCGAACCGGATACCGCCTTTTTTTGGACTTCGGGTGCCGACGGCAGACTGCGCATTCAGCACTGCGCCGATTGCGGGCAGTGGCAGCACCCGCCTCTGCCCCGCTGCGCCTCCTGCGGCAGCGAGGCGGTCTCACCGGAGCCGGTCTCAGGCAGAGGACGCATCGCCAGCTACACCGTCAACCGTGAGGCCTGGCTGCCCGATATGGCCGTACCCTTCGTCTTCGCCGCGGTCGAACTGGCCGAACAGGCGGGGCTCTACGTGTTCACCAACCTCAAGGCCCCGATGGAAGAGGCACGGCGCGGGCTTCCGGTGACAGTCGCTTTCGAGCAGCAGGACGATGTCTGGCTGCCGATGTTCCGGCCGGAGGCGTCGTGATCCCGCTTCCCGAGAAAAGCGTCTGCATAACCGGCGCGGCCCAATCCGAAGTCGCGCGGCCATCGCCGCGCAGCGCCTTGCAACTCACCGCCGATGCCTGCCTTGCCGCCATTGCCGACGCCGGGCTGTCCGTTGCGGAGATCGACGGGATCGCCACTTATCCCGGCAAGTCCGCGGAAGGCGGCGGCATTGCCCCGGTCAGCCCCTCGGAAGCCGCCGAAGTTCTGGGCATCACGCCGCGCTGGATTTTCGCCTCCTCCGAAGGCTTCAGCCACATGGCGCCGATCTTCAACGCCGTGACCGCAATCGCCTGCGGCCTGGCGCGCCATGTCGTGGTGTTTCGCACCGTCGCCCAGGCCAGCGCCCGGCGGCAGGCCCGCGCCTCCACGCTTCTGTCCGGCGGCAGGGACCGCGTGGAGGGCAACAATGCCTGGACCGTCCCATTCGGCGCCGTTTCGCCCGTCAACACTTTCGCGCTCTATGCCCAGGCCTATTTCGACCGTTATGGCGCCAACGAAGCGCAGCTTGGCGCCATCGCCGTAACCAGCCGCGCTCATGCGGCGCTCAATCCCGCCGCCATCTACCGCGAGCCAATCACGCTGGACGATTACCTCGCCTCCCGCGTGGTCTCTTCGCCGCTCCGGCTTTACGACTGCGATGCCCATGTCGACGGCGCTACCGCGCTGGTGCTCTCGCACCGCGATGCCGCCGCCGACTTGCGCAATCCGCCTCTCCATGTCGAGGCCATGGGCATGGCGGTCGGGGGCCTGTGGACCGGACGGCACGAAGGCGACTTCACCAGCCTGCCCGCCGCGCATCGCGCCGGCGAAATGCTGTGGTCCCGCACCGACCTGACGCCGGACCGGATCGACTGCGCGCAGATCTACGACGGCTTCTCGATCTTCGTCTGGCTCTGGCTGGAGGCGTTGGGGCTGGTGCCAAGCGGAGAGGCCTGCCGGTTCACCGAAGGCGGTTCGCGGATCGGACTGGGCGGAGAACTGCCGCTCAACACCGGAGGCGGCCAGCTCTCCGCCGGGAGACTCCATGGCTATGGCCATATCCATGAAGCCTGCGTGCAACTCTGGCAGCGCGGCGGCGAACGGCAGGTAGCCGGTGCCCGCAACGCGATCGTTTCCAACGGGGGCTACGGATACGGCGCGATGCTCCTGCGACGGGACTGACGGGGCTGGCGATACTTGACTCTTAAGTTCGTTATATCGATACTTCATTCACAATAACGAATTCATGAGAGGAGTTGGGAGATGAGCGAGGCTGATCCAGCCATCGGCGCCAAGGCCGTGACCCATTGGCCTTACGGCCCGATCTTCGACGCCGATGCCCACATCGATCCGCCGCATGACATGTGGAAGGACTACCTCCCCGCGCACCTCAAGGACCGCGCACCGTTCATCGAGCATGGCGAGGACGGAGACTACATCTGCTTCGAGGGCAATCGCCGGCCTTTCATGATGATCAACAACCAGGCCGGGCGCGAGGGACAGAACTTCAAGATGAAGGGCCGCCTTGCCGACCAGCGCAAGGTCTGGGATCCGGCCACGCGGCTTGCCGACATGGATGCCGACGGCATGGATGCCGCGCTGCTGTTCGGCGGCGGCCCGCTCGGCTCGTTCGACAACGAACTCTACATCGCCAGCTATGAAGCCTACCAGAACTGGGTGCTGGACTTCTGCTCCGCCGCGCCGGAGCGCCTCTTCCCCGTGGGCTACGTGCCGATGCGCGACGTGGACGAGACGGTGGAGCATGTCCGCCGCCTGGCGGGCAAGGGCTTCCGGGCGATCAACCTTCCCGCCTTCCCGCAGAACCCCGATGCCTGGAACACCAGTTCGGGCGTTGCGGCGCTGAAATCCGGGCAGGTCTCCGCACTCACCGGCGCCCCCAAGGGGAGCCTGCAATATTACCAGCCGGAGTTCGACCGCCTCTGGGCCGCGCTCTGCGACCATGATCTTGTTGCCACGTTCCACCTCGGCGCGCGCGTTCCCCGCTTCGGGGAGAAGCAGTTCTTCCTGCCCGACATGCCGATGAGCAAGCTGGCCATGGCCGAGCCGATCGGCATCCTCATCTACAACGGCGTTTTCGACCGCTTCCCCGCGCTGCGGGTAGGATCGATGGAAAGCGGTGTGGGCTGGTTTGCATGGTATGCCGAATACAACGACCGGACCTGGGAGAAGCAACGATTCTGGACCGAATCGCCGCTGAAGAACCCGCCAAGCTGGTACATGGATCACAACCTGTTCGGCTCGTTCATCCAGGACCGTGCAGGCATTCTCAACCGCGACCTGCCGGGCGGACGCAACATCATGTGGTCCTCGGACTATCCCCATTCCGAAACCACCTTCCCCCGCTCGCGCGAGGTGATCCTGCGCGACTTCGAAGGTGTTCCGGAAGCGGATGTGCGGGCCATCGTCCATGACAACTGCCGGCGGATGCTGGCGCTTTCCTGAACGCTGGCGGGYCGATTACCTGCGGTTCCCTCCTGCCGCTCGAACGGTCATAAGCGGCTTCGGCCGCTCTTGGCCGGGCGACGAGGAGCTGCCATGGAAATCAGGCCATACCGCGATGAGGACTTCTCCGGTGTGAAAGCCCTGTGGGAAGAGGCCTTCCCTCATGACCCGCCTGCGAACCGGGCGGAAATCGCCATTCCCGCGAAACTTGCCGTGCAAGGCGAACTGCTGTTCGTGGCCTGTGACAGTGAGTTCGTTGCCGGCACCGTCATGGCCGGTTACGACGGGCATCGGGGATGGCTCTACTCGGTCGCGGTGCGCGGTGACAGCCGGCGCAGCGGCCTTGGCACCCGGCTTGTCCGCCATGCCGAGCAAGCCTTGCTGGCGATGGATTGCGCGAAGATAAACCTTCAGGTCAGGTCGACGAACGCGGCCGTAGTGGCCTTCTACGAGGCCCTCGGCTACGCGGTGGAGGACCGCATCAGTCTGGGCAAGCGGTTCTGACCCTGCCGACGCGCGGCGCCCGAAGAYGGGCGCCGGACACCTTACGCGGCATGCACTTTCAGCCGCCGCGCCATGGCTGCCTCATCCATGATCCGGGTGCCGCGCAAATGGCCGAGGCGGATACCGGTGCAGGTCATCTTGAACCTGGCGAAATCCTCGTACCATTCGAGATCGGCCGCCTGGTTGCCGGTAAGCTCCTCCCAGAGCGCGACGGTTTCCTCACGGCTGCCCATGCCATCCAGCGGCGCGCCGTAAGTCGAGCCGGGACCATGCATGGTGTCGGCAATGACGCAGAACCAGGCCAAATCGTGAAGCGCGCCGCCCAGCGAAGGCTGCTCCCAGTCCATGACGGCCACCACATCGAAGTTCGCGTCGAACATCATGTTGCCGATCCGCGCATCGCCCCAGACCAGGCCTTCGGGCCGGTTGGCCGGCCACAACGATCGCAGCCGGTCCAGCGCCTCGGTGAGCACTGGAAGCGGCTCTACTTCCTGCAGCCAGCGGGCGAAGCGCAAGTATTTGTTCCACTCCTGCTCCAGCCCCCGCTCGCCCGCAGGTCCTGCCAGGAAATCCAGCCCCGCCAGCGGCACCCGCTGAACGGCAGCGAGTTGCTCCACGGCATTGCGCCAGAGTACGCGGCGCTGCTCCGGCGCCGCATCCCGAAGCCAACCCTCGCGCGCGTAAGGGGGGATCGAAACCGGCACTTGCCCGGACTTGCGCTCCATCACGAAGAACGGTCTGCCAAGCAGCGCCGCGTCTTCCTCGAACCAGAGCGGCCGGGCGACGCGCACGCTTTTGCCCCGTGCCAGGGCGTCCATCACCCGGTACTGCTGCACGAACAGGTCATCGGGAAAGACCGTGAAGCCACCCGGCTTGATCCGGACGACACAGCCCTGCTCCCGCGCCCGGCCCTGCTCGATCCAGCGTGCATCGAACAGGATCGTCTCGTGGCTTTGCCCCGCACCCCGCGGATAGGCGAGATTGCGGACTTCGACATCGCTCGCATCGGGCAACTTGCCGGCAAGCCATTCCGCCAGGAGGGTTCCCAGTTCCGCAAGGTCACGGGTTTCCGGCGCGACGATCACGTCCGACATCCAGCACTCTCCCCAATCGCTAAATTCTAAATAGCGAATTTATTTTCGCTAAAATTGATAGAGCGACAGGGGAAGAGGGTCAAGCGCCTGAACGGACCTGCCTCGATGATACCGCCGGGACGGAAGCTCAGCTTTCTTCGGGTTGACCGATCAGGAAACGGGAAATGCGCGCGCAGGCATCGGCAAGCGCCTCACCTGCCCGGCGCGCCTCGGCCCCGGTCATGGAGCCATTGAAACCGGCCAGGACAAGCGAGATCGAGACGCGGTCGCGAGCGTCGTAGATCGGGGCCATGATCGCCATGAGCGGGTAAGCGCGCTCGTCTTCCAGCTCCGTCTGCGGCACGACCGGCGGATCCTCCAGCCCCGAAGTCGAGATCTCTGCAGTGCGTGAACTGTCGGCGCGGCGGATCAGCGCAATGAAACCGTGCTCGCGAACGAAGGCCATGCCGCCATGAAGCTGTTCCAGTTGCTCGGCCGAGGGCGACGGATTGATGCGGACTTGCGCCGCATCGGCCTCGCGCGGGTTGCGGGCGAAGAACGAAGTCGCCTGAACCCAGCGCAGCGGCATGCGCGTGCCCAGCGGGACCGGGTAGCCGACATGGCTGGCCGAGGCAGCCCGTTCGCGCAAGTGGATCGTGTCGCCTTCCAGGAAGTAGGCGCCGCAGACCACGTCGAAATCGTCCGCCAGCTTGCGCATTTCCGGCTGCGCAACCTGGAGCGGCGAGAAGTGCTCCGCCGCCGTGCGTCCGATGGCCGCGAGCGCCGGACCGAGCACGTAAGTCTTGTCGCTGGTGCGGTAGAGGTAGCCCACGTCGACCAGCCCGGTCAGCAGGGCATGGCATGTGGCCCGGCTCAGCTTCAATGCGCGCACCAGGTCGGTCAGGGCGAAGGACTGGCGCGGGTGATCGGCGATGAAATTGAGGATGGCGGCCATGCGGGCGACGCCGGGAGAGGAACGCGACATGGGCACTTTCGCTATTTCGAATTGCCTGTCGGGTTATTGGGCGTGAGAGCCTTCGTCAATGCCTACAAGCCCTTCCTCAGGGCGGAGGGCCTAGACGGCGTTCTCGCTCAGCCGCTCCGCCACGATCCGGGCGATCTCTCTGCGGGCGACCTTGTTGGAATGGAGCAACGGCACCTCGTCCCGCGCCAGTTCCACCCACGCCCGCGGGACCTTGTAGCCGGAAAGGCTGCCGCGCAGCCTGGCCTCTATCGCGGCCATATCGAGCACCGCGCCATCGCGCGGCACCAGCGCCGCCACGAGCAGCGCGCCGCGCTCCCGGTCCGGCAGGCCGACGACATAGGCGCTGTGCACGCCGTCTAGCGCCTGCAGTTCCATCTCCACTTCCGCAGGCGAAACGTTCGAACCGGAAACCTTGATCATGTCCCCGCCGCGCCCGACGAAATGGATACGGCGGCCGTCCGCACGATCCTCGACAAGGCAGAGGTCGCCAGTGCGCAGATAGCCGTCCGGCGTATAGTGTTCGGCGCGGTCGATCTTGTGGAGTCCGGTCGCGACGGCAGGTCCGCGCACCTGCATCTCGCCGATCTCGCCATCGCCGACCGCACGGCCATCCTCGTCGGCAATGCGGATGTCATAGCCGGGCGCGAAGTGGTCCATCGGCGCGCAGACCGGGCGGCCTGGCACCCGGAACTCGTCCCCCCAGCCATAAGGACCAAGCGTTTCGCTCATGCCCAGGCCCCACCACGGCTGCGGCCCCTTGATGCGTTCGAGATCCTCCTCCGCCAGCACCGAACCCATGGCGAAGCGGCTATTGCTGAGCGTCCGCTCGGTACAAGTGGTGACGGCGCCGCGCTCCCATCCGGGCAGCAGGTACAACATCAGGCCGCCCACCCAGAACATCGGCAATTGCGCCGGGCGTTCCTCGCCCGCCTGCACGCCCAGCATCTCCGCCAGCCAATGGCTGCGCGCCATGACCGCACCGTGGAGATGGCGCACACCCTTGGGCAGCGCCATCGAACCGGACGTGTAGATCTCGATCATCTGGTCCGTCGGGTGAACTTCGGATTCGACCTCGAGCAGCAGGTCTTCGCCCAGTTCCGCCCCCGCATCGGTCAGCCAGCCCATAGGCCCGGCGGCGGTGGGCAGGCCCTCGCCGCTGGAGACGATCCAGCGCAAGTAGGGCACGCGCGGCAGGCGCAGCGCGCCGCAAGCCTGCCCGACGAGTTCGGGCAATGCCTCGGTGAGGCGGGCCACGAGGTCCTTGCCGAGCATGGTGCGCTGGACGATCAGGCCCTGTACGTCGCTCTGGCGCAGCACGCGGACCAGTTCGCCTGCGCGGAGCATCGTGCTGATCGGCACCGCGACTGCGCCGGTACGGGCAATGGCAGCAAGCGCGATGGCAAAGCCCGGACCATTGCCGAAGATGAAGCCGACGCGCGCGCCCTTCCCCACTCCGCGCGCCAACAGCCCGCGCGCGAGCGCGGCAGACTGGCGGTCAAGATCCGCGAAAGTGACGCTTTCCCGGCCGGCTTCGGTCTCCAGCGTGATCGCCTCTGCATCGCCATGAGATGCAGCGGCGGAGCGGATCAGTTCGGGAAAGGTCCGGGCCGCACCCGGCGTGCCTGCGCTGCTCAATGCACTCATCCTCTCGCCGGGTTCTTGCCCTGTGAGGCTCGATCCTGCTTCGAGGGGGCCGCTTTCGCAACTCTTGCCGCCTCGCCATCGCCCCGGCGGAATCGTCACATTCGCGAATTACAATTCGCAATTGCGAAATATCAGCTTTCCGAGAAAGTATAGGGCTGTGCGGCGCGGCGATAGTCGTCGGCGAGCACATCGCGGCCGATAGGCGGCACCGAGCGGGCCGCACAATCGGCACGCTGGCAAAGGCGGCAAGTGACGCCGATGGGCGTTGCGCCTGCTTCCGGCTCACCTCCGTAAACCAGCTTATCCGCTTCTTCTGCCGCGCAGGCGAGGGCCACCGCGCGGGTGACTTTCATGCGGCCGTGACGCCCCTCACCCGAAGTGACGGTGCGCGCGATGGAGAAGAAGCGCTGGCCGTCCGGCAGTTCCAGCCACTGCGTGCGCACCTCGCCCGGCCAGCGGAACACCTGATGCACCGACCACAAGGGGCAGCCGCCGCCATGCGCCGCGAAGGGAAAGCCCGCGCCGTCCAGCCGCTTGGAGACGTTGCCCGCCTCGTCCACGCGCAGGAAGAAGAACGGCACGCGCTCCTCACCCGGCCGGTGCAGCGTGGTGAGGCGGTGGGCGACTTGCTCGAAACTGGTGCCGAACAGCGCGCAGAGCGCCTCGATATCGTAGCGCCGCGCCTCCGCCGCGCGGGCGAACCGGGCGTAAGGCATCAGGATCGCCGCTGCCGCGTAACCGGCCAGCGCGCGTCGCACCAGCGTCGCCGTGGTGGCCTGCACGAACGCTGCCGCGCGCACGACTGCAACGATATCGCTGCGCATCGCGGTATGCGCAATATGCGTGGCGATCTGGAACGCACGGCTTGAGGCCCCAAGCGTATCGTCGATCAGGAGCTGCTGGTTGTGCCGGTCGAAACGGCGCAGCGAATCGACCATGACGTCCGGTGGCAGGAAGCGCACGCGCACGCCCTTGGCGGCGAGCCATGCAGTGGCCCCGCCCGCCTGCTCGATCTCGGCGGCCAGTTCCTCGGCACGCAAGTCGACGGTGTGGAAGTAGTTGCGCGAAGCCCCGAGGAAGCGCTGCGCCTCGCGCACCGGCTCGTTCTCTTCGGCGGCGGGGCCGGAGGCGCGCTGCTCAGCCAGGGCCTGGCTTTCGCGGGTATAGGCACCGTGAAGCCGCAGCAGTGCTTCCGAAATGCCCGGAAAGCTCATGGCGAGGTCAGCGATTTCCAGCGACGGCAAGTCGATATCGGCGAACAGCGGATCGCGCAGCACATCGCCCACGCGGCGGGCATAGTCCTCGCCGTCGTCCCCGGCGATATCGGCGATGTCGAGCCGGTAGGTCCGCGCCAGACGCAGCAGCATGTCCGCCGTCACCGGGCGCTGGTTACGTTCCAGCAGCGCCACGTAGCTGGGCGAAATCTCCAGATCCTCCGCCATCGCCTGCTGGGTCAGCCCCAGTTCGCGGCGCAAGCGGCGAAGCCGGGGGCCGAGGTAGAGAGGTCGTGATTCCGCCATGACTTCCGCAGTTTGTCATGCCTGCACATCTTTACAAGGAATATCTGTAAAGTTTGACAACCGGACTTCGCAGCCCGTTCCGCACCGCACAAATCGGGATTAGCTCCAGGCCATCGCCCAATCACATTTTTCGACGGGGACTTTTGGCAGTGACCTACCAGAGCAAGATCACCGAAGCCGGCCAGACCATCGGCACCGAGCCCAACTGGAACGGCATCGAGCCGGAATCGGTCGCGCGCATGCGCCTGCAGAACCGCTTCCGCACCGGGCTCGACATAGCCCGTTATACCGCGCGCATCATGCGTGAGGACATGGCCGCCTATGACCGCGACCCCGCCAACTACACCCAGTCGCTGGGCTGCTGGCACGGGTTCATCGGTCAGCAGAAGATGATCTCTATCAAGAAGCACTTCGGCACAACCAAGGGCCGCTACCTCTATCTCTCGGGCTGGATGGTCGCGGCGCTGCGCAGCGAGTTCGGCCCCCTGCCCGACCAGTCGATGCATGAGAAGACGTCGGTTCCGGCGCTGGTCGAGGAACTCTACACGTTCCTCCGCCAGGCAGATGCCCGCGAAATGGGCATGATGTTCCGCGATCTGGACAAGGCGCGCGATTCGGGTGACGAGGTCGAAGCCAAGCGCCTTGAGCACGCGATCGACAATCACGAAACGCATGTCGTGCCGATCGTCGCCGATATAGACGCGGGCTTCGGCAATGCCGAGGCGACCTACCTGCTCGCCAGGAAGTTCATCGAGGCCGGCGCCTGCTGCATCCAGATAGAGAACCAGGTCTCGGACGAGAAGCAGTGCGGCCATCAGGACGGCAAGGTCACCGTCCCGCACGAGGACTTCATCGCGAAGATCCGCGCCGTCCGCTACGCCTTCATGGAACTGGGCGTGGACGGGGGCCTGATCGTGGCGCGCACCGACTCGCTGGGCGCGGGGCTGACCAAGCAGATCGCTTTCACCCGCGAACCGGGCGACATCGGCGACCGCTACAACAGCTTCCTCGACTGCGACGAGATCGCGGCGGGCGACGTCGGCCACGGTGAGGTTCTCATCACCCGCGACGGCAAGCTGATGCGCCCGAAGCGGCTGCCGTCGAACCTCTACCAGTTCCGCAGCGGAACCGGCGAGGATCGCTGCGTGCTCGATTGCATTCATGCGCTGGAAAATGGCGCGGACCTGCTGTGGATCGAAACCGAGAAGCCGCATATCGGCCAGATCGGCGGAATGGTCAGCCGCATCCGCGAAGTGATCCCGAACGCGAAGCTGGTCTACAACAACTCGCCCAGCTTCAACTGGACGCTGAACTTCCGCCAACAGGTCTTCGATGCCTGGGCTGCGGAAGGCCGCGACACCAGCGCTTATGATCGGGCAAGGCTGATGAGCGTGGATTACGACGGCACCGAGCTGGGCAAAGAGGCCGACGAGCGCATCCGCACCTTCCAGAAGGACGCGGCGCGCGAGGCGGGGATCTTCCACCACCTCATCACCCTGCCGACCTACCACACGGCCGCCCTGTCGACCGACAATCTGGCGAAGGAATACTTCGGAGAGGCGGGCATGCTCGGCTACGTCAAGGGCGTGCAGCGCCAGGAGATCCGCCAGGGCATCGCCTGCGTGAAGCACCAGAACATGGCCGGATCCGACATCGGCGACGACCACAAGGAATACTTCGCCGGCGAGGCCGCCCTCAAGGCCGGCGGCACGCACAACACGATGAACCAATTCGCTGCCTGAGGCAGCGGGGGGAACCAATTCGCTGCCTGAGGCAGCGGGGGAACCAGTTCGCTGCCTGAAAGCGCGAAGAAACGAACTTCGAGAACGCCCGAAGACAGTCCTCGGGCGGATGGGGAAAGCCCCAGTGAAGCAAGGAAAGGAAGGTACTATGACCACCATGACCGCCGAACCGGCCCGCGCCCGCGCGGTGCTTTCGAACCAGGACTTCAAGCTGCTGCAGGAAGCCGTGCTCTATTACATGCGGGCGCATGAGGACGATCCGGTCAGTTCGACTTATTCGAACCTCTACCATCGTCTCGGAAGCGCCACACGGCGCTGACCAAACCAAGGCGCAGCGCCACGCRGCGCTGACGCAGCCACCGGAACGCCGGCGATGATAACGCCGGCGGCCAGAACGACCGGTCCTGCCAGGACCGGATAACCTCTCAAGCGCTTTCCTGGGGAGGAAGGCCAGGCCCGTCGCACCCCGGTGCGGCGGGTTTCTTTTGTGGTTAATTTCCTTTTCCGCGCGGCACTTCCTGTCGGCGCAAGAGCAGCACGATTGCGTTGGCGGAAAAATTAACGTCCTGTGTTATAAACCGAATCCGGGTTCGGGCTCGCTTGCTGGTTATGGAAAGTGCGGAAAGAGTACGAAGCCTTGGAAGGCGAAGCGCCACCTGAAACGCTCGATGCCGCGCTCGCGGCAGCCGACCGCGCGGAAAAACGCCTGCGCGAGGCTATCGAAGTGCTGCCGCAAGGCGTCGTCTTCCTCGACGAGGACGGGCGCTACATCCTGTGGAACCGCAAGTACGAGGAAATCTACTGCCGTTCCGCAGACCTGCTGGAGCCCGGCGCCCGCCTGGCGGATACCTTGCGGGTCGGCGTCGCGCGCGGCGACTATCCCGAGGCCAAGGGCCGCGAGGAGGAATGGCTCGCCGATCGCCTGCGGTTGATGCAGGAACCCGATGCCCGGCACGAACAGCGCCTCTCCAACGGCCGCTGCATCCTCATCGAGGAGCGCCGGACCGAAGATGGCGGCTCCATCGGCCTGCGCGTGGACATCACCGATCTCAAGCAGCAGGAAGAGAGCTTCCGGCTGCTGTTCGATCGCAATCCGCTGGCCATGCTGGTCCACGACCCAGAAAGCGGCCTGATCGTGAATGCCAATGCCTCCGCCTGCCGCCTGCTGGGCTACACGCCGGAGGAACTGAACGGCCTCGCCACGCGCCGCCTCTTCGCGGCGCAGGCCTGGGCGATCGCCGCACCGATGCTCGATGCCGATCTGGCGACCAGCAACGCGAACTGGCAGATGCTGCGCCGGGACGGGGGCCGGGTGGAAACCCATGTCTCCACTCACGCCTCGACACTCGACGGCCGGCAGGTGACGATCGCCTCGATCTTCGACGTGACCGAACGCTGCCGCATCGAGCGCCGCATGGAATACATGGCGCGGCACGACGAGCTGACCGGGCTGGCGAACCGCTCGCATTGCCGCGAGACCCTGCGCGAATTGCTTCACGGCGCCGTCCCGGCAGGAACGGTGACTCTGGCGCTGATCGATCTCGACAACTTCAAGTCCGTGAACGACACTTATGGCTACCGCTTCGGCGATGCCCTGCTGATCGATGCCGCGCTGCGCATGCGGGACCTCATGCCGCCCGGCGCCCTGCTCTGCCGGATCGCCGGAGACGAATTCGCCATCATCTTCCGCAAGTCCAGCCTGACGCAGGCCGAACTGGTCATCAAGGCGATCATCGCCGTGCTCTGCGAACCCTTCCATGTCCACGGCAACACCCTGCATGTCGGCGCCACGGCCGGCATGGCCGGCGCTCCGTTCGACAGTGGCGATCACGAGACGCTGATGCGCTATGCCAATCTGGCGCTCTACGCTGCCAAGACCGAGCGACGCGGCAGTTGCCGAAGTTTCGAAGTGGCAATGGACGAGGCCGCGCAGGCCAGGAGCCGGTTGGAGACGGACTTGCGCAAGGCCGTGCGCGACGATGAACTGGAAGTCCATTACCAGCCCTTGCTCAACCTGGAAACCGGCGCCATCGAGTGCTGCGAGGCCCTGCTGCGCTGGAACCACGCAGAACGCGGGCAAGTCTCTCCCGAAGTCTTCGTGCCGCTGGCGGAAGAACTCGGCCTGATCGACAAGCTCGGCCGTTTCGTGCTGCAGACCGCCTGCCGCGAAGCGACCCGCTGGCCGGGGTCCGTGCGGCTTTCGGTCAATGTCTCGCCCGTGCAGTTCCGCAACGGCAATCTGCTCAGCACCGTCATCAACGCGCTGTCCGGTTCAGGCCTCGGCGCGGAACGGTTAGAACTGGAGATCACCGAAGCCGTGCTGATGGAGCATGGCCCCCGCCCCGCCGCGATCATCCGCAACTTGCGGGCCTTCGGCATCGGCATCTCGCTCGACGATTTCGGCACCGGCTATTCTTCGCTCAGCTACCTGCTCAACTACCCCTTCACCAAGATCAAGATCGACAAGTCCTTCATTCTCAACCTCCATGAGGAAGCCAGTTCGCGGGCGGTGATCCGCGCGGTGATCGGGCTCGGTCGCAGCCTGGGGCTGACGGTGGCCGCGGAAGGGATCGAGAGCGACGTGGAACGGGAATACTTGCGCGCAGAGGGCTGCACCCAGGGCCAGGGCTTCCTGTTCGGACGGCCGCAGCCGGGATCCATGCTGCAATTCCCCGGCGCCCAGCCGGACGCACTGGACCCGGTCTAGCGCCGACCCGCGATCGCGGGCATGAAGCGCTGCAAGAGACCGGCCGACCAGGAGCTGCCTTGATGAAGAACATCGCCACGCTGACGATGAACCCGACGATCGACATCTCCTACGATGTCGGCAAAGTGCAGCACACCCACAAGATGCGCACTGACAACGAGCACTATGCTCCGGGCGGCGGCGGCATCAACGTGGCGCGGGTCTTCGTGCGGCTCGGCGGTCATGCACGGTGCTTCTATCTTTCGGGCGGGGCCACCGGACCGGCGCTGGACGGGTTGATCGACCTGCATCAGCTTGTCCGTACGCGCATCGCCATCGAAGGCCCGACCCGGATCGCCGCCGACATTCTCGAACACGATACCGGCAAGGAATATCGCTTCACGCCCGCCGGCCCGCAAGTCAGCGAAAGCGAATGGCAGGACTGCCTCGACCAACTCGCCGAAGCCGACTGCGACGTGCTGGTGATGAGCGGATCGCTGCCGCCCGGCGTGCCCGACGACTACTATGCCCGCGTCGCCCGGCTGATGCGCAAGCGCGGCTGCGACGCCGTGCTCGACAGTTCCGGAAAGGCGCTGGAGGCGGGGATCGCGGAAGGCGGACTGCTGCTGGTCAAGCCCAGCCAGGGCGAGTTGCAGCAATATGCCGGCCGCAAGCTGGAGGATGTCGATGCCATCGGCGCGGCCGCCATGGAGATCGTCGAGGCGGGCAAGGCGCGGCTCGTCGCCGTGACGATGGGCCATGAAGGCGCGGTGCTGGCGCGGGCCGAAGGACCGGTGTTCCTGCCCGCGCTCAAGATCGACGCCGCCAGCGCGGTCGGCGCGGGCGACAGTTTCGTGGCCGCCATGGTCCACGCCCTGTGCCGGGGGGACGACGAGCTGGAGGCTTTCCGCCGCGGCATGGCAGCAGGCTCGGCGGCGGTGCTGCGTGCGGGCACGGACCTGGCGCGGCCCGACGACATCGAGCAGATGCTGGAACGCATCGCCCCGCTCTAACCGGCCGCCGACCCTTTCGGAACCCGGCAGCGATACCTAGCAGGCGTCAGCCCGTACGAAGCGTCAGGCGACGATGGCCCTTCGGCAGAAGTCCCAGATCGCCCCGGCCAGCGCCTCGCGCTCGGCAAGATCGGGCTCGCCGCCTTCCTCCTGGAGCAGGACTGTGTGCACGGTGGTGGAAACGAGGTTGTAGATCAGCCGCGCCTGCAATTGCGGCTCGGCGGGGCGGAACTCTCCCTTCTCGATACCGGCGGCGACATGGCCGGCCATGAGATCCAGCAAGGGCTGGAGCGCGGCCTGAAGCTCCGCCGGGCGCGACTGGGCCAGCCGCAAGTGTTCGCGGCTAAGCGCTGCGCTGCGCAGATGGGCGCCGCTCTCCACCGAATCGCCCTGGCCGAGCTGGCCGACGACGATGCTCGACACGATCAGCCGCAGGGCCTCCATCGGGCTTTCCACCTGCCGCGTCATTTCGCCGAACTGGAGCGCGGCCGAGCGCAGCGACGAATCGAAGACCGCCAGCACCAGGTCGTCCTTGCCCTGAAAACGCTCGTAAAACGCGCGCCGTGCCAGGCGGGTGCGGGAAAGGACGGCGCGGATCGTCAGCCCTTCGAGACCCGCTTCGTCGAGCAGATTGTAGGCCGCGGTCACCAGCAGCCGCGTGCGATCCTGCTCGCCGTCGTCGAAAGCGGCGAAGGGCGTGTCGGAAGGGGCGGGGATCGGAAGCGATGATGCCATCCGCCATGGACTAGGCGCTCCGCCCCGCGCGGTCCAGCCGGTGCTTTCATTTGACCCCCTTCGAAGACCGCGCTACACGCCGTGAGAACAGCGTTCTCAGAAATGCGTCAACAGCCGAAGGACAGGAGAGTTCGATGCCCAAGGTCACTTACGTCGATCATGAAGGACACGCGTCCGACGTGGACGTCGAGGTCGGCGACAACGTCATGCACGGCGCCGTCTACAACGGGATCGAGGGGATTACCGGCGAGTGCGGCGGTGGGCTCTCCTGCGCTACCTGCCACTGTTATATCGACGCGGACTGGGTCGACACCGTTGGCGCCCCCTCCTCCCAGGCGGAAGAGGAACTGCTGGAATCGGCAGCGGCCGAAGTGCGTCCCAGCAGCCGGCTCTCGTGCCAGATCGAGATGACATCCGCGCTGGACGGCCTCGTCGTCCACATGCCCGAACATCAATTCTGAACCGCCAGGCAGGAGAGACCGATGCCCATCGACGCCGCCAACCCGGTTCCCCCCAGCTTCCCGCGCCACGTCGGCATGGACCAGGTGCCGGACCATGTCCCGGCAGAGCTGATCCGCCAGTCCGGCCTGACGTTCGGCCCCGAATTCCTCGCCGGCCCGCACGATTTCATGGCCGCGCTGCATGAAAAGCAGCCGCCGATCTATTACGACGTGAGCCCGATGGGCAACATGTGGCACCTCACCAAGCATGAGGACGCCCTGTTCGGCCTGCGCCATCCGGATATCTTCTCGAACGAAGGCGCCACGCCCTTCCCGCGCGATCCGAACGACTACTTCTACTTCATCCCGATCGAGATCGATCCGCCCCACCACCGCAAGTACCGCAACATCGTGGATCCGGTGTTCAGCCCCAAGGGCGTGCTCAAGCTGGAAGAGTTGATCCGCAGGCGCTCGAACGACCTGATCGACGAGATCGAAGCCAAAGTCGCGGCCGGGGGCACTTGCGAATTCACCGAGGACTTCGGCCGCCCGCTGCCGGTCTCGGTATTCCTCGATATCATGGGCCTTCCCCAGGCCATGCGTGACACCTTCGTCGAATGGGCGATGGAACTGCTCCATTCGAACGACCGCGCGATCATGGGCCAGGCGATGGCGAAGATCGGCGCCTATCTCAAGGAAGCCATCGCCGAGAAAAAGGCCAATCCGGACGACGGCGTGGTCAGCCTGATCGCCCATGCCGAGCCGGACGGCGTGCCGCTCTCCGAAAAGGAGATCTTCGGCTTCGTCTGCTTCCTGTTCATCGGCGGGCTCGACACGGTGTTCGCCACGCTCAACAACATCTGGCTCTGGCTGGCGCAGAACCCCGAGCAGCGCCAGGAGATCATCGACCGCCCGCAGGACATCGACCGGATCGTCGAGGAACTTCTGCGACGCTGGTCGGTCACTTTCTCCGGACGCGTGCTCGACAAGGACTACGAGATGCGCGGCGTGCAGATGAAGAAGGGCGACCGTGTCACCTTCATCCTGCCCGCCTGCAATTTCGATCCCGAAGTCTTCCCCGATCCGAAGACCGTGGACTTCGACCGGCCCCGCAAGACGATCCTGGCCTTCACCGTCGGGGTACACAGCTGCATGGGCGGACATCTCGCCCGCCTGGAAGTGAAGATCGCGCTGCAGGAATGGCTGAGGCGCGTGCCCCAGTTCGAACTGCAGCCGGGAACGCACATCGAGTACCGCCCCGGCGGGGTGATCGGACCGGAAGCCGTGCCGCTGGTCTGGTAGTCGCCGCCCGCCTGCCGCATCGTCTTTGCTGCAAGCCCCTTGCGCCCGTTCCGCGCGCGCTCCGTCGATCCCTGGCGGTTGTGGCCAAACAGCATCGGTTGGGACATTCAATAGGTCCCGATGCAATTCCGCTTTGAGATCGCGCGAAATTGTTGCAGAGTGCTTGGTGAAAGGCCGCTTGCGGCTTTACCGGTGTTGGGAGAGAGCGCGCCGGGTAGGAAGTTTACTTTCTGTCCGGCGCGCCGATTCTTCGCAAACGCAACATCATCTCGATCAACGGTTTTAGCGCACTTGCACTGCTTCCAGCAGAGCAGGTCGCGCACCGCTGTATCCGTGCCATCCTTCCAGTTAGCAAGTGCAGCAAAGCCCTGCCCTCCGCTCGGCGCAGCCGGATCGCCCCGATTCGCATCCTGCGATTCGCCGGCGCGATTGCCGGATCCAGGGCCCTCGGATAAGCGCAGAGGCATTCCAACCGCGAGAATGCCTTGAACCTTCGCCTCTCCCTGCGTGCCGACCATCAGGCGCGATTGCTCTGGTCGATCGCCCTGCCGGCGATGCTCACCAACGTCGCCACCGCGCTGTTCGGGCTGGCAGACATGTGGGCCATCGGGCGCCTGGGCGACGCGCCGGCGCAAGGCGCCGTGGAACTCGGCGCGAAGTACATGATGGCCATGCTCAACGTGTTCAACTTCCTGCGGACCAGCACGGTCGCCCTCACGGCGCAGGGTGCGGGACGCGGGGATCGCACCGCTTCCGCCGAGACGCTGGCACGCGCCATGGCGGCGGCGATGGCCATCGGTGCACTGCTGCTCTGCCTCATGCCCCTGGCGATCCCGCTGGGGCTGGACCTGCTAGAGGCCAGGGGCACCCTGCGAGAGAGCGCCCGGCACTACATCGAGATCCGTTACTGGGCCGGTCCGCTCTGGCTGGGCAATTGCGTGCTGGTGGGCTGGCTGATCGGACAGAGACTGGTGCGCCATGTCCTTGTGGTCGAAATCGCGGCGAACGCCGTGCACATCGCGCTGGACCTGTTCCTGGTGCTCGTCGCGAAGTGGGGGGTAGCGGGCGTGGCCACTGCAACGCTGACCTCGGAACTGTTCAAGTTCGCCGTGCTTGCCGCACTCGTGCTGCGCCGTCCCGAAGCACGCGCCGCCTTTTCCTCGGTGCGGCGACGCGCGACATGGCGGCGCGCCGAACTGGCGCGGCTCTTCGCCCTCAATCGCGACCTGTTCCTGCGCACCCTGCTGCTCACCGCCGCCCTGCTCGCCTTCGCCCGCACCGGGGCGCAGGCCGGCCCGGTGACTCTGGCGGCGAACGGCATCCTGTTTCAGCTCTTCATGCTGGCAACGCTCCTGCTCGACGGCTTCGAAAGCGCCGCCCAAGTGCTCTGCGGAGAGGCTCTGGGTGCCGGTGACGCCCGGCGCTTCAGGGCCACGGTCCGCTCGGCGCTGCTTTGGGGCGGCGTGATGGGCCTGGTCCTGACCCTGGCCTATGCTTTCGGCGGAGCGTGGCTGGCTTCGGCCTTCAACACCGACCCGGCGGTGATCGCCGCCACCGCCGCATATGCGCCGTGGCTTACCGCGATGCCGCTGCTGGGCGTCTCGGCCTATGTGTTCGACGGGGTCTTCGTGGGCGCCGGATGGACGCGGGCGATGATGGGGACGATGCTGGCGGCCATGGCCGTCTACGGCCTCTTGCTCTGGCTGCTCCACCCCTTCGGCAATCACGGCCTCTGGGCAGCGTTCACCCTGTTCTTCGTGCTGCGCGCGATCGGTCAGGCCCTGATGCTGCCGCGCCTGACCCGGCGCAGTTTCGCCGCGGGCTGACACCGGCTCCCCCGGAAAAGAGAAAGCCGCCGACGCCGGAGGAGGAGTGGCATCGGCGGCTCGCTTGGCTTCAGGCAGGACGAGGGATCAGTGCCCGCCGGAAGCCGGCTTCGCACCGCGCGGGGGTCGCGGGGCGATCCAGATAGTGCATGCGGCGATGAACAGCAGCACGGCACAAAGCGCGAAGACATGCACCGTGCCCAGCGCCGTGCCCTGCGCCGCCACGAGATTGGCCAGCGTCTGACGCGCCTGCTCCATGGAGAAGCCGGCGTTCTGCAACTGGGTCATGGTCTGCTGCGCACCGTTCATCGAGGCGGCCATGTCGGCGCCGTTGGCGCGTCCCATGTCCTCCCAGGTGGTGGTCACCAGCGCCGTGGCGATGGCGCTGGCCAGAGTGCGCCCGAAGTTGGCGATGCCGGCCGCGCCCGCCGTCTCGTCCGGCCGCACCGAGGCCAGGCTGATGGTGGTCAGCGGGACCATGAACAGCGAGACGCCGACACCCTGCACCAGCTGCGGCCAGGCGATGGTCCAGAACGGCACTTCGGTCGACCAGCTCGTGCGGAAGATGGCGCAGATGCCGATCCAGGAAATGCCCAGGAACACCAGCATGCGCGGATCGAAGCGCTGCATCAGCTTGGGCACGAAGGGCGATGCGAACACCGCGAGCACGCCGGAGAAGGCCATCGCCTCGCCCGCTTGCGTCGCGGTATAGCCCATCGAGGTCTGGAGCCACTGCGGGATCACCACAACCGAGGCGAAGTAAGTGCCGAAGGCGATGGTGAGCGAGAATGTCGCCGCCGAGAAGCCGCGGTGCCTGAAGACCTTGAGGTCCACCACGGGATGTTCCTCGGTCAGTTCCCAGATCACGAAAGCGATGAAGAAGATCACCGCGATCACCGCCAGCGCGACGATGAAGGGCGAACCGAACCAGTCATGCTCGCGCCCAAGGTCCAGCATCATCTGGAAGGAAGCGACCCAGGCGATCAGCAGGGCCAGGCCCACGACATCGATCGGCAGCTTCCGCGTGGGCGTCTCGACCCCGCGCAGCATCGTGAACAGGCCAAAGAAGACCAGCGCCACGATCGGCACGTTGATGAAGAAGATCCACTCCCACGACCAGTTGTCGGAGATGTAGCCGCCGACGATCGGCCCCGCGATCGGCGCGGTAACGACCGTCATCGCCCACATGGCCATGGCACGCGGATGCATGTGCTTGGGGAAGATGCGCAGCAGCAGCGTCTGCGTCAGCGGCATCAGCGGGCCGCCGCAGAAGCCCTGCCCCAGACGGAACAGCACCAGCAGCGGGAAAGTATGCGCGATACCGCAAAGCGCGGAAAACACGCCGAACCCGATCAGCGACATCAGGAACACCCGCAAGCTGCCGAAGCGCCCTGCGAGCCAGCCGGTGAGCGGCACGCAGATCGCTTCGGCAACCGCGTAGGAAGTGATCGCCCAGGTGCCGTTCGAGACCGAGACGCCAAGTCCGCCCGAAATGTGCGGGATCGAGACGTTGGCGATCGTCATGTCCAGCACGACGACGAAGTTGGCCATCGCCAGCAGGAAGCCGGCGATGAGCAGTTTCGCACCCGTGAAGGTGGTGCTGTCGGCGGCTCCCGTGCTTCCGGCCCCTGCCGCGGCGGGGGAAGCGCCGGCCATCAGTTGGCGTCCGTCAGTTCGATCTCGGCATCCATCGAGAGACCGATGCGCAGCGGGTGCTGCTGCAGTTCCTTGGCGTCAAGCTCGATGCGGACCGGCAGGCGCTGCACCACCTTGATCCAGTTGCCCGTCGCGTTCTGCGCCGGGATCAGCGAGAAGGCCGAGCCGGTGCCGCCGGCGAAGCCGATGACCTTGCCGTGATAGACCACGTCGCTGCCGTAGAAGTCGGCCTTGAGCGTGGCGTTCTGGCCGGGACGGACCTTGCCGAGCTGGGTTTCCTTGAAATTGGCATCGACATAGAGGTGGCCGACCGGAACCACGGTCATCGCCACGCCGCCGGCCTGGACCTTCTGGCCGACCTGGATGGCGCGCTTGGCGATCACGCCGTCGATCGGCGCGCGCACGATGGTGCGTTCGAGATCGAGCCGTGCCTGGTCCAGCTTGGCCTGGGCCTGGCGGATTTCCGGGGCCGTGGTGTCGGTGGTGCCCTTGGTCAGGGCGACTGAGGCTTCTTCCTGGCGGCGTGCGCTGACCGCCGAAGCCTGCATCTGGGCCAGCATGGCACGCGCCTCGCTGGCCGATGCCTGCGCCGCGGCAAGCTGCTGGCGCGCCGTCGTCAGTTCGTCACCGGAGACGGCGCCACTGCCCACGAGCGCCTGGCGGCGGGCAAAGTCGGTCTTGGCCTTGGTCAAGGTCGCCTCGGCCGAAGCGACACTGGCCTTGGCGGAATTGATTTGCGCATCGCTGGCGTCTGCCGTGGCGCCCAGCGCCCGGTTCTGGGCGAGGGACTGGCCGTAGCGGCGCTGCGCGGCGGCGAATTCGGCCTCTGCCTGCGCCAGGGCGATGCGCTGGTCGGAATCCTCGATGCGGAACAGCAACTGGCCCTTGCGGACGGGCTGGGTGTCGGTGACGAGCACTTCCACCACGCGGCCCGAGGTCAGCGGGGTCACCTGCGCATTGTCGCCGCCGACATAGGCGTTGTCGGTCGAGACCGACCGGCTGCCGACGAACAGGTCGTAGGCGAAATAGAGCACGCCAACCGCGGCCACGCCGATGGCAAGGCCGATCAGCAGCGGCTTGCGCCGGTTCTTGCCCAGCACGCTCCCGGAGCCGTGCTCATTGTTCTGGTCGTCACTCATTACTCGGGAGCCTTCTTGCTTGAATTGTCTTCGTAACCGCCGCCCAGCGCGCGCTTGAGCGCGACTTCGCTGGCGAGGGTCCGGAAATGGGCATCGACGGCCGCCTGCCGCGCATCGAGCGCGGTGGTCTCGGCGCTCAGCGCGTCGAGGTAGTTGCCCAGGCCGCCCTTGTAGCGCTTCATCGCGATGTCGTAGGCGCGGGCCGACTTGTCCCGGGCATCGGCCGAGGCCTGTTCCTGCTCGGCCGCGGCATTGCGCGAAGCCAGCGTATCGGCAACGTCCTGAAGCGCGCCGATCACTGCGGCGTTGTAGTCCGCCACCGCCAGATCGTAGGCGCCGCGCACTTTGGTATATTCGCCCTTGAGGCGCCCGCCCTGGAAGATCGGCAGGCTGATCGCGCCGCCGGCGTTGCCGTAAGTCGAACCGCTCTTGAACAAGTTCGAAAGGCCGAGCGACTGCAGGCCGAACAGCCCGCTGATCGAGATATCGGGGAGGAACGCGGCCTTGGCGGCGTCGATACGCTTGCCCGCGCCTTCCGCACGCAGGCGGGCGGCGACGATGTCGGGACGGCGGCCGACCAGGCCGATGCCCGCATCCGCCGGCACCGGCGTGACCGGCAGGCTGGCGATCGCAGTCGGCGCGATGGCGAGGCCGCGGTCCGGTCCGGCACCGAGCAGCGCCGCAAGCGCATGGCGGCGCAGCAGGATCTGCTCGCTATTGGCCGACAGCGCGGCGCGGGCCGAAGCCGCGAGCGATTCGGACTGGCGCAGCGGCAGTTCGCTGTCGAGCCCCTGCTGGTTGCGCTGGTCGCTGAGCGTGACCATCGACTGGCGCGCGTTCACCGCTTCCTTCAGCGCTTCCCCGCGCGCCACCAGGCGGGCGAGATCGAAGTAGGAAGACACCACGTTCGAGGAGAGCATCAGCTCGGCCTGATGAGCGTCGGCCTCGGCGGCCTTCTGCTCGGACGTCGCAGCGGCCAGCATCTTGCGGTACTTGCCCCAAAGGTCGAGGTCGAAGTCGCCCGAAAGCGCGAGATCGCCGGTGCTTTTCCAGCCCTTGGGAACGAAGTCGGCCGGAATGCCGTTGTTGTAACTCTGCTTGGCCGCCCCGGCAGAGCCTTGCCCGTTCACCGTGGGCAGCGTGGAAGCCCCCGCCACCAGCGCGGCACCGCGGGCCTGAAGGATGCGCGCCTGCGCCTCGGCTACGTCGGGCGAATTGGCCAGCGCCTCCGCCACCAGGGCGTCCAGCTGGGGGTCGCCATAAGCGGTCCACCACTGCTGCTGCGGCCAGGCGGCATCCGCGGAGGCATTCGGCGCCCCATCGCGGAAGGACTGGGCACTCAGAGACCTGGAGCTGTCCAGGGTTGCAGGAGCCCGCATCTGCGGCTTCGGCCCAAGGTCGGGCACGGCGCAGGCGGACAGCGAAAGGCCTACGGCTAGCATCGAAGCCGCCGCGACTCGGGGGATAGTGATCGTACTCATCAGTACAGTTTTTATCGGAGTCCGGCTTGCGCCTGTCAATGGAAAAGTGTACTGCCTGGTACCACTATGACAGAGAATTTGGGCAAGAGAGAACTCAACAAGGCCAGGAAAAGGGCAGCCATCGTGGATGTGGCGACGCGTTCGTTCTTCGAGCGAGGCTATGCCGCCACCACGATGTCTTCGATCGCCGATGAACTGGGCGGCTCGAAGGCCACCCTCTGGGCGCACTTCGGCTCCAAGGAAGAGCTGTTCGCAGCCGTGGTGGACAACAAGGTCGACAGCTTCTCGCAGGACGTGAACGAAGTGCTCGCCGGGCAGACTTTTTCGTTCCCGGCCCTGCGACGGGCATGCCTGCGCTTCATCGACTGCCTGCTGCGCGAGAATTCGGTACAACTGTTCCGCCTCGTCATGAGCGAGGGCGAGCGCTTTCCCGAGATCAACGAGATGTTCTACGAACGCGGTCCCTCGCGTTTTCGCGGCTGCGTCACCGAATTCTATGCGACGACGTTCACCCCGGAAGAGGCCGAGCGGCTGACGCAAGTGACGGTCTCGGCGATGGTCGGCTATCGTTCGGACATTCTCATGCGCCCGAAGCGCCCCACCCTGAAGGAACGCGAGGCTTTCGTGGACACTCTGATCGGTGTGGTCGACTGGCCGCGCCGCCCCTGCCCGCAAGCGGCCTGAGCTGAAGGCTAGAGGGCAGGCCCAGTGGCAGGCCCAGTGGCAGGAAAACCTTGACCCGGGGCTGCCGGCAGAGGAAATGGCGCGGATGGACAAGGCCCCCGCACTCTCTCCGATCCTCGTCGTCACCACTGGCGGCACGTTCGACAAGCAGTATTTCGACGCGCTCAGCGAATACCAGATCGCCGAAAGCGTGATCGAGAAGCTGCTAAAAGTCGCGCGCGTCGCCCATCCGGTGCGCGTGGTGGAGCTGATGCGCAAGGACAGTCTGGAACTGACCGACGAGGACCGTGCAGCCATCCGCGCCATCGTCGCGTCCGCGCCCGAGGCCCATGTGGTCATCACCCACGGCACCGACACGATGACGGACACTGCCAGGGTTCTGGCAGACGTCCCCGGCAAGACCACCGTGCTCACCGGCGCCCTCGCCCCGGCCCGCTTCGCCGAAAGCGACGCGACCTTCAATCTCGGCATGGCTTTCGCCTGCTGCCAGTCCGCGCCCGAAGGCGTGTGGATCACGATGAACGGCTCGGTCTTCAACGGCCTCCAGGTCCGCAAGGACCGCGATGCCGGGAAGTTCGTCGCCCTGTAAACAGGCGTTTGGTGCGCATTCGGAAGCGCGCCTGAGGTGAAGCCATAGTTCCAGGCGCCCCATTCGCGCCGGCCCCTTGCCTCTCAAAATAAGCAGAAATCCGGAAACCTTCCTTCGTCAGACGCAAACGGCCTGCCGCCTAGACGGAAACCCGGAAGGCCGATCGCCGCGTCGTCGAACGAACGCACACGACCTCCCGGTCGCACGGTAACGCCGCTTCCCCTTCCGGGAAGTCCCGGTGTCTTACGCTGCGAAGGGAGCTGTCGTGACGATTGCGCTTCAGGATCAGGCCGATGTCCACATCGCGCTCGGCCATGCACCGATCGGTGCGATGATCATCGATCAGGCCGGCGTCATTTCCTGGGCGAACCCGGCGCTTGCCGCGATCCTGGGCGAGTCCGATCCCGCCGCCCTGCGCCTCACCCTGGCCTTCGCCTGGCTGCCCGAGGACGATGCCGAAATCCTGCGGCAGATGCTGGAGGTGTTTTTCGCCGCCCCCCTGGAGGCCCGCCCCCCGTGGAGCCGCGCGGTCGCCATCCAGGGGCTGGAAAGCAATCCGCAAACGGTCGAAGTGACGCTGGCCCCCTGCCCCGGCGACTTCGGCGCGCGCGCGATACTCTATTTCCAGAGCCTCACGCGCCAGGTCATCGCCGAGAAGCGCTTCTCGCAGATCTTCGAGAACCTGCCCCTCGGCGCGCTCGTCGTCGATACCCGCCAGCGCATCGTCCAGGTCAATTCCGCCCTCTCCGCCGAGTTCGGCTATCCGCGCGAGGAACTGGTCGGCCAGCCGCTGGAGACGCTGCTGCCCGCGCGCTACCGCGAACTCCACCGCGAGCACGTCGAGGGCTATGTCGCCGCCCCGGCCTCGCGCATGATGGGCTCCGGCCGCGACCTCACGGGGCTGCACCGCTCCGGCCAGGAGATCCCGGTCGAGATCGCGCTGACCAAGCTCGAAAACGGCGCCCAGCCAATGTTCATGGCCATCGTCAGCGACATCTCGTCGCGCAAGCGGGCCGAGACCGCGCTCCAGCAGACCAATTCGCAACTTGAGGAATTCACTTATGTGGCCAGCCACGATCTGCGCTCTCCGCTGCGGGGCATAGCCGACCTCGTCACCTGGATCCGCGAAGACCTGAGCGGCGTGGCGCTGCCCGAGGACGTCCAGCACAATTTCGACCGCATATCCCTGCGCATCGCCCGGGCCGAGCAGATGATCGACGACCTGCTCGACTATGCGCGCGCCGGCGTGCGCGACCGGCACATGGAGACGATCTCCCCCGCGGAACTGGTCGACGAAGCGCTGGGCCTCGCCCTCGTGCCGGACAGCTTCAAGGTGGAGATCGACATGAACGGCAGCGACATCACCGCGCCCCGCGCGCCGCTGGCGACATCCTTGCGCAACCTCATCGGCAATGCCGTCAAGCACCATGGCGGGCGCTCGGGCCGGATCCGCATCGCCATGCGCGAGGAAGGCCGCTTCTCGGTCTTCACAATCGACGACGATGGCAAGGGCATCACCCCGGGCAACGAGGAACGCATCTTCAAGCTGTTTCACCGGGCCTCGCCGGGTACGAGCGGCGACGGTGTCGGCCTCGCCTTCACCCGGCGCATGATCAATGCTCACGGCGGGATGGTGACCGTATGCTCGCCCGGCGCGCTCGGCGGCGCCACGTTCGAGATCCACTGGCCCCGCATCCTGCTGAAGGAATACGAGGATGAGTGACCGCCCGGGAGACAGCGCCGGCCGGGACCAGGCCACTCCCAGCCGCCCCGCCCTGTTCGACTATACCGTTCTCGTGGTGGATGACGACGACGTCGCGCTCGAAGGGGTGCTGCGCAGCTTCCGGCGGCACGGCGTGCCCTGCCGCAGCCAGACGGCGGGCGACGGGTGCGAGGCGCTGCAGATCCTGCGCGGACAGCATCCGGCCAAGCGGCTCGGCACGCCGGTGATCGTGCTGCTCGATCTCAACATGCCGAACATGGACGGCTTCCAGTTCCTGGAAACCCTGCGCGCCGATCCGGCGCTGCAGCGCACGGTCGTGTTCATCCTCAGCACCAGTTCGCGCGATCAGGACCGGTCGCGCGCCTACGACGAACACGTCGCCGGCTACATGGTGAAGTCCGCCGTCGGGCCGCAATTCGCCCAGCTCGCCCATTTCATAACGCAATACGCGACGACCCAGAACCTGCCCTGAAGCAGGCCCGATCCAGCCGAAAAACCCAGCGGGCAAAAAGCCCAAGCCAGCCTCACGGTCGCCCAACCCAACCCGAAGGACCTGACGACGATGGAATATTTTCACAACGGCAAGACCGAAATCCAGGCCCTCGTGGTGGACGACGACGATGTCGACCGGGAACGCCTGATCCGCATGCTTCAGCGCGGCCCCCGTTCGATCAACGTGATAGAGGCCAGCTCGCAGGCGGAGGCCCTGCAGATCATCCGCCATGCCGAACCCTCGCTGGACATCGTCTTCCTCGATTTCGGCCTCGCGGACGGCGACGGTCGCGACCTCGTGCCGACGATCCGCGCCGAAGTGGACCAGGACTGCCCGATCGTGGCCGTAACCGGCAATGTCGATGAGCAAGTGGCGGCGGATTCGATCAAGGCCGGCATGACCGAATATCTCACCAAGCGCGCGCTCTCGCCCGAACGCGTCGCCGCTTCGGTGGAGGAAGGCATTGCCTGGCGCAAATATCGGCAGGACTTGCGCCGCACCGAGGAAGAACTGACCCATCGCAGCCTGCACGATCCGCTGACCGACCTGCCCAACCGCACGCTGCTGTTCGACCGGCTCGGTCAGGCTTGCGCCCGTGCACGCCGCAACGGTTCGTCCTTCGCCGTGATGATGATCGACCTCGACCGGTTCAAGGAGATCAACGACAGCTTCGGCCATGCCGCCGGCGACGTGGTGCTCACCACCATCGCCCGCCGCCTGCGCGGCCACTTGCGCGAAGTGGACACAGTGGCGCGCCTCGGGGGCGACGAATTCGCGCTGCTCCTGCAGGACGTGCCGGACTACGACACCGCAACCGGGCTGGCCGGCAAGCTGGCCCGGGTGATCGAGCAGCCGATCGTCCACGAAAACCGCATTCTCCATGTCGGCGCCTCGATCGGCATCGCCATGTGCCCGCAGCGCGGCTATGCGCCCACCGGCCTGCTCTCGGCAGCGGACGATGCGATGTATGCGGCCAAGCGCGGGATCGACAAGCTCGTCACCAGCCGCGAAAACCTGCCCGCGTCTCCCGCCTTCGATCCCAAGGACATGCTGGAGGAAATCGACCAGGCCATCGCGCACGACGCTCTGGAATGGCACTGGCAGCCGAAAGTGGACTTGCGCGACGGGCGCGTGCTGGGCTTCGAGGCACTCGTCCGCTGGCGCCATCCGCGCAGCGGCAATATTCCCGCAGACCAGCTCATCCGCACCGTGGAGCAATCTCCCTTGCTGGAGACTTTCACCAACCAGTGCCTGGACACCGTGCTCTCGCAGTTTGCGCGCATCCAGGACAAAGTGGACGGCGCCACGATCGCCATCAACGTCTCGGCCCGAATGCTGGAGCGCCCGACTTTCGTGGACAGCGTGGTCGAGCTGATCGAATGCCACCGCATAGCGCCCGAGCGGGTCACGCTGGAGCTGACCGAAACCGCGCTCATCACCAACCCCTCGCAGGCCAAGCGGGTGATCGAGCGACTGCACGAGCACAAGATCCCGCTCTCCATCGATGACTTCGGCGCCGGCTTCACCTCCTTCGGCTACTTGCGCGACTTCGCGATCAGCGAAATCAAGATCGACCGCTCGTTCATCTCGCGCTTCACCGAGAGCCGCTTCGACCAGTCGCTGGTCAACAGCCTGGTGGTGCTCTGCGAAAGCCTGGGCATTCCGCTGGTGGCAGAGGGCGTGGAGACGCCGGAAACGCAGGAACTGCTGGTCTCGCTCGGCTGCAATGCCGGGCAAGGCTACGGCATCTGCAAGCCGATGCCCTATGACGACGTGCTCGACTGGATGGACACCTGGCGCAGCCAGGCGCCGATGATCCGGCAGGTCAACGCCTGAAGACGTGAGGGCCGGATGCCCGCCCCGCTGCCCGATCGCAGCGAGGCGGGCAGACGCTCACACTACGCCCCGGTGATACCTCCACGCCCAGGCCCATCACTGCTGGACCCTGCCCGCGCCTTTCGCGATCCTGCGCCGCGAACAAGGAGAGGCACGCGTCATGAGCGACGAATCGGCAGCGGCAATCAGTGCCGTGCGGCGTGACTGGGTAACCGAGCACCGCGACATGTATTTGCAGTCAGGCGGCGTGCAGGGTCACATCATGGACATCACCCCGGTCGGCGGCCGCGCCTTCGCGACGCATTGCCTGGTCAAGTATGTCGGGCGCAAGAGCGGCAAGGTCTTCATTACCCCGCTCTGCTACGCCGATATCGGCGGTGAAGTGGTGATCTGCGGCTCCAAGGGCGGAGCGGATACCCATCCGCAGTGGTACCTCAACCTGGTCGACAGCCCCGACGTCGAATTCCAGATCGCCACCCAGGCCTTCAAGGGCACCTGGCGAGAGCCGGAAGGCGCGGAACGGCAGAAGGTCTGGGACTTCTTCGTAGACTGCCACCCCTTCTACGCCGCCTACCAGACCTCCACCGAGCGGGTACTCCCGCTGGTGCTGATGAAGGCCGCCACGGAAATCCCGGTGTTCAAGGCCGAGGACGCCACCGGCACGCGCACCACCTGACCCTCCCCAATCATACCCCCAGGGCCACATTTTCAGGACTTCCAAAGCGATGACCACCACCACGGGCACGATCGACTTCACCGACATCGACCAGTACCTCGGCAAGACCATGGACTTCTCGCCCATGCGCGAGCCTGTCGCCAACAACGACATCCGGCGCTGGGTCCATGCCATGCACTATGCCAACCTGCTGCACTTCGACCCCGCGACCTTCGAAGCCAGCCGCTGGGGCCGCCTCGTCGCGCCGCAGAGCTTCGCCATCGCCACGGACGACGGCCACGGCGCCGCTCCGGCCTGCGTCGGCTGCATCCCCAATTCGCACTTGCTGTTCGGCGGCGACGAATGGTGGTTCTACGGACCGCGCATCGAGGCCGGGGACGTGGTGACCAACACCCGCGTTCCCTTCGACTACAAGGTCAAGGAAACCGGCTTCGGTCCCACCTGCTTCCAGCGGGGAGACAACAACTATTCGAACCAGAAGGGCGAGGAAATTGCCCGGCAGCGCTCCACGGCGATCCGGTATCTCGCCCATGCCGGCGGCGATTCGGTGAAGACCGAGGAATTCGACGAACCCGAATGGACCGACGAGGCCATCGCCGCGCTGGAGGACCGAAAGTTCGCGTGGGTGAAGATGCTCCACGAGCTGGGCCACAAGGAGCGTTGGTGGGATGACGTCGCCGTGGGCGACCAGCTTCCCGAACGCGTCTTCGGCCCGCACTCGATCGCCAGCTTCGCCACCGAATGGCGCGCCTATATCGTCAACACCTGGGGGACGATGAACTTGCGCAAGAACGATCTGGAAGCGCTGGGCTTCACGCGCGAGATGGCCGGGTACGAGAACGACCCCGACATGATGCTGATTAACCCGGCCCTCACCGACGGCGCCTATTACGGCCCCTCGCGCGGGCACCTGTTCCCCAAATATGCCCGCCGCATCGGCATGCCGCGCGGCTATGGCTACGGCGCCTCGATGGGATCGTGGGTGACGGACTTCCTGTCAGGCTGGGCGGGCGAACACGGCATGGTCGTCCACTCCATCGCCAATTACCGCGGCCCCGCTCTCACCGGCGATGTGACGATCCAGACGGCCGAAGTCACCGAAAAATCGGTCGACGCGGAAGGGCGCCACCTCGTTCACGTCAAGCACCTGATGACCAATCAGAACGGCAAGACCATGTGCACCGGCACTGCCGAGGTCGCCCTGCCCAAGAAACCGGGCTGAACCGAACGTCGTCCCGGATCCGATCCGGGACGACGCAGCCTCAGAACGGGCCCGGCATCGCTCCCCCTGCCGATACCGTGGCCACCCTGCCCGCGATCCAGATCGCGCCGTCGGTGTCCTGGCGGCAATGGACATATCCGTCCGCGCCGGTCATGCGCCCTTGCGCCGCGACATAGGCCCCGTTCGCCAGACCGCCTGCGAAGAGATATTGCGCCACGGCCGCATTGAGGCTGCCGGTCACCGGATCCTCGCAAAGGCGGCCACTCGCATCCGCGAAGAAAGCACGCAGTTCCCACTGGGGCCCGCCATCCGCCGCACGCGGACCGAGCAAGGCGACATCGGTATGCAGCGGCGCGCGCGCTGCCGGCTCCGCGGCAAGCACCGCATCGTCCGAAGCCATGTGCAGCACCTTCCAGCCCGGCCCGTTTGCGGCGTGGACGCCGGCGACGACGTCTCGCTCGTTCACGCCGCACAGCCGGATCGTCTCGGCAAGATCCGCCGGGTCCAGCGCGCCGGATCGCAGCAGCGGGGGCGCGCGGAACGCCAGCATCCCGCTTTCCTGCCGCACATCGACAAGGCCGATCCCGCATTCCTGTACGATCCTGCCGGCCTGCTTCGGCACCCCGCCGGCCGCGAGCCAGGCATGGGCGGTTCCCAGGGTCGGATGGCCTGCAAAAGGCAGTTCCCCGGCCGGGTAGAAGATCCGTACCCGGTAGTCCGCGCCGGGATCGGTGGGCGGCAACAGGAAGGTCGTTTCCGAAAAGCCCAGCCAGCGCGTGATCCGCAGCATGTCCGCCGCTTCCAGCCCCTCGCCGCCATGCACGACCGCCAGCGGATTTCCCGTGAGCGGACCGGCCGCGAAAACGTCGACCAGATCGAGTTGCATCTTTCGTTTCCTTCTTGTTTCCGGCCACTTGGCGCTAATCCTGCAGCTCTGTAGCGACAAGTGGCCCGAAACGGCTCTCAGGGTTTTTCCGGTGGTTCATTCAGGGTTTTGGAGCAAGGGTCCATTCGGATCGTTATGCCGTTACAGAATTGCATTTCCAGGAAGGAAACCCCGATGAAGAAGACCCTGATGGCGCTGACCATGGCCGCCCTGGTGCTGCCCATGGCCACCCCCGTGGCGGCCCAGATGTGGCGCAACGACGATCGTCATGACAGCCGCGACCGCCACGACGGCCGTTATGACAATCGCGGCCGGAACGACCGCGATCGCTACGATTCGCGCGGCCGCTACCGCGAACCGCATCGCATGAGCCGCAACGATCGCGCCTGGCGCGGCCGCGATGGCCGTTACTACTGCAAGCGCGACAATGGCACGACCGGCCTGATCATCGGCGCTGGCGCCGGCGCGCTGGCTGGCCATGAGATTGCCGGCAATGGCGACCAGACGCTTGGCACGATCATCGGCGGCGTCGCCGGCGGCCTGCTCGGTCGCCAGATCGACAAGGGCGACGTGAAGTGCCGTTGAGCTGACGCGCTCCGCCCTCTCGCGAAAAGGCGCGCCGTCCCTGCGGACGGCGCGCCTTTTTCATTTACGGTTCCAGCGGCTGTCAGCCCTGTATGGAGACCAGCCTCAGATGGTTCTCGATGGCCGGTTCCGGCGCCGAAACGGTGCAGTTGCGACCCTGCCTCTTGGCATCGTACAGCGCCTCGTCCGCCCGCCGCATGACTTCCGGCAGAGACAGCCCATGCGTGGCCGAAACGCCAAGACTGAGCGTGGGCACGGCTTTGCCGCCCGCGAACGTCGAGACGGCCAAGTCCGCCACGGTGCGGCGCAGGCGCTCTGCCGCGGCATGGGCCTCGCGGCCGTTGCGGGCCTGCAGGAACAGGCCGAATTCCTCTCCGCCAAGCCGTCCGCACAGATCGCCGGCGCGCAAGTTGGACTGGATGGCATCGCCGATCGCCACCAGCACGCGGTCTCCCACGCCGTGGCCGAACCCGTCGTTGATCTGTTTGAAATGGTCGACGTCCGCCACGATCAGCCAGCCATCGCGGTCCGCCATGGCGTCGCGGGTCATCTCGATGAACACGTCGCGGTTGGTAAGGCCGGTCATCCCGTCCACCCGCGCCGTGCGCTCCAGCCGCTTGAAGGCCTGGGCCAGTTCGTCATGAAGCGCGGAGATCCGGGCCTGCTGGCGCAAGAGCACGATGCAGACCGGCGCGGACACGGCAAGCGCCACCATCACCCCCAGCACGACGAGTTGCACCGGCATGGCGAAACCAGGCACCAGAGCCACGACCTGCAGCAGCAGCGACGTCGCAGCCACTGACAGGCCGGTCCCGGCAGCGACATTGCGCAAGCCCTGGCTCTTCATGAAAACGAAACCCCAAACCCGTTGAACCCCGCAACTTTGTTAGACCATGATAGTTAACAGTTTGCTGATTTGGCGCCGACGTTGGTTAACTTTTTCCATGCCCGGCCGCGAGAGAGAAATGGCTTGACCAGTACCTAAGCCGTTCGTCGCGCGCGGCCTTCGCTTCGGCGCGTATCTCGCTGCGTGCAATAATGTTCATCGCAGGTTCTGGCGCGCAATGGAATTCGGGACGCCGGTCGTACAAGACATTCAACAAAGAAGGATTTCAGATGCGTAAAGCCATCGCAGCCGCCGCCCTGGCCGCTCTCACCATTCCCGCCACTTTCGCCGTCACCGAAGTGGCCGTGGCCCGCGATCACGGCCCGCGCTATCACCGCACCGACAACGGTGTCCGCTACTGGCGCGGTAACGATGGCCGCTATCGCTGCAAGAAGTCGAACGGCACCACCGGCCTGCTGATCGGCGGCGTTGCCGGCGCCCTGGCCGGTCGCGCCATCGACACCCGCGGCGATCGCGCCACCGGTACCGTGCTCGGCGCTGCCGGCGGCGCTCTGCTCGGCCGTCAGATCGACCGTAACAACTCGCGCCCCCGCTGCCGCTGATAGGGCGTTAATCCCTGAAAAACCACGACGCGCCGCCCCTCCGGACGGCGCGTCGCACGGGTGCCACGACTGAAATATTTCGAAATCGCAGGGCGACGGCAAGGCCCTAAGCCCCCGCCACATGGCACCAGAGCTTGAACGGACTACCGGTACCACCGGCGTCAACCGCATCGTCGCATCGGCCTTTGGCGTAAAGCTGGTCAGCGACGTTCCCGAACGGCTTTGCCGCCACGGACTACGCCCCTGGATCGACGGGAAACGCCGCCGCCGGATCGACCGTATCCGCGCCAGCCGCCTCCTGTTCATCCACGTTCCCAAGAACGCCGGCACTTCGATCTGCGACCGCCTCTACGGCGCCCAGATGAAGCATTGCTCCGCACTCTACTACGCCAGGGTCGCGCCCGATCTGCTGGCCCTGCCGAGCTTCGCGCTTGTCCGCGATCCGGTCGATCGCTTCCTGTCCGCCTTCCGCTATGCCCGCGCGGGAGGGACGCGCCACCGCACGATCTCCGAGCCGTTCCGCGGCCGCTACGGCAGCTTCCGCAGCATCGACGATGCCATCGAACACCTCGCATCGGCACGGTCTCCTTTCGATGTCGATCACGTCTTCCGTCCCAAAGCTGGTATCTTCTCGACGCCAGGGGCCGTCCGGCGGTGGACCGGCTGATCCCCTATGAGCGGATCGGCGAAATCGGTCGGCGGTTGGGGCGCGAGGAACTGGACTCTCTGCCCGAGTGGAACCGCAGCGGCGAAACGGGCGAACGGCCCACGGCGAGGCAACTCGACTTTCTATGCCGGTTCTACGAGGCGGATTTCGCCCTGCGCCTTCAAGCCGTGACGGGCATTGCGGCGCCGCAGCGCACCCCCGGCCGCGCCGCCGCCCCGGTTCCCTCGCTGGCGGGCTGAAGGGTCTTGGAGAGCGGATACGTACAGAACCGCTCACAAGCCTTTCCTACAGGCCCAGTCTGTGCTCCTATGCACGCCGATGATCGCCTGCCTGCCCCCCCCTTGCCGTCCTGCCTTTCTCCGCACCGGACCGACCGTCGAGGGGCCCGCAGGAACTTCGCCTGAACCGTGTAAACCGTGTCAACCTGTCACGACGGCGGCCCTTCGTTGAGCGAGCGGCCGACCATGCTGGTAACGGGCGGCGCCAAGCGAATCGGCGCCGCGATCGCCCGCAGGTTCGGAGCGGCCGGCTGGCATGTCGTCATCCACTACGGCCACTCGCGCGCCCAGGCCGAAGCGCTCGCCGCGCAATTGCCCTCCGCCGAAGTGGTCAGCTGCGAACTGGACGACTGGGACGCCGGTCCTGCGATGATCCGGGACCTCGCCAGCCGCTTTCCCGACTGGCGCGTTTTGGTCAATTGCGCGGGAATGTTCGACCTCGACACGGCGCAGGCGCTGGATCCCGCGACTTTCGACAAGGCCATGCGCGTGAACGCGGGAACGCCGGCCCGGCTGGCTCAGACCTTCCTTGCCAGCGCGCGCGCCGCCGGCGGCCGGCGGGTCATCCACGTCACCGACCAGAAGCTGCTCAACCCGAACCCGGACTTCTTCTCCTACACGATGAGCAAGCACGCGCTCGCCGCCACGATCCCGATGCTGTCGATGGCGCGCCCGCAGGCCGAGGACAGGATCTACGGCCTGGCGCCGGGCGCCATACTCGCCAGCCACGACCAGACCGAAGCCGAAGCCGAAGTCTCGCACCGCATGAACCTGCTCGGCCGCAAGACCACGGCCGAGGACGTCGCTTCCGCGGCCCTGTTCCTGTCGGATGGCTGGCTGGAAAGCGGCGAGACGCTCTATGTCGATTCCGGCCAGCACCTTCTCGCGCAGCCGCGCGATGTCCTCTTCCTCGCCCGCCAGTGAAAGACACCTGGCGGACGTGAACCTGACTCGTCCTCGCTTGCGCAGATCGCACGCGAAACCCTCTTGCACCGGGCCTGAGCGCCCTTCACAAATGGTTGATGGCAATGGGAATTCTTGATCACTTCCTCCAGCGCGGCGTCCGCAAGGGTGTCCTGGAGGTCGTCCGCCCCGATGGCAGCGTCAAACGCTTCGGCACGTCCACCCCCGGCTTTCCCGAAGTCCGCATCCGCTTCACCGACGCGAAGGGCGAACGGCGCATCCTCACCGATCCCCGCCTTGGCGCAGCGGAAGCCTTCATGGATGGCCAGCTCGTCATCGAGCAGGGCGACATCATGGAGATGGTCGAACTGATCCGCGCCAATGCGAAGTGGGACAAGGGCGGCGAACTGCACGAACATACGCCGTTCAAGAAGCTGAAGGGCAAAGTCGTCACGCTGGTCGACGGCATCAACAAGGCCGCGAGCGCCAAGAAGAACATCGCTCACCACTACGACATCGGCAACGATCTCTATAACCTGTTCCTCGACATCGAGCACATGCAGTATTCCTGCGCCTACTGGCCGGAACCCGGCATCACGCTCGAACAGGCACAGACGGCGAAGCTGGCGCATATCGCCGCCAAGCTCGCGCTCGAACCCGGCCAGCGGGTGCTCGACATCGGCTGCGGCTGGGGCGGGATGGCGATCTACCTCGCAAAGCACGCCGGTGTCTCGGTACTTGGCATTACCCTCAGTGAGGAACAGCTTGCCCTCGCCCGCGAACGTGCCGAACAGGCCGGCGTGGCGGACAAGGTCACTTTCGAACTCGTCGACTACCGCGATCTGGCCGCGCGCGGCGCCAAGTTCGACCGGATCGTCTCGGTCGGCATGTTCGAGCATGTCGGGCAGGCGCAGTTCAGCCAGTTCTTCAAGGCCGTCGGCAACCTCCTCACCGACGACGGCGTCATGCTGCTGCACACCATCGGCCGCATGGGCGGCCCGGGTGCGACCGATGCCTTCACGCGCAAGTATATCTTCCCCGGCGGCTACATCCCCGCGCTCAGCGAGACCGTGGCAGCCAGCGAGAAGTTCCGCCTGATCGCCACCGATGTCGAGAACCTGCGCCTGCATTACGCGCTGACCCTGCGCGAATGGTACAAGCGCTGCGTCGCCAACAAGGAAGCCATCGTCAATCTGATGGACGAGCGCTTCTACCGGATGTGGATCTTCTACCTGGCGGGCGCCACCGCGGCCTTTGAAAGCGGCGGCATGTGCAATTACCAGATCCAGTATTCGCGCAGCCGTCTCGCCCTGCCGCTCACGCGGGACTACATCGCCGCGAACGAAACCGCACTGCTCGCCGGATAGCCCCGGGCCTTTCCTTCATTGCGCAGAGGGGCGCGTGCTGATAGGCGCGCGTCCCGAATCCACTGCCCTTTCTGCGGAGCCCGCGCCCATGTCCGACAGCATCAAGAAGGTCGTCCTCGCCTACTCCGGCGGCCTCGACACCAGCGTCATCCTGAAGTGGCTTCAGGTAACCTACAATTGCGAAGTCGTGACCTTCACGGCGGACCTGGGCCAGGGCGAGGAACTCGAACCCGCGCGCGCCAAGGCCAAGCTGATGGGCCTGCCTGACGAAAACATCTACATCGACGACCTGCGCGAGGAATTCGTGCGCGACTTCGTCTTCCCGATGATGCGCGCCAATGCCCGTTACGAAGGCGATTATCTCCTTGGCACCTCGATCGCCCGCCCGCTGATCTCCAAGCGCCTCATCGAGATCGCACACGCGACCGGCGCCGATGCGGTTGCGCATGGTGCGACCGGCAAGGGCAACGACCAGGTCCGCTTCGAACTCTCGGCCTATGCCCTCGACCCGAACATCAAGGTCATCGCCCCTTGGCGCGAGTGGGACCTGACCAGCCGCACCGCCCTCATCGCCTGGGCCGAGCAGCACCAGATCCCCGTCCCCAAGGACAAGCGCGGCGAAAGCCCCTTCTCCACCGACGCGAACCTCCTCCACACTTCGTCCGAAGGCAAAGTCCTGGAAGATCCGTGGGAAGAGACCCCGGACTACGTCTACTCGCGCACCGTCAACCCGGAAGACGCGCCGGACGCGCCGGAATACATCACCATCGACTTCGAGAAGGGTGACGGCGTCGCTCTCAACGGCGTTGCGATGTCCCCCGCCTCGCTCCTCACTGCGCTCAACGAACTCGGCCGCAAGCACGGCATCGGCCGCCTCGACCTCGTCGAAAACCGCTTCGTCGGCATGAAGTCGCGCGGGATGTATGAGACGCCGGGCGGCGAGATCTACGCCCGCGCCCATCGCGGCATCGAGCAGATCACGCTCGACCGCGGCGCCGCGCACCTCAAGGACGAGCTGATGCCGAAGTACGCAGAGCTTATCTACAACGGCTTCTGGTTCGCTCCCGAGCGCGAGATGCTCCAGGCCGCCATCGATCACTCGCAGCTGCGCGTGAACGGCACCGTTCGCCTCAAGCTCTACAAGGGCAATGCCTCGGTCGTCGGCCGCAAGTCGCCGGACTCGCTCTACTCCGAACGCCACGTCACGTTCGAGGACGATGCCGGTGCCTACGACCAGAAGGACGCCGCCGGTTTCATCAAGCTGAACGCCCTGCGACTCCGTCTCCTGGCCCAGCGCGACGCCAGGTAAGACCCGGGATTCGGCCTTCCGAATCCTTTCAATGCGTTAACGACATAGGGCGGCCCGTTGCGAAAGAGCGACGGGCCGCTTTTGCATGGGTCCCCTTGGCGACGAACTGCCTGTAGGACTCCTCCGCATGACGGGGAAGCACAACCAACCGCATAAAGCCCACCGAATTGCTCGGATCGGCTTTGCTCTTGCCACCGCTGCCATGCTGGTAGCTCCGGCCTCCTCGGCGGTTGCCGAGTCGAAGCTGGCGCCCGCAAAGGTGGTCGAGGCCCCGGCTTCTGCCGCCGTCATCCCCGCCCCCGCCATGCCCGCTCCCGTCGCCGCGCTTCCGCAGTCGCTTGAGCAGGATACGCAGGAATTCGAGGATATTCGCGGCGGCACCGCTAGCTTCTACGGCCACTCGCTTCGGGGAGCCCGCACCGCCAGCGGCGAGCGCTTCAACCCGGACGAACTGACCGCCGCACACCCCTCGCTGCCCTTCGGCACGCAAGTGCGCGTCACTAACGCCATGACCGGCGACTCCGTGATGGTCCGCATCAACGACCGCGGCCCGTTCCATTCCAACCGCGTGATCGACCTCTCCGAGGCCGCCGCCAAGGAAATCGGCATCGCGCGCATGGGTTCCGGCAAAGTCGAGCTGGCCGTTCTTTCCGACGGCTCCGACAACGACTGATCCCGCCCGGCCCGTACCGCCGGCCAATGCTCCGAAGAAGCGCAGGCGCTCTGAAAAAGGGTAGGCCGACGCGGTAACGGAGGGGGTGGGGAAGCACCGCGCCGGCCTTCACTCACAATAACATCGTACCGCCTGCCGGGTTCCCGGACGAGCCGAACATTCTTCGCCGCCCCCGCACCCAGGCCCCCCGTATCGGCCCGAGGTTGACACGGTTGACACGGTCCAGAGACCGAAAACGCACCCCCTTCCCCCGGCCCCGTCCCCGACCTTCCGTCCAGCGACTTGAACTCAAGCGGCCCCTCCTGCCCGCCGCCGCTCTCGCCGTCGCGCTCGCCCTCGCCGTCGCGCTCGCCCTCGCCGCCCGAGACGCCGCACACCGCATCGACCGCCGCGAAAGCCCGGTCCTGCCAGACATCCCAAGCGGCCCCCGCCAGCGACCGCCAGACGCCCAAACCCTCGTCCGGCTCGTCCTCCGGCCCGGCCTCGCCCGCCGCCACCGCACCCAGCCACGCCTCGTAAGCCGCCTCGGCATAAGGCTCGGCCATGCGATCGACATAGACCGCGCGCGCCACCGGCAGGACCGGATCGGGACGCGACGCCGGCCGCGTCGCCGCCAGAGCCCGCGAACCCGCATCGGCCGAGCAGACCATGTCCGCCTCCGGAGCCTCGCCCGCCAGCAGCGCCAGCACCTCGTCGAACCGCCCGGCGAGATCCTCCACCCCCTCGCCCGAGACATCCGCCCCCGCCGCCCGGTCGAGCCGCGCCATATGCGCCAGGAGCAGCCGCGTATCGAACCGCCGCCGCACCGCCACCTGCTCGCCGTGATAGAACACCGGCTCCTCGACGCCATCGAGCGCCCGCGTCGCCAGCACTTCCTCGACATGCCGCCGCGCCAGCACCAGCGCCGCCTCCCACCCCTGCCCGAAGACCCGGTCCCGCCGCCGCAACACGTAAGCCGACTGCCGCGACATCCCCACCCGCGCCGCCGCCGCCCGCACGTCGCCCTTCTCGGAGAGATGATCGAGAAACCGCACCTTCCGCGCGGGCGTCCACCCATTGTCGGAGCCTGTCGCCGAGGCGGAGTGCCTTGAAGGGGAGCCGGTAGAAGAAGGACAAGTACGAGGGCCATCGCCCTCGCGCTCCCCGAATGTATCCGCCGCGCCCCGCCGATCCGCCGCGCGCTCCTCGAGAGCCTCGAACGGGGCGTCATCATTCGGCCACGCGCCGGGATCGCCCTCACCCTCACACCGGAGGCGCGGAAAAGACTCCCCCGGCAACCCGATATCCCGAGACGCCGGTATCCACCCCCGCCCGGCGGAAGTGGGATAGGAAAAGTTCGATGGGTCGGACATGGTTCACCCCCGGAATTGGAGCCAAAGCCCCGGCACGACCGCGCCGGGATGAACCGAGTCATTTATCGCATGTCTGGGTGTGTAGGAAAGCTACCGGAAGCCGCAACAGGAAACGTGTCACCTTCCGGCTTGCTTACTTCCGATTTCTTAGTCAGTTATTCGAGATATGAGCAGTCCAAACATCCACGCATATCTCGTGCATCCGGGCAAAGGTATCGCGCCAACGGCCATTGTTGGCGAGCAGATTGCAGGCAGCGGCAAGTTGTACGAGATGCTATCCAGCATCTTTTCGGCGACCCCAAGCGCCAAGGACTTTGAGGTATCTTTTAACCCTGGCCCTAACGGTTTGCAGCAGAATGCGTGTCGGGATTTGATGATCACACATTCAAACGCCCCGAGTATTCCAAACGGCCTCGCAATCGCATCGCGCCTACAAAAAGTAACTGATAACCGCCCTGGCATCGGATTGCTATTTATAATGGACGGCCAACATGGAACTAAAAAGAGATTGGTAGTCTCTCGTTTCCCTGCAAATGAAGGCATCCTTGCAGAAGTAAATGGAAGCGGCTTGGGAGTTGAGTACCTAGAAAGGGTTTTCATCAAAAAAATGACGTCTTACAAAGCGCTTTTACTTGAAGACGTGTCACCCCTAAGCGGCTATTGGAAAGGCTTCGCCACAGACCGGCAGGCTGGGAATTCAGCAGAAAAAATCTCTTCCTATTGGCTTTATGACTTTTTAGATGCAGATTTCGCAGAAACATCAAAGGCTGGAACAAAGCGCTTGGCCGATGCACTAAAGTCCGCAGTCAAGGGCAACCCTTCTTTGTCAGTAAAAGGTGAGATCGCATCTGCAATTTCATTGGCCCCTGCGATTTTTTCCGGAAAAATGGTGTCAATTGCGGGATTCTGTCAATATTTTAACCTAAGCAAAGATGCGCAAGACTCAATAACTTCTAAACTAACAAAACCAGCGCTCGCCTCGAAAAACTTCCAATTCGATACAGCAGAATTCAAGACGCGAGTTCCTTATCGGACCATGGAAATGAACACAGGCGCATTATTAACTGCGCCTAGCGATCAGTTTTCTGATCTTTTCGGCGAACGCCCCAAAGGTAATGGCACCGTGGAAATATACACGACCGGAAGTGTTGTCGATCAGCGCATGCAACGGCAATGACTTGCATAAAAACAACTTACTCGGGTCGATATGAAGACCTAGTAATTACCAGCCACAGACTTGAAAAACATTTGTCGGAATTACTTGAAAACGCACCTCGTATTGATCGTGTGGCAGCGCGAGCAAAATCGATAGATCGATTCTTAAAAAAGGCTGAAAAAGTCGATGAATTTGGTGCAAAAAAGTACGACGACCCATTGAACGAGATTCAAGATCAAATAGGAGCAAGGATAACCGTCTTCTATTTATCTGATGTAGAATATGTTAAAAAAATTATCCTTGATTATCTCACACCAATTGAACTTCAAACTAAAGAGCCCAATAACTCAAACGAGTTTGGTTATTTTGGCGAGCATTTTATTCTATACGTTCCCGACGACATTACGCCGGACGACAATGACGAGTTCCCTCAGTTCTTTGAACTTCAGATTAAGACACTATTCCAACACGCTTGGTCAGAAGCTCATCATGATATTGGCTACAAAGCCCCGAGACCACTATGCGCACTCGAAAAACGGCAAATGGCCTTTTCAGCTGCTCAAGCATGGGGCGCCGACCAAATCTTTGGCGAGCTTTCAAGAAAGCTTTGCAAGGAGGTTGCTTCAAAGCTGCCCAGCAATGATTGATTTGAGAAAGAATCCCGAGCTTCAGCACGCTAGCTTCCGTCCCGGATTAGCAACGGATACTGAACTAAGGTTTGCCTGAATTGTCAGATCGACAGGCCAGCGGTCCCGGATCAAGTCCGGGACGACAGGTTTACCGGCGGTTCAACGACTAACGGCCCGCCTACTTCGCCCAGTTGGAAAGCAGCGGCTTCAGATAGTGCCCGGTGAAGGAAGCCTTTACTTTGACGATATCCTCCGGCGTGCCTTCGGCGATCACCTGGCGGACGCGGCCTTCGGGGCCATGTCGATGATACAGTCGGCAGTTTTGATGACGTCGAGGTTGTGCTCGATCACCATCATCCACGCCAGTTACCAGTTGGCGTCCGTATTTGCGATTTCATCGAGAAGAGCCTGCTTCGACGGAGTACGCYGCGTACCGTCGTTACGGGGTATTCGGATTTCAGGCGCCCCTTCACGACGCCGGGCGATGCTCCGCGCCAGCGTTTCCAGCGTCAGCGGCTCACGCTTCGTTTGCAAGGTCTTGAAGGCCATGACTGCCTGCCGTTTCCTCTGAAATCCGTCGTTCCATATAGGCCAAGTCCAGACCCTCGCAAAGCGCATAGAGCGCGCGGGCCTGCCCCAGCATTTCCGGCGCACTGCCTGACGCGTACTGGCCCATGCGGTCAGCAATGATATCCTCGGGCGCGATGATGGCAACAGCGCCGTCATCGCCGAGTTCGAGCACACGCACCATGGCGCGATCCGCGAGCCCTCCGAGCAGGGTGTCGGATACGACCTCGAACCCCATACCCAGTTCCCGATGTATCCAGCCGCGCGTGCTTTTTCCGGGGCCGGACGGGCGCTCGAAGCCGAAGCGGGCTAACTGCTCCTCCAGCAAATCCTGCCGGCCGCAGATCAGGTCGAAATCGCCAGTGGCGATCTGGCCCTGGGTTTAGATTTCCACCGCCGCACCGCCGACGAGGATCGGTGGGCGATGCCCCGCATCGTCCATGGCCATGCTGACACGCGCGAGAACGCGCAAGGCGTCCTCGAACTGCGCGCGCCAGCCTGTCACCGCTACTTCGCCCAGCTGGAAAGCAGCGGCTTCAGATAGTGCCCGGTGAAGGATGCCTTCACCTTGACGATATCCTCCGGCGTGCCTTCGGCGATGACCTGGCCGCCGCGGACGCCGCCTTCGGGGCCCATGTCGATGATCCAGTCGGCGGTCTTGATGACGTCGAGGTTGTGCTCAATCACCACCACCGAATTGCCCTGCTCGACCAGGCGGTGGAGCACTTCGAGGAGCTTGCGCACGTCCTCGAAATGGAGGCCGGTGGTGGGCTCGTCGAGGATGTAGAGCGTCTGCCCGGTGGAGCGGCGGGCGAGTTCCTTGGCGAGCTTGACGCGCTGCGCCTCGCCGCCCGAGAGCGTGGTGGCCTGCTGGCCGACCTTGACGTAACCGAGCCCGACTTCGTTCAGCATGTGCATCTTGTCGCGGATGGGGGGCACGGCCTTGAAGAACTCTTCGGCGTCCTCGATCGTCATGTCGAGCACGTCGGCGATGGAGTGGCCCTTGAACTTCACTTCCAGCGTTTCACGGTTGTAGCGCTTGCCGTGGCATTCCTCGCAGGTGACGTAGACGTCGGGCAGGAAGTGCATCTCGATCTTGATGAGGCCGTCGCCCTGGCACGCCTCGCAGCGGCCGCCCTTGACGTTGAAGCTGAAGCGCCCGGCCTTGTAGCCGCGCGCCTGGGATTCCGGCAGGCCCGCGAACCAGTCGCGGATCTGGGTGAAGGCGCCGGTATAAGTGGCGGGGTTGGAGCGCGGGGTGCGGCCGATCGGGGACTGGTCGATCTCGATGACCTTGTCGCAGTTTTCGAGGCCGGTGATGCGGTCGTGCGCGCCCGCCACCACGCGCGCGCCGTTGAGCTGACGCGAGGCGCCGGCCTGCAGGGTATCGATGGTGAGCGAGCTTTTTCCCGAACCGGAGACGCCGGTGACGCAGCAGAACGTGCCGAGCGGGAACGCCGCCGTGACGTTCCGCAAGTTGTTGGCGCGGGCGTTCTCGACCACGATCTTCTTGCCGTTGCCCTTGCGGCGCTCGGTCGGCACCTCGATCTTACGGGTGCCGTTGAGGTAGGCGGCGGTGAGGCTGTTCTTGCTCTTGAGCACTTGCTTCAGCGTGCCTTCGGCCACGACTTCGCCGCCGTGGACACCGGCGCCGGGGCCGAGGTCGACGATATGGTCGGCGGTGCGAATGGCGTCCTCGTCATGCTCGACGACGATCACGGTATTGCCCAGGTCGCGCAGGCGCTTCAGCGTTTCCAGCAGCATGTCGTTGTCGCGCTGGTGGAGGCCGATCGAGGGTTCATCGAGCACGTAGAGCACGCCCGAAAGGCCCGAGCCGATCTGGCTGGCCAAGCGGATGCGCTGGCTCTCGCCGCCCGACAAGGTGCCGGAAGTACGGTCGAGGTTGAGGTAATCGAGCCCGACGTTGTTGAGGAAGCCCAGCCGCTCGTTGATTTCCTTGAGGATGGCCTTGGCGATCTGCTGCTGCTGGCTGGTGAGCTTGCCCTCAAGCTCCCCGAACCACGCGAAGCCGTCCGACACGGAGAGGCGCGCGGCATCGGCGATGTCGCTGCCGGCGATCTTGACCGAAAGCGCCTCGGGCTTGAGGCGCTTGCCCTCGCAGGTCTCGCAGGGCTGCGCGGTCTGGAACTTGGACAGTTCCTCGCGCATCCAGGCGCTGTCGGTCTGGATCATGCGGCGGTTGAGGTTGCCGATCACGCCCTCGAACGGCTTGTTGACGGTGTATTCCTTGCGCCCGTCCTTGAAGGTGAGCGGCACGGCCTTACCCGCGGTGCCGTAGAGAATGACGATCTTCACCTCGGGCGAGAGCGCGTCCCACGGCGTGGTGAGGTCGAACCCGAAGTGCGCGGCCAGGCTGGAGAGCACCTGCATATAGTAAGGCGAAGGCGGGTTGGACTTGGCCCAGGGCACGATGGCGCCCTGCTTGAGGCTGAGATGCTCGTTCGGCACCACCAGTTGCGGGTCGAACAGTAGCTTCTCGCCCAGGCCATCACAGGCCGGGCACGCACCCTGCGGCGCGTTGAACGAGAACAGGCGTGGCTCGATCTCCTCGATGGTGAAGCCGCTGACCGGGCAGGCGAACTTCTCGGAGAAGACGATGCGGTTGGCGGGCAGGCCCGCGCCCTTGAGCGTCTTCTTGCTGCCCTTCCCCTCGTCCTCGCGGCCCGGAACCACGCCGTCGGCAAGGTCGATATAGGCCAGCCCTTCGGCCAGCTTCAGCGCCTGTTCGAAGCTGTCGGCAAGGCGGGTCTGGATGCCGTCCTTCACGGCGATGCGGTCCACCACGACTTCGATGTCGTGCTTGTACTTCTTGTCGAGCGCGGGGGCGTCCTCGATCGCGTAGAGTTCGCCGTCGATGCGCACGCGGGTGTAGCCGGCCTTCTGCCACTCCGCCAATTCCTTGCGATACTCGCCCTTGCGGCCGCGCACGACCGGGGCGAGCAGGTAGGCGCGGGTGCCTTCGGGCAGTTCCATCACCCGGTCGACCATGTTGGAGACGGTCTGCGCCTCGATCGGCAGGCCGGTGGCGGGCGAATAGGGAATGCCCACGCGCGCCCAGAGCAGGCGCATGTAATCCCAGATCTCGGTCACCGTCGCCACCGTGGAGCGCGGGTTGCGGCTGGTGGTCTTCTGCTCGATCGAGATGGCGGGGCTGAGGCCGTCGATATGCTCGACATCCGGCTTCTGCATCATCTCCAGGAACTGGCGCGCATAGGCCGAGAGGCTCTCGACATAGCGGCGCTGCCCCTCGGCATAGATGGTGTCGAAAGCGAGGCTGGATTTCCCCGAGCCGGAAAGCCCGGTGATGACGATCAGCTTCTCGCGCGGAAGCTCGATGTCGAAGCCCTTGAGGTTGTGCTCGCGCGCACCGCGCACCGTGATGTGGGAGAGACTCATGGAGGTGACGTGTTCCAGATTTGTTCGCAAAGCGCAAGCAGCCGCGACCAGAGCTTTTGCTGCAGGGACGGGACCTCATGTGGGAACCGGCTGCCGGATTGCAACGGTTTGCCCTGCGCATCGCGGCGGCCGCCCGGCCGGCGATGTCATCCGTCGGCCGAACTATGCCGTTCGACGATCCGACCCAATGGATGACTTGAATGCGACGAGGTTAAGAGTAATAGAGAAGTTGCCCGGTAATAATAACCGACTCACCTTTTGCCGCATGGTCAACAAGACATACAAGTAAATGTCCAGACATTGCTCAAAAGCCAAGGCGGGATCGAAGGGGCAAGACTAAAGTATATACATGTTCAATGGAGTCGACACACTCCCCGCGACGTTACCGTTGTTTGGGAACGACTTTTCTCATCGATTGAGGTCGCGTTGCAGTTCGCGTTTCGCGGGCCGTGGGGGCTTGCGTGCGGAGATCTGCACTCTTGAGCAACAGGAGAATGCAATGACCAGGATTCACACCGCTTTCGCCGCCATCGGCATGCTGTTCGTGGCGACCTCGGGGCTTGTCGCCCCGGCCCTTGCCGACGTGGTCGTCAAGGACGGCTCGCTCCGCGACGTTCCGCATCGTGAGGTGCGTTACGGCGACCTCAACCTCGATACCCAAGCGGGTATCGATACGCTCAATACCCGGCTGGAAGTTGCCGTTCGCGCCGTTTGCGGACCGCTTGAAAGCAACCAGCTGGATCAACTGGCCCGCGTCCACGACTGCCGCGATGCCTCGCTCGACCGGGCTTTTGCGGCCCGCGATGAAATGATGGCGACGCGGATGGCCGCCCGCGAAAACCCGGGCCAGCTGGCGGCAGCCACCCCCAGCCTCGCCGTCGTGGCGCGCCGGGGGAAGTAGGCACACCTTAGTCTCAGACTCCGCCGAGGAAGCCGCTGACGGGAAAGTTCCTGTCGGCGGCTTCTTTTTGCCGCCATCCGGCGCACGCCTCGCGCGCCTCGTCGTGCACGCCTGCCGCTCGTCGCATATCGAATTGCCTCCGGCCCCGCGCCTCGCCAGGGATCGCCAGGGATCGCCAGGATCATCCAGGGACGGAGACGAGAACAATGAGGGGCCGCAAGACGGGTACGCGTATCCTGCTGGCGCTGGGCACGCTGGCGCTTTGTGCGCCGGGCTTTTCCGGTACCGCGCGGGCCGACGATCCCAACGACCGCATGAGCGCCGAGGACATTGCCCGCGACGCCGCGATCATCCGCAAGCTCAATCGTGACCAGCTGGACTATGTGCGCAAGCGCGATGCGCAATACGCTTCCGGCTGGAAAGCCTATCGTGCGCGCCAGGGCGGCGGGGACGAGCAGGAAGACGAGGCGACCGGGCAATATGCACGCGGCGACTATGCCGGCGACGAGGACGGCGAGCCTTATGCGCGCCGGGACGAACGCCCGGCCTCTTCCAGCCCTTCGCGCGCTTATGCCCAGGCCCGCCGCGACTACGAGGCCGATCTGGCGCAGTGGCGCCGCGACGTCTCGGCCTGCCGCGCGGGTGACTATTCGCGCTGCGAGCGCTGACACATACCAGGGACCGGCGCCGAAACACCGTTTCGGTCGCCGTGCCGTCATCTTTCCGTGGCTTTCCGGAAACATGACCAGACCGGCCCTGATTCTTGCCCTGCTCCTTTGTGGATGCTCGCCCGACATCGCCGCGCACCGGATCGGCAGCGCGGAGGCAGGCGAGGCACCGCGGCTGACCGGCCAGCCCTGGGCCTTGCACGAATTGCAGGGGCACCGCGTCCCCCACCGCACGAACGGGGGGAAGGGTGCGCGCACCGCCGCCACCCTGCACTTTGCGCGGGACGGTTATGTCTCCGGCACCTGGTCCTGCAATTCCGTAAGCCAGGGCGATCTTCGCTGGACCGGCGTTCCGGGCGAGCCCTTTGGCGGGCTGAACCGGGACGGCAAGTATACCAGCATCAGCACGGCGGCGGGTTGCGGCAACACCAGGGCTGAACTCATGGCTACGCGGTTCTGGGGCCTCATGCTTTCCGCCCGCACCTGGACCATTGTACAGGAGCGTCACGGTTCGCACCTGCGCATCGACTTCGTCGACGGCACTTCGGCGCTGCTGGTGCCGATCGCCAAGACGCCCGGCGCCTGAGCGCACCTGGCCCCCCTTCTTGAGCGCCCTTCCTTGAGCAATGGCCCAGCCGTGTTAGACTTGCCGTGAGAAGACCGCGCACGGCATGGCGGGCGCACACTTCCAGGGGGCAGTCATGATGCCGACAGACGCTGCGGATTTCCTGTGATCGGCCGCTGCCCGTGACGCCTGCGGCACCCGCCAACGCCCGCATCCGTGACAGGATGCTGACCGCCGTCGACCTCGCCGCCACTTTCGTGCTCGCGGCCGAATGCGCGCTGACCGGGGTGCAGGCCGATCTCGACCTCTTCGGTATCCTGGTGCTCGCTTTCGTCGGTTCCGTCGGCGGCGGCGTGATCCGCGATCTCCTGCTGGGCGAACACCCCCCGGCGCCGCTGCGCGACTGGCGCTATGCCGCCCTTGCCCTGGCCGCGACCGCGGGGGTGATCGCGGCATCCCTGATGCTGGGGCCGGTGGCGAATGTCACCCCGCCGCTCGCCATCGACATGTTCGAGGGCGTGGGCCTGGCGCTCGCTGCCGTGGCCGGCACCCGCAAGTGCCTGGACTACGGCCTGGACGGCGCGCCGGTCGTCGTGATCGCCACGATCAACGGATGCGGCGGCGGCATCCTGCGCGACGTGCTGATTGCGCGGGTCCCGCATGTCCTGCATGAAGACTTCTACGCCACCGCCGTGCTGGCGGGCGCGACGCTGATGGTGGTCCTGATCCAGCGCTTCGGCCTGCGCCGGGACGCTGCCGGCATCGTCGCCGGCATCGCCATCTTCTCGTTGCGCGCGGCGGCGCTGCTGGAGGCCTGGCGCCTGCCGCATCTGCGTTAGGACAGGCCCGGAAGACCCCGCCGAGCCGGCGGAATGCGCCGGAAAGGCGCTGCATGGGAGACGAGTCATGATGCCGAAGTTCACCGTTCGGGGCCGGATCGCCAGGCCCGTCGCGGACGTATTCGAGGCCGTTGCCGATCCTGCCGTTCTGTCCGAGTTCTTCACCACTGGCGGCGCCAGGGGGCGGCTGGAGACAGGCGCCGTCGTCACCTGGGACTTCCACGACTTTCCCGGCGCCTTCCCGGTCCATGTCGTCGAAGCCGAACCGCCCCGCCACATCCTCTTGCGCTGGGGCGGTGACGAGGCCGCCGTTCTGGCCGATGCCGAGGGCGAGCACCGCACCCTCGTCACCCTGGCCTTCGAGCCGCTCGAGGATGGCCGCACGCTCGTGCAGATCAGCGAGGAAGGCTGGTCGGAAACGCCGGAGGGGCTCAAGGCGTCCTATGGCAATTGCGAAGGCTGGACGGGCATGCTGGCAGCGATGAAGGCCTGGCTGGAACACGGCGTCCGCCTGCGGGAGGGGTTCTACAAGTAGCCCGCCGCCGCTTGCCTCTCCCGTCCCGCGCCCTAAAAGCGCAGGACATGAACAAGCCTCTCCTCGCGCTCTCCACCGCGCTGCTCGCTGCCGTGTCCCATCCCGCCATCGCCCGGGAGGCCATCGATGCCGACCGGATCGTCGCCGATGTCAGGACGCTCGCATCCGATACTTTCGAGGGCCGCGCGCCCGGCACGGTGGGCGAGGAAAGGACCATCGGCTACCTGATCGCGCGCTTCCAGGACATCGGCCTCCAGCCCGCCGGGCCTGACGGACAGTGGGTGCAGAAAGTGCCGCTGCTCCACACCCGCCTTGCCGCGCCGAAGACGCTGGCGTTCTCCGGGCCGAAGGGTGCCATGCCGGTGACCGTCGCCAAGGACATCTACATCTCCACCGTCCGCCCCGACGACTCCGCGCGCATCGCGGGCGCGCCGGTGGTCTTCGTCGGCTACGGCGTGAACGCACCGGAGCGCGGCTGGGACGACTTCAAGGGCATGGACCTCAAGGGCAAGGTCGTGGTCTTCCTCATCAACGACCCGGACTTCCACGCAAAGAAGGGTGAGCCCGCCGCCGGCAAGTTCGGCGACCGGACGATGACGTATTACGGCCGCTGGACCTACAAGTTCGAGGAAGCCGCAAGGCAGGGTGCGGTCGGCGCGCTGATCGTCCACGAGACGGAGGGCGCCGGCTATGGCTGGAACGTCGTCACCAGCCCCGGCGGCGAGAACTACGATATCGTGAGGAGCCCCGACAAGCTCACCAGCCTGGCGCTGCAGGGCTGGCTCTCGGGCGAGGCGGCCAACCGCCTGTTCGGCTCCGCCGGGCTGGACCTCGCCAAGCTCTCGGCCGCCGCACGCCGCCCGGACTTCAAGCCGGTGCCGCTGAAAGGCGTGACTTTCGATGCGGACGTGCCCGTCGCGCATGAAGAAGTCATGAGCCACAACGTGCTGGCCCAGATCCCCGGCACCACGCACAAGGACGAAGTGGTGATGTTCGGTGCCCACTGGGACGCCTACGGCAAGGGCGCGCCCGACGCGCAGGGCCGCATCTACCGTGCCGGCGCCAATGACGACGGCGTCGGCATCGCCGCCCTCTTCGACATCGCCCGCGTCATGAAGAGCGAGCCCGCCCCGCAGCGCAGCGTCGTCTTCGCGGCCTGGACGGCGGAGGAGCGCGGTCTGCTCGGCTCGGAATTCTATGCCGCCAGCCCGGTCTTCCCGATGGAGAAGACCGTCGCCAACCTCACCATCGACGTGCTCCAGACGGCGGGCGCCGCCAACGACGTGACGCTGATCGGCAAGGGCCAGGATACCCTGGAGGACGACATGGCCCGCGTCGCCGCAGCCCAAGGCCGCCGCGTCACCCCGGAAGGCCTGCCGGAGCGCGGCCTGTTCTACCGCGCGGACCACTTCTCCTTCGCCAAGCGCGGCGTTCCGGTCATGCTGATGATGGGCATTGCCGGGGCCTCCGACCTCAAGCAGGGCGGCGTCAAGGCGGGCCAGGCCTGGATCGATGCCTATACCGGCCAGTGCTACCACCAGGCCTGCGATGCCTGGTCGCCGGAGTGGAAGATGGAAGGCGCCGTGCAGGACGTCGAACTCGTCCGCACGATCGGCACGGACCTCGCCAATTCCGACAAGTGGCCGCAGTGGAAGGCCGGCTCGGAATTCAAGGCCGCGCGCGACAAGTCCGAAGCGGCCCGCCGATAATTCAGGTCCAGTGAACGAGCAGGTCGGCGGCGGCGTGGATCACCACGGCGCCGCCGATCAGCCATCCGGCCCGGCTCACCGCTCTGGCCGTGCCCCCCTCTCGCCCGAAGTCTCGGCCGGATTCCCGTGCAGGCGGTGACGATGCCTCCATCCGGGCCGAGGCCGCGCGCAGGAAGCGCGGCGCTTCCTCGGCCACGCGCGAGAGTTCGAGCAGCGCCGTCTCCAGCTTGTCCGGCGCGGCAAGACGCGACAGCCGCGAAGCGACCAGCCGCCCGCGCATCTGGCCCAGCGCTTCGGACAAGTCGAAGTCCGGCGCGATCCCGGAAAGCACGCCGTCCATCGTCACCATGGCCTTGAAGATCAGCACCAGATCGGGCGGCAGCACCAGCCCCTCCTGCCGCAGCAACGGGAAGAAATCCGCCACCATCGCATTGAGCACGAGCGCCCCGGTGCCGTGCCGCGACACCAGCCGTTCGGAGGCACGCAGCAGCTTTTCGCGCGGGACTTCGCCGTCCTGCGACCAGGTGGCCAGCATGTCCGCCACGCCGCCGGGGTCGCCGCTGCGCAGCGCCAGGATGAACGTCAGGAATTCGTGCTGCCGCCGCGGGCTGACGAAGCCGACCGAGCCCAGGTCCAGCAGCGCCAGTCCATCACCGCCGGGCACCTGCGGCGGCAGGCAGAGCAGATTGCCCGGATGCGGATCGGCATGGAAGCGGCCGTTGACCAGCACCATCTCCAGCACCAGTTCCGCCCCCAGCGCGGCGATGCGGGAGGGATCGATCCCCGCCGCCTTCAGCACGGCCGGATCGCGCGGGGCGATGCCTTCGATATAGTCCATCACCAGCACCTGCTCGCCCGTCCACTCCCAGTGGATGCGCGGCACGGTGATCCGCTCCAGCGAAGCGAGGTCGGCGCGCAGCAAGTCGGCATTGCGCCCCTCGGCCGTGAAATCGAGTTCGTCCAGGATCTCGCGGCCAAGCTGCTCGATCATCGCCGCGGGCTTCATCCGGCGCACGGCGGCGCTGCGCGCTTCGGCCAGCGCGCCGAGGTGGCGCATGAGCCGCAAGTCCGCCTCCATCCGCGCGCGAATGCCCGGTCGGCGAATCTTCACCACCACTTCGGTACCGTCGTGCAGCCGCGCCCGGTGCACTTGCGCGATCGAGGCGGCGGCCAGCGGCTCGGTGTCGAACCGGGCAAAGACGCTCTCCGGCGGCCCGCCCAGCGCCGCTTCCACTTCGCCGCGCAGCGTCTCGAAGGGCAGGCGCGGCGCATCGCTCTGCAATTGTTCGAAAGCGGCGATCCAAGGATCGGGCAGCAGGTCGCGCCGCGTCGCCAGGATCTGGCCGAGCTTCACGTAAGTCGGGCCGAGCGCTTCCAGCGCCTTGCGGGTCCGCGTGGGCAAGTCCCGCGGTTCCGCGCTCTCCTGCGCATCATCGCCCTCTTTCCCGTCGCCACCGATCCCGAGCCGGACCGCCAGCGAGTCCAGCCCGAAGCGGGCGATCACGGCCGAGACTTCCGCCATGCGGCCCCGATCGCGTGCGGCAACGGCTATCGACTTGAACATGCGTCACTCCTTCAGCGGGAGACAACCGGCCTCAAGGCCCGGAAGTTCCGTCGCCGTCTCACTGGCCCTCACGCCGGGAGGCATGGACAGCGCCGCCCCGGGAAAGCTAGGAAGCCCGCATGAGCGAGAGTTTAACGGGGGTGCTCAAGCCCGCATTCGCAATCGTCCTCACCGCGGCCTTGGCGGCCTGCGGCGGCGGCACGAAGTTCCGGCCGGTCAGCGATGCGCCGGTGCGCATCGGCCCGCCCTACAAGGTCCGAGGAAATACTTATACGCCGGCCGCCCAGCCCGGCTACGACGTGCTGGGCTATGCCACTTGGTACGGCAGCGAATCCGGTAACCGCGCCGCCAATGGCGAGCGCTTCCGCCCGGACTGGATCACGGCCGCGCATACCACCCTGCCGCTGCCGAGCTATGTCGAAGTGACCGCCCTCGATACCGGCCGCCGCATCCTGGTACGCGTCAACGACCGCGGCCCTTTCGGCGAAAGCGCCCGCGTCATCGACCTTTCGCGGGGCGCCGCCGAAGCGCTGGGAGTGCGAAGCAAGGGCAAGGCCGCCGTGCGCGTGCGTGTGGTGGAACCGGCGGAAAAGGACCGTGCCGCCCTGCGCAAGGGCAAGGCGGCGAAGGAACTGCCGCCGGTCTCGCCCACGGCGCTGGCGAACCTCCAGTCGCAGTTCGAGACGGGCGTGGGCACGCGCTGAAGCAGGATGCTTCGCGGAACCGGTGCCCTGCCCCCCGAAGCTCAGGCCTCTTCCAGTTCCGCGTAAGCCTCGGTTTCCTTGCCGATCAGGATATCGGCCAGGAACCAGTAAGCTTCACCCCAGGCCGCCAGCACGTCGTCGGTCGCCGCCGCGCCCAGGACGTCGCGGATGGCGGGTAGCAGTGCTTCGGCCACCAGCGGGTAATGCTCCGCCTTCACGCCGGTATCGACATGGCGCTGCACCATGCGCGCGACCGCGCCGGTCAGGTTCTGCAGCTTGTCCACATTCTGCGCATAGCCGAGGATCGCGGCGGCCAGGCGGCGTGGCTGCTCGCCGGAATCCTGCGCGGCCTGGTCGAACATGGCGCGGACCTCCTCGTTACGGAACAGCCGCTCGTACATGCGGGTGGTGATTTCCACCCCGTGCTGCTGAAGCGCGGGTGCAGTCGCCTTGATCGTGGCGACGGTCTGTTCGCTGAGCGGAGCGGCCATTTCGATTCGTCCTCTTAAATGATGCAAACTGGATGCATCTATACGCCGATCCAAAAAGATGTAAATGAGGAGCATCATTTTTCCGGAGACCCGCCTTGCGCCTTACCGCGCACACCGACTACGCCTTGCGCATCCTGCTCCACGCTGCGGTCGATCCCGCGGGGCTGTTCTCGATCGCGGAAGTGGCGCAGGCCCACGCGATCTCGCGCAACCATGCGATGAAAGTGGTGAACCTGCTGGGCAATGCCGGCCTGCTGGAAACGGTGCGCGGCCGAAACGGCGGTTTTCGCCTGGGCCGTCCCGCGCACGCGATCACGCTGGGCGAAGTGGTCCGGCTCACCGAGCCGAACATGAGCCCCGCCGATTGCGGGAACTGCCTGCTCCAGGGCGCCTGCGGGCTGACGGCGATCCTGCGTCAGGCGATGGCGGCCTTCCTCGCCGAACTCGACGCCCACACTTTGGCGGATGCCGCTTCAGCGACCCGGCTGCCTTTCGGCCTTATGGCGGATCGGGCATGCTAGCGCGCCCCGGCCTTCGCGGCACTCGCCACGCCATGGCGGTGCGACACCCCGCTTCCTTCGGGAACTTTTCACCCTGCTGCGGCGTTGCTCCTCGAAAGAGGAGAGCCTGAAATGAATATCGGAGCCGAAATTCCGTTTCGCCGCAGCCAGTTCGCGCGGAAGACGGGATCCTTGATCCTGGATCGCCAGCGCGAGGAACATCGCCGTGACCACGACGAAGGCACCGAACCCATGTTGGTGTGGACCAAAGGTCGCTTCCGGTCGAGCTGACCGGACCGATTCCCCCTGTCGGAGCGACCTGACGGCGCGCCGGAGCGCAACTTGATTGCGCTCCGGCGCGTATTCCTTTCCGCGAATAAACGTCGCATGCGTCATTTGCGCAATGGCGTTCCTGCCTGCGCTCCAGCCCTTGCACCCCTCGGTTTTCTCCGCTTCAACCCCGTGTGTTGACCACTTTTCGGCACCCGCCCGCGACCCCGCAGGGAGGCCTTCCCTGCATCTTTCGGGCTGCATCTTTCGAGCTGTATCTTTCGAGCTGTATCTTTCGGGTTGCCGAAGCCAGGAGAAAAGACCGATGAAGACCCGGCTCATGGCCGCCGCCGCCCCGCTCGTGCTCGGCGCCGGCCTGCTTGGAGGATTTTCCGTGACGGCTGCCGCAAAGACAGACGCCAGGAGCGCCGCCACGGCGCCCGCCTATAACGGCCCCTTCGCCAAGCCCAGCGCCCTGCCGCTCCACGCGCCGGACTTCACCCAGTACAAGGACAGCGACTGGCAGCCCGCCATCGAAGCCGGCATCGCCGCCAAGCGCGCCGAGATCAAGGCCATCGCCGGCAGCAAGGCCAAGCCGACTTTCGAGAACACCATCGTCTCGATGGAGCGCGCCGGCACGCTGTACGACCGCGTCTACAACGTGTTCAGCCAGCTCACCTCGGCCAATACCAGCGATGTGCTGGATGCCATCGATACGGCCGTCAGCCCGCAGATTTCTGCGCTGAACGACGATATCTACCTTGACGATGCGCTCTTCGCCCGCGTCAAGGCCGTGCATGACAGCGCCTCAGGAAAGGCCCTGACCGGCGAGGACGCCATGCTGCTGGCGACCACTTACGACAAGTTCGTCCACCGCGGCGCCCTGCTCTCGGCCGCGCAGAAGGTCGAGCTGAAGGCGATGAACCTCGAAATCGCCAAGCTGGAAACCGCCTTCTCGCAGAAGCTGACCACGGCCACGGCTGCCAAGGCGCCGATCTTCGACACGGCCGCGCAGCTGGACGGCCTTTCGCAGGCCGAAATCGCCGCCGCCGGCAAGCTCGCCGCCGAAAAGGGCCATGCGGGCAAGTTCATGCTGGCGCTGGGCAACACCACGCAGCAGGCCGCGCTAGCCAGCCTCACCAACCGCGACAGCCGCAAGAAGCTCTGGGACGCAAGCATCAACCGCACCTCGGGCGGCGACGAATACGACACGACCGCCATGGTCACCCAGATGGCGACCCTGCGCGCGAAGAAGGCCAAACTGCTGGGCGCGCCCGACTTCGCGACGTACCAGATGTACGACCGCATGGTGAAGACGCCCGCCAAGGCGATGGAGTTCATGAAGGGCTTCGTCCCCGCGCTGCGCGCCACGCAGGACCGCGAAGCCGCCATGCTCGAAGCCGCCATGAAGGCAGAGGGCACCAAGGCCGGCGGCCAGAACGTCACGCTGGCACCGTGGGACTGGTCCTACTATGCCGAGAAGGTCCGCAAGGCGAAGTACGAACTCGACGAAAGCCAGATCAAGCCCTACTTCGAAGTCTGGCGCACGCTGGAAGACGGCGTGTTCTATGCCGCCAACCAGACGTACGGCCTGACCTTCAAGCGCCGCACCGACCTGCCGGTCTACCACCCGACCATGCGCGCCTACGAAGTGTTCGATGCCGACGGCAAGCAGCTGGCGATCTTCTATTACGATCCCTTCGCCCGCTCCAACAAGAAGGGCGGCGCCTGGATGAGCAACTTCGTCGAGCAGTCATACCTGCTCGGTGAAAAGCCYGTCGTCAGCAACACCCTGAACATCGCCCCGCCCGCCGACGGCCAGCCCGCGCTCGCCAGCTTCGACGACGTGGAAACCATGTTCCACGAATTCGGCCACGCACTTCACGGCTTCTTCGCCAGCCAGAAGTATCCCTCGCTCTCGGGCACGAACACCGCGCGCGACTTCGTGGAGTTCCCCAGCCAGTTCAACGAGAACTTCGCGACCATTCCGGCCGTGCTCAACCACTACGCCAAGCACTACCAGACCGGCGCGACGATCCCGGCCGACCTGATCGCCAAGATCAAGGCCGCGCACACCTTCAACCAGGGCCTCGGCCTGGGCGAGACGCTGTCGGCAGCGATGCTCGACATCCAGTGGCACCAGCTCTCGCCGGAAGAAGCCGCGCAGCCGCCGATGGCCTTCGAAGCCAAGGCGCTGGCCGCCACCGGGCTCAACACCGACCTGATCCCGCCGCGCTACAAGACGCCGTACTTCCGCCATATCTGGGACAACGGCTATGCTGCGGGCTATTACTCGTACATCTGGACCGAGATGCTCGCTCACGACGGTTGGGACTGGGTGGAGAAGCACGGCGGCATGACGCGCGCCAATGGCGACCACATCCGCAAGACCTTCCTCGGCCAGGGCCACACGAAGGACTTCGCGCAGCTCTACCGCGACTTCACCGGGCATGACCCCGAAGTCGAACCGATGCTGGAAGCCCGCGGCCTGGCGCCGAAGGCTCAGTAAGGATCGGGTCCCGGGCAGGCGCTCGACGCGCCGGCCCTGCCCGAACGAAGCCGCCGCTCCGGAAACGGGGCGGCGGTTTTGCATGGAGTACGGCGCGCCGCGCCTGGCGGCGCAGGCTCGGCCGGCCGCGCCTTACTTCGTGGCGTATTCGCCGGGCTGGGCATTGAAGTTCTCACGCGCGAAGGCCCGCGCGGCGTTGGCCGTCTTGAACGCGCCGTCCTGAAGCGTGGCCGTCACCAGCGGATAGCCGCGCGAATTGTACCTCGTCGTTCTCACGGTAAGGCGGAAGGCCCCATCCTCATCCTTGGTGATGAGGAAAGGACGAGTGCTCGGATCGGTCATGGAATGAATCCCGTTTAGCCGTAGGCCCCCAAGGGCAGGAAAAGCGCTCTGGACGTTCTCGTCCGGCGCATCGCGGCATGCACGTCTCGGCGCATTCCGGCGTCATGAGGCTCGTAAGGGACAAGGGGGGAGCAAGGGCTGCCCGATGGTCCGTCGCACGCGACGTCAGCGTGGACGGTGATAGACGATATTTGCGGAAAATGCAATTACAACCCGCAGCCGCATTCCATCGCGCTAGAACTGCTGCCGGAAATCCACGGCGAGCGGCGCCGGGGCGCCGATCGAGAGGGCGCGTTCGCCGGGGTCGCCCAGCCAGTGCGCGGGGCAGTTCCAGACGCGGGTGATGACCTCGCGCGAGAGGGCCATTTCCGGCGGGCCTTCCGCCTCCACCCGGCCTTTCGCCAGCACCAGTACCTGGTCCGCATGGTTCATCGCCGTCGCCAGGTCGTGCAGCACCAGGACGACGCCGCGCCCCGCCCGCGCCTGCTGGCGAAAGCGGTGCATCAGCGCCGCACCATGGGCCAGGTCGAGGTTCGCGAAAGGCTCGTCCGCCAGCAGCCAGCCGGGCTGGGTCGCCAGGACGCGGGCCATCAGCGCCCGCGCGCGTTCGCCGCCGGACAGGGTCGAGACCGGGCGGTGGCGCAGTTCCTGAAGATCCATGGCGGCGATGGCGTCTTCGATGGCGTCCTGCGTTTCGGCGGCGGGCGCACCGCGCCAGGGCAGGCGGCCGAGCGAGATCAGCACTTCCACCGAGACGTCCCAGGCCACTTCCGGCGTCTGCGGCAGATAGCCGATCCACTGCGCGCGCTGGGCCAGCGAGACCGCCGCCAGCGCCCGGCCGCCCATGACCGCCCTGCCCGCATCGGGCTTAAGCAATCCGGCGATCACCGAAAGCAGCGTCGATTTGCCCGCACCGTTGGGCCCGCAGATCGCCGTGATCATGCCGCGGCGGCAATTGAGGGATACCCCGTCGAGCCGCCCGGCGACCGTGACGTTGTCGGCGCCGAAGCTCATGCCACCATGCCCCGGCGCATCTTCAGCAGCAGGCGCAGGAAGAACGGCGCGCCCAGCAGGCTGAGCGCGATGCCCAGCCGCAGTTCGCCGCCGGACAGCGGCATGATCCGGCAGATGCAGTCCGCCACCAGCAGCAGCAGCGCCCCCGCGAGCGCCGAAGGCACGATCAGCGACGAGGGTTTGCGGTCGGTCATCGGGCGCACGAGGTGCGGCACCATCAGGCCGACGAAGCCGATGATGCCGGCTACCGCCACCCCCGAACCGACGACGAGGCCCACGCCCAGGATCAGCAGGGCCTGGAGCCGCAGCGGCTCCACGCCCAGCGAGCGCGCGGCCATTTCGCCCAGGGTCATCGCGTCGAGATCGCGTCCCGCCGCCAGGATGACGCCGATCCCGGCCAGCGTCAGCGGCGTAGCGATCCAGACCTCGCGCCAAGAGCGGTCGGCCAGCGAGCCCATCATCCAGGTGACGATCTCGCTCATGGCGAAAGGCGACGGCGTCAGGCTGATCGCCAGGCTCATCAGCGCGCCGGCGAGACTGGAGACCATGAGGCCGGCCAGGGTGAACAGCGCCACGCCGCCGCCGCGTCCCGCGATCAGCGCCAGCAGCGCCATGGCGCCGCTCGCGCCGATCAGCGCGAAGAGCGGCAGCATCCACGGCGCCGAAGCATAGCCGGTCCAGAAACTCAGCACGGCACCCAGTGCCGCGCCCGGCGCGATGCCGAACAGGCCGGGATCCGCCAGGGGGTTGCGCAAATACCCCTGCATGGCCGCACCCGCCGCGCCCAGCCCGGCCCCCAGCACCAGCGCCAGGACCGCGCGCGGCAGGCGAAGCTGAAGCAGGATGACCGAGGCGCTGTGCAGTTCCGGGGCGAAGGGATTGATCCACACCCGCCCGGCCAGCAGGGACAGCGGCACCGCGACGACGAGCGCGAGGACCAGCAGCAGGACGAAACGCAGGTTCATGGTCTTGCGGAAACGATCCGCCCGGTGGCTTTTGCGGGGGCCGATGCGGGGCCTGTTGCGGTGCCTGTCGCGGCACCGGCCCCGTGGGCCGGCGTCATCTCCGTTTCCGCAAGCGCGCGGCGCGCCGCGGCCAGTTCGTCCAGCGCACGCGGGATGGTCGCCCCGCCGCACCAGAGAATGGAGCGGCTGAGCAGGAAACGCCGGGTACTGGTCAGCGCGGAGAGCGCCGGATGATGCAACATTCGGTCCTCCTCGGCGAGCGGATCGCCCACCGCGAAGACCACGCGCGGAGGGTCCGCCAGCACGTGCTCCAGAGGCAGGTAATCGGCCTGGGAAAGGCCCCGCGCGCCGGCAATATTCGTAAAGCCGGTGTGCTTCATCATGTCAACGATCAGGGTCTGGTCGCCCGCCACCAGTCCACCGGATTCCCACACTATTGCCGGAAGAAGCGCTGAGCCCGGCGGCGGCGCATCGCGGCGCACGGCGGCGTCGATGCGGGCCACCAGCCTTTCGCCCAGCGCGGCATGACCCGCCAGCCGTGCCAGCGTGCGGACCTGTTCGCGCGCGGCTCCCAGGTCCGACGCGATCGGCATCTTCACCAGCCGGTAGCCGAGGCGCCGGAATGCCGCCTCGCTCGCAGGGTCGAGGAACGCGCTGGCCACGACCACCCTGGGATGGATCGTCGCCACTTCCTCCACCGTCCCCGAGATCGCCCGGTACCGGCGCGCGCGGGCGATCGGCATCGAGCTGCTCTCGGGATCCTGGCTATAGCTGGAGATCGCCAGCAACTGCCCCGGATCCATCACTTCGGCCAGGATGGCGTCCGTGCAGGGGTTGAGCGAGACGATGGTGGGGCGCTCCGCCCCGCTCTCGCCGTGGCCCGGTACCGCGGGGGCGGCCTCGGTGGTGTCACCGCCCCCGCAGCCCGCCAGCGCCGCCGAGCCGGCCAGAGCCAGCACGACAAGGAACCGGCGGGCCTTGCGCCTGCCCCGTCCAACCGATGTCGTCAGGGCAGACGACAGGATCACATCTTCACCCGCACCCCGGCATAAGCCGCGCGGCCCGGGGTGCCATATGTCCGCACCACTTCGTAGTGCTCGTCGAACAGGTTTTCGACACGGCCGTAGACCTGGATGTTCTGCGTCACGTCGAAGGCGCCGCGCAGGCCGACGACGACATTGCCGCCGAGGTAGTAGGTATTGGCGATGTCGTCATAGCGACCGCCGCCCACGCGCAAGTCCGCACCGAGGCGGAAGCCGTCCGACCAGTGCTTGTCCAGGCTGGCATAGAGGTTCGTCTTGGGACGGCGAGCGAGGCGCGTGCCGGTCACCTCGTTCGTAGCGTCGAGGTAAGTGGCCGAAAGGCTCATGTCGAAGCCTTCCCAGTCGCTCACCTGCATGCCCAGTTCCACGCCCTTCGCCCGCGCGCGGCCGACGTTGTAGTAGTTGAAGGCGGTCAGGTCGTAATCGATCAGGTTCTTCGTCTTGCGGTCGAAGTAAGTGACCGAGAACGTGCCGTGGCCTTCCGCAAAGGGCTGCTCCACGCCGACATCCCACGACTTCGACGTCTCGGGATCGAGCGCGCGGAAGCCGGAATTGGAATAGAGCTGGTAGAGCGACGGCGCCTTGAAGCCCTCTCCGTAGCTGGCGCGCAGGATCGGCGCTTCCTCGCTGCCGCCGATCACCCAGGCACCGTTGGCCGAGAAGGTGGTCTTGTGGCCGAAGTCCGAATTGTCGTCATAGCGCAGGCCGCCGTTCAGCGTCAGCCCGGTGACGGGGCGCAGGGTCAGCATGCCGAAGTAGCTGTCGATCGAGGTCGAATCCTTCGAACCGTAATTGTCGGAGAACTTCTGCTTCTCCGTCTCGGCGCCGACGAGGATGCTGGCCATGTCGATGGGGGTGTAGGAGACCTGACCCTCGAAACGGTCGGCGCGGCCATTGGTGGTGTAGGGACCGAAGACGGCATCGTCCGAGATGCGGCGCGTATCGGTGAGGCCATAGCCCAGGCGCGCGCTGAGGCGGCCGTCCAGCCCCTTGTAGCGCAAGTTGGCATAGCCCACGGTATCGCGCTTCATGCCCACGTTCAGGGCATCGGCGCCGGTGTTGTCGTAATCGTAATTGGCCTTGATCCAGTACGTCCCGGCATCGGCGGTAAGACCGCTCACCAGCTCCACTTCGGCGCGGGCGTTGGCGCTCTTGCTCTCGAAGCCGTCCTTCTCTTGGCCGCCGAGGCGCTCGTCGAAAGCGGAGTAGCCGTCGCCCTTGAGCCAGTTGCCGCCCAGGGTCAGGCCCACCGGCCCGACCTTGCCCGCCGCCGAGGCGCCGAGCTGCTTCTGGTCGCGCCAGCCGTATTCGGCCTGGCCGCGCGCGGTCCACTGCTCGGTCGGGCGCGCGGTGATGAGGTTGATGACGCCGCCGATCGCGCGGCTGCCCCAGAGCACGCCGGACGATCCGCGCACCACTTCGATGCGGTCGAACTGGCCGACGGTCAGGCTGCCGAAGTCGAAGCCGCCGCCCACGTCGCCGGGATCGTTGATGCGCACGCCGTCGATCAGCACGAGGCTCTGCGCGTTCTCGGCGCCGCGGATGAACACGCTGGCCGGCTGGCCGAAACCGCCCGACTGGGCAAAAGTCACACCCGGCAGGCGGGCCAGGATGTCGGTCGCGGTGACCGCCTGGGTGCGCTCGATATCCTCGCGGGTGATGACCGAGACGGACTGGCCGATCTCGCTGGTGGGGGTTTCGGTGCGCGTCGCGGTGACGACGATACTATCGATTGCGGCTTCATCCGCGAAAGCGGGGGTCGAGACGGCAAGAGCCGTCCCCAGCAGAAACAGGTACTTCACGCGTATTCCTCCAACCTGAACGACTTTGCCGTCCATGGCGGAGACGCGCGCTTTTCCTCATGCGCGTGCTCGCTGCATGCCGGGACACCCCGCCCGGCTGCGGAACGACCGTCAAAGGCAGGTCTCCTGGCTCCCGGATCTTCGCGCCGCCTGCCGCCTTCCCGGTGTGACCCAGTGGCATAGCGTGGCAGGGGCGCTCCCCGGTTACAGTTGCGGGGGCAGCTTCGGACTTGCGCCGAAATTCCCACCAGGGTTCCCTTTTCACGAAACCCGGGGCCCGGCTCCGGGCCACCCATGACGTCGCGAGTGCCGATACTGGGCAGTGGGGGGATTGGCAAGCGGCGCAAAGGGCGGCGCGGCGGTATCGCCGGGGACGATCGCAAACAAACTCTTAAGCGATTCAGCCTATCGCTGCCCGCTGTACCGCTTCGGGACGCGCCGATTTCCAGGGATGCCGCGCCCGGCAAAGCAGGTTAGGCGCAAGATACGCGATGACCCGGTGGAACGCGAAATCCGCGCTGGCCGACAATGCGCCGAAAGGACCCGAGTGACCGCTGCCGCCCTTCCTGCCTGCACCGAAACCTGGGAGCCGCGCCCGCGCGATTTCCAGGGTCATTTCGTGCGCGGCGGACGCAAGCGGCTGCAACGCAGGCGGCGGCGCTGGACGCTCGGCTCGGCCGCGCTCGTCGCCGTGGCCCTGCCTGCCTTCGCCGCGCCTTCCTTCGCCCCGGCCGAAGCCTGGGACCGCCTCACCGCCTCCGGGACGGAAACCGGCGGCGCGCCCGTTCTGCCCATGCCGTTCGAGCAGGCCGGCGCCAGCTTCCCCGGCTCTGCCTATTACTATCTCGAAGCCGAACAGCCCGTGCTCAAGATAGGCGAAGGCATCCATTCCGACGCGGATGACGGAACCGGCGGCCCCGGCCCGGTCGCCCGCGCCCTGCGGATCGACAATTCCGGGGTGGACCGCAGCCGCGCGCTCCAGTGCCTGACGGCGGCGATCTATTACGAAGCCGCCAGCGAGCCCGACGGCGGCCAGCGCGCCGTGGCCCAGGTCGTGCTCAACCGCGTGGCCCATCCGGCCTATCCCAAGACCGTCTGCGGCGTCGTCTACCAGGGTTCGGAGCGGCCGACCGGCTGCCAGTTCTCCTTCGCCTGCGACGGATCGCTGGCCCGCGCGCCGCAGCGCTTCTTCTGGCAGCGTGCCGAATCCGTAGCCCGCGCCGCGCTGTCCGGCGAAGTCTATACGCCGATCGGTCTGGCGACGCATTATCACACGATCCAGGTCAATCCCTACTGGGCCCCGAGCCTGCACTATCTGACCACCATCGGCGCCCATCGCTTCTATGCCTTCAACGGCGCCGCGGGCCGCCCTGCCGCGTTCCGCTTCGCCTATTTCGGCGGCGAGCCGCTGGCCGCCCCGCATCGCCGCGACGAGTCCGCCGCCTCGGCCCTTGCCACCGCCGCGCTGGACCCGCTGGCCGTGCAGCGCAGCTTCGGCACCGCCGAGGCGCTCCGCCCCGGGCAGGCCGCTGCGCCTTCGCCCGCCATGCCCTCCGCCGCCCCTTCCACGGGTGCGGAGCGCGCGCCCGTCTATGCCAGCGACGTGCGGGATCGCGGGGGCGAGTCGCTCTACAAGGCCAGCAACTTGCCCGAGACCCAGGGCGTGCGGCCGGAATATGCCAATTCGGGCAAGTGGATCGCCCAGCCGCGTCAGGAGCAGGCCCGCTGACGGCAAGTTGGCGCCTTTAGCGATCCGGCGCATTCATCAATTCGCACAGGAACGACTGCAAGGTTTCAGCAACCATAGCCCCACACCAAGACTTAGCGGCTTCATCCTATAATACCGGGAGAGACGCCAAGCCCCCGAGCGTTTCCAACAAGAGGTTCGCTTTACCATGGCAATCCGCTTTTCCGCCGCCCGGGACGTCTCCTGCCCGGTGATGGTGCGAGCGCTGTGCCCGTCGGTTCCGCTCTGCGCGGTGAACGACAACGGCGCCGGCCTGCGCGGCGGCCTCCGCCGCGAGCCGGTCGCGACGGCGACCACGGACACGCCGCACCAGCGCATCCTGGCCGAAGCACTGTGCCACTTCGCCCGCCACGGCCTGTCCGCCGCCGCCCACGCCCGCGCCCATGCCGCCGCCGCGCGGCTTGCGGGCAACGACGGCGAATGCACCCGCTGGATCGCCATCTGCCGCCAGCTCGACCGCCGCATGGCCGACGCCTTCGCCGGACGGATCGCTAGGAACGACTGAAACCGGCCAACCGCTAGAACAGGCGGGCCAGCAGGGGCGGTCCCAGGGTCAGCACCCCGATCAGGGCCGCGGCGATCGAAGCGACCAGCACGCCGCCGGCCCCCAGATCCTTGATCCGGCCGATGGCAGGGTCGAACTCCGGATGGATGCGGTCGCACAGGCCCTCGACCGCGGTGTTGAACGCCTCCGCCAGCCATACCAGCGCCATGGCCAGCACGAGCCAGCGCCAGTCGGCGGCGGAAACTTCCAGCCAGAACCCGGCGACCACCACGCCCAGCGAGGCCGCCAGGTGCAACCGGGCATTGTGCTCGTCCCGCACCAGCCAGCGCAGCCCGCGCCCCGCGAACAGGAAACTCCGCAGGCGCGCCCGCGGGCTGAAAGGGCTGGAGGTCGTCTTTCCGGGCGGTTTCAGCAAGCAAGTCAGTCCAGCGATTGCGCGACGAGGCCGTGGCGGCCCGTCACGGAGGAGCGATCGGCACGAACGCGGAGAGTGTCCGCAACAGCGCCCCTCGGCAAGCACCGCCCGCAGAATTTCCAAGCCGCAACATTTGGAAAAAGGCACGACACGGCCGGTACGCCCACGCTCTCTATAAAGAGCCATGCCGCGACCGCCCGCCCCTCATCCGGGCCGACTCGCACCCTGCGACGCTTGCCTGTCATCCGGACGTGCGAGACAGTGAGCCACCCTCGGGAGAGCACCCGGAGGATGCAATCTGCGCCCGGTCTGTTGCGTGAAACGGCCGCACCGCCCTGGCTCAGGGCGCCGTTTCCTGCGCATTTTCGCTCACTATTGCAATTGCGAACTATTATCAGTAAAAACTCGCCTGCCTGCCCTTCGCGCGGGCTTTTCCCGGTTGCAATGTCGGTTTGAGGGGCGTAGGCCGCCCTTCGTTGAACACCGGCACCTGCCTTAGCGGGACAAAGCAGGCCGCCTTTTCGTCCGTTGGTCCCGCCTTTGGGAAGGACAAGCAAGCATCATGGCTCGTAAGAAGATTGCCCTCATCGGCGCCGGCAACATCGGCGGCACCCTCGCGCACCTCGCCGCGCAGAAGGAACTGGGCGATATCGTCCTCTTCGACGTGGCTGAAGGCCTGCCCCAGGGCAAGGCTCTGGACCTGTCGCAGTGCGGCCCCGTTGAAGGCTTCGACGCCAAGATCACCGGCACCAACGACTATGCCGACATTGCCGGCGCAGACGTCATCATCGTCACCGCCGGTGTCGCCCGCAAGCCGGGCATGAGCCGCGACGACCTGCTGGGCATCAACCTCAAGGTGATGAAGTCGGTCGGCGAAGGCATCGCCGCCAACGCACCCGACGCTTTCGTGATCTGCATCACCAACCCGCTCGACGCGATGGTCTGGGCGCTGCGCGAATTCTCGGGTCTGCCCCACAACAAGGTCGTCGGCATGGCCGGCGTGCTCGACTCGGCCCGCTTCTCGACCTTCCTCGCCTGGGAATTCGGCGTTTCGATCCGCGACGTGAACACGTTCGTGCTCGGCGGCCACGGCGACACCATGGTGCCGGTCGTGCAGTACTCGACCGTCAACGGCATCCCGGTTCCGGACCTCATCAAGCAGGGCCGCACCACCCAGGAAAAGATCGACGCCATCGTCCAGCGCACCCGTTCGGGCGGCGGCGAGATCGTCGGCCTGCTCAAGACCGGCTCGGCCTTCTACGCGCCGGCCGCATCGGGCATCGCCATGGCCGAAGCCTACCTGAACGACCAGAAGCGCATCCTGCCGATCGCCGCTTATGTCGATGGCCAGTACGGCGTTGACGGCCTCTATGTCGGCGTCCCCGCCGTGATCGGCGCGAACGGCGTCGAAGAGATCATCGAAATCGAGCTGGACGGCGAAGCCAAGACCAACCTCCAGGTCTCGGTCGACGCGGTCAAGGAACTGCTGGTCGCCTGCAAGGGCATCGACAGCACTCTGGCCTGATCCAAGATAGACGCCCCGCCCGCCCCGTGGAACCACGGGGCGGGCGGGGCTTCGGCCTATCCGGCCGTTGATTTTACGATCTGGACGGTTGCACTTCGCGGAATTTGCGCCAAGGCGCTTCCCAAGCCGGAATCGGCCTACACCAGGAACAGGAATTAGGATTCCCCTATGTCCATTCTCGTCAACAAGAACACCAAGGTCATTACCCAGGGTATGACCGGTGCCACCGGCACCTTCCACACCGAGCAGGCCCTTGCGTATGGTACGCAAATGGTCGCCGGCGTGACCCCCGGCAAGGGCGGCACGACCCACATCGGTCTGCCGAACTACAACACCGTAGCCGAAGCCAAGGCCGCGACCGGTGCGACTGCCACCTGCATCTACGTTCCGCCGCCGTTCGCGGCCGACTCGATCCTGGAAGCGATCGACGCCGAGATGGAACTGATCGTTGCGATCACCGAGGGCATCCCGGTTCTCGACATGGTCCGCGTGAAGCGCGCCCTCTCGGGCTCGAAGTCGCGCCTGATCGGTCCGAACTGCCCCGGCGTCCTGACCCCCGGCGAATGCAAGATCGGCATCATGCCCGGCAGCATCTTCTCCAAGGGTTCGGTGGGCGTCGTTTCGCGCTCGGGCACGCTGACCTATGAAGCCGTGTTCCAGACCACGAACGCGGGCCTCGGCCAGACCACCGCAGTCGGCATCGGCGGCGACCCGGTCAACGGCACCAACTTCATCGACGTCCTGGAACTGTTCCTGGCCGACGACGAGACCAAGTCGATCATCATGATCGGCGAAATCGGCGGCAGCGCCGAAGAAGAAGCGGCCCAGTTCCTCAAGGACGAAGCCAAGCGCGGCCGCAAGAAGCCCATGGCGGGCTTCATCGCCGGCCGTACGGCGCCTCCGGGCCGCCGCATGGGCCACGCCGGCGCGATCGTGTCGGGCGGCCAGGGCGGCGCCGAGGACAAGATCGCGGCGATGGAAGAAGCGGGCATCCGCGTCTCCGCCTCGCCGTCGCTCCTGGGTGAAACCCTTGTGGAAGTCCTCAAGGAACTCGCCTGACCCCAATCCCCCGCGGGCGGCGCGAATCTTCGGATTTGCGCCGCCACGGGACCCACACGCGATCCGGCACGTTCGAGATGCCGGACGCCATGCGAACGAAACGGCCCCCTCTCCATCGGGACCATCGTTCCAGATCTAGCTTGGTAGCGCCGGCCGTTTTCCGGCGCGACAAAAGGTGACACCCGATGGGCGACGAAAGTTTCGACTTCACCCCCGATGATGCCCTCGACGGCCCGCAGGCCGGCCCGAGCTGGCAGCGCAAGAACTGGCCGCTCGTAGGAGCGGAGTTCGAGGACGACCTGACCCAGGGCCTCGACCCCAGCGCGCTCAAGGTCCAGATCGAGAAGGCAGCGGCAAAGGGCGGCCAGAAGGTCGACCAGTCCCGCATAGACGAAGCCGCGGCCGACGCAATCCGCGCCATGATGCTGATCCGCACATATCGCGTGCGCGGTCACCTGGCTGCCGATCTCGATCCGCTCGGCCTCAACCAGCGCCAGCTTCCCGCTGACCTCACCCCCGAATATCACGGCTTCGTAGGCGCCGCGCAGGACCGTTCGGTCTACGTCGGCGGCGCACTCGGCCTGGAGTGGACGACCGTTCGCGAGATCGTGCAGATCCTGCGCGCCAACTATTGCGGCAAGGTCGGCCTCGAATACATGCACATCGCCGATGTCGAGGAACGCCGTTTCCTCCAGGAGCGCATGGAAGGGGCGAACAAGGAAATCGAGTTCACCCCCGAGGGCAAGAAGGCGATCCTTCAGGCCGTCGTGCGCGGCGAACAGTACGAGAAGTTCCTCGGCAAGAAGTACGTCGGCACCAAGCGCTTCGGCCTTGACGGCGGCGAGGCCATGATCCCGGCGCTCGAAGCCGTGATCAAGTACGGCGGCACGCTGGGCGTGAAGGAAATCGTTTACGGCATGGCCCACCGCGGCCGCCTGAACGTGCTCGCGAACGTCCTTGCCAAGCCCTACAAGGTGATCTTCCACGAATTCTCGGGCGGCACCGCCAATCCCGAGGACGTGGGCGGCTCGGGCGACGTGAAGTACCACCTCGGCACTTCGGCCGACCGCGAGTTCGACGGCATCAAGGTCCACATGAGCCTGATGCCCAACCCCTCGCACCTCGAAACCGTCGACCCGGTCGTGCTCGGCAAGGTCCGCGCCTACCAGGCGATCGCCGACGACATCGGCGACGACATCGGCCCGGGCGCCAAGCACAAGCAGGTGCTGCCGGTCCTCATCCACGGTGACGCGGCCTTCGCCGGCCAGGGCATCATCTGGGAGTGCTTCGGCCTCTCGGGCGTGAAGGGCTACAACACCGGCGGTTGCATCCACTTCATCATCAACAACCAGATCGGCTTCACCACCAGCCCGCAGTTCGCGCGCAACTCGCCCTATCCTTCGGATGTGGCGAAGGGTGTCCAGGCGCCGATCCTGCACGTCAACGGCGATGATCCCGCCGCGGTGACTTTCGCCTGCAAGCTGGCGATCGACTATCGCCAGACCTTCGGCCGCGATATCGTGATCGACATGTGGTGCTATCGCCGCTTCGGCCACAACGAAGGCGACGAGCCTGGCTTCACGCAGCCGCTGATGTACCAGAAGATCCGCCAGCACCCGCCCGTCAGCCAGATCTACGGCGAGCGCCTGAAGCAGGACGGCGTCATCGACGACACCTTCCTGTCGCAGACCGAAGCGGACTTCACCGCCCATCTCGAAGAGCAGTTCGAGGCGGCCAAGACCTACAAGGCCAACCAGGCCGACTGGTTCTCCGGCCAGTGGAGCGGCTTCCACAAGCCTGCCGATCCCGAAACCGCGCGCCGCAACGTCGACACGACGATCGAGAACAAGCTTTTCGACAGCCTCGGCCGCACGCTGACGACGGTGCCCGAAGGCCTGACCGTCCACAAGACGCTGGYCCGCGTGCTCGCGGCGAAGGAAGAGATGTTCAAGTCGGGCGAAGGCTTCGACTGGGCCACGGCCGAGGCGCTCGCCTTCGGCAGCCTCGTCACCGAAGGCTACGGCGTGCGTCTCTCGGGTCAGGACTGCGGCCGCGGCACCTTCTCGCAGCGCCACGCCGTCTGGACCGACCAGACCGACGAGCACAAGTACACCCCGCTCTCGACCCTGCCCCACGGCAAGTTCGAAGTGCTGGACTCGACGCTGTCGGAATATGGCGTGCTCGGCTTCGAGTACGGCTTCGCCAGCGCCGACCCGAAGACCCTGGTCCTCTGGGAAGCCCAGTTCGGCGATTTCGCCAACGGTGCGCAGATCATCATCGACCAGTACGTCGCCTCGGCCGAGTCCAAGTGGCTGCGCGCCAACGGCCTCGTCATGCTGCTGCCCCACGGCTACGAAGGCCAGGGTCCGGAGCACTCGTCGGCACGTCTGGAACGGTATCTGCAGCTCTGCGCGCAGGACAACATCCAGGTCTGCAACATCACGACGCCCGCGAACTACTTCCACGTTCTGCGCCGTCAGATGCACCGTCCGTTCCGCAAGCCGCTGATCATCATGACCCCGAAGTCGCTGCTCCGCCATCCGCTGGCGAAGTCGACGGCCGCGGAGTTCACCGGCGGCACCTTCTCGCGCATCCTCTCCGACCCCAAGGGTTCGGAAGACGCCGCGACCAAGAAGGTCATCCTGTGCTCGGGCAAGGTCTTCTACGACCTGCTCGAAGCCCGCGATGCCGCCGAGATCGACGATACCCAGATCATCCGCATCGAGCAGCTCTACCCCTTCCCGGGCGAGCCGCTGGCCAAGCGCCTTGCACGCATGCCGAACCTCGAAGAGGTCGTGTGGTGCCAGGAAGAACCGCAGAACAACGGTGCGTGGTTCTTCGTCGAATCGCAGATCGAGGCCGCTTCGAAGGAAGCCGGCGTCGCCCAGCCGCGTCCGCGCTATGCTGGCCGCAACGCCTCGGCCTCGCCGGCCACCGGCCTCGCCAAGCGCCACGTTGCCGAACAGGCCGCGCTGGTTGCCGACGCGCTGCACCTTTCCGTCCGTTCCGAACTCCGTCGCAAGCAGAAGGCTTGAGATAAATCATGACCACTGAAGTCAAGGTCCCCGTCCTCGGGGAATCCGTCGCCGAAGCCACCATCGGCCAGTGGCTCAAGCAGCCCGGCGAAGCCGTTGCCGCTGACGAGCCCATTGCCAGCCTCGAGACCGACAAGGTCGCGATCGACGTCATGGCGCCCCACGCGGGCGTCATGGGCCAGCAGCTCGTGGCCGAAGGCGACACCGTCGTCGTCGGCGCGCTGATCGCCACGATCGAAGAAGGCACCGGCGCTGCCGCCGCTCCCAAGGCCGCAGCCGCTCCGGCCGCCGCCGCCCCGGCTCCGGCCCCCGCCGCTGCCGCCGTCGCCCCGGCTGCTGCAGCCTCGGACGAAGGTTCGGCCGGTTCCTCGGTCCTCTCGCCGGCCGTGCGCCGCGCGGTCCTGGAGCACGGCATCGATCCGGCCACCATCAAGGGCACCGGCAAGGACGGTCGCATCACCAAGGACGACGTCCTTGAAGCGGCCAAGAACAAGCCCGCCTCGGCGCCTGTCGCTGCTTCGGCTGCCGCTGCTCCGGCCGCGCGCAACGAAGAACGCGTCAAGATGACGCGCCTGCGCCAGACCATCGCCAAGCGCCTGAAGTCCGCGCAGGACAACGCCGCGCTGCTCACCACCTTCAACGACGTCGACATGTCGGCCGTCATCGAAGCGCGTGAAAAGTACAAGGACGTGTTCCAGAAGAAGCACGGCATCAAGCTCGGCTTCATGTCGTTCTTCGCCAAGGCTTCGGTCCTGGCGCTCAAGGACATCCCGGCGGTCAACGCGCAGATCGACGGCGACCAGATCGTCTACCACGACTATGTGGACATCTCGATCGCGGTCTCGGCCCCGAACGGCCTCGTCGTTCCGGTCGTGAAGGACTGCGACAAGCTGGGCTTCGCCGGCATCGAGAAGGCGATCGCGAACTTCGGCAAGAAGGCCAAGGAAGGCACGCTGACCATGGCCGACATGGCCGGCGGCACCTTCACGATCTCCAACGGCGGCGTGTTCGGCGGCCTGATGTCGACCCCGATCATCAACCCCCCGCAGTCGGCCGTGCTCGGCCTGCACCGCATCGAGGACCGCGCCGTGGTTCGCAACGGTGAGATCGTGATCCGCCCGATGATGTACATCGCGCTGTCCTACGATCACCGCCTGATCGACGGCCGCGAAGCGGTCACCGCGCTCAAGACGATCAAGGAAGCGATCGAGGATCCCACCCGTCTCCTCATCGACCTCTGAGTTAAAAGCCCCGCCCGCCCCGAGAAACATCCGGACGGGCGGGGTTTTCACTTGAGCCGAAATGACTATTTTCCGCTCGTGCCCAAAATGTGCGAAGCACGAGCGTACGGAGGCCTGAACAATGGCTGATTACGATTACGACGTCCTTGTCATCGGTGCCGGCCCCGGCGGCTATGTCGCCGCGATCCGCGCCGCGCAGCTCGGTCTGAAGACTGCCTGCGCCGAAGGCCGCGAGACGCTGGGCGGCACCTGCCTCAACGTCGGCTGCATCCCCTCGAAGGCCCTGCTCCACGCTTCGGAATACTTCGAAGCGGCGAAGGTAGGCGGCTCGATGGCCAAGATGGGCATCAAGGTCACCCCCGAACTGGACCTCGACACCATGCAGGGCCAGCGCCTCGATGCGGTGAAGGGCCTGACCGGCGGCATCGAATTCCTGTTCAAGAAGAACAAGATCGACTGGCTGAAGGGCTACGCCCAGTTCAAGGACGCCCACAGCGTCGAAGTGGCCGGCAAGACCGTGACCGCCAAGAACATCGTGATCGCCACCGGCTCCTCGGTCACCCCGCTTCCGGGCGTGGAGATCGACAACGCGGGCGGCGTGGTGGTGGACTCCACCGGCGCGCTGGAACTTACGGCCGTGCCCAAGAAGATGGTCGTCATCGGCGGCGGCGTGATCGGTCTGGAACTCGGTTCGGTCTGGCGCCGCCTCGGCGCGGAAGTGACCGTCGTCGAGTTCCTCGACCAGCTCCTGCCCGGCATGGACGGCGAAGTGCGCCGTGAAGCCGGCAAGATCTTCAAGAAGCAGGGCATGGCCCTGAAGCTCGGCACCAAGGTCACCGGCGTTTCGGTTGAAGGCAAGACCGCCAAGGTCACCGTCGAGCCCGCCAAGGGCGGTGACGCGGAAGTCATCGAAGCCGACGTCGTGCTCGTCTCGATCGGCCGTCGTCCCAACACCGAGGGCCTCGGCCTCGACAAGATCGGGCTGGAACTGAACCAGCGCGCCCAGATCGAGACCGACCACGACTTCGCCACCAAGGTGGACGGCGTCTGGGCCATCGGCGACGTGATCCCCGGCCCGATGCTTGCCCACAAGGCCGAAGACGAAGGCATCGCCGTGGCCGAGAACATCGCCGGCCTCACCGGCATCGTGAACCATGACGTGATCCCGGGCGTGGTCTACACCCAGCCCGAATTCGCAGGCGTCGGCCTCACCGAGGAAGCTGCCAAGGAACGCGGCGCGATCAAGGTCGGCAAGTTCCCGATGCTGGCCAACTCGCGCGCCAAGACCAACCACGAGCCCGACGGCTTCGTGAAGGTGATCGCCGATGCCGAGACCGACCGCGTCCTCGGCGTGTGGTGCATCGCCTCGGTGGCGGGCACGATGATCGGCCAGGCCGCGCAGGCCATGGAATTCGGCGCGACTTCGGAAGACATCGCCTACACCTGCCATGCGCACCCGACCCATTCGGAAGCGATCAAGGAAGCGGCCATGGCCGTGCTGGGCAAGCCGATCCACATCTGATCGGCCCCCGCCCTCGAAGGCTAGGAAAGGCCGGCGGTGCGAAAGCATCGCCGGCCTTTTCGTTTCCAATCGTTCCAGTAACGCACCGTAGGCATCCGAGGACCAAGCTCGACCAGACAGGGAACTTCAATCACCGGAAACCAGCGGGACACGTTGGCCTGCTACCCCTCATGCTCAAGAATTAAGCAGAACATGCCTTGTTTTTAGGCACCATGAGAGGATGTAAGACGTGAGCCTCCTTGCCCTGACCRCCGCCGCCGCCCTCACCGCCGCTCCTGTCACGGCCCATAGTGTGCAGATCGACCACCACGGCGCCAGCTATGCGGTCGACTACGTCACGCACGTCGAAACCCGCTCCAAGGCCATCGGCATCTCGCCGCCCACCCGTCCCAGCTCGCGGCGCTGCATCGTCAGCGCGGACGTCTCGGTCGAGCGCCGCATCCAGCCTGCGGGCGGCGGCCGGGCGATCGCCACGCGCCTGCCGGAAACCCGCACATTCACCCAGAACCATCCGGGCGACTGCCGTTCTGACGGCAAGGACGCGGCAAAGCTCGTTGCCGGCAAGTCCGACGCCATCGGCGCGCATGTCCGCAAACTCGCCTCGGCCGATCACCACGACACCTTGGCCGCCATCGACGCCGCCCGCGATTTCGCCGTGAACTGAAAACAGGCTACACGCCCGCGAATGAACCGTTATCTGATTCCGGCGGCCCTTTCGGCCGCCGCAGCCGCCACGATGGCCGCCTCCAGCGAGGCCCAGGCCCAGACTGCCTCCCCCACCTTCTCCCTCGAAGCGACCACTGACCTGCGCGAACGCGGCCTGAGCTGGAGCGATGGCAAGGCCGCCCTGTCAGCCGATGCCACCGTCCCCTTGTCCCAGAGCGTCACCCTCGACCTCGGTGCCGCAAGCCTGCGGGACAGCGCGAGACATGGCGGCGCCGACATCGGCCTGACCGCGGCGCCGGAAATCTCGCTGCTGTCGCGCGGGGGCTGGACGCTGTCGGCAGGCGCCACCGGCCATGTCTTCGTAGGCGCCTCCGGCCTCAGCTACGGCGAATTGAACTCCACGCTGGCCTACGCCATCGGCCCGGCGCAGCTGGCCTTCGGCGCCAGCTTCGCGCCCTCGCAGAAGGCCATCGGCGGCAGCGACCTCTACCTTGAGGGCAATGCCGCGCTGGGCGTTCCCGGCACGGCGCTTACCGTCTATGGCGGCGGCGGGTACAGCACCGGCTCGACCCGCGACGACGCCCTGGCGGCCGACCGCGTGCGCCGCCTGCGTCCGGGCGGCAGCTATTGGGACTACTATCTCGGCGTCGAGCACCAGATGGACCGGCTCGCGCTGGGCCTGCGCTATACCGGCACTTCGATCGGCGACGACCTGGCCGCCGGCAGCGGCACCGGCCGCTACCTCGATCGCGACACCGGCTCACGCCTGGCTGCCTACTTGCGCTTCACGCCCTGATCCGCTGACCCTGGCGCGCGAAAGCGCCGCGCCCGGTACCGATTGGAACCACGCCATGTCTCGGGTATTGTCCCAGTCCAAGGGGACATATCCGGGGCATCCACGCGATGAGGACAGGAAGAGCCCGCACAGCGGGCGGTGCGACCACGCTGACGCCGATCGTGCGAGCCACGACGCTTGCCCTCTGCCTGCCGCTCGCGCTGGCGGGCTGCAAGCGCGGCATGGATGACAAGCCGCCCCCCCGGGCCAACGATGCGATCACCATCGAGCCTCAGGCCTCGCTCATCACCGTACCGATCCACGCCGACGTCACCGGGCTTGCCGCCGCGCTGGAAAAGGAAATCCCCCGCCGGCTCTGGTCGATCGACCGCCCCGAAACGCCCTGCGTGCCCTCGAAGCGGGTGAAAGTGGTCTTCGTCAAGATCAAGACACCCACGATCAAGTGCCGCATCGTCGGCGAAGTGAACCGCGGGCCGCTGCGCATGACGGGCAAGGGACGCGACATCCTGCTCAGCATGCCGCTTCATGCCGTGGTGCGGGCCGAGGACATCGGCGGCGTGCTCAAGCGCGAGACCGCCACGGCCGATGCCAATGCCCATGCCACGATCCGGCTAAAGCTGGGATCGGACTGGACGCCGCGCGGCACCGTGGACATCCGCTATGACTGGACGAACGCACCCCACCTCGATTTCCTGGGCCAGCGCATCGAATTCACCGATCAGGCGGACAGCAAGCTCAAGCCGGTGATCGCCCGGCTGGAGCGCACCCTGCCCGGCCACCTGGCCCGGCTGGAACTGCGCCCCCAGATCGAGCGCGCCTGGGCCTCGGCCTTCACCTCGCTGCTGCTGAACGAGAAGAATCCGCCCGTATGGATGCGGGTAACGCCCGAAGAATTGCAGTACGGCGGCTACGAACTCCAGGGCAATCGCCTGCTGCTGCGGCTCGGCCTCAAGACACGGACGGAGACGTTCATCGGCGACCGGCCGGCAGACCCCACGCCGAAGCCCCTGCCCCCGGTGCGGCCGCTGGAAGACGAGGCCGGCAAGCTGGCCTTCTTCATTCCCGTCATCGCCGACTATCGCCAATTGGAGCCGGTGCTGATGCGTGCACTGCGCAAGCGCGCCCAGCGGCCTTTCGACGTGCCGCACCTCGGCCCGCTGATCGCGGATTTCCAGAAGGCGACGATCTACGGCACCAATGGCGGGCGCATTGCCGTGGGCGTCACGTTCAGCGCGCGCGACAAGGCCGGCCGCATGAAGCCCGCGCACGGCACCGTCTGGATGACCGCCACCCCGGTTAACGCCGAGAATTCGCGCAAGGTGGACTTCGCCGACTTCCACGTCAGCGGCACCACCGACGCCGTGGGCGGAGACCTGTTGCTGCGGATCGCCAATGCTCCCGGCATGTCGGCCACGCTGGCGCTCGCCCTCGGCCAGAACTTCGAGCACGACTACCAGGAACTTCTCGGCAAGATCGCCCGCGCCATCGACGACAAGCGCGAAGGGGATTTCATGATCCGCGCGCAAGTTCGCCAGGCCCGCACCGGCCGGATCCAGGCCAGCGGCAAGGGGCTCTACCTGCCCGTGTCCGCCCAAGGCACCGCTTCGATCGTGCTGCGTCCCCAAGGCCATACCCCCAGGCCCTGACAGCGTCTCGATTCTGGACGGATCCGGGGGGATTTGCGCCAGAAAGGGACGGTTTCTCTTTACGACGCCCTTGACGTGCAAACGATTTTATACAGAGTTGTCTGACGAACCTAACGCAACCAGAAGAACACGGGGATCGCTTGCAGGCAGTACTTTGCTCCGGCCACGGAGGCAGCCCCTTGCTTACGTTCGGGGAAGCACCCGATCCGGACGTCGCGGCGGACATGGTCCTTATCCGCGTCGAACTCGTTTCCATCGAAGCCATCGATCTCGTCAAGCTGGCGCTCTACCGCCGCGGGCTCATCGAGGTTCCCGGCTGCGGCGTCGTCGGCTGCCAGGCGAGCGGCACGATCGTGGCCGTCGGCACCGAAGTCAGCCGCTTCAGCGTCGGGGACCGCGTGGTGGCCTATCACGGCTGCGGCAGCCATGCCGAACTCTTCGCCGCCCCCGAAGCCTCGACCTGGCACTTGCCGGACGGGCTGGACCCGGGCATCGGCGCCGCCGCGCCCTTCACCCTGGCCGCCACGCACGACACGCTGAATGCACGCGGCCGGTTGCAGGCCGGCGAGACGATCCTCATCAATCACGTCACCAGCAGCCTGGGCATCATCGCCCTGCAACTGGCGCTGGCGGCCGGCGCGCGGGTGATCGGCATCGCCCGCGATCCGTTCTGCCACGAACGCCTGCGCAAGATCGGCCTGGTCGACATGCTCAGCGCGGGCCGGGACGACGTGATCGCCGGATGCCTGGAGCTGACCGGAGGCCGCGGCGTGGACTTCGTATTCGACGTCAGCGCGGGCGAGCGCTTTGCGCAGCTCGCGCGGCTGGTCGTGCCGGGCGGCCGCTATGCGGCGCTTTCGGCCACCGGGATGTTGACCGACATCGGCTACGGCATGGACGGCGCGGCGCCGGAACTCCATCGCCTGACGATCATGCCCGCCGCCCCGATGCGCGATCCCGAAGTCCACGCCCAGGTGGCGAGGATGCTGGAGCGCATCGCCGGCGGCGACCTGCTATTGCCGATCGAGCACGAATTCGCGCTCTGCGAGGCCGCCGAGGCCTATGAATTCATCCTCGGCGGGCGGCCGTTCGGGCACGTCGTCATGCGCCCCTGAGGGCCAGACCCCGTCAGGATGGATACTCAAACCCCGTCCGGGTAGACCGGGCGGATGTCCACGGGCAGTTCGGCCATGCTGGCGATCACCGCTTCGGCCTGCGGGTCCAGCTTCGCCCAGCGCGCCATGAAGGCCTTGGTGCCCTCGTAGTCGCCCTTGGCCTGGAGCATCAGCATGTCGTGCAGCAGGTCGCGCAGGCCGGCTTCCATCTTCGCGTCGTCAAACGTGTAGCGCTTCGTCGCCGCGTCGTAAGTGAAGGCACCCTTGGCGCGCAAATAGCCGTACTGAAGCGCCGCGCCCTTGCCATGCGCCTCCACCGCCCCGAAGCGCACCGCGCGGAAGATCCCGGCGACATAAGTGGCGAACAGCTGCGGCCGTTCGGCGGCGGGAATTTCGCCCTTCTTCATCATCAGCAGGATGTCCCAGACCCCCGCGACGTCGGCCTTGGCTTCCTCGATCGCCGAGTTCTGCTCCTTGAGCGCCTTGTCGACCGTGGTGGTCTGCCCGTTCACGACGATCGTGCCCGGCCCCAGGCTGTGCGACAATTCGTGGAACAGCGTTTCCAGCTGCATGTACTTGCGGTCGACCAGGCCCGCCTGTGCCGGCACCAGCACGAGCGCGCCCATCGGCTTCAGGATGCGCTCGAACTTGGCGCCCAGCACGTTGGACAGGATCACCTTCTTCGCACCCTTGGCCTCGCGCACACGCTCGTCGTTGGGCAGGTTGAAGGCCACCGTCTGCGGCCCCGGCACGTTGTCTCCGCCGCCACGGATCTGCTCGGCCACGGCGATCGGGCTTTCGAAACCGCGCTGGAAGTTCTTGTATTCCTCCGCGATCGGCAGGTTCGCCTCCATGTCGCGCAAGTAGTTCTTGTACTTGGCGAGCGAGGCCGATTCCTCCGGGTCCTTCAGCGTCACGAAGCTCTCGAACGAGGTTTTCGCGCCCATCAGCCGATCGGTATAGACCTCGTAAGGCCCGATAGCGACTTCGATCGGCGTGTCCTTCAGGTCCATCCAGGCCAGTTCGCTGGCATAGTAGTCATCCGTGCGGAAGGCCTTGGCGCGCAGCGAGAGGAACGTCTTGAGGCTGGCATTGCTGGTCCGCGCCGCCGCCTGGTCGAGAAGCTGCGCCGCCGGCTCCAGCCACTCCTTGTAGGCCACCGAATAAGGCACCGCGACCAGCTTCGCGCCGTCACGGCGAACCACCGTATAAGGGCTGGTCAGCGCCGCCTTCTGCTCGGGATGGGCCGTCAGATAGGCCTCGAAATCGGCGCGCGTCAGGTCTTCGGGATAGAAGCCGGCGCCTTCCGGCATCGGTGTCGTGCCCCAGAACGGATGCAGGTCGGCCAGTTCGTCCCAGGGGCCGAAATTGCGGTCGAACATTTCCACCAGCAAGTCCCGGTCGGCCCGGCGGTTCATCGAGATCGCGCCGCGGACCTGCGGATTCTCGGCATAACGCTGGCGCAGATAGACCGCGCTCATCAGGTCGGACGCCTTGATGAGCAGGTTCACCACGTCCCGCTCTTCGGCAGAGAGGAACTTCGTGTCCACCTCCATCGGGATCGTCGCCAGCTTCGCCTTCTGCGCGGCAAGATCGTAGGCCGGCTCGGCCGCGAGGACCGGTACCGAAACGAGGCTGGTCGCAGCCAGAAGCGCGGGGGCGAGGAGGAATTTGGGCATGATCGGGTCCGTATGGTGGGATTTGTCGGGGCGGACCCTAGGCTTCCTGTCCCGGGAAGAAAAGGTAGAAGCAGGGGAGCAAGGCCCCCCCTGCACCCCCGGGAATGTCGAAGTCATGTCCAGCCTATCCGTCTGGCGCCCACGGCTGCGTCGGGAGACTTGATGGCTGCGCCGCAAGGAGCGCACCACGGGCAGGCAGCGCGCGAGGCTGACATTCCGAGGGTCCGGGGGATCATCCCCCGGGTCTCCCCTAGTTCAAACGCCTTCCAGCAACCGATCCGCCTGCGCCCGCGCCTCTGCCGTCACTTCCGCCCCGGAGAGCATCCGCGCGATCTCTTCCTTGCGCTCGCCCTCGTCCAGCAGCGCCACCGAAGTGCGGGTAACGGTGCCCTCGCTGGATTTGGCGATCATGTAGTGCCGCCGCCCCCGCGCCGCGACTTGCGGGCTGTGAGTGACGGCCAGAAGCTGCCCTTCCGAGGCGAGCCGCGCCAGACGCTCGCCGATCGCGCTGGCCACCGCACCGCCCACGCCCCGGTCGATCTCGTCGAAGATCACCGTGGCCGCCCCGCCCTCTTCCGCCAACGCCACCTTGAGTGCGAGGATGAAGCGCGAAAGCTCGCCGCCCGAAGCGATCTTGGCGAGCGGCGCGAAGTCGGCACCCGGGTTGGTGCTGATGAGGAATTCCACCGCATCCATGCCTTGCGCGCCCCAGCGCTCCTCGGGCAGGCGGATCACCGAGGTCTGGAAACGCGCGGCATCGAGCTTGAGCGGCGCCAGCTCCGCAGCCACGGCCTTGTCGAGCCGCTTGGCGGCCGAACGGCGAAGATCGTGGAGCGCCTCGGCCTGCTCACGGTAGACCAGCGCCGCCTTCTGCGCGCTGCGCTCCAGCCCGGCGACATGTTCTTCCCCGCCCTCGATGGCATCGAGCGCGCTGCGCATCTCGCGCATCTTCTCGGGCAGGTCGTCCACCTGGCAGCCCTGCTTGCGCGCGGCGGCGCGAAGGTCGAACAGGCGGGTCTCGATGCGGTCGAGTTCGTCGGGATCGAAAGCCAGGGCCTCGGCGGCGCGGTCAAGGCGGTCTTCCGCTTCGCTGGCCTCGATCACCGCGCGGTCAAGCGCTTCCAGCGCCTCGGCCAGCAGCGGATGCTCCCCGGCGATGCGGTCGAGCCGGCGCGATGCCCCGCGCAAGGTTGCCAGCGCCGAATCGGAGCCGGTCCACAGGTGCTGCAGCGCCACGAGATCGTCGGACAGCTTCTCGCCCTTCTGCATCCCGGCGCGCGCCTCGGCGAGTTCTTCCTCCTCGCCTTCCAGCGGCGAGAGAGCGTCCAGTTCGGCCAGGTGCGCCAGGAGGAGGTCCTGGTCCTCGGCCGCCTTGGCGACTTGCGCGCGGGCGGAATCGAGCGCGTTCTGAGCGCTGCGCCAGGTCTTCCAGGCCGCTTCCACTCCGGCCACGTCACCCCCGGCGAACCGGTCGAGCAAGGCGCGATGGCCCTTGGAATTGACGAGACCGCGATCGTCGTGCTGGCCGTGGATCTCCACCAGCGCAGGCGCGATCTCGCGCAGCAGGGCGACGCCCACCGGCTGGTCGTTGAGGAAGGCGCGGCTGCCGCCGTCGGCCTTGAGCTGGCGCTTGAGGATCAGCGGCTCGCCCGGCTCGATGTCGATATCGGCATCGTCGAGCACGGCGCGGACATGGGCGGGAAGCTGGGGAAACTCGAAACTGGCGGTCACCGTGGCGCGGCCTTCGCCGGCGCGGACGAGGCCGCTGTCGGCACGGTTGCCGATGACGAGGCCGAGCGCGTCGAGCAGGATCGACTTGCCCGCGCCGGTCTCACCGGTGAGAACGCCCAGTCCCCTGGCGAAATCCAGGTCGAGCGCTTCGATCAGCACGATGTTGCGGATGGAGAGGCGGTTCAGCATGTTCGCGATCCGTTCTAACGAAAACCGTGCCGCCCGTCACGCCTCTTCGTGCGCCCGCCTTTCTGCCGGCTCGGCGCAAGCACGGCAGGCCTCTCGGGAATGCCGCAAGGGCACCCCCGAGGCAACCGTCAGGTCAGGTTGCTGGGCGCGTTCTTGTTCATCAGCTTGTAGGCGCGTTCGTACCACTTGCTGCTGGGGTAGTTGTGTTCGAGCACGGCGGCGGCCTTCTGCGCTTCCTCAGGAACGCCGAGTGCGAGGTAGCCTTCCACCAGGCGGAACAGTGCTTCGGGCGCGTGGCTGGTGGTCTGGAAATTGTCGACCACGTTGCGGAAGCGCAGCGTTGCCGCCAGCCACTTGCCGCTGGCCTCGTAGCCACGGCCGATGGTCATTTCCTTGCCTGCAAGGTGATCGTTCACGAGGTCGATCTTCAGCTTGGCGTCCGAGGCGTAGGACGTGCCGGGATAACGGCGCATCACGTCGGTAAGGGCCTGCTTGGCCTGCTCGGTGGTCTTCTGGTCGCGCGTCACGTCGCTGATCTGTTCGTAGTAGCAGATCGCGATCAGGTAATAGGCGTAAGGCGCGTCCTTGTTGCCCGGGTGGATCGAGAGGAAGCGCTGCGCCGACTGGATCGACTTGGTATAGTCACGCGAGGCGTAATAGCTGAAGGCGCTCATCAACTGGGCGCGGCGGGCCCAGGGCGAATAAGGGTGCTGGCGCTCGACTTCGTCGAACAGCGCGGCGGCCTGGCGGGTGCGGCCCTGGTTTAGGCGCTCCTGCGCGGCGGCGTAGAGCGTGTCCACGTCGCGGGCGACATAGGCAGTATCCTTGTTGCCGCCTCCGCGTCCGGCACATCCGGCAGTCAATACGAGCGCCCCGGTAGCGGCGGCAGCGAGGGCGATCTTGAAGCGCGAACGTTCGAACATGCGCCGGTCTATAGCCAGCGCTTTGCTGAACGCCAAGTGAAGTTGCAGGACGTTACGCACAAGAGCGTTGCGCCGATCCTCTCCCCGTCCAACCCCGGCCCCTCGTGAAGCGGCGTCAATCGCAGAAATACTCGGATTCAGGGCGGTTTGGCGGTTGTGCCGAGCGCCGTCCCTGCCATAGTCGCGGGAACATGGCCGGCACCAACGCACTCTCTTCCCCCGTCATGTCCGACGCGCTCGTGATCCTGGGCGCCGCGGGCATCGTGATTCCCGTCTTCAACCGATTCCGCATCACCCCGGTGATCGGGTTCATCCTGGTCGGCCTGCTGGTCGGTCCGTTCGGTCTCGGCCGGCTGGTCTTCGACCATCCCTGGCTGTCCTGGGTGACCATAACCGACCCGGACGGGCTGGAGATATTCGCCGAGTTCGGCATCATCCTGCTGCTGTTCTCGATCGGGCTGGAGCTGTCCTTCGGCCGATTATGGGCCATGCGGCGCTTCGTCTTCGGGCTGGGCTCACTCGAACTGATCCTGACCGGCAGCGCCCTCACCTTCTTCTTCGCCGCGATCGGACAGGGCTTTTCGGGTGCCATGGCGCTTGGACTGGCGCTGGCGCTGTCCTCCACGGCGCTGGTGCTGAAGATGACGGACACCACCACCCCGGTCGGCCGCGCCGCCCTGGCGATGCTGCTGTTCGAGGATATCGCCCTCGTCCCCATCATCTTCCTGCTCGGCGCGCTGGCGCCCCATGCCAAGGGCGCGGGCATGGACGAACTGGTCCACACGCTCGTCTGGGGCACGCTGGTGGTCACCGCCCTGCTGGTGCTCGGCCGCTACCTGCTGCCGCCGCTCTTTGCCCAGGCCGCGCGCACCAAGAGCCCGGAGCTGTTCCTGGCCGCCAGCCTGCTGGTGGTGATCCTGGCCTCGCTGGCGACCGGCGCCACCGGCCTCTCGCCCATCGTCGGCGCGCTGGTGGCCGGCCTGCTGATCGCCGAGACCGAATATCACACCGAGGTCGAGCAGATCATCGAGCCGTTCAAGGGCCTTGCCCTCGGCGTGTTCCTGATCACCATCGGCATGAGCATCGACTTGCGGGTCGTGTGGGAAAACCTGGCCTCGATCCTGATCGCCACCGTCGGCGTGATCCTGCTCAAGTCCACGGTCACCGGCCTGCTGCTGCGCATGATGGGCGCCCGGCGCGGCACCGCGACCGAGACCGGCATCCTCATGTCGAGCCCTTCGGAAACCACTCTGATCGTGCTCAGCGCCGCGGGCGCCGCGCAGCTCATCCAGCCCGGCACCGCGATGTTCTGGCAGATCGTCACCGCGCTGGGGCTGACGGTCACGCCGCTGCTCTCCATGATCGGCAAGGTCCTGGCGCGGCAGGTGGACAGTGTGGAAACGCCGCACCAGCCCGCCGAAGCGCCCGACAAGCCCCGCGTCCTCATCATCGGCTTCGGCCGCGTCGGCCGGCTGGTCGCCGACATGCTGGCACGCCACGGCCGTCCCTACCTGGCGGTGGACAGCAATACCGATCTCGTCACCGACGGGCGCCGCCACGGCTACACGGTCGCCTTCGGCGATGCCGGCCGGGGAGACGCCATGCTGCGCTTCGGCGCGGCGGGCGCGGCGGCGGTGATCCTGACCATGGACGAGCCGGTCACCGCCCAGCGCATCGTCCGCAAGCTGCGGGCCGATTTCCCCGAACTGCCGATCATCGCCCGTGCCCGGGACGCCGAACACGCCGCCGTGCTCTACCGCGCCGGTGCCACGCATGCCGTGCCCGAAACGCTCGAAAGTTCGCTGCAGCTCTCCGAAGCCGCGCTGACCGAGATCGGCGTGGCCATGGGTCCGGTCATCGCCTCGATCCACGAAAAGCGCGACGAATTCCGCGAGCAGATCATGGAACAGGGCGGGCTTTCCCAAAAGCCGGCGCTCAAGTCGAGCCAGTTGCGAGAGCCTGAGAAGGCCTAGTTCACGGGCCTGCTCGGCGCCGCGGCGTCAACCGGCGCGCGGCTCGAACACGGACCACCCGGTGCGCTGGACGAGCCGCTCCAGCGCCATCTGGCCAAGCTGGGAATTGCCGCTCTCGTTGAGCCCCGGCGACCAGACCGCCATGCTGGCGATCCCGGGCGCGACCGCAAGGATACCGCCGCCCACCCCGGATTTGCCCGGAAGGCCGATCCGGTAGGCGAAGTCGCCCGAGTTGTCGTAATGGCCGCAGGACATCATCAATGCGTTTATGCGCCTGGCCCGCTTCTCGCTGATCACGCGGTGCCCGTCCGACCGGCCGCCGTTCATCAGGTAGCGCCCCGCCAGCGCCAGTTGCCGGCAGCTCATGGTCAGCGCGCAGAAATGGAAATAAGTGCCCAGCACGCGTTCCACCTCGCCCCGGACATTGCCGAAGGCCCGCATGTAATTGGCCAGCGCGCGGTTGCGGAAACCCGTGGCACTCTCCGCCGCGGCCACGACTTCGTCGACGGCGATGGTATCGTCACCCGCCAGTTCGCGCACGAAGCGCAGCAACTGCCCGATCGCCTCGCGCGGCTCCAGGCGGCCAAGCAGCACGTCGGTCACGACGATGGCCCCGGCATTGATGAAAGGATTGCGCGGAATGCCGTGCTCGGTTTCGAGCTGCACGATCGAGTTGAAGGCGCTGCCCGAAGGCTCGCGCCCCACGCGCTCCCAGAGCTGATCGCCCACGGCCCCAAGCGCCAGGGTAAGCGCGAAGACCTTGGAGATCGACTGGATCGAGAACGGTTCGTCGGCATCGCCCGCGACGTGGACGGCGCCGTCCGCCATGACCACCGCCAGCCCGAACTTGTCGAGCGGCACCTGGGCCAGCGGCGGGATATAGTCGGCGACCGCGCCGCGGCTGCCGACTTGGCGCATTTCTTCCGCCACTTCGGTGACGATGGCGGCAATCGGCAACATTGATGCCCCTTCCCCGTCTTCCCGGACCAGACCCGAGACCGCTGGCCGTGAACGGCCCACCTCTTGGCAGGGCGCCCTGCCCAAAGCTATCGCCTCGGGAATTGCCGGCGGCTCCGGATCAAGTCCGGGACGACGCGCGAATTACCCCGCCAGTACGGCCTTCACCGCGGCGATGGCATCGGCAGCCTTGTCGCCGTCCGGACCGCCGCCCTGGGCCATGTCGGCACGGCCGCCGCCGCCCTTGCCGCCCAGCGTCTCCACGCCCTTGCGGACGAGATCGACGGCGCTGATCGTGCCCATCAGGTCTTCGGTCACGGCCGCCGCGATCGAGGCCTTGCCCTCGTTCACCGCGACGATCGCGGCCACGCCCGAACCCATGCGCTGCTTCGCCTGATCGAGCAGTCCGCGCAGTTCCTTGGGATCGAGGCCTTCGAGGACCTGGCCCGAGAACTTCACGCCGCCCACTTCCTCGTCGGCCGCCTCGGACTTGGCGCCGCCGCCGCCAAGGGCGAGCGCCTTCTTCGCTTCGGCCAGCTCGCGCTCCAGCTTGCGGCGCTCATCGAGCAGCGCGGCAACGCGAGCCTCGACGTCCTCCGGCGTGGTGCGCAGCGCGCTGGCCGCCGCCTTGAGGGCTTCCTCGCGGGCCACGAGCCACTGGCGCGCGCCTTCGCCGGTCAGCGCCTCGATACGGCGAACGCCCGAGGAGACCGCGCTTTCCGACACGATGCGGAACACGCCGATGTCGCCGGTGGCGCGCACATGGGTGCCGCCGCAAAGCTCGACCGAATAGTTGCGCTCGCCGCCTTCGGTGCGAGCGGTACGGCCCATCGAGAGCACGCGCACTTCATCGCCGTACTTCTCGCCGAACAGCGCCATGGCACCCGCTTCGATCGCATCGTCGGGCGTCATCAGGCGGGTGAGGACGGGATCGTTGGCGCGGATTTCCGCGTTCACTTCGGCTTCGATCGCCGCAATGTCCTCGGCGTCGAGCGCCTTGGGGTGCGAGAAGTCGAAGCGCAGGCGCTCGGCCGCGACCAGCGAGCCCTTCTGGGTGACGTGATCGCCCAGGCGGTTACGCAGCGCGGCATGCAGCAAGTGCGTGGCCGAGTGGTTGGCGCGCACGGCATCGCGGCGCTCGACATCGACCGTGAGGTTGACGGCGTCGCCCACCTTGATCGTGCCGGCTTCCACGGTGCCGCTCATGGCGTGGAGACGGCCGAGCGGCTTCGCGGTGTCGACGATGGCGATCTTCAGGCCGCCGGCGCCGGCAATCGTGCCGCGATCGCCTTCCTGGCCGCCCGATTCGCCGTAGAACGGCGTCTGGTTGGTCAGCACGACCACCTGCTCGCCGGCGGTGGCCGACTGGACTTCCTTGCCGTCCTTCACCAGGGCCACGACCTGGCCTTCGCCGGTGGTCGAGGCATAGCCGGTGAACTCGCTGACGCCTTCGCGCTCGGCGATGTCGAACCAGACTTCGCTGTCCGCAGCCTGGCCCGAACCCTTCCACGCGGCGCGGGCGGCGGCCTTCTGCTGGGCCATGGCGGCATCGAAGCCGGCACGGTCCACCGCGATGCCGCGCGAACGCAGGGCGTCCTCGGTGAGGTCGTAAGGGAAGCCGAAAGTGTCGTAGAGCTTGAACGCGGTCTCGCCGGGCAGTTCGCCGCCCTCGCCCATGTCGCCGGTCGCTTCGTCCAGCAGCTTGAGGCCGTTGGCCAGGGTGCGGCGGAACTGCACTTCCTCGCGCTCCAGGGTTTCCTCGATCAGCGGCTGCGCGCGGCCGAGTTCCGGATAGGCCTGGCCCATTTCGGCCACGAGCGCCGGCACCAGGCGGTGCATCAACGGATCGCGGGCGCCGAGCAGGTGCGCGTGGCGCATGGCGCGGCGCATGATGCGGCGCAGGACATAGCCGCGGCCCTCGTTCGAGGGCAGCACGCCGTCCGCCAGCAGGAAGCTGGTCGAGCGCAAGTGGTCGGCGATCACGCGGTGGCTGGCGCGCTGTTCGCCCTCGGCGGCGACGCCGGTGAGGCTTTCGGAAGCGGCGATCAGGGCCTTGAAAGTGTCGATGTCGTAGTTGTCATGCACGCCCTGCATGACAGCCGAAATGCGTTCGAGGCCCATGCCGGTGTCGATCGAGGGCTTGGGCAGGTTGCCGACGATTTCGCCGGCCGACTGCTCGAACTGCATGAACACGAGGTTCCAGATCTCGATGAAGCGGTCGCCGTCTTCTTCCGGCGATCCCGGAGGGCCGCCCCAGATGTGGTCGCCGTGGTCGAAGAAGATTTCCGAGCACGGACCGCACGGGCCTTCGTCGCCCATCGCCCAGAAGTTGTCCTTCGTGGGGATGCGGATGATCTTCGATTCCGGCAGGCCGGCGATCTTCTTCCAGAGATCGAAGGCTTCGTCGTCGGTGTGGTAGACGGTGACCAACAGCTTATCGACCGGGAGGCCCCATTCCTTGGTCAGCAGGGTCCAGGCGTGCGTGATCGCCTGTTCCTTGAAATAGTCGCCGAAGGAGAAATTCCCCAGCATCTCGAAGAAGGTATGGTGGCGCGCGGTGTAGCCGACATTGTCGAGGTCGTTGTGCTTGCCGCCGGCGCGAACGCACTTCTGCGAGGACGTGGCGCGCGGCGCGAAGGGCGTTTCAAGACCCGTGAACACGTTCTTGAACGGCACCATGCCGGCGTTCACGAACATCAGCGTCGGATCGTTGTAAGGAACGAGCGGCGCGGACTGAACGGCCTCGTGACCATTGCTGGCGAAATAGTCGAGGAAGGACCGGCGGATTTCGTTGGTCGTGTGCATGACCCGCGCCGATAATCCAGCGAAGCGGCGGCGGCAAGCGGCTTGCTGCGGTCAGACTGTTCGGTTCTCGCGATAAGCGGCAGCCACTTTGGCGGTGTTGCAAGCGTGCCACGGGTTTTGGCTGCTTCTCGTCCCGGACTTGATCGGCGATCGCCGGCAGTCCTTGAGGCGCGCGTTAGCGCCAGGGCGCCTTGCCGTGCGGTGGGCTGCTCATGGCCAGCGGTCCCGGATCAAGTCCGGGAAGGCGGGTTCCCTATGTAGGGCCTTAAAACAAAAACCCCGGCGCGATGGCCGGGGTTTTCTTCGTTCTGCGGGGACACGCAGATTTATTCGGGCCAGACTTACTCCGCGTCGTCTTCCGCCGAGGGGCCGACCATCATTTCTTCGGCAAGGCCCGCGGTCTGCGCGCGGATGGCCTTTTCGAGGCGGTCGGCGACCTCGGTGTTTTCCTTCAGGTAGTTCTTCGCGTTCTCGCGGCCCTGGCCGATGCGGATCGAATCGTAGCTGAACCAGGCGCCCGACTTCTCGACGATGCCGGCCTTGACGCCGAGATCGAGGATTTCGCCGATCTTGGAAATGCCCTCACCGTACATGATGTCGAATTCGACCTGCTTGAACGGCGGCGCGACCTTGTTCTTCACGACCTTCACGCGGGTGGCGTTGCCGACGATATCGTCGCGGTCCTTGATCTGGCCGGTACGGCGGATGTCGAGACGGACCGAGGCGTAGAACTTGAGCGCATTGCCGCCCGTGGTCGTTTCCGGGTTACCGTACATGACGCCGATCTTCATGCGCAGCTGGTTGATGAAGATCACCATGCAGCGCGAGCGGCTGATCGAGCCGGTCAGCTTGCGGAGCGACTGGCTCATCAGGCGAGCCTGGAGGCCCACATGGCTGTCGCCCATCTCGCCCTCGATTTCCGCGCGGGGGACCAGCGCGGCAACCGAGTCGACCACCAGCACGTCGATCGCGTTCGAACGGACCAGGGTGTCCGTGATTTCGAGCGCCTGTTCGCCGGTATCGGGCTGCGAGACGATCAGTTCATCGATGTTGACGCCCAGCTTCTTGGCATAGACCGGATCGAGCGCGTGTTCGGCGTCGATGAAGGCAGCGGTGCCGCCGGACTTCTGCGCTTCGGCAATGACGTGAAGGGCGAGCGTGGTCTTGCCCGAGCTTTCCGGCCCGTAGACTTCGATCACGCGGCCGCGCGGAAGACCACCGACCCCCAGCGCGATGTCCAGTCCCAGCGAGCCGGTGGAGATCGCTTCGACCTGCATCGCCTCCTTGGAACCCAGCTTCATCGCGGAGCCCTTGCCGAACGCCTTGTCGATCTGCGCAAGCGCGGCTTCGAGCGCCTTCTGACGGTCCATGTTGTCCTTTTCCTTGCCTTCCTGGATCAGCTTGAGCTGAGCAGCCATGTCACTTCCCCTTTGCTACCGGCCTGACCGGAAAGGTCAACGTCGCGGGGATCTATGTATCGCCTTTGTTCTCATGGAACAAGAGGGGAACGTCGGCTTATTTCCTATTTTTAACGCCGCCTGCCGTGCGTGCGAGAACATCCCCGACTTTTTCGGAGAGCTGCTGCACCGAGAACGGTTTCGGCATGAACCAGGCATTGGCGATGCCGATTTCCTTGCGCAGCTGCTCCTCGGCATAGCCGGACATGAACAGCACCGGCAGGTCCGGCGCGATGCGGCGGATCTCGCGCGCCATGGCCGGGCCGTCGAGCGAGGGCATCACCACATCGGAGACGACGAGATCGAACCGGCCGCCTTCCTCCACCAGTTCGAGGCCTTCCTCGCCGTCGCGGGCGCAGGTCACTTCATAACCCTGCCGCGTCAGCGCGCGTTCGGCGACGATGCGGACGGGATCCTCGTCTTCCACCAGCAGGATCGCGCCGCCCCCGGCCCACTGGCTCGGCTCCGCCTCCGGCTCTTCCACTGGAGAGGGCTCGGGCGCCGCGCCCGGCGCGACGTGATGGACCGGCAGGTAGACCACGAAGCGAGTGCCCCGCCCCGGCTCGCTTTCCGCGAAGATGAACCCGCCGGACTGCTTGACGATGCCGTAGACGGTGGAAAGGCCGAGGCCGGTGCCCTTACCCTGTTCCTTGGTCGTGAAGAACGGCTCGAAGATCTTGCCGAGATGCTCGGGAGGGATACCGCCGCCCGTGTCTTCCACGAAGAGCGCGGTATAGTCGCCGGCGGGAATGATCTCGCTGCGCATGGCCCGCACGTCCGTGTTGCTGATGCGGCGGGTCGCGAGCGTCAGGATGCCCGCGCCGTCGCCCTTCATCTGCATCGCATCGCGCGCGTTCACGGCGAGATTGACGATCACCTGCTCCAGCTGCGTGGGGTCGGCGCGAACCGGCCCGAGATCGCGGTCGTGACTGACGACGAGTTGGATCTTTTCACCGATCAGACGGCGCAGCATCTGCGATACGTCCGCCACCACGTCGGGAAGCTGGAGCACCTCGGGGCGCAGTGTCTGCTGGCGCGAAAACGCCAGAAGCTGGCGCGTCAGCGAGGCGGCGCGGTTCGAATTGGCGCGGATCTGCTGGATGTCGTCATAGTCGGAATCCCCCGGCGTATGGCGCATCAGCATGAGGTCGCAGGTGCCCAGGATGGCCGTGAGCACATTGTTGAAATCGTGTGCGACGCCGCCGGCGAGCTGGCCCACGGCCTGCATCTTCGTCGCCTGCGCCACCTGGCGCTTGAGGCGGGTTTCCTCCGAGGTGTCGGTCAGCCCGAGAAGCACGGCCGCCTCGCCCAGCCCGCGAACACCGGCAAGGCTGAGGGAAACCGGGTCGTCCGGCTGCGCGGTCAGGCGCACGGCGATGTCGCCGGCAGCGGCGGGGCCCTGCGCGAAACGGCGGATCGCTTCCGAGAGCGCGCGCTTGTCGTCCCGCACGACAAGGTCTGTCGGGTAGCTTGGCGGATGCTGGCCTTCCTGCCCGGCGGCGCGCATGAAGGCCGGGTTGGCGAAGAGCAGGCGTCCATCGCGGTCGGCCATGGCGAGGCCGAGCGGCAACTGGCTGAGCAGCGCTTCCAGATGCGGCGCGGCCGTGCCGCCGCCGCCGCCCGCACCGATGCCCTGCCCGGCCTCCACTACCAGCATCAGCGACGGCGTGACGTTGGGATCGGGCTCGACCGGCGATTCGGGGTCGGCAATGGGAACGTGATAAAGCACCAGCGGACCGCCGCGCCCCGCATCGCGGGCCCAGCCGATCCTTTCGCCTTCTTCCTGGCTGATCAGCGAAACGAAATCGAGCCCGGTCATGTCCGAGAGGGCATCGCCCGTCGCGCGCTGGGAAAAGCCGGCGCTGGCGGCCCGGATCATGCCGTCGGGATCGACCACGGCCGCGGAAATGCCTGCCCGCGCCAGGCCCTTGCCGAGCCGGCCGTCGACCTGCCGCACCAGTTCCCCCACGAGATCGACCGCGCTGACGGGCTGGATGCGCCAGACCAGGAAGTCGTCCCCCCGGCCCGAGCGCTGGATTTCCACCCGCCAGTCCGCGGCGGTATCGCCTTCGGTGCGCACTTCGGCGCGGGCATGGCCATCGCGCCAGGCCGCGCGCACGGCATCGGTGAGGCGCTCCATCGCGGCATCGTCGACCGGCAGGCGCGGCGGCGGGTTGGCGGTGCCGAACCAGAGTTCGAAGCTGCCATTGGCGCAGGCCAGGCGGCCGGCGCGATCGGTGACGGCAATGGCCGTATCGGTCCGGTCGATCGCGGCGACGGTGACTGACCAGTCGGGCTGCGCGAATTCGATATCGGACGCTTCGGGCCGACGGTTGGCGATCATCCAGGCCAGACCGGCGAAGACCAGCAACGTGCCCGTGAGCACGGCGACCAGCAGGCCGTCCCCGCTCACCAGCCAGACCAGCGCGGCACTGGCCACAAGCGCCAGGCCGACAACGGCGGTGTCCGAAAGGCCGCCCATCCGGTTCCGGCTGACGGCCTGCGAAACGCCCGACCGCTGCTGGCCTGCCTTCATGCAATTCCTTCCGTATCGCCGGTCTTTACCGAAGCCTTCGCCGCAGGCGTCGAGGATGCGGCCAGGGATATGGAGGCGGCCTCGTTCTCGGCATGGCGGAACGGCGCGCGGTGGCGACGGGCGCGGTGCTTGCGGCCGATCCAGTAGCGCCAGAACCACATGGTGAGGAAATAGCTCAGGAAAGCGGCGACGATCGACTGGATAAATAGGCCGATGAGAACGGCCGGCGCCGTGTCGGACAGCAGCCAGCTGCGCCACTGGGCCAAGCCCGCGCCTTCGCGCACCATCGCCTCCACCGTAGCGATGTCGGCGTGATAGCCGAAGCTGTTTCCGATCGCGACCGCGAGCGGCAGGATGATGAGCAGCGTCGTCACCGGGTTGCTGATGAAGGTGACGGCCGCCGCGAGCGGGATATTCCCGCGGAACGGCACGCACATGAGCGCCGCGCCGACGATCTGGACACCGGGAATGAGGGCGAAGATCCCGATGAACATGCCCACGGCCACGCCGCGCGGCACCGAGCGGCGGGTGAAGCGGAACAGTTCCGGGCGGCGGGTGAACGGCGCGGTGAAGCGATTCGCCTCCAGCTGCGCATGCGTGGGCATCTGGCCGTGCAGCCAGGCCCCCAGGCGGTGCAGCAGGTCGCTCACTTGTGTTCGCGCAGGATGCGGCCCTGCTCCCGCTTCCAGTCGCGTTCCTTGATCGTGTGGCGCTTGTCCGCCGCGTTCTTGCCCTTGGCCAGCGCCAGTTCGACTTTGGCGCGGCCCCGGCCGTTGAAGTAGATCGAGAGCGGCACCAGCGTCATGCCCTTGCGCTCCACCGAGCCCTGCAGGCGCGAGAGTTCCCGTTCATGCAGAAGCAGCTTGCGCGGGCGCTTGGGGACGTGATTGTAGCGATTGCCGTGGCTGAATTCGGGCACGTTGGAGTTCACCAGCCAGCACTCGCCGTTCTTGATCTCGGCGTAGGATTCCGCGATCGAGCCTTCGCCGAACCGCAGCGATTTCACTTCCGTGCCGGTAAGCGCGATGCCGGCCTCGAAAGTTTCCTCGATGTAGTACTCGAATCGCGCCTTGCGGTTTTCCGCGACGCTCTTGTGCTTGTCGAATGTCGTGTGCTGCGGGCGTGCCATGATGACCCGGCATGTAGGGATTGGCGCGGGAAAAGGAAACGCCCCTTTGCGTCATTTCGTCCTGCGGCGATGGATAGTCGGCCGTCGCTTGATCGGGAGCACGAACGGCGCCGTCATCCCGGACGTGATCCGGGATGAYGGCGCCTTGTCGCTCAGACCAGTCCGGCGTGGGCCAGGGCTTCGTCCACGGCGGTGCGGGCCTTGTCGCTGCAGGGGACGAGCGGGAGGCGCAGTTCGTTTTCGATCCAGTCGTGGACCTGGGCCAGCGCGTACTTGCACGGGCCCGGCGAGCTGTCCTCGAACATGGCGTAGTGCAGCGGATAGAGCAGGTCGTTCAGGCGGCGCGCTTCTTCCAGGTCGTTGGCGGCGCAGGCCGCCTGGAATTCGGCGCAGAGCTTCGGCGCGACGTTGGCGGTCACCGAGATGCAGCCCACGCCGCCTGCCGCGTTGAACGGCAGCGCGAGTTCATCGTCACCGCAGAGCTGCACGAAGTGCTTGCCGATGCCCATGCGGTGATCGGTGACGCGGCTGAGATCGCCGCTGGCATCCTTGATGGCGATGAAGCGGTCCGGGAAGCGGCGCGCCAGTTCGCAGACGGTTTCCGGCAGCAGGTCGGTGACGGTGCGGCCGGGCACGTTGTAGAGCACGATCGGCAGGTCGTTGTTTTCGGCCAGATACGTAAAATGCGCCAGCAACCCTTCCTGGCTTGGCCGGTTGTAGTACGGCGCCACCAGCAGCGCCGCCGAGGCGCCGCACTTCTTGGAGAAATTCATGTGCAGCAGCGCGTTCATCGTATCGTTGCTGCCGCAGCCCGCGATCACCGGCACCCGGCCGGCGGCCTGCTCCACGCAGAGTTCGATGACGCGATGGTGCTCGGCATTCGAAAGCGTCGAATTCTCGCCGGTCGTACCGCAGGGCACGAGGGCCGAAGAACCCGCTTCTATCTGCCAGTCCACGAGTCGCCGAAAAGCCTGCTCATCGAACGCTCCGTCGCGAAACGGTGTAACAAGCGCAGGAATGGAACCCGAGAACATGGACTTTACCTCACCTGATGTTCATTGATCGAGCCCGACGGACCCGATGTTCAGCGCCTGATAAGGAGCCTTTTCCCAAAATGTCCAGCATGCAGCGTGTCGCCCCCCTCGTCCTGCTTGCTTCGACCGCCGCATTCGGCATCGCCATCGGCAGCCCCGCAGCCGCGCAAGACGGCCGCGAATGGGACCTTGCCAAGGCTCAGGCGATGCAGTCGCACGACATGGCGGTTCACCAGTCGATCGACCGCTGGCGCCAGCTCTCTGCGTCGGACAGCTTCGATTTCGGCAGCTATTCCGGCTTTCTGCTGACTTATCCCGGTTATCCGCAGGCGGACAAGATTCGCGTTTCGGCCGAACGTGCGCTGCTGAACCAGTCGCCCGACGCCAATTCGGTGGTCTCGTTCTTCACCCGCTATCCGCCGCTGTCGAACCAGGCCGCCGGGCGCTACGCCGTGGCGCTGACCACGCTGCGCCGCCCCGATGCGCAGCAGCGTGCACTGGCCGCCTGGCGCGGCGGCACGCTGGCGCCGAACGACGAAGCACTGATTCTCGCCACCTACCGCGGCATGCTGACCCCGGCCGACCATGACATCCGCATGGACCGGCTGCTGTGGCAAGGCGAAACCTCGCAGGCGGAGCGGCAGGTCTCCTTCGTGTCGGCCGAGCGGCGCGCCCTGTTCATGGAGCGGCTGGCGATGTTGCAGGGCTCGCCCCCGGGCACGCTGGGCCTCGTGCTGACGCCGCAGATGAACGCCGATGCCGGCTATATCTACAGCCGCGCGGTCCAGGCACGGAAGAGCGGCAATCTGCCCGGCGAAATCGCCCTGCTCTCGAATCGCCCCACGCTGACCGCGCCGGTCCCCGAGCCGGAAAAGTGGGTGCGCGAACTGCTCACCGCCGCCAAGGGCGCGGGTGCCGATTCGGCGGTGCGTATCGCCGCCAGCATCGACGACGCCTTCGCGCCCGGCACCGACATCAGCCAGCTCTCCTTCCGCCTGCGCGACGACTATACGACGCTGGTCTGGCTGGGCGGCACCAAGGCCCTGTGGCAACTGGGTGACGCGCGCCGCGCAGCGCCGCTATTCTATCGCTACGGCGCCGCGGCGCAGACGCCCGGCACCCGGTCCAAGGGCTTCTACTGGGCCGGCCGCGCCCTGGCCCGCGCCGGAGACACCGCCGGCGCCAACCGCTATTTCCAGATGGCCGCGGCCTATCCGCACTACTTCTACGGCCAGCTCGCGCTCGAACGACTGGGCCGCCCCTTGCCCGACCTCGACACCCGCCCCCGCGCGGTGCCGACCCAGGCCGAGCGCTCCGCCTTCTTCGCCAAGCCGCTGACGAAAGCCGTGCGCGATGTCGCCCGCGACGGCGACTGGCGCACGACGGTGCAGTTCTTCCGCGAAATCTCGGACCAGGCGCAGAGCGAATCCGACCATGTGCTCGTGGCCGAACTGGCGCGGCAGATCGGCCGCCGCGACCTTGCCGTCATCCTCGGCCAGAGCGCGCACGGCGACGGCTACCAGGACTTCGGCCAGATCGCCTACCCCCTGATCCCGATGCCGCCCGGCGCCGACTTCGCCATGGCGCATGCCCTCACCCGGCAGGAGAGCCAGTTCGCCCAGAACGCGCTGAGCCATGCCGGTGCGCGCGGCCTGATGCAGCTCATGCCCGCCACGRCGCGCGAGCAGGCAGGCAAGCTCGGCATGGCCTATGACGAGAGCGCCCTGATCAACGACGCCAGCTACAACATCCGCCTCGGCGATGCCTACTTCACCCGCATGCGCAATTACTTCGGCGGTTCGCTTCCGCTGGCGGTGGGCGCCTACAACGCGGGCGCGGGCAATGTGAACAAGTGGCTGCGCGCCAACGGCGATCCCCGCACCGGCGCGGTCGACTGGATCGACTGGCTGGAACAGATCCCGATCTACGAAACCAAGAACTACATCCAGCGCGTGCTGGAAAACGCCGTGGTCTACGAATCGATGTACCCGAAGGAGTCGGGTTATCGCGGGAACACGCCGCTTACGCAGCTGATCGGCAAGCGCAGTCCGGGGTGAAGGTTAAGGGAAGAAGCAGGGGAGCATAGCCCCCCTGCACCCCCATTACTGTCGAGGTCACGCGGACCAACCGCGTCGTGCGCCCATGGTCGCGGCGGGAGCCTTATTGGCTGCGCCGCAAGGAGCGCACGACGGATAGGCCGGGCGCTAGGTAGACATTCCGAGGGTCCGGGGGATCATCCCCCGGGTCTTCCTCTTCTTAAATACCCTTCACCCTGAACAACCCCGCCCCGTGCGAAGCAAGCCGCGCCGAAACCCGCCCTTCGACTGCGCCAAGATCCTTGCCCTCCCACAAGTCCCGCACAGAAGCCTTCGCGCCCAAACCAAGCAGCGAAAGCGGCACGCTCACCTCCCGCGCCTTGTCCGACACGTTGAACAGCGCCACGTAGCGATCCCCGCTACCCTCGGCGCGGGCGGTCCAGACCTTGGTGCCGTCGTCGAGGAACAGCGGCGTGTTGTCGGTGCTCGCCTGGTTCACCGCCAGCACTTCGCGGTTGGTCAGCAGCGCCAGCGTGGGCGCGTCGAGGTGGCGCAAATCGCCGCCCATGATGAGCGGCGAGCGGGCGATCGACCAGAGCGTCATCAGCGTGCGCTGCTCGTCCGGGGTGAAGCGGGTATCACGGTCGCCCAGGGCGAGGCGGCCGAGCGGCAGCATGTCGGCATCGGGCCAGGAGCCGGGACCGCGGAACGGCGTCCAGTTCTCCAGGCGCGTGAACTGCGCGTAGAGCTGCGCCCATTCGTCCCAGAAGTCGTCGGAGATGCGCCACATCTGCGCGTGCTGGCGAACGTGGGCGCCGCGCAGGACGGGGGTTTCACCCGGAGAGAGGCTGAGCACGATGGGGCGGCCGCAGCGGGCGATGGCCTTGGCGGCCGCCTCGATCTCGGGCGCGTGCGCGTCGTAGGGACGGCTCATGTCGTCCATCTTGACGAAGTCGACGCCCCACGAGGCATAGAGCTTGAAAATGCTGTCGTAGTAGTCCTGAGCGCCCGGCTTGCTCATGTCGACACCGTACATGTCCGGGTTCCACGAGCAGATGCTGGCGGTGTCGGCGATGTCCTGCGCGCGCAGTTTGGTGCCGAGCACCGGGAGGTTGAGCTTCACGGCGTGACGCGGGATGCCGCGCATGACGTGGATGCCGAACTTCATGCCCATGGCGTGGACTTTGGCGGCGAGCGGCGCGAAGCCCTTGCCTCCCCTGGACGAGGGGAAGCGGTTGGGCGCGGGGATCATCCGGCCGTTGGCGTCCAGCGCCGGCACCGGGTTGGCGTTGTAAGTGTAGCTCTTGGCATCCGGTTCATACCACTGGATGTCGACCGTGAAGACATCGTAGCCGAAGGGCAGCAGCTTCTCGCGCATGATCGCGGCGGTTTCGAGGGCCTGTGCCTCGGTGATGGTGCCGGCGAAGCTGTTCCAGCTGTTCCAGCCCATCGGCGGGCGCGGCGCGAGCGCAGCGCCCGGTGCGGGTGCCAGGCCGGGCATCGGCGCGGCAGCGCCGACGACTGCCGGGCTGCCGGCCTCGGCTCCGGCCCTGCCGGCCAGCCCGAGCAACGGTGCGGAAGCGGCAGCGAACAGTGCGGCGCGGCGTGAAATGTCCATGACGATCCTCAAATCCCGTTAGATATTGCTCGCTCTTTTGTCGGACTAATAGGCGGCGCGCAAGCCGGTGACGAAGCGGATCAGGGACTTGGCCGGACCGGCAATGCTTTATAAGGATCGGGTCATGAAACCCGCCGGTCCTCCGATCTCGCCTTCAGGCATGGCCGCGCTGCGCGCCCGCTACGACCATCTGCTGGGCAAGGAGCGCCCGGAAATCGTCGAGATCGTATCCTGGGCCGCGGGCAACGGCGACCGCTCCGAGAACGGCGACTACCTCTACGGCCGCAAGCGCATGCGCGAGATCGACCGCGAACTGGGCTATCTCGCCCGCCGCATGAAGGCACTGCGCGTGGTCGACCCGCGCGAGCAGACCGAGCGCGGCAAAGTGTTCTTCGGCGCCACGGTGACCCTCGCCGACGAGGACGACCTCCAGATGACCGTGACCATCGTCGGCGACGACGAGCAGGACGCCTCGAAAGGCCTGATCGGCTGGAGCGCCCCCATCACCCGCGCCCTGCGCGGCGCGGCCGTGGGAGACCTCCGCATGGTCCGCCTGCCATCGGGCGAGAAGGAATGGGAAGTGCTGGAGATCGGGTACCCGGCCCCGTGACGTGGCGATTGCGTGGGACTGCGCTGAACGTGGCGGCTCTGGCGATGGCAGGCCTCGCCCTGACGTTCTCGCCCGCGCCGGCACGCGCCCGCGAAAGCCTTGGAATTTACGCCGGTTGGGGCGCGTTCCGCGATCCGGTGATACCGCGATGCTATGCCATAGCCATGGCCGAGCCCAATGCTGCGGCGCGGGAGTACCAGCCTTTCGCGGCGGTCGGCACCTGGCCCCGGCGCGGGGCGCGCGGGCAAGTTCATTTCCGGCTGTCGCGGCGGATCGCGCAGGGCGCGCAAGTGACGCTGTCGCTCGGCGGGGAGCGCTTCGTGCTGACGGCCGGTGAAGGCGATGCCTGGGGCCGGGACGAGAAGGACAATGCCGCCATCGTCGCGGCCATGCGCTCGGCGCCGCGCATGACCGTGACGGCGCGCGACCGCCAGGGCCACCGCTTCGTCAATGCCTGGGCGCTCTCCGGCGCCGCTTCCGCCATGGACGCGGCGCTGATCGGCTGCGCAAAGCTGCAATAAGGACGGTATGTCCGGGCTTTCCGCCCGGCTTTCCGCACTGGCGGAAATCGGCCGCGCAACGGAAACGCGCCACGGAAAAGGGCGGGAACTCTCGCTCCCGCCCTCCCCCTGCAATCGCGTATCGCCTTAGAAGCGGACGCCTACGCCGGCCATGACCTGGTGACGGTCGAGGTCGAGGTCGAAGCGCTGGCCGTCCGCGATGTCGCCGGTGTAGTCCATCTCGCCCTTCTCGTAGTTCGAATAGCGATATTCGAGCTTCACGAAGGCATTGTTGGTGATCGCCTGCTCGACACCGGCGCCGATGCGCCAGCCGTCGGCATCGATGTCGCGGTTGGTTTCCACGGTGCCGAACGTGCTGCGCACGTCGAACTTGGCGTTGGTGTAGCCGCCCTTGGCGTAGACCATCGTGGTCGGCGTGACGACATAGCCCACGCGCGCGCCGACATAGAGATCGCGGTTGGTCTTGACGTTGCCGAGGCCGAAGCCTTCGAAATCGCCGTCGTCGAACTTGGTCTTGGCGGTCGACCAGGTCACTTCGGCTTCGGGACCGAAGACGAGGTTGCCCGACCGGAAGTCATAACCGGCGCCGACGCCATAGGCGAAGCCGTCGATCGACTGGTCGTTGTCGACATTGGCGTCGTCGTCGACGCTGCTGCCGGCCTTGGTCACGTCGTAACCGGCCAGCGCCTCGACGTGGAAGCCTTCGAAGGGCTGGGCCGGGCCGGTGTCCTGCGCCATGGCGGGGACGGAAGCGATGGCGGTGCCGAGGGCGAGGCAGGCGAGAATCTTCTTCATGGGATGCTCCATTCGTTGTTTTTTCCGACGGGCATCCGTTGGCGGCGACCGGCCCGTCTGGACTGGTCAAATGATCGTCATACGGGAGGAGTTTCCTGAACCTAACACAACGAAATTGCTGATGTTTTTGTGTCACACTTGATCGACGGAGCGAGGGCATGGAGCGCCAGGCGGCGGGAACCCGCGAAGCATTGCAGCGGTTCGCGCAGGCCTGCGCGAGCGCGCATCTTCCGTTTTGGGCGCGGATGCACTATATGCCCCCCCGATCATGACAGACGCGAACCAGACTCCTTCCGGCCCCTCCGGCGCCGGGCCGATGCCGATCCCGGGCCATATCGATCCCGTGCCGGTGCCCCGTCCCAACCTCGTGGAGGGGGTGACCCCGCGCGAGGACGGCCGCCTGGACCTGATCGGCCTGCCCAAGAAGCGCATCGCCGAAATGTTCGAAACGGCCGGGCTCGACGCCAAGGCCGCCAAGCTGCGCGCCAAGCAGGTCTACCACTGGCTTTACCACCGCGGCGTCACCGAGTTCGAGGCGATGACCGATATCGCCAAGACCATGCGCCCCTGGCTGGCCGAACGCTTCGTGATCGGCCGCCCCGAAATCGTCGAGGCCCAGCACTCCAGCGACGGCACCCGCAAGTGGCTGCTGCGCACGGCCGACGCGCACGATTTCGAGATGGTGTTCATTCCCGACGCCGATCGCGGCACGCTCTGCGTCTCCTCGCAAGTCGGCTGCACGCTCAACTGCCGCTTCTGCCACACCGGCACCATGCGCCTGGTGCGCAACCTGACGGTGGGCGAGATCGTCGGCCAGGTCATGCTGGCGCGCGATGCGCTGGGTGAATGGCCCAAGGGCCGCATGGACTTCAGCTTCGGCGACGGCATCGACGGCGCGGATGTGGCCGACGACGAGGAGGAAGGCAGCTACACCTCGGATGGCCGCCTGCTCACCAACATCGTGATGATGGGCATGGGCGAGCCGCTCTATAATTTCGACAATGTGCGCGACGCGCTGAAGCTGGTCATGGACGGTGACGGCCTGGCGCTTTCCAAGCGCCGCATCACGCTCTCCACTTCGGGCGTGATCCCGCAGATGGCCCGCTGCGGCGAGGAAATCGGCGTGAACCTGGCCGTCTCGCTCCATGCCGTGACCAAGGATGTCCGTGACGAGATCGTGCCGGTCAACAAGAAGTACGGCATCGAGGATCTGCTCCAGGCCTGCGCCGACTATCCCGGCGCCTCCAACGCGCGCCGCATCACGTTCGAATACGTGATGCTCAAGGACAAGAACGACAGCGACGACGACGCGCGCGAACTGGTCCGCCTGCTCAAGAAGTACGACCTGCCCGCCAAGGTCAACCTGATCCCGTTCAACCCCTGGCCGGGCGCGCAATACGAATGCTCGACGCCGGAGCGGATCAAGTCGTTCTCGGAAATCGTGTTCAGGGGCGGCATTTCGGCCCCGGTGCGCACCCCGCGCGGGCGCGACATCGATGCCGCCTGCGGCCAGCTCAAGACCGCTGCCGAGAAGAAGAGCCGCGCCGAACTGGAGCGCCTCTATGCCGAGAAGGAAAAGGAACTCGGCTGAGCCTTTCGCGCGATCCTCGTCCCTTTCCCGGAAATTTTCGGCCGGAATCTTTCGGCCGGACAGTTTCGGCATGACGCCGTGAACTCGGCATTTGGCGCGGGGCAAATCCGCCCCTAGACAGGGACGAGATCGACCGAGAGGACTTTGGATGACCGAGACCCTGCCCCCGACTTCGGCTGAAGGCGAAGAGCGCCTGCGCGGCATGGTCCGCTTGCCGGGCGGCACTTTCACGATGGGTTCGGAAAGCTTCTACCCCGAGGAAGCCCCGCTGCGGCGGGTGGCCGTCGATGCCTTCTGGATCGACGAGACGCCCGTCACCAATCGCGACTTCGCCCGCTTCGTGGAGGCCACCGGCCATACGACCGGGGCCGAGATCGCACCCGACCCGAAGGACTATCCGGGAATGCCGCCCGAGATGGCGCATGCCGGCTCGCTGGTCTTCCGCAAGAGCGCGACCCCGGTGGACACGTCCAACCCGGCCAACTGGTGGAATTTCGAATTCGGCGCATCGTGGCGCCATCCGCTCGGGCCGGGCAGCGACATCGACGCGCTGGACCTCTGGGATCATCCGGTGATCCACGTCGCTTATGCCGATGCCGAAGCCTACGCGACGTGGGCAGGCAAGGATCTTCCGACCGAGGCCGAGTTCGAATTCGCCGCCAAGGGCGGTCTCGATGATGCGGCCTATGCCTGGGGCGACGAACTCGCGCCCGAAGGCCGGATGATGGCCAATTACTGGCAGGGGCTGTTCCCTTTCGCGAACCAGTGCCTGGACGGCTGGGAACGCACTTCGCCGGTGCGCAGCTTCCCGGCCAACGGCTATGGGCTCTACGACATGATCGGCAATACCTGGGAATGGACGCGCGACTGGTGGTCGGAGCGGCCGGACGCCGGCAAGAAGCAGGGCGGCTCCTGCTGCGCGATCAGCAACCCCAAGGGCGCGAAGCTGAAGGACAGCTTCGATCCCGCGCAGCCGCAGATCCGTATCGGCCGCAAGGTCATCAAGGGCGGCTCGCATCTTTGCGCTGCGAATTACTGCCAGCGCTATCGCCCCGCCGCTCGCCATCCCGAAATGATCGACACGGCGACGACGCACATCGGCTTTCGCTGCGTGGTCCGGGAAAAATAGAAATCCGATCAAGGCGCAGCGTGTAGGAAGCGGCGCTTCGGGAAGCAGCGGCCGGCCGATGGGATCGGCCGGCCAGCACTGTCATTCAGGTCCGTTGCGGCAAAATCGCGCTCGGGACGTTTCCTAGCGGGCGATGGCCAAGGCCACCGGCGCGCGGACCGTTTCCTCGACCGGCACGAAGTCCGGCGTTTCGCGGAAGTCGCCGCCGTGCGTGATGAGCCCCTGGTTCACGGCCCAGATCGCGGCCTGGGTACGGTTCTGGACCATGAGCTTGCGCAGAATGGCCTTGACGTGAACCTTGACCGTGGCCTCGCTGATGTCGAGACGATAGGCGATCACCTTGTTGGGATAACCCATGACCAGGCAGCGCAGCGTATCGATTTCGCGATCGGAAAGCAGCTCGCTGAGCTGGACCTGCACTTCGGCCTTGCCCTCGGCAATAACCTGCTTCTGCGGTAGATGCTGCAGCAGTGCGCTGGGCAATACCTTTTCACCCTGATTAACCAATCGCAGGGATTCGATCAGGGGTTCGGAGCCGATTTCCTTCAACAGGAAGGCATGGGCGCCAAGCTGGAAGGCTTCCACCATCTGCCCGAACTCGAATTCGTCCGCCAGCAGGACCGCCCGCATGTGCGGATGGCGCTCCTTCATGGCCGGAAGGCATTCGAGCAGGTCTCCACACGTTCCCATGTCGAAAACGGTAAGACCAACGGTTGGTGAATCGCTGTCGCTGAGCACCGCGTCACAGTCCTTGAAGAACCGGGTGCACTTGAACTCGCACTTGTCGAGAATCTTGCAGATCCCTTCCCTCACGAGGGAGTTGAAACCGACAATGCTCACGCACACTTCATCAAAAGTCGACATCGTCTTTCTCTCCTGAATAACGGAAATACGGACGACCCAAGCGTATTATGATATTATTTTGGGACTGATCCTGACTCACCCAAGCGCAGGACGGAACAGTCAAAGAACTTCCCTTTCGGAAAATCCCAAATCAGAAAATCAACGACAATCGCTGGATGACCTTGCCAGAATGGCGAGCCCCCCCTTTGCATGCCCCCTATTTCCACCCACACCTTAGGTAGATCACCTTAGAACATATTGTCGTCTTCAAGTCGAGGGGGTGGTTAGGTTCTATTCGAGCCGTGAATGAGCATTCTAGGTGCCTTCGAATTCCCCCTATGATCAGTGGGATACCCCCCCTTTCCAAAAGTTCATTCTGGAGGGCAGGGAGTCAAACGTATAATTCTGGTACACTGTACCTCCAAAGAGGTAGTCTTTCGATAACTTACACCTTTTCAAGACGTTAACTTACAAAAGTTAACATACCTTCCCCCGCCAGGCACGGTTGGAGGGGATCCGCGCCGGCATGCGGAACGGGTTCGAGCGAGGCGTCTTTTTCCGGAAGTCGAGGATTTCCGCCATGCGACTCGCGCTGCGACCGCCCAGTCGCTGCAATCCTCTGCAACCTCCTGGGATCAGGAGGTCGGGCCGGCGAATCGGTTGAGGCCCAGGGTGATTCTCTTCGCGGCTGCAGCACGCGTCGCGCGGCACTGCGGTGAGAAGCTACCGGCAACTACCTCGCCGGTTGTACGGTAAACTAACCGGGCGAATCGATTCGGAGATTTTTCGGGCTCGTTCGAGCCTTTTTACGATGCTCGATCGGGTCGGGGTGAAAGGCCGCGCGAAACCGGCGTCATGATGCCGCGGCAAAGTATTCACCATCTATACATATTCGGATCGCGTCAGAAAAACCGAAGTATTCCCGCTTCAATAGCTGACGCGCAAGCCGCTTCTTGGCAAAGACCGGCCGCCCAACTGTAAAGAGCAGCTCCGCGGCGGCGGCTGGCGGCCGGCGATCCCGCCCTTGCCGGGACGGTGCGACGAGCCGCCCGCGTCTTGCGCCGGGCGGGACCCGAAGCGCGGTCACGGCTTTCAGCGCCGAGCGCGATCGAAAGATGTCCTTTCGCGCGTGCCGGGAGTCGCGCCGGCCGTGGCCTCAGCGCTCTATGGCGCGAACCAGGACGAAGCCTTCAGCAGCCTCGGAAAACACGGTGGAACCCCGCAGCCGGGCCAGCGCCTCGATGGTGATGAGCGAGCGCTCGTCGGGAAAGTCGCGAACCTGGCTCTCGAACAGCGCGAAGGCATCGAGCTTACGCTGCAGGGTGGCCGAGATGTCGATATGGACGTTGGGCACGAAAGGCGGCGTCATCGGCGCTGCGTACCAGTTGGTCTCGGACAGGGTCTCATAGGCCAGCACCCGCGTCGGCACGGTGCGGTCGCGCGGGCGGGCAGCGACCATCGCGGCCAGGAAGCTCAACTGGTGGTCCTGGTGAATGTCCCCCAGGAACGGTACGAAGAGCGTGTCCGGCGCGACTTCGCGCACCACGCGCCCGAGGGCCGCATTGAGTTCGGCAGCAGGCACCACGTCCAGCGAAGCGGCCGGAAAATCCAGCATGTGCACCTGGCTCACGCCGATATGATCGTGCGCGCGGCGCATCTCGGCCTGGACCCGCGCGACGCCGTCTTCCGAGAAGGCGGGAGGCCGCCCGCTGGTGACGACCACGACCTGCACGTCCATGCCCGCCGCCGCCATGCGCGCCATCGTGCCGCCGCAGCCGAGGATCTCGTCGTCGGGATGGGGCGCGACGACGAGGACCTTTCCATAGTGATCGAGAGCCAAGCGCTATCCTTTCAGCACGGCATGCAGGGCCGGTGGCTTGCCCTCGGCAAGCTCCCAGTCGGTCAGTTCGAGCAACCCGTTTCCGGTCTGCACGGTCAATATTCCGTCGCGGCTGGCCATGACCTGCCCCGCGATGGCGTGATGCCGGTCCGCGCCGCCCACGGGCCGCGTGGCCCAGACGGTCATCCTGCGTCCGGAAACATGCGTGAAAGCCCCCGGATAGGGCCGCCCCACGGCGCGGACGAGCCGGTCGATCCCGGCCGCGGAATCGCGCCAGTCGATCAGGCCGTCGGCCGGAGTGCGCTTGGTAGCCCAGGTCGCATAACGCTCGTCCTGCACCTGCCTTGGCTGCTCGCCTTCCGCCAGGCGGGGCAGGAGCGCGCGCAACATCGTGCGCAGGGCGTCCATGTGCTTGTCGTAGAGGCCCTGCGCCGTTTCATCGCGCGCAAGGTGGAAATAGTGCTGCCCCAGGATGTCGCCATCGTCGGTGCCCTCGGCGATCCAGAACAGGCTGGACGCGGAGATCGGCTCGTCCAGCAGGATCGTCCAGGGAATGGCGGCGCGCCCGCGCAGGCGCGGCAGCGGTGCGGGATGATAGCCGATCGCGCCTTTCGCGGCGATCGACAGGAATTCCGGACCGACGATCTGCGACCAGCCGACCACGAAGACGTAGTCGGGCCGCTCGGCGCGAACCATGTCCAGCACCTCGGCATCGTTGGTGCGCGCGATATGGGCGAGCCGCGCCCCTGCCCTTTCGGCGAAGGGCGCCATGTCGACCAGGTCCGAGTGCCGCCCGTGCAGTTCGGGCGGCAAGGTCCCGACCAACGTGAGATCCCAGCCCGGCGCCTCGGCCAGTTCTTCGACGAGCACCTGGGTGCTCCCCACGGCGCCGATCACGACAGCCCGCATTGCCTTGCCCCCGATCCTGACTTCAGAGCACTTTCGCATCGGGTGGGACACCGGATGACTCGGAAAATGCGAAAAACGAAAAACTGGAGTGACCGCTCTAACCCGCGATCGCCCGCGAAGGCCCGGCACTCTGGAGGCGCGGCCCGGCGGATTCGGGCGGCCGGTCGTCCGACGGCGCCGGTTCCGAGCGGATCGTCGCCGGCTCGTTCCAGGGTTCGCGCAGGAGGTCCATCTCGTCGAGCAACTGGTGGTTCACCTTGCGCACGTCGTAGATCTTCTCGGCCAGATCCCGTGAGCGCGCGGCCATGCTCGTCACCAGCGAGGGCGCCTCGATGAAGCGCTGCATCGCCGCCTTGAGCGCGCCCGCGTCGCGCGGTGCCACCAGGAAGCCGTTCTCGCCCTCGATGATCGGCTCGCGGCAGCCGGGCATGTCGGTGGTGATGATCGGACGGCCGGTGGCCATGGCTTCGAGGATCGTGCGCGGCAGGCCCTCGCGGTAATAGGACGGCAGCACGAAGACCGAACAGCTCGCGAGATAGGGCCGCACGTCGCTGGTGCCGGGGATGAACTGGACGGGGAACTGCCGCGCCAGCCGGGCGCATTCGACTTCGTCGATCCCGGTCGGATTGTCGCGCTCGTAATGGCCGAGCACGCAGAATTCGACTTCGGGATTGTCCAGCTTGAGCTGCCGGGCCGCCTCGACGAATTCGTAGATGCCCTTATCGCGCATCAGCCGGCCGACCAGCAGGAAGCGCAAGCGGTTGCGCGGCAGCGGCTCCAGCCGGAAGCGTTCGAGATCGATGCCCGAGCCTGGCACTTGCACCACGTTCTGGCGCGACGTGACGATGCCGAGGTCGATCATGTCCTGCCGGTCGTCGGCATTGAACACGAAGACGCCCCGGGCGCGGCGAACCGCCTCGCGGTAAAGCCGGGTCACGGCCCAGCGCAGGCCCTTGCGGGCGCTGGAATCCTCGCTGAAGACGTAGCCCAGCCCCGACATCAGCGCGAAGAAGCGCGGCACGCAAAGCATGCGTGCGGCGATCCCGCCGTAGATGATCGGCTTCTGGGTATAGGCCAGGACCAGGTCCGGCTTTTCGGCCATCATCAACTTCACGTAAGCGGACAGCAGGGCCGCATCCTTGACCGGATTGGTGCCGGTGCGCGCCATCGGCACGATCCTGAAGCCTATGCCCCAGGCCGCGAGATCGCGTTCCACGGCGGCGTTCTGGTCAGGCGCCACGGCGACGACTTCATGCCCGTTCGCCTTCAATTCCCGCAGCAAGGCGCCCCGGAAATTGGTGAGCGAATAGGCAAGACTGGACAGGACGAGTATCTTCATTGCGTAATCGAGCCCCAGGCTGACGGATGGTGCCGCAAGGCAGCCCCCACGCCCCCGCGTGTGTGCCCCATCCCGATGTCGCCCTGAATGATGACCCTCGGACCGCCGATCGCAAGCGACTAATCGGCTGATAGCCCTTCGAGATGGCCCGCGGCGATTAAGGGATGGTTTCCGGCAAGGGCGCCCGCTCCCTTTGGATCACCCCCATGTCCGACAGTCGAAGGCGCGACCTATTCGCAAGAGAATCGGCAATTACGGCTGATGGCTTCATGCACAAGTGCGCGCCCTGAAATTGGTCAATAGATCATGAATCGATGAGGCCGGGTGCGGCCCCCCGAGCATTTTTCCGGTCCTGAAAAACGGCGCCGGAAAGAAGGAGCCGGAAAAGCCGGACCCGCGGAAACTGCCACGGGCACTGCTCCGGAACGCCGGGAGGCAGGATGCACCGGGGAAATTGGGCCCGAAAAGCTGAAAAGGTCGACGCGATGAGTCATACCGCCACGGGAAGCAGTGCCTCGACGATGAGCGTCGGCTCCGCAAACAGGTTCCTGCGCGTACGCAAGTTCGGATCGACGGGCGGGCGTTCGCGCTCTCCGTCCACGCAGTTCAGCCTGCGGCGGACTTTCCGCAATACCGTGCTGATGACGATCGACTTCATCGTGCTGTCGATCACGCTGGCGCTGGCCTTCACGCTGATCGGCAAGACCGGCTTCCCCAAGTCCGACGGCCACATGGGCGCCATCCTGGGCTTTGCCCTGGTGGTGATCGGCGTGTTCTACACCGCCGGGATCTATCGCCGCAGCTGGCGCTACTTCAGCTTCGCCCATGCCATCCAGCTGGCGATGCTGACGGTGCCGGCCTTCGCGCTGGCCTGGGTGGCGATCATGATCGTGCCCGGTGTGCGCGCCGAACGCGCGCAGCTGCTGGAGATCGCGCTGGCCCAGTGGCTCTTCGCGATGACCGCGCTGTTCTTCGTGCGCGGCGCCCGCCGTGCCCTGCGCGAGAAGATGACGCACACGGCCAAGATCCTGCCGGCGCATGTCGACAACAAGAACCTGCGCGGCGCGCTGCTGGTGGGCTCGCCCGACTGGGCGCTCTCGATCATCGAGATGCTGCGCCGCGAGGCCACGCCCAGCTTCTTCGTCACCGGCGTCCTGCTTCCGGCCGACAACGATACCCTGCAGCAGATCGCCAGCGTGCCGGTGCTCGGCAGCCACGACGATCTGGCCCATGCGGTGGAAACGCTGGAACTCCAGGGCCGCCGCCCTTCGCTGGTGATCGCCTGCGACGACGGCACCGACCTTTCCAACCGCGAGATGGCGCGGCTGACGTCGCGCGCGCGCAACCTCGGCCTCGAACTCTCGCGCATCCGCGACGGCTGGAGCCATATCCTCCAGCGCAACCACGGTGCCGCGCCCGACGAGCTTTCGGTGAAGGACCTGCTGGGCCGCAGCGAATTCACGCTGGAGGGCGAGCAGATCACCAGCCAGATCACCGGCAAGTGCGTGCTGGTGACCGGCGCGGGCGGCACGATCGGCGGCGAACTGTGTTGGCAGCTCGCCAGCTTCCGCCCCTCGCGCATCGTGCTGGTGGAGCATAGCGAATACCATCTCTATGCCATCGAGATGAAGCTGCGCGAGCAGTATCCCGATCTCGACGTCCAGCCCGAGCTATGCAACATCCGCGAACGCGACGAAGTGCGCCGCGTGTTCGAGCGCCACCGGCCGGTGATCGTCTACCATGCCGCCGCGCTCAAGCATGTGCCCATCGTCGAGGCCAGCCCTTGCGCCGGGGTCCACACCAACATCCTGGGCACGCGCATCGTCGCCGACGCGGTCTGCGAATATTCCGCCAAGGCCATGGTCCAGGTCTCCACCGACAAGGCAGTGAACCCGGTGGGCATGATGGGCGCCACCAAGCGCGTGGGCGAGCTTTACAGCCAGGCGCTGGACATGTGCGGCGTGGACGATCCCGAAGCCCCGCGCTTCATGACCGTGCGCTTCGGCAACGTGCTGGGATCGAGCGGCTCCATCGTCCCGCTGTTCCACCGCCAGCTTCGCGAAGGCCGCGCGCTCACCGTCACCCATCCCGACATCGAGCGCTTCTTCATGACCGTGCGCGAAGCGGTGCAGCTGATCCTCCAGAGCAGTTCGGCCGCGCTCAGCCAGAACTCCCAGCGCGGCACGATCTTCGTGCTCGACATGGGCAAGGCGGTGCGCATCGTCGACCTCGCCTACCGCATGATCCGGCTCTACGGACTTCAGCCGGAGATCGACGTGCCGGTGGAATTCGTGGGCCTGCGCCCCGGCGAAAAGCTCTACGAAGAGCTGTTCGACATCTGCGAGGAACAGCTTCCCTCGGGCATCAAGGGCATCTTCGAGGCGCAGTCCAAGCCGATCCCCCTGCCCTTCATCTCGCGCAGCATCGACCGGCTCGCCCGCGCGGTGGAACTGGGCGACCACACCGAAGCGCGGCGGATCACGCACACCCTCGTCAAGGTGCCGAGCGGCAGTGCCGGGTTCGAAGTGGTCGAGAACCAGAGCATGATCCACCCGCACGGCACCGGCGAACCGGTCAAGGCTTGAGGAGAGCATTGTCGTGAACCTGGCATCCCCGCCCGCCGTCGAGGATGCGTCCTCGCCGGCGGCAGACACCACCCGTCCCCTGCACGCCTCCGCGGCATCCGCCGTGACGACGACCGCGACCGAGCCCGTGCCGCCCCGGCCCGTGCGCAGCCTCTGGCCCCGCCACGAGGCCGACGAGATCGAGGCGGTCGCCCATGTCCTGCGCTCGGGCAAGGTCAATGCGCTCGTGCACGGCGGGGAGAACCGCGCCTTCGCCGCCGAGTTCGCCCGCTTCGTCGGCATGCCGGAAGGGATGTGCCTGGCCAATGGCACGCTGACGCTGGAAGTGGCGCTGCGCGCGCTCGGCGTCGGGCCGGGCCATGAAGTGATCGTCCCCGCCCGCAGCTTCTTCGCCACGGCCAGCTGCGTGCTGGCGGTGGGCGCACTGCCGGTCTTCGCGGATGTCGACCCGGTCAGCCAGAACATCGATCCGGCCTCGGTCGAGCGGCTGGTGACGCCCGCGACGCGCGCCGTGCTATGCGTCCATCTGGCCGGCTGGCCCTGCGACATGGATGCGCTCGGCCGGATCTGCGAGGACCACCGCCTCCACCTCATCGAGGACTGCGCCCAGGCCCACGGCGCCACCTGGCGCGGCCGCCAGGTCGGCTCCTTCGGCGCGGCATCGTCCTTCTCGTTCTGCACCGACAAGATCATGTCCACCGGGGGCGAAGGCGGCCTGCTGCTGCTGCGCGACCATCAGGTCTGGCTGCGTGGCTGGGCCTTCAAGGACCACGGCAAGAGCTACCTCAAGGTTACTGACGGCGGCGGCACGCCCGGCGCCTTCCGCTATATCCACGACACGCCCGGCTCCAACTATCGCATGACCGAGATGCAGGCCGCGCTCGGCCGCTGCCAGCTCGGCAAGCTGCCGCGCTGGCTGGCCGCCCGCCGCCGCAATGCCGAGGCGCTGCTGGAAATGCTGGCCGATGTGCCCGGGCTGATCCTGCCCGAAGCACCGGCGGAAGTGGGCCATGCCTGGTACAAGTTCTATGTCCGCCTGGAAGGCAGCGCCGACCGGGTGGAAGAGCGCCGCCGTGCGGTGCTGGCCGGTCTGCTGGCGCGCGGCATTCCCGCCGGAAGCGGATCGTGCCCCGACATGAGCCGCGAACATGCGCTCTCCGGCCTGCCCGTCCGGCGCGACGGCGCGCTGGCGAATGCCGTGGATCTCGGCCGGCGAACCTTGATGTTCCCGGTCGATCACACGCTGGAACCGCAGGACATGGCATGCATGGCCGAAGCCCTGCGCGAGGCGATGATGGAGACGACGGCACGATGATGACCCCCGAATGGCATCCCGGTTTCATCGTCATCGGCGCGGTCAAGGCAGCCACCACCTGGATCCAGGCGCGCCTTCAGGACAATCCGGCGATCTTCATGCCCGATGCCGAGCCGCACTACTTCAGTTCCGAATTCGATCGCGGCGAGGACTGGTATCGCGGCTTCTTCGCGAACCGCCCTGCGCAGGCCCAGGTAATCGGCGAGAAATCCGCCGACTATCTTGCCCATCCGCTGGCCGCGCATCGGATCGCCCGCGCGCTGCCGCAGGCGCGGCTGGTGCTGCAGCTGCGCAACCCGGTGGAGCGCGCTTATTCCGACTACAAGATGTTCTACCGCCGCGGCACCTTGAAAGGGCCCCCGGAAGAATACCTGCGCTCGATGGACAATCCCTATCCGCGCTTTCTGGAGGACGGGCTCTATGCACGCCATCTGGCCCGCTGGTACGACCTGTTCCCGCGCGAGCAGATCCTGATCTACCTCTATGACGACGTGACCGTGCAGCCCGAGCGAATCGTCGAGGCCGTGTCCGAACATATCGGCGTCTCGCCGGTCTATCGGCCGGAAGCCGCGCGGGAGCGCGCCAACAACAGCCGCGCCGCGATCCTGCCGCTGCCGCTGCGCAAGGCGCTGGCCCCGCTGAAAGACACGGTGCGCCCGCTGCGCGGCACCCCGGTGTTCGAGAACGTCCGCTCGCTGCTGGCGCGGGAAATGACCTATCCCCCGCTCGCGCCGGGCCTGCGCGAACAGCTGCGCGATTTCTATGCGCGCGACGTGGAGACGCTGGAAGCGATCTGCGGGCTGGACCTTTCGCGCTGGAAAGTGACGGCGCGAACCGCCGCCTGAACGCGCGCAAAAAGCCCGTCGTCCCGGAACCGTTCCGGGACGACGGGCTTTTTGCCGCGCTTCCGGCTTACTCCAGTTCCAGCCGCGTCGGCGCGCCCATGCCGTCCATGAAATTGGCCAGGTTGCGGTGGAGGTTGRTGACCTTCTGCTCCTGATGCGGGTTGGGCAGCGGGCCGCGGAAGCCGCTGGACTTCATGCCCTTCTGCACGAACTGCATGTTCGAGAAGTCCTGCGCCAGCACCGAACCCCAGTTCTCGCCGATCGGGTCGGCATAAGTCCATTCGGTTTGCGGCGCCTCGCCATCAGGGAAGCGTTCGAGCGCGTAGCTTTCGAACACGCACTTGTCCGGGTCGTCGCCGTAAGGACGCACGCGGTAGCAGAGCGCGAAAGTCTCGCCGTGGAGGATGTTCTGGTTGGGGAACAGGCCCCAGGCGAGACCGCCCTCCTTCTTGATCTCCGGCGGAACTTCCGGCCAGATCACCCCGCGTGCGGCATCGTCGGCACGGGCGGACTTCAGCCAATGAGCAATGATCTCACCCGGCGTGGCGGTGTCGGGCAATTCGTCCACCAAGCGGCTGGCGGCATTGACCAGCGTTTCGGTGGAGGCGGAGTAGTTCACCGTCTCGTAGTTTTCGCGGATGAGTTCGTAAGTGGAGACGCGCGCGTCGTCGCCCTTTCCGGCGCGGGTGGTGCCGGCGCTTTCGCTCATCTGGAACTTGCTGTCGCGGGTGTCGTAGCTGGAGACCGAATGCAGGCCGTACTGCTTCGACAGCGCGTAGTAGTCGCCATAGGCCAGAAGCTGCGTGTGCGTGCCGGCGACGTGGTAGGGTTCCAGGAACGCCTCGATCGCGGTCTTCCAGTTGCAGTCGTAGATCGCCCACTGGCGCCACTTGTAGTGCATGCCGGCCAGATCGAAGTGGTCCAGGATCTCGCCCGCGCGGCCCATCCATTCCTTCAGCGGCACCGCATCGGGGTCCATGCTGATGTAGATGTAGCCGCCCCAGGTATCGACCTGCACGTCCGACAGGCAGGTCATCTCCGGCGTCAGCTTGTTCTGCCAGTCCTGCGGGTCGAGGATGTAGGTGTTCTTGCCATCAAGGTCGAACGTCCAGCCGTGGAAGCCGCAGACGAAGCTCTTGCGGTTGTTGCCGCGCACGTCGTGGACCTTGCCCGGCAGCATCGACGGCACCGAGACGAGCTGGCGGCCGCGGTGCGGGCAGACATTGTGGAAGGCGCGCAGGCTGCCGTCGTCCCCCCGCAGGACGATGATCGATTCGTCCGCGACGTCGTACGTCATCCAGTCGCCGGGATTCGGCAGGTCGCTCTCGCGCTCCACCATCTGCCAGACCTTGGGCCAGAGCAGCGTCTTTTCCGCGGCCAGGTAGTCCTTCGAAAGGAAGGCGGTGGTGGGGTAGGTGGCGAGACGTTCCTCGTCCATGTCCTGCGCGGTCAGCGTGGTCTTGGTGCTTGCTTGCCCGTTGCCATATTGCGGCTTGCCCGTCTCTTTCACGCGGCCTCTCCTGTTATCAACAGGACTGTTCATTAAGCCATCGCGGGCACCAGTTCCAGCGGCAGTATCCCCTCGGCGCAACGCCGGGGCGATACGACCGACGCGCCCCTGAACGAAAAGAGGAGGAGACGCGCTGCGTCCCCTCCCCCTCGATCGCTAACGGATTTCGATCAGAGCGCGATAGCGCCCCCATCATCGCTCACAGAGCGATAACGCCTCCGTCATCCTTGGTGATCGCAACGATCGCCGAGCGCGGACGCACGGTGGCAGCCGCCGCGCCCGTCTGGCTGTCGGGCCAGTGGCTCGACGGTGCGGCCGGGGTGCCGTCCTCGCCCGGGTGCTGGATGCCGACGAAGAGCGTGCGGCCGTCCGGCGTCATGTCGATGCCGGTGATCTCGCACTGGACCGGTCCGACGAGGAAGCGGCGCAGGTTCGCTGCGGTCGCTGCCGCGCCAACGATGGTCGCCTGGGTGGCGGTGGCGCCGGTGGAGCCGGTGTTGGTGATCGTTTTCGCGCCGCCGTCTCCGACATGGCCGGGAATGGCCGCCAGCAGCATGCAGTTGGTGCGATCGGTCATCGCGCCGTCGTCCGTTTCGATCCAGAGCACCGGATTGAACTGGCCTGCCGCATTGGTTGCGCGCGAGAAGTAGCAACCGTCCGGGCTGGAGAAGTCGTTGTCGGCAGTCAGGCCCGAGATGTTGACGTTGGCCCCTGCGTCGGCGGCATCCGCGCCGAACAGGTAGATGTCCCACTTGAAGGTGAGCGCGGCCGTGGTGTCGCCGTCTTCGCGCAGGCGGACGATGTGGCCGTTGGGGTTGCCGTACTGCGCGGTGTTCGACGAACCCTTCGGGTCGTTGTAGTGGCGCGGGTTGGCAGCGTCGGTGCCGGTGAGCGGACGGCCGGCGGCATTGTTGTTGGTGAGGGTGAGGTAGATCTCACCGGTCACCGGGTTGCCGGCAGTCCATTCCGGACGGTCCATCGGCGTGGCGCCGAGCGCGTCGGCGGCCAGGCGGGTGTTGACGAGAATGTCGGCCTGGTCGGCGAAGACATATTCCGGGGTCGTGCCCACGGCCGCACGGTTCGGCACCGAACCGAAGACCATGGGCAGCCACTGGCCGGAACCGTCGGCATTGAACTTGGCGACGTAGAGCGTGCCGGCGTCAAGGTACTTGTCGCCCATGGCCAGGCGGCTGGTCGTGGCGGCGTCGGCTGCGGCGTAAGTGGCCGAGGACACGAACTTGTAGAGGTATTCGCGGCGCGAGTCGTCGCCCATGTAGACGCCCAGCTTCTGGCCATCGACGGCGCGAACGAAGGCGCCTTCATGGCCGCAGCGGCCCAGTGCCGTGCGCTTGCGCGGGGTCGATTTGGGATCGTAGGGATCGATCTCGACCACCCAGCCGTACTGGTTGGGCTCGTTGCGATAGTCTTCGGCCGCGCTGGCGCCGATGATGGTCGCATTCCACTTGGTGTAGATCGAGTCGGCCGAATCGGCGAACGACCAGGCATAGCTGCCGGTGCGGCTGGTGACGCCGAAACGGGCAAGCGCGGTCATTTCGCGAACGCTGCGCTTGGCGTCGTCCGCTGCGTCGCGGCGGAAGTAGCCGGCCCAGTTTTCCTCGCACGTGAGGTTGGTGGCCCAGGGCGTGATGCCGTTGGCGCAGTTGTTGATGGTGCCGCGGCCGATCGACCCATTGGTCGAGTAAGCCGTGACCAGCATCGCCGAACCGGCTGCCGGACCGTGGAAGCTCATCGGCGTGTTCGGGGTGATGCGGCGATTGAAGCTGCCGGTGGGCACGTAGGACCACTTGCGGCTTCCGGCATCGACATATTCCGACACCGAGACGCCGTGGGCCTCGATTTCCTTGAGCGCTTCGGCAGCCGGGCGCGGGCCGGTGGAAACGTTCGTGGGGCCGTTCGGATGGAGGTACTGGACGTTCAGGTTCTCGTGGTTCTGCACCATGAGACCGCGGGTCGAGCTGGCATCGTCGCGTCCGCCGGCGGCCGAGAGGCCGAAGAAGTGCAGCGCGTCGCCGTGATCGCCGATGCGCTGGGCGAAGTTGCTGTCCGAACCGTCGTTGGCATAAGCCGAAACACCGGTGGCGAGCGGGTCGCCAAGGCGGGTCATCACGGTGACCGAATAGCCCGAGGGCACCTTGACGCTGTCTTCCAGGCTATGAGCGACGGCGGCAAAGCCGAGCACCGCCGGCGAGACGCGCACGGTGGTGGTGGCGGTGCGCACTTCGCCGGTCACGCTGGTGGCCGAGAACGTGAAGACCAGATCGCTGGCGGCGCTCACGGCCGGGGCGAGGAAGCTGACGGTGGAGCCGGTGCCGGTGAGGGTCACGGCGGTGCCGGACGTCTGGGCCCAGCCGGTGGCAAAGCCGCCGAAGCCGTTCTCGGGCGTGCCGGTCAGCGTGACGACGCGGCCGGCGCTGGTCGCGGCATTGGCGCCGGCGCTGACCGAAACGGTGTTTTCGTTGTCGTCATCGCCGCAGGCGGCCAGCAGGGCCGTACCCATGAAGGCCATGGTCGTGGCGCCGGCACCGCGGAACAGGGCCTGGCGGCGCGAGTAACGCTCCGCGGCCATGCTCTCCAGCGAGCGCTCGGTAGTTGGATTCGTATCGACATCGCCATCGGTATAGCCGTTGGCGGGAAGCCCTTCAGTCATGGTGTGCCCCTGTTCTTGTGACATTCGCACAGGGGTAGCTAAGAGCGCTTCATGGCAATTGAGCGCAAATTCGATGTCACTTCGATGTCTATTTCACGACATGACTCCGTGTTGCAGCAGAACGCCGGCAACTTTGCTCGATTACGGAGGCGATTGCGGTATTTCTTGGGGGATCACCGGCGCGGCGGACAAGCCATTCTCTTTCGCGCTCAGTCCTCTTTCGGGTAGACCCCGCCCAGCACTTTCTCGAAATGCGCGGCAACGTGCTCGTTGCACGAACAGGCCTTCTCGCTCAGGCTTTCACGGTCCGCGACATGGATCCCGCCGCGCCGGGTCCGCACCAGCCCCTCGCGCTTGAAGCGCTGGAGCACGCGGCTGGCATAGCTGCGCCCGATCCCCATCATCGAGGCGAGCTGTTCCTGGGTCATCGTCACGTCGTTGCGGCCGATCCGGTCCACCGCGGCGATCAGCCACTTGGCCGCGCGCTCCTCGATGGTGTGGACCGCGTTGCAGGCGATCGACTGGAACACTTGCGCCATGACGCAGTCCGCATAGCGCGCGAACAAGCTGGCGACCGACGGGGAGCGGCTTTTCACGTCATCGAGCTGGCGCGTGGGGATGCGCCAGAACAGGCCGCCGTGAAGCACGTTGGCGCGCGCATATGCCGGCAGGCTGCCGTGGCTCACCACCCCGCCCAGCGCGCCTTCGCGGCCCACCAGGATCGTCTCCACCGAGATGCCGCTGTCCAGTTCGACGAAATAGGAGCAGATCGCGCCGCCGCGCGGCAGGAAGCAGTAATCGACCGGGTCTCCCGGCTGGTAGATCACTTCGCCGGGCCGCATCTGCACTTCGGCCAGGTGGGGTTCGAGCAGGGCAAAATCCGCCGGCCTCAGGGCAGCGAGAAGATCGCTCTGCTCGTGGCCCGGCTGGACGGCCATTTTCATCGGCTCCCTGATATAACTCACCATATTCTCCCGCGCCTTAAGGCCAGTAATGCGGCTGGCCGCTTGCGGTTCCCTTGGGCCGCGTACAGAAGTGAACAGACGCAGGGGTGCCGGGCCGTTAAAGCGTTACGGAGGAACATTTCTCCGGCGCCGGAGTTGTGATGCCTCGCAAGATGCGCGGGGCACGGGGTGTTGGGACGGGATGTGCCAGGACAAAAGGGCGGGGCAAAGGCGCGAGGCGCACAAATGCTGGCGCGTCGGGGCATCCTTGTGCTTAAGCACGTCCCGTATGCAGGCGCGCCCGGGCAACGCCCGCGCATCCTGAACCAAGTGCTTGTAGATATTTCCTTTTAGGCGAACGAATTGATGCGGACCGAGGACCTGACTGCCCAAGAAGCCGACCTGCTGGCTGCCCTGCGCGGCGCCACCGCTCCGGCTCACGAAGGGCTCGACAGTGCTTTCGGCTCGCTCGACCTGAGCCGCCGCGAAGAGCAGGCGCGCTTCCTGGCCGCCCATGCCATCGGCCTTGCGCCGCTGTTCCCCGTCGTCCGCCACTTCGCGGAGACGGTGCTGGGCCAGTCCATCCCGGACTATCCCGCCATGCTGCGGGCCGACCTTGCCGAACTGGGCATGGACGCCGCACGCCTTGCGGCGCTCCCCATGCCTGACGACGCGGCACGCGGTGCGCCAGCCCCTGATGCCGGAGCCACCGATGCCGGAGCCGCAGGCACCTGCTATGTCGTCGCCGGTTCGCGGCTGGGCATGACGGTGATCCGCCGCGAAGGCTACTGGGGGCGCGCGCATGGCACGCCCTCTCGCTACATGGAGGACGAGGCAGGCCACGGCCTGTGGAAGGCGCTGGTGCCCTGGCTCAAGGCGCAGCGCGCCGGGACCCTGGAGGGCCAGGCGGCGGTCTCGGCCGCCCGCAGTGCCTTCGCCACTTTCGCGCAGGCCTTCGATCTTGCGCAAGGCGCGGCTCCGGCACCGGAAGGCGATGTTCGTGGCTGACGACATGCCCAAGGTCGACCTCACCACCTGCGATCTCGAACCGATCCACGTCATCGGCCGTATCCAGAGCTTCGGATGGCTCCTGTCGTTCTCCAGCGACTGGATCATCAACCACGTCTCGCTCAACTGCGCGGAGCTGTTCGGCATCGCGCCGCGTGAACTGGTCGGTCTGCCGGCCATGCAGTTCCTGTCCCCCGCCGCCATGCACGACATCCGCTCGCGCCTGCAGGTGCTGGGCGGGGCGAGCGCGGTGGAGCGCGTCTTCGAAGTGGACCTGCGCGGCGATGGCCGCCTGTTCGACATGGCGATCCATGTCTCCGGCCGGTCCTACGTGCTGGAGATCGAGCCGCACGAAGGCGGCCGCCGCCGCGACTTCGTGAGCTATGTGCGCCCGATGATCGACCGGCTGCGCCAGGCCACCTCCATCGAGCAGCTCTGCACCAACGCCGCCCGCCACTTGCGCGGGCTGACCGGGTTCGACCGGGTGATGGTCTACCGCTTCGAGAACGACGGCGCAGGCGAAGTGATCGCCGAAAGCCTGAACGGCATGGTCGACAGCTTCAAAGGCCAGCACTTCCCCGCATCCGACATTCCCGCGCAGGCACGCCGGCTCTACACCCGCAACCTGCTGCGCATCATCAGCGACATCGACGATCCCACCGTGGCGATCCATCCGGTGACCGACCCCAATGGCGACCCGCTCGACTTGTCCATGTCGGGCCTGCGCGCGGTTTCGCCGATCCACATCGAATACCTGCGCAACATGGGCGTGAAGGCATCGATGTCGGTTTCGATCATGCGGCGCGGCAAGCTCTGGGGGCTGATGGCCTGCCATCACTACTCGCCGCTGCGTCTGTCCTACTCGGTCCGCACCGCCAGCGAGCTGTTCGGCGAGTTCTTCGCCTATCTGCTGGAGCAGAAGGAATCCGACTTCGCGCTGGAACAGCGCGCAGCCTCGATGCGGCTTCACGACGAGATGATGTCGCGGGTCGCGGGTGGCGGGTCGCTGCTGGAGGCTTTCGAGGACTTCTCGGAATCGATCGGCCGCGTGATCCCCTTCGACGGCGCGATCGGCTGGGTGGACGGACGCTTCATGAGCCACGGCGCCGCGCCCGGCGAGCAGCAGTTCGCCGAACTCGCCCGCTTCCTCAACACCGCCGGCGCCAGCACGATCTGGTCCACCGATTCCATCGGCGCAGTCTTCGAGCCTGCCCGCGAATGGCTGGACAAGGCCGCGGGCCTGCTGGCGCTGCCGGTCAGTCGCTCCCCGCGCGACTACATCGTCCTGTTCCGCCAGGAGCAGGTACGCGAGGTCAAATGGGCCGGAAACCCGGAAAAGGCGGTCGAGCTCGGCCCCAACGGCGCGCGCCTGACGCCGCGCAAGAGCTTCGAGATCTGGAAGGAGGAACGCCGCGGCTTCTCCCTGCCCTGGGCCGAGGAAGAAGTTCTCGCCGCCGAAGCCTTGCGCATCACCCTGCTCGAAGTCGTGCTGCGTCTGTCCGATGCCGCCCATGTCGAGCGTGAGCAGGCCACCCGCCAGCAGGACATGCTGATCGCGGAGCTGAACCACCGCGTGCGCAATATCCTCAACCTGATCCGCGGCCTGGTGGCGCAGAGCAAGGAGGGCGCCGCGACGATCGACGAATTCGCCGATATCGTCGGCAGCCGCATCCACGCCCTCGCCCGCGCGCACGACCAGGTGACGCAGAAGGACTGGACGCCGTCCTCGATCTACGACCTCATTCGTACCGAGACCGCCGCTTATGCCGGCGACAGCGCCGACCGCGTGGTGATCGACGGCCCCGACGCGCTGGTCGCACCCAGCGCCTTCACGACGCTGGCGCTGGTGTTCCATGAGCTGATGACCAATTCGTGCAAGTACGGCGCCCTGTCGGATCCGCGCGGGACCGTGACGGTCACGCTCGACCGCGGCGACGACGGCTCGCTGGAGATCGACTGGCGCGAAGCCGGCGGTCCGCCCGTCGCCACGCCCACCCGGCGCGGCTTCGGCTCCACCATCATCGAGCGCACTATCCCGCACGAACTGGGCGGATCCGCCTCGGTGATCTACCCCAGGGAGGGGATGAAGGCTCTGTTCCTCCTGCCCGCGGACCATGTCGCCAGCTTCGAGACGCCCAGCCCGTCCGAACTGCGCCCCGCGCCCGCACCTGCGGACGGCGCGGACCTCACCGGCGCGCTCCAGAACGGCATCGCCCTGGTGGTGGAAGACAACATCATCATCGCCATGGAAGCGGAGGACCTGCTGCGGGACATAGGCTTCCAGGACTGCCGCGTGGCCGGTTCGATCCAGCCGGCCATGGCGCTGATCGAGACCGGGGAAGTCTCCTTCGCCATGCTCGACGTCAATCTTGGCCGGGAAACCAGCGAGCCGGTGGCGCAGGCGCTTGCGGAGCGCGGCGTGCCCTTCATCTTCGCCAGCGGCTATGGCGAGCGATCGCTGATGTCCGGGCTGTTCAAGGGCGTGCCCGTAGTCACCAAGCCTTACGGCGAACGCGAAGTGCGCGCGGCCATCGCCCGGCTGCACGAAGGGTAAGGGGATCGGGCATAGGCACTTGCTCCGTCTCTCCAGACCTGACCTTCTCGGGCACTAACCCCAGCTTGCCGCCGGCGGCGCGGCTTCGAGAAAGGCCATCAATCCCCGTTCCTCGCGCGCGAGCCACCGGGTTCGGCGCGGGAGTTCGGACGGCAGCTTCGGCACCGGATCGCTTGCGCGCACGAAAGCGATCAGCGCTGGATGGACGTAGGACTTGCGGGCGATCGCCGGCGTATTGCCGAGATGCTCCGCCACGTCCTCCAGCAGGCCCTTGAGTGTCACGTCCGGCTCCTGCCAGATCCGGGCAAAGGCCAGGGCACTGGCTGCGAACGTGCGGAAATCCTTGGCCGAAAAATCATCGCCCATGGTTTCGTGCAGGTAATCGTTCACATCCTGCGAACCCACGGGACAAGCGCAGCCCTCCTCATCGAGATACTGGAACAGATGCTGCCCCGGCAGGTCCTGCATCTTGCGCACGCAGGCCACCACCGCGCGGTCGCTGGACATGACCTCGCGCAGCTTGCCGTGCTTGGCGCGGAACCGCAGCTTCAGCGTGCGTCCTTTCACCGTCGCGTGCCGACCCCGCAGCGTCGTCGCGCCGAAACTGCGGTTCTGTTCGGCGTAGCGCTCGTTGCCGATGCGGATCGCCGCACTGTCCAGCAAGGCCACGACCGAGGCGATCGCCCGCTCCCGGCAGAGGCGCGACAGGGCGAGATCCTCGGCCACGCGCTGGCGCAGGCCGGGCAGCGCCTCGCCGAAAGCGGCGCAGCGGTCGAACTTGCGCGCGTCGCGGTCGGCGCGCCAGTCGGGATGGTAGCGATATTGCTTGCGCCCCCGCGCATCGAAGCCGGTCGCCAGGAGATGCGCCTCGGGATCGGCGGAGAACCAGCAGTCGACATAAGCGGGCGGCAGGGCGATGCGATTGAGCCGGTCGATCTCGTCTCGGTCCTTGATGCGGTCTCCATCGGGGTCGAAATAGGCCCATCTGACGATCTTGCCGCCCTTCACCGGCTTGCGGCTGATGCCGGGCTCCGTTTCTTCGGCAAATGTCAGACGGGGCATCGATCTATCCTGTGGTCGCGATATCGGTCAGCCTCGGGGCCGTTCGGCCTGCGGGCATCTCCCCCAGGAAAACGCACGATATGGCGCGAGGTTGTCGGCCACCGGTAGGCGCTGCGGAACCGCAACGCGGGGGCGCCCGTTCCTTCGGCAACACGAATTGCCCCAGGAAGGAGCGACACCATGGCCGATGCCCGTATTTTCAAGGATCTCAAGGCGGACCACGACCGCCACCGCGACATGCTGGCCCGTCTGGGCGACACCCAGGGCGACAGCCCCGAACGCCGCGAACTGTTCGAAGCGCTGCGCCAGGAACTCCAGGCCCATGCCGCCGCCGAGGAGGAGTCCCTCTATGCGACGATGTTGGCCTGCCCCGACCTTCGCGACGAAGCGCGCCACTCCGTTTCGGAGCACAAGGAGATCGACGATTTCCTGGGCGAGCTGCTGGACATCGACATGAGTTCGAGCGCCTGGCTCATGAAGTTCAAGGACATGCGCCACCGCTACCTGCATCACATCGACGAGGAGGAGGAAGAGATGTTCCCTTCGGCCGCGAAGACACTCTCGGCCGAAGCCGAACAGAAGATGGCGAAGACTTTCGAAAGCCGCAAACCCAAGGAACTCCAACTGGCGGCGGAACAGAAGCCGGGCGATGAGCGCGAATAGCCGGCCCTGCCCCGCCGCGCCGTTCGGTGCGTTTGCGAACGCGCCGAACGCGCCATGCGGTACGGGAACATCCGGGGCTTTGGCGGCGTTGCTTCGTTAACAACCAGGAGGAGACCTGCCATGGAAAGCCACGTCCGCGAGAGGTTCTGGAAAGCCTTCGCCGCCAGCCCGTTCATGATGATCAAGCTCGATGCCGCACATGGCCATGCCGAGCCGATGACCGCCCTGCTCGACAAGGAAGCGCACCACGCCGTGTGGTTCTTCTGCAAGCGGGACAACCGCATCGGCGCCGGCGGCCGCGCGATGGGCCAGGTCATGACCAAGGGCCACGATGTATTCGCCTGCGTTTCCGGCACACTGGTCGAGGAAACCGACCGCGCCGTGCGCGACAAGCATTGGAGCAATGCCGTGGAGGCATGGTTCCCCAACGGCAAGGACGATCCCTCCATCGTCATGCTGCGTTTCGAGGTCGACGATGCCGAAGTCTGGACTTCGGACGTCGGGATCACCGGCCTGTTCAAGCTGGCGACCGGCGGTACGATCGATCCGTCAAAGGCTGGCGAGCACGAGGTAGGCGCGGTCTGAATCCCTCGTCGATCGCGCGACCGAGTGCTCCCGGGGGGCGCGAAGGCCAGCCCCTTCGCGCCCCTTCTCGTGTCCGACCGTAAGAGTCAGGGCGTCAGAGGAAGGATCGGGACTGCTTGAGCACCATGTTGCACACGGTCTTGCGAACGGACTTGGGCGCCTTGTCCAGAGAATAGGGCGCCTTGCCCGCGCTGATGAGGTTGCCCGAAGTGCCGGACTGGTAGTCCTCCGATTGCTGGGAGACCTCCGGCTTCTTGGAAAGCTGGCCGAAGACGGAATTGCCCTCCACCGAATCCACCAGCTTCTGCTTCATGCAATAGCTCAGCACGCCCGCGGCATTGCCTGCGCCAGTGGAAGCGACATCGGGCAAGGCCGAGCTGCCGATGGCGCCAGGATTGATCTGGCTGGGGATTTGCGCCTGCGCGGTGCCGGTCAGCACGGCGAGCGCGATAAGGGGGAAAGTGTAGCGGCGAAGCGTCATGGTCGGCTCCCTGCAAAAGGCCTGGGACCGAAACGGTCCCGCGCCTTGCGGCCATACCATACACTATCCCCGCCGTCAGGCAGGAAGCAGCCCCATCAGGCGCGAAGCAGCGGTTCCAGTTCGGCGGGACGCGCGTGGTCCGGGCAGTCTTCCATCGCGTAAGCGATAGCGGAGAGGATAGCCTGCCGCGAAAACGGCTTCTGGACGATGCCCACCGCGGTCTGGGCCGGCTTGTCGATCTGGCCGGGATTGGCGGTGACGTAGATCACGCGGGCGCCGAAGCGCAGGGCGAGATCGCGCGCCACGGCCGGGCCGGTGAGCCCGTCGCGCAAGTTGAGATCGACCAGCGCAACATCCGGGGCTTCCCCGAATGCCGCCACGGAGGCGGCATCGGGGAAAGTGCCCAGGACGGCGTGGCCGCCGTCCGAAAGGATGTCTTCGAGTTGTAGCGCCACCAGAAACTCATCTTCGACGATGAGGATCTTGGCGGCTGCCTGTATCATCGCGCCCAAGACACTGTTCCCAAAGACTCAGGCCTTGAAAGCGAGGGCCTCGAAAGCGAGCGCGTTGTAAGCGACCGGGGGGCCACTGCGGCGTCAGGCTGCGATGGCATCCCGTTCGTCCACGTTGGCGATCTTCACCAGTTCGGCGAAGAAGGCGTCGATTGCTTCGCCGGTGAGGACGAAGTTGTGGCGGAAATCGGGAAGCTGGCCCGACTCGATCACCTTCGACAGCATCGCGCGGGCGCGGCAGATGCGGCTCTTCACGGTACCCAGGGCAATGCCGCAGATACGCGCGATTTCCTCGTAGGAAAGATTGCCGGCAGCCACGAGGATCAGGGCCTCGCGATAGGTTTCCGGAATGGCGGTGAGTGCACGAAGCACGTCCGCCAGTTCGACAGCGCTTTCCTGGCTGGCTTCGGCGCGCAGGATGCGTTCCGCTGCCAGTTCGTCGTACTCGCCGTGGAAGCGGGCGCGGCGGGCTTCGCTATAGAAGTGGTTGCGCAGGATCGTGAAGGTCCAGGCCTTGAAGTTGGTGCCCGCTGCATAACGCTCGCGTGCGGCCCATGCGCGCAGCATGGCTTCCTGGGCAAGGTCGTCTGCCCGATCGCGGCAACCGCAGAGGCCGCGGGCGAATGCACGAAGATGCGGCGCCACTTCGGCAAGCGCGCGCTTGAAATCCCGGTCGCTGAGGGCTGCCACTGGCACGGCCACGGCCTTCACTGTTTCGGTGCCGGCGCTGGTTTCGGTTGCTGCGGACATTGCGTTCCCTCCTTGGCTGACCACGTTTCATGGTCCGTCGAATTGGCAAACGCGACTAATGCACACAAAGTTCCCGAAGAGTTCCGCAGACACGCAGCAGCGACGGTTTTCTACGTTCGATACAAGACAGAACGAGCCGGATGCGCGATCTTCAGTGAAACCCGCGAGTTGGCAGCCTCGATGGTCCAGGCTCGGCAACTCGCAACCGCAGGTCAAATCCACGGCAGCCAGTGCAATTTTTTTCGTTCATCTTGGGAACATCGCCGGCCCGTAAACTTTGAGGCCTCCGTCCACTCGAAAGTGAACGAAGGCCTCCGGGATCGGGTCACCACCGGTTTGCGGGGGGTGGGGGAGCCAGTGGTGATACCGAGCAAACGAGCGACCCTCGACTTGGTTCCCGCGAATGCTGGCTTTCGGAGAAAAATTTTGAGGTTGCCCTGCACCCCTTGCGGCGTCAGAAATCGATGACTGGTCGGGAGGGGCGCGGGCCACCGATACGATGAAGAACACAGGAAGATGACTTCCCACGATCCGAGGAATTTCAATGTCCGTCTCTGATCAGATCGCCATGCAGCTGCCCTATCTGCGCCGTTACGCACGCGCGCTGACCGGCTCGCAGCAGTCGGGCGATACTTACGTTCGCGCCACTCTGGAAGCGGCCCTGGCCGACAAGCTGCTGCGCGAGGATATCGCCCGCAGCCGCGCCGCGCTCTACGCCGCCTTTACCCGCATCTGGGCGACCGGCCATGTCGAGGAGCCCGGCCTTTCGGGCGAGAGCGGCCAGCACGAACAGGCGGCGCAGACCCGCCTCGCCACGATTGCGCCCACCCATCGCCAGGCCCTGCTGCTGACCACGGTGGAAGAATTCTCGCGCGAGGATACTGCCCGCATTCTTGCGGTTTCGCCCGAAGAGGTCGATGCCCTCGTTGCCCAGGCGATCCTCGAGATCGAGAGCGAAAGCACCACCGACGTTCTCATCATCGAGGACGAGCCGCTGATCTCCATGCAGCTCGAAGGCCTCGTCAGCGAACTGGGCCACCGCGTGGTCGGCACTGCCGCCACCCATGCCCAGGCGCTCGACATCTTCGAACGCTCGCCTGCCGGACTGGTGCTGGCCGATATCCAGCTGGCCGATGGCAGCTCGGGCATCGAAGCGGTGGAAGACCTGCTCAAGTTCGGCGACGTACCGGTGATCTTCATCACCGCCTATCCCGAACGCCTGCTCACCGGCGAGCGTCCGGAGCCGACTTACCTCGTCACCAAGCCTTTCCAGGAAGCGACCGTGCGCGCGGCGATCAGCCAGGCGCTGTTCTTCGGTTCGAGCAAGCCGCTCGGCTGAACCTGTTCCAGACTTCGGCGTCGCGCCCGGCCCAGCGGCCGGCGCGGCGCTGACGCGTTCCGGCCGCTGATACGGGCTCGACGCATGGAACCATACCAGCTCGGGTGAAGGGCAGTCGTCCCCCGCCCCGGCCGGTTATCCGCCCGTCACACCCGAGGCGCGCTTCTGCGCTCCCCTGCGTCCAGCGGCGGCAAAGTCCGGCCGAAACGGTCGCGCGGGGTTTGCTCGTCGAACGAGAGCGGCGGCGGCTGGAAACCGAGGTGGCGCACGACCGCCTCGTGGATCGGCGCCAGGAACCGCACGCCGGCGCATCCCCCCACTTGCCAGACGACTTCCCCCGGCACGAGCTGGTCGCGGCAGAGATCCAGCTCCAGCCGCGTTCCCCTGCCGGGTCCGTCCTTCGGAAATTCCAGCATGCAGCCACCGGCCGACAGGTCGTAGAGGAAAGCGCTCCCCACCGTTTCCCCGTCCCGGCATTCGATCTTCTTTTCGACGATGTGTCGATCCCAGCTACGCGCGTCCATGTCCCACCTCCCGGATGAACGATTGTTCATCCTAACCGGCATTCACCTAAGTTTTGGTGAAAATCCCGAAAGACGACATGGAGTACCGGCGCGCGCTATTTGCGGTCGGTCCTCAACGCGAATTCGCGGCTGGCGCGCACCGGCACCTTGAGGCGGCATTCGACGCCTTCCGGCTTGAAGCGAAGATCCACTTCGGACTTGAGTTCGTGCGCGACGATCTTCTCGATGAGGTCGCGGCCGAACCCGCGCTTGACGGGTTCGCGCACGGGTGGACCGCCCTCCTCGCGCCAATCGAGTTCGGCCAGATCCGGGCTGACCAGCACCCAGTTGACGTGAATACGCCCGCCGCTGCTGCTGAGCGCGCCGTACTTGGCGGCATTGGTGGCCAGCTCGTGAATGGCCAGGCCCAGCGACATCGCGTCGTTGGGGGCCAGGCGGATCTCCGGCCCGGACAGCTCGACGTGGCTTTCGTTGCCCTCCATGTAGGGCGCCAGTTCGGAGCGGACGACATCGCCCAGGATCGCATGAGTCCAGTCGGACTGCGAGAGCAAGTCGTGCGTGGCCGAAAGCGCCCGGATGCGGGCGGTGAGGCTTTCGGTGAAATCGTCGATGTCTGAGGCCCGCCGCCGGGTGAGCGCGGCGATCGACAGCACGTTGGCAAGGGTATTCTTGACGCGGTGGTTAAGCTCACGCGTCAGCGAATTGCGGATCGCGGCCTGGCTTTGCAGCCATTCCAGCACCATGCGGTCTTCCGCCGCACGCCGCGTGATCAGCCGGCCGATCGCCATGACCATCAGCGAGGCGAGCGCACCGAAGAACAGGGTGATGCGCGAGGCGGTCGACAGCACGCCGCTCTTGCGGTCGCTGATGACAACCACCCAGGTATGGCTGCCGAGATCGATCCGGCGCTCCATCTGCGGCCCCGAGGAACCCTCGGTGCGCCGTTCGGCCAGGAGTTTTTCCGGCTCCACCGCGCCGTCATAGACACCGAGGTCGATATTGTTGTTGCGGTAGAGTTCGCTGGCGGATTCCAGGAAAGTCTCGGCGCGGAACGGGCTGAACACGAAGCCCTTCACCTGCCCGCCGGAGCGCGGCGCGATGACGGGCATGTAGATGAGGAAGCCCGGCGTCTGCTTCCTGTCGCTGACGTCCTGAACCAGGTGGACTTTGCCCGAGGCAACCGGCTTGCCCAGCTTGATCGCCCGCTCCATCGCCGCGCGGCGAACGTCTTCCGACAGCATGTCGTAGCCCAGCGCGGCACGGTTCGTGCCGTCGTCGGGTTCGAGATAGACGATCGGCGCCAGATTGCGCCGCGAAACGTCGGGACGGGGGTAGACCAGGAAGTCCGGTCGGTCGCTGCCCTGGATCGACAGCTCCAGGTTCGAAAGGCGGTCGGCGGGCACCAGCGGCGCCCAGCCCATGCCCAGCGAGCCGTAGAGATCGCCCTTGCCCTGAAGGTCCTCCGCGAAAGAGCGGAACTGGCCGGCGCTGACGTTTTCCTGAGTCGCGAAGAGCGCCGCCCCGGCGCGCAGCAACGCGATGTTCTCCGTGGCGCGGCGCTGCAACGCCGAAGCGATCTCGGTAAGATTGCGGTCCAATTCGACCTGCCGCGTCTGGCGATCAGCCCGCTCAATGGCCATGACCGAAACCGCCGTGGTGATCGAGGCGATCACGAACAGCAGGAACGGCCAGCCGCGCGGGTACTTGTGGAACCACGCCTGTTTCTGAACCCTGTCCAGCAGGGCTTGGTCAATCACCGGAAATCCACGCCATTTCAGCCGAGCCGAATCACTTCTCAAGAGCATTGCCATGCTCCGGACCATTCGCAAGCCAGCCCAGGACAAGACTTCATAGCAGAGGGAACCAAGACAGGCCTCGATTGTTCCAACGAAAACGACGTTCGGTTGCCTTGCCGGCGATAGGACAGCGATCAGGTGTGCCATCGACGGCGTTGCAACGCGGTTGCAGCATGACTCTTGACCCGCTCCCCGCCAGCAAGCAAGTGTTCAGGTTGCGATGGAGTCAAAGTTGAATCAATCCGAAGGACATGGCGCCGACCGCCGCGTCGCCCCTGGAGGGGGTGATACGGCAACGCCTGGGCTACCGCCGGAAGTCCGCAAGGACGGCGAACCGGGCTGGGCCGGAGGGTTGAGGAAGCTTTACAACTCCGTGGTGGACGAACCGCTTCCGGACAGCTTCAAGGATCTTCTCAAGAAGCTGGACGGGGCGGACGATGCCTGACGCCAAGGCTTCCTTGCCCGGCCGGTCAGGCGCCGAAAGCCCACCCCACTCCCCCACCCCGCCCGAACCGACGAGCACCGCGAAGGAACCCGCGGTAACGCGCGTCGATCCCAGCATTCCCCGGCCCGAGGACGACGAGTTCCGCCGCGAACTCCTGACCGTGCTGCCGCATTTGCGCGCCTTCGCCCGCGGCTTGTCAGGCCGTCCCGATTTCGCGGACGACCTCGTGCAGGAGGCCGCGATCAAGGCCTGGACCGCGCGCGACCGCTACACGGCCGGCACCAACATGCGCGCCTGGACTTTCGCGATCCTGCGCAACCACTACTTGTCCGAGCTGCGCAAGAGCAAGCGCCAGACCGACCTCGACGAAGGCGCGGTGGAGCGGATGCTGGTGATGGAGGCCGATCAGGAAGGCCCGCTGCATCTCGGCGACATGGAGACAGCCCTGCAGAAGCTGGCGCCCGAGCGGCGCGAGGCCGTCCTGCTGGTCGGCGCCTCGGGGTTCAGCTACGAGGAAGCGGCCCAGATCGCCTGCTGCCCCATCGGCACGATGAAAAGCCGCGTCGCCCGCGCCCGCGCCGACCTGGCCCGCATGCTGGATGGCGAGGCCGACCTGCTCGAAGTGGGCGAGCGCCGCAAGGGCTGACGGCCCCATCGGCCGGACTGGCCGAGACTGCCCCCACCTCTGCCGTGCCTGGGGCTTGCTAGCCGCGAAAGTTCCGTTGAACGTCCACCGCAATGATCTGGTTCGGCAGCCGCGAGGGGGCCAATCGCTCTCCCTCGCGGTGCCGTCTCGCCCTTGCCGGAAGCCTCAGCCCCGGGCGGTGTCGATGGTGTGTTCGGCCATGACGGCCCAATCGCGGTCCGCATGGCCGGCCGCAATGGCCTCCCCCATGCGCGCGTGCACGGCATCGAGCATCGGCAGACTGCCTTGCGTGCCCGGAGCGGTTTCCGCCGCCAGTTCACGCGCCAGGCGAAGGTCCTTGAGGCCGAGTACGGCCTTGAAGCCCGGTTCGTATTCGCGCGCGGAAATGATGCCCGAATAGTTCTGATAGACCCGGCTGCCGAACAGGGTGCCCAGGATCAGCTCGAAGAACTTCTCGCGCGGGAGGCCCTTGCCTTCGGTCAGCACGACGGCTTCGGCCATGCCCTCGATCGCCATGGTAATCATCATGTTGCAGGCGATCTTGGCGGCATTGGCCACCGTGGCGTCCTCGCCCATGTCCCAGACCTTGCCGGCGATCGCCGCGAAGACCGGCTCCAGCCGCGCGCCATGTTCGGCGGGACCGCCGAGGATCACGTTGAGCTGGCCCGCCGCCGCCACATCGGGACGGCCGAGCACCGGCGCCGAAAGATAGCCCACGCCCGCCGCCGCATGTCGCTCCACCAGTTCGCGCGCGAAAGCGACCGAGATCGTGGAGCACACGAGATGGATGACGCTTTTCGGCGCAGCATCCAGCACACCGCTGTCCAGCAGGACTTGTCGGATGGCCCCGTCCTCGGAGAGCATGGTCAGCACCGCGTCGCCGGTGAAGGCCTCTGCCGGGGTGGCAACCATCTCGACGCCTTCCACCGCGCCGCCCGAACGATTCCATGCCCGCACCCGGTGCCCTGCCGCCGCCAGGTTGCGCGCCATGGCGCTGCCCATCGCGCCCAGACCGATGAAGCCGATGTCCATATTCAATTCCCGAAAAAAGGAGGAAACAGGTGTGCCGGACATGCTGCGGGCCGGATCGCGCCTTCCAGCGGCGACCCGGCCCGTTTCAGCATGTCATGTCACCCCGCGCATCGCTGCGCGGAGCGAGAAATCAGGCCGGATAGGTCCAGGCCGTGCCGCGGTCGAAGTTGTCCGACGCGAACTTCCAGTTGATGAGGTTCTCCAGAACCGTCTTCACGTAGGCCGGGCGCTTGTTCATCTGGTCGATGTAGTAGGCGTGCTCCCAGACATCGATGGTGATGAGCGGGTTGACGTCGGTGGTGATCGGGGTGCCCGCGTCATGGGTCGAAATGACCTTTAGCTTGCCACCGTCCACGACGAGCCATGCCCAGCCCGAAGCGAAGTGATTGACGGCTTCGTTCGAGAGCGCTTCGAGCAGCGCGTCCAGCGAACCGAAGTCGTTGGTGATCGCGGCCAGCAGGCTTTCGCTCGGCGCGGTCTTTTCCGGGCTCAGCGAGTGCCAGTAGAAACCGTGATTCCAGGTCTGGGCGGCATTGTTGAACAGCGGGCCCGAGGCGAGCTTGGCGATTTCCTCGACCGACTTGTCGGCGTTGTCCGTGCCTTCGACGGCAGCGTTCAGCTTGTCGACGTACGTCTTGTGGTGAGCGCCGTGGTGAATTTCGAGCGTCTTGGCCGAGATATGCGGTTCGAGCGCGTCCTGCGCGTAGGGCAGCGGCATCAGCTGAATGGTCATGGCTGTCTTCCTGTTTCAGGTTGTCAAAGGCTTGGACCTGCACGCCCACCTTGGCAGGGTTGGACGGCACGTCATATGGGACGTCGAACTTTCGGGGGCTATGTCTGCCCTCTTGCCCGACAATTCAAGCATCTATTGGCCGCATTTTGATTGCACGGCCGGATAGTTTCGCTTCGCACCGGGTGCCTGTGCCTTCCCCTTGCCCGGGAAAGGCGACACCGGGAAATGGACCTGACGAAAGGAGCCGGCCCAACGAAAGAAGGATGGCGGAACCCGCCATCCTTCCTGTCTTCTTGCGATGAGGGTCGCGGAACGGATCAGTGCTGTTCCTTGATCCGATCTGCCTTTTCTTCCAGCGCGTCCGACTTGGCCTCGCCTGCCGCCTGGACGGCATCGGCCTTTTCATCCACGGCCTCGGAAGCAGCGCCGGTCATCTGGTCCGCCTGGTCGCGCATGGCGTCTGCGGCGGAGTCGGACGACTGCTCGACCGCGTCGGCCTGCTGCTCGGTGGCATCGTCCGCCTTGTTGTTGCAGGCCGCGAGGCCCAGCGAACCGGCAGCGACGACAGCGATCATGGCAAGACGCGAAGTGTTGATGGCTTTCATGTCAGGCTTCCTTATCCCTGTTGAAAAGGGCGCGTTCGGGGTTGGAGGACGCGCCAGCCTCCTTGGCGACTTATAAGAGTCGCAACCTACCGTTTAGCCGCCAATCTTAGCGAATGGAACCGCGACGGAAGAGGTTCACGATCGCCAGAAGGACAACCGCACCCAGGAACGAAGCGAACAGCGACATGATGTCGAACGCACCGCTGGTGATGGGCGCACCGCCGATCAGCGGGGTGATGATGAGGCCCGCGATCAGGGCGCCGACGACACCGACGACCACGTTGAGGAAGACGCCCTGCTGCGCATCGGTGCGCATGAGGATCGAAGCGAGCCAGCCGATGACGCCACCGACCAGGAGAATAAGAAGTAGAGTCATTGTTGCTTCTCCGAAATTGTCTCGTTGGCGGAATAACGATGATGTCGAGCCATGGTTCCGCAACATGTGATCGTCCTGCCGCAGCAAAGGCGATTCCTCGGCACCGGTCGCCACTTGCGGGACCTTTCGCAGGCGCGACTTGTTTTCCCGGCACCGGGGTTGGTCCGGTGGGTCTCGACGGGGAAGGAGCAGGTCTTGCACGCGCCGCGACGCGACAGGTGGGTTTCCGCACTGGCATCGGCCACCGTCGTCGGTGCCGGGCTGGCCGCCCTGGCGTTCGGGCTGGGCGTGGACCTGCCGCAGCTTCCTGACCGCGCTGCGCTGACGGCCATGGTGACCGTGCCGGATCGGCCGCCTCCCACGCCCACAGCGACGCCCACACCCTCACCGCGCAAGGAGGAGTTCGCCGCAGCGCCCAAGGCCGCCCCCGCGCCTGAGGGACGCAGGGCCAGGGCCACCCCCCTGGTCGCGCCGCCGCCGCGGATCGTCCTGCCCGTTTCCCCGCCGATCATCGCCGCGCCGCGCCCCGGACAGGGCGCGCAATCGCCCCAAGGCACGGGAAAGAGCGGTTCCGGCCCCGGGGCGGGCGGCACCGGGAGAGGCAACGGCGGCGGCGGCCAGGGCGGCGAGGGATCGGGCGCGAATGCCGGCGTGGCGCAATTCCCCCGCCAGACCTCCGGACGCCTCCACTACTCCGACCTGCCGCCCGACTTGCGCAAGTCCCGCAGCGGCGGCGACATCACGGTACGCTACCGGATCGGGACGGACGGCCGGGTCAGCGGCTGCACCGTGGTTTCCTCCAGCGGCCGGCCGGACCTCGACGCCGGGACCTGCCAGCGCATCACCGAACGCTTTCGCTTCCGCCCGGCCCGCGACGCCCGCGGCGATCCGGTGCCTTTCGTCATGACCGAGACCCATGGATGGGACGATGTCCAGGAAGGCCCGTGACGCGGCCTGTGCGACCGGCTAGTGAAGCGCTCCCATCGAGAAACGCGCGTCACGGACGCCCAGCACCAACGGAAGAGGTAAGACCATGGCCACGATCGACGAAACCCATGACCGCGCTCTGCGCTCCTGGGTCGAAAGCGCGAACGGCCACGGCGATTTTCCGATCCAGAACCTGCCCCTCGGCGTCTTCTCGCGCCGCGATGAAGCTGCCCGGGGCGGCATCGCCATCGGGGACATGATCCTCGACCTCGGCGCGCTGGCCGCCACGACCCTGCTCGAAGGCGATGCGCTGGACGCCGCCCGCGCCGGAGCGGGCGAAACGCTCAATCCCCTGCTGGCCCTGGGTGCCGGCCCGCGCCGCGCGCTGCGCCGCCGTGTCTCCGCGCTCCTGGCCGAAGGCGCGGCCGAGCGCGCGCAAGTCGAAGCGCTGCTGGTGCCGATGGCCGAAGCCACGCTGCACCTGCCCGCGCGCATCGCGGACTACACCGATTTCTACGTCGGCATCCATCACGCCACCAATATCGGCAAACTGTTCCGCCCCGACAATCCGCTGCTGCCCAACTACAAGCACGTTCCCATCGGCTATCACGGCCGTGCCTCCACCGTGCGGGCGAGCGGCGTCCCGGTGATCCGTCCCAACGGCCAGACCAAGGCGCCCGATGCCGAAGCGCCTTCGTTCGGCCCCATCGGACGGCTGGACTACGAATTGGAACTCGGCGTGTGGATGGCGCAGGGCAACACGCTCGGCCAGCCCATACCCATCGACGCCGCGCTCGACCACGTCGCCGGACTGACCCTGCTCAACGACTGGTCGGCGCGCGACGTCCAGGCCTGGGAATACCAGCCGCTCGGGCCGTTCCTCGCCAAGAACTTCCTCACCACCGTCTCGCCCTGGATCGTGACCATGGAAGCGCTCGCCCCGTTCCGCATGGCCCAGCCCGCGCGGCCAGAAGGCGACCCGCGCCCTCTGCCCTATCTCTGGAACGAGGCCGACCAGCGCGAGGGCGCGCTTGCGCTGGACCTCGAAGTCAGCCTCAGCACCCGGACGATGCGCGAACAGGGCCTGCCCGCCCAGCGCCTCAGCCGCGGCCCGGCCCGCAACATGTACTGGACGATCGCGCAGATGGTGACGCACCATGCATCGAACGGCTGCGAGATGAACCCGGGCGACCTGCTGGGCACCGGGACGATCTCCGGCCCCGATGACGGCTCGCAGGGCAGCCTCATGGAGATCACCCGCTCCGGCCGGGAAGCCCTGACCCTGCCCACCGGCGAAACGCGCACCTTCCTTCAGGACGGCGACGAACTGGCGCTGTCCGGCCGCTTCGTGGCGGAAGGCGCCGTGTCGATCGGGTTCGGGACCTGCACCGGGGTGGTGCAGCCGGCGATTGCCCTGAACTAGTGCGGCAGGGTTTGCCGGGGTAGCGCCACAACCGGGCTACCTCGGCCCCGTTCGATTAGCGGGATCCGCTCAAAGCCAGTCGTTCGCGCGGTACCACTCGGCCGTGGCGCGCAGCCCGTCGCGCGTATCGATACGCGGCTCCCAGATCGAGGCCGGCACCGCCGCCCCCGCGCTGACCACCCAGTCCGGGTGGCTGAAATAGGCCGCGCGGTCGGCGGTCATCTTCGCCCCGTCGCCGCGCAGGAACTGGTCCACTTTCGCCGCCTTGCGCAGCGCTCCGGCGGAAAGCGACAGCACGCGCGCACGGCGGCCGACGGCCGCACCGATGGCGCGGGCCATCTCGGCATTGTCCCAGCCGTGGACTTTGCCGTCGTCCGGTTCGAACAACTTGCCGGTCACGTCCTCGCCGCCCGGAACCAGCGCCACCAGCAGGCGGGCAAGGTCCTCGACATGGATCATCGAGGCGCTGCCGCCCTTGGGCACCGGCACGAGGCCCCAGCGCGCCGCGCGGAACAGCTCGAACATTTCCTTGTCGCGCGGGCCGTAGATCGCAGGCGGGCGCACGATGGTCCAATCGAGCGGGCTGGCGCGCAAGAGCTTCTCGGCCTTGGCCTTGGAGGCCCCGTAGGCGGAGAGCTGCGGTTCGCGCGCGGAGAGCGAGGAGACGAACACGAAGCGCCGGATGCCCTTGGCCACGGCCGTCTCGATCAGGTTCAGCGTCCCGGCGACATTGCCCGCTTCGTATCCGGCCGGGTCGGGCGCATTGACCACGCCGGCAACGTGGAGGATCGCCTCCGCCCCGCGCGTCAGTTCGGAAAGGGAGCCGGTGTCGCGCAGTTCGCCGCGCACCCAGGTGACGTTCGCGCGCGGCTCCTGTTCACGGCGGGCGAGCGCGCGGACATCGTATCCGGCGGCAACGGCCTCATCGAGCAGGCTCTGGCCAACGAAGCCGGTGGCGCCGGTCAGCGCGATGGTGGGGCGGTCGAGTTCCATTACTTCAAGACAAGCTGATCGCGATGCACGACGGATGAACGGGGCGCGTAACCGAGCACTTCGGCCTGCTCGCTGGAGTGCAGCCCGCGGATCGCGGTGCATTCGCCAGCGTGATATTCGGAAAGGCCATGGGCCAGGACCCGTGCCTCGGGGTCGACGATGGCTACCGGGTCGCCGCGTTCGAAGGCTCCCTCCACCCGCGTCACGCCCTTGGCCAGCAAGCTCGATCCCCGCAGCAGGGCAGCGGCTGCCCCGGCATCGACGTGGATGCTGCCCTTCAGCCGCAGCCGTCCGCCAAGCCAGGCCTTGCGCGCGCCGGCCCGTCGGCGGGGCAGGAAGAGCGTGCCGATGCCCTCGCCGATGATCCGCGCGACCGGGCGTTCATGCTGGCCATTGCCGATGACGAGGCAGATGCCGGCCAGTTCCGCGATCTCCGCGGCCTGCAGCTTCGAAACCATGCCGCCCGAGCCCATGCCCGAATTCGACTCGGTACTGGCCATGGCGTGGACCTCGCCGGTCACGCCTTCGACCACCGGGATCATCCTGGCACCCGGCTCCCGGGGATGGCGATCGTAGAGCCCGTCGATGTCGGAGAGCAGCAGCACGGCGCTGGCCTGCGCGGCCTGGGCAACGCGCGCGGCAAGGCGGTCGTTGTCGCCGAAGCGGATTTCCTGCGTGGCGACCGAATCGTTCTCGTTGATCACCGGCACGGCCCCCGCATCGAGCAGCCGCGTGAGCGTGGCCGTGACGTTGAGGTAGCGGCGGCGGTCTTCAAGGTCTTCCAGCGTCAGCAGCATCTGCGCGGCAGTGAGGCCGTGGCTGCCGAGCAATTCCGCCCAGAGGCCGGAAAGCGCGATCTGACCGACAGCGGCCGCCGCCTGGGCATCGGCCAGCGAGCCGCGTCCGCCCTTTTCCAGGCCGAGCGTGGCCGCGCCAAGGGCGATCGCGCCGGAGGAAACCACGATCACATCCTGCCCGCGTGCGCGCGCCTCGGCGATTTCCGCCACCAGCGCCGTCAGCCACGCGCGCCTTACGCCCTCTTTGCCGACGAGCAGCGCCGAGCCCACCTTGATGACGAGGCGGGGGGCAAGGGCTCTGTCGGAGAGATCGGAAAGACGCGATACAGGCATGGAGGCAGTGCCTCTAGGACAGTTGCCGCCCGCTGGAAAGCGCTCGCTTGCGAAAGGCGCTACGCCCCGTCCCGCCACGGGAACGGCGAGACGCCCGGATCAATCAGGCCGGATCGGTCAGGCCGGGTCGATCAGGCCGGGTCGATAAGCACCGTCTGCGCCCGCCGCGCCTTTCGGGCCTTGAAGATTTCGTGACCGCTGACCAGCAGGATGCCCGCCAGGACCATCAGCGCACCGGCGATGAAGGCCGCGTCCAGTCGTTCGCCCAGCAGAACGACCCCGAACAGCACGCCGAACAGCGGCGTCATGAACGAGAGCACGCCCAGTCGCGAGGCCAGGTAGACGCGCAGGAGTCCGAACCAGACGAGCAGGCTGATCAGCGACATGAAGACCACCTGAAACACCATGCTCACGCCCAGCAGCACGGTCGGCCGCGCATATGTCTGTCCGGTGCCGGCCGCCAGCAGGCCCAGCAGCACGAAAGCGCCGAGCAACTGGTAGAGCGTGGTGACCGAACTGGGCGCCTGCGAGAGCCGGGAGAATCGCAGCGTCAGCGTCGTCGCGCCCCAGGCGGCGCCTGCGCCGATGCCCATGAGGTCTCCGATCCAGGCCGAATCGCGCCGCGGGCCATCCGCTCCGCCGCCCAGGAACGAGACCGCGACACCGCCGAAAGCCGCGGCGATGCCCAGCCATTGCAGCGGGCTCAGGCGTTCCTCGGGCACCCGAAAATGCAGGCCGAGCGCGGTGAAGATCGGGGCGGTGTAGAGGAAGATGCCCATGTGCGAGGCGCTGGTGAAGCGCAGCCCCTCGCCCATGAACAGATATTCGAGCGCAAAGAGCGCGCCGATCGCCAGCCCCGCCTTCCATGTCCCGCCGCGCAGGGCATGTCCTTCCTTCCGCATGAACACCAGCGCGGCGATGAACAAGGCCGCGATGCCAGAGCGCAAGGAAATCTGAAGCACCGGCGCCATGTCCGGCGCCGCTGCTTTCAGCGCCGTCTGCTGCATGCCCCAGATCGCGCAGAGGCCGACCATGAGCAGGGCCGCACGGCCGTCCACGGGTTTGCGCGAAAGAGGCTGGTCGATGTCCATGATCCGGCCCTTAGCGCCCGCGCCGGGGTGGCGGCAGTCCCTTTTTGTCGCGGCCATTCGGTCAGGTCCGACGATGCGGGTTTCATTTTAGATTTATCGTTCTAATTTTACATTCTTGGCCGATTCGAAACGAAACCGGCGCGAACAGGGAGAAGAACCGCGTGATCGACCGCCGAACCATGCTGGCCGCCACGGCCGCCGGGGCCACGCTTGTGAGCACCTCCACCCTGGCGCGCACGGCCAGGCCCGTCGATCCCAAGTTCCCGGACGGCTTCCTCTGGGGCGCGGCAACGGCGGCGCACCAGATCGAAGGCAACAACGTCAACAGCGATGTCTGGGCCATGGAGCACGCCAATCCCACGGTCTACATGGAACCCTCCGGCGACGCCGCGAACAGCCTGGCGCTCTGGCCGGTGGACCTCGACCTGGTGAAGGGCCTTGGGCTCAACACCTATCGCTTCAGCCTGGAATGGGCGCGCATCGAGCCTGCCAAAGGCCAGTTCTCGATCGCCATGCTCGATCATTACAAAGCCATGATCGAGGGCTGCAATGCGCGCGGCCTCAAGGCGATGGTGACGTTCAACCACTTCACCACTCCCGCCTGGTTCGCAGCGCAGGGCGGATGGTCCCATGCCGAGGCTCCTGCCCTTTTCGCCCGCTATTGCGACCGCGCAGCCCGCCATCTCGCCGCGGGGATCAGCCATGCCACCACCTTGAACGAGCCCAATCTCAGCGGCTTGCTGGACGTTGTCCTTCCCGGCGACATCGGGCCGCGCCTGCTCGGCGCGGACAAGGCCATGCAGGAAGCCGCCGCCCGCGAGCATGCCGTCGCCCGCTTCCTGCCCGGCAATCCGCTCTACGTCGCTGACCCGGAAGTGGTGCAGGGCAACCTCCTGGCCGGACACAAGGCCGGGCGCGCGGCGATCAAGGCCGTGCGGAGCGACCTGCCGGTCGGGGTCAGCCTTGCCGTGATCGACGATCAGGCCGCCGGCCGCAACAGCCTGCGCGATGCCATGCGCGCCAAGCTCTACCTGCCCTGGCTGGAGGCCGCGCGCGGCAACGACTTCGTCGGCGTGCAGAACTACGAGCGGACGGTCTGGAACGACAAGGGCCGCCTGCCCCCACCCAGCGGCGCGGAAACCAACGACGCCGGCTCCGAAATCTACCCGGCATCCCTCGCCGGAGCGGTGCGCTATGCCCATGCGGTCAGCGGCGTGCCGGTGATGGTTACCGAGCACGGCATCAATTCGGCCGACGACACCAAGCGCGCGCGGCTGATCCCGGCAGCGCTGGCCGAACTCAAGCGCGCCATGGACGATGGCGTGCCCGTGCTCGGCTATATGCACTGGTCGCTGGTCGACAATTACGAATGGGTTTTCGGTTACAAACCGCAGTTCGGCCTGCACACGCTGGACCGCACGACCTTCAAGCGCACACCCAAGCCCAGCGCCGCCGTGCTGGCCGCCATCGCCCGGCGCAATTCGCTCTGAGGGAAAAGCCTCAGCCCGCGGGCGTAGTGGGCGACGGTGGCGGCGGGGACGAAGGCGGCGGAGACGAAGGTGGTGGGGGCTGGGCCCCCTCGATCATGAACCACGGCGTCCCCCCGCCTTCATAGGGCGGCGCGGGATAGAGCCAGCGCAGCGCGTCCTCCGCCGCATGGTGATAGACGGTGGCATGCGAAGCGCTCTTGCTGAAATCGTCGTAGCGCAAGGTGACGCGGTCCGCCGGCTGGCTCTCGAGGAATGTGCGCAGTCGATCGATCCCGTCCTGCATGGTCCCACCCTCGTCGCCCACCGCCAGATAGAGGCGAGCCTTGGCAAGCCCCTTCACGCGGGCCGTCCGGTCGAGATGAGCGAGCGGCCGGCGGTCGTCCCACCAGAGGCTGGGGCTGATCGCCACATAGTCGGCGAAAAGCGCGGGATCGTTGAGCAGGGTATCGACCACGAAGAGGCCGGCCAGCGATTCACCCATGATCGCGCGGCGCTCTCCGGTGCGGAAGCGTGCTTCCACGAAGGGGATCACCTCCTGGCGCAGGAAGCGGCGAAAGCGGTCCGCTCCGCCGCTTTCGGGAAATGCGGAGAGGTAGCGGGGATCGGTGGGCCGCGACGTCAGTTCCGCGCGGCGGTTCCTGGTTTGCACGCCGACCACGATCATCGGGCCATAGGTCCAGCTCAGCGAAGCAAGGTTGGCGAGGCCCGCGATATGCTGGAAGTCCTGATCGAGCGCGCCGTCCAGCAGGTAGACCACCGGATAGCGATCGTGCGACGCCGCGTAGCCGGTCGGCAGCCAGACGTTGACTTCGCGCGTGTCGCCCAGCACCGCCGATGGGAGGCTGTAGCTCGTGCCGATCTCGATCGGACGGCTGGCGACCGGAGCGGGCTCTGCCGCAGCAGCGCGAAGGGGCGACAGGAGCAGGCCCGCCGCCAGTGCCATGTGCATGATCTTCATGGCAAAGCTGTAGCCGGAGCGAGGCCCGGCGCCAACTCAAACCGTCACGGCGAACGACCCGGTGCCTCCGGGTCGAAACGCCGAAATCAAGGCGCCGCCGTTAATATGCGGGCCGTCAATATGGGGGCCGGCAATATGGGGCCGGCAATATGGGAGCGTCAAATAGCCGAGATCAAATCGGCGACCAGGGCTTGTCGTCGGATTCCTCGCGCTCGCCTTCGGGACGCTCGGTGACGGTGGCCGCGGGAAGGTAGTCGATCACCGCGTCCAGCAGCTTCGACATGCCCTTGCCGGTCGCGCCGGAGATCGGGAAGACTTCGTCCGCCCCGGCCTTCAGCAGTTCCTTGGCATAGGCCGCGGCCAGATCGTCGTCCACGAGGTCGATCTTGTTCAGCGCGACCAGGCGCGGCTTGTTCTCGAGATCGCCGCCATAGGCCGCCAGTTCTTCCTCGACGACATGCATCGCTTCCACCGGATCGGTGTTCGAGATGTCGATGAGGTGGACGAGCACACGGCAGCGCTCGATATGACCCAGGAAGCGGTCACCGATGCCCGCACCATCGGCGGCGCCGGCGATCAGGCCCGGAATGTCGGCCAGCACGAATTCGCGATTCTTGTGCATGACGACGCCAAGCTGCGGGCGCAGGGTGGTGAAGGCATAGTCGCCGACTTTCGCCTTGGCGTTCGACAGCTTGTTGATGAACGTGGACTTGCCTGCGTTCGGCATGCCGACCAGGCCGACGTCGGCCAGCAGCTTCAGGCGCAGCCATACCCACATTTCCTGTGCGGGAATGCCGGGCTGGTGCTGGCGCGGAGCGCGGTTGGTGGAGGTCTTGTAGCTGGCGTTGCCGCGACCGCCCATGCCGCCTTCCATCAGCGTCACGCGCTGGCCGGCCTCGGTCAGGTCGGCCAGGACCGTTTCGCGATCCTCGTCGTCGACGATCTGGGTGCCGACGGGAACCTTGATGACCAGGTCCTTGCCGGCCGCGCCATTGCGGTTCTTGCCCATGCCGTGGCCGCCGCGCGGAGCCTTGAAATGCTGGGTGTAGCGGAAATCGATCAGGGTATTGAGGCCCGCAACCGCCTCGAACACGATGTCCGCGCCCTTCCCGCCGTTGCCGCCGTCGGGTCCGCCGTACTCGACGTACTTCTCGCGCCGGAACGAAACCGCGCCGGGGCCGCCTCCGCCCGAACGGATGTAGATCTTGGCCTGGTCGAGAAAGTGCATCTTGTATGTTTCCGGCGCGTTCAAAGACGTTCAAAGGCGAAGGGACAGCGGCAGAGCCTTTATCCGTCCATCGCAGATAAACAAAAAACCCGGCCATGTCGCGTCAAACGCCTCATGCCGGGGTAGACCCGGGCAGACCCGGATCGCTTCAGAATTTCATACTGGTGGAGCCGAGGGGGATCGAACCCCTGACCTCGTCATTGCGAACGACGCGCTCTCCCATCTGAGCTACGGCCCCGTTCCAGTATTTTCGCTGGGACGACAAGCGCCTTCGCGAGGCGTCCCCTTAGCGAAGTGCTCTTCCGCATGAAAGAGCAAAAATGCACCGGGCCGAGATTCGATTCCCGAGATCTGGTACCCGAGACTCCCCCCGAATTCGGCCGGAAGAGAACTGGTCCTGTCAGGTTCGGAGCGGGGCAGGATCGCGGCCTTGCGCGCCCCTGCCCGCTCGCCCCTTCGGGCTTACCGCGAGTAGGCCTGCTGGCTCACCGTGGGCGCTGCCGCCACCGGCGTCGTGCCCGAAGGCGCGCTGGCCGAGGCGCCCGCGCCGTAGCGCGCTTCCCAGGCGGCCAGATCGGCGCGGTACTGGTCGTAGCTGTTGAAGAACTCCTTGAAGGGAGCCTCCGCCTTGGCAAGGCCGCTCACCGCGAAACCGTCAAGCTGGCCGGCCGGCACGGCCTGGAGATCGACCGCGAGACCCATCGCCGCGTTGCAGAGCGCAGGAACGACGGGGGGCAGCGCGAAGAAGTTGTAGACCTGGGTCTGATAGGCTTCGCGCTCGCGAACGGACTTGGCGCCGAACCGCGACTTGAACTCCTTGTCGAGTTCCTTGTTGGCCGCCGTCAGGCTCTTGACGTGCTTTTTCAGGAAGTCCTTGTAGCCCGCCAGGATCGGCTCGTACTGCGGCCCAACGCAGTTCAGCGCCGCGACATTGTAGGCAGAGCGCAGGTTCCACAGGGACTGGGCAGCCGAGATGCCCGAATTCACCGTACGGCGCGAACCGTCCACGGCCAAGACCGGCACGATCATGTTCGGCGCGGCGCCCAGCGGCGGCATCGGCCGCGGCGGGATCACCACCACGGGCGGCGGCGGCGGCGGCGCAACGGCAACCTCCTTGGGTCCGCAGCCGGACAGCATGGCGACGAGCGAGCCCGTCATAATGGCAAGGCCGCGCAAAAGGCCTTTTTTCTTCAGGTTTACCACCCCGGACACTCCAGTTCTCACGATGGCCGGGATTCTATCTCGTCTTGACTCCAATGAAAATGCCCGGTGCGACGAATCGCACCGGGCATGATCGTTTCATCCGTCAAAAAACGGTGGATTAACGGCGATCGCCCAGGAAGCTCAGCAGGAACTGGAACATGTTGATGAAGTCCAGGTAGAGGCTGAGCGCGCCCATCACCACGGCCTTGCCGAGGAATTCGGTGCCGCGAAGCTGTGCGTACTGGTTCTTGAGCATCTGCGTGTCATAGGCAGTGAGGCCGGCGAAGATCAGCACGCCGAGCACCGAGATCGCCAGCTGCAGCACCGTCGAACCCACGAAGATGTTGATCAGCATCGCGATCAGAATGCCGAACAGGCCCATGATCAGGAACGTGCCGAAGCCCGAAAGGTCCTTCTTGGTGGTATAGCCCACCAGGCTCAGACCCGCGAAGGCCGCAGCCGTTGCGAAGAAGGTCGTGGCGATCGACGTGGCGGTGAAGGCCAGGAAGATCGTCGACAGCGACAGACCCATGACCACGCAGAAGCCCCAATAGAGCATCTGGAGGGTCGAGGTCTTCATACGGTTGAGGCCGAAGTTCATCGCCATCACGAAGCCCAGCGGGGCGAGCATGATGACCCAGCGCAGCGGGGTGGTCAGCACCTGCATCGCCATGCCGGAGGAAGCGAACAACAGCGCCACGATGCCCGACAGCAGCACGCCCGAGGCCATGTAGTTGTAGATGGACAGCATGTAGCTGCGCAGGCCCGCGTCATACGTGGCCCGGCCGGCTTCGCGTCCGTCAAGGCTCGGAGACGCACCGAAGCCCGTGCCGGGCTGGGGGTCGTTCCAATTCGCCATTTCAAACTCCCTTTCACAGGCGCTTGCGAAATGCGGCACCCGTACAGGCACGAATATCTGCTGTCCGGCCTCCGAATTCAAGGAAAACCGGCGGATCGACTTTGTGTCAAAATGTAAAGACTGTCGGAACCCGCCGGAATACGGCGATCAGGCCTTGCGGGCCTCCGCGGCCATTTCGGCGTTACGGTCGCGCGAAGCGGCCATCGTGGCCGCAATCAGGCGCGTCAGGGCGTCGCCTGCATCGAGCACGTTCATGCCGGCGCGGGTCGACCCACCGGGGCTGGCCACCTTGTCCGCCAGTTCGCCGGCCGAAAACGGCGAGGCGGCCGCGAGCTGCGCCGCCCCTTCGACCATGGCCAGGGCAAGCCGCTGCGACTGTGCCTCGTCCAGCCCGAGCGACACGGCCCCTGCCGTCAGCGCATCGATGAAGCGGTAGACGAAGGCGGGGCCGCAGCCTGCCAGCGCCGTGACGGAATCGAACAGCGCCTCTTCCGCCAGCCACTCCGGGGTGCCGAGATGCGCCATCATTGCCGTGACCGCTGCGCGCCCCGTCTCATCGAGACCGCGCGAATCCAGCGCGATCGGCGACTTGCCGATGGCAGCGGCAAGGTTGGGCATGATCCGCACGACGGCGCCCGCCGCGGGGAACCGCGCGGCAAGGCTCTCGAACTCCACACCTGCAAGAATCGAGAAGAGCGTCGTCTCGCGCCCGACCAGCGCGCCGATCGCCGGGGCGGCCTCATCCAGGCCCTGAGGCTTGATACCCAGCATGACCACGTCGAAGCGACCTTCGCGCGGCAGTTCGCCGAGCAGGGTCACGCCCTCGGGCGCTTCGGTGCGCTTGGGATCGACGATGGTGAAACGCGATGCGGCGATGCCGCCCTTCAGCCAGCCCTCCAGCATGGCGCCGGCCATATTGCCGCAGCCGACGAGAAGGATGTTCTGAAACCGCTCCATGTCATTCCCCTTGCGCGAGACCTTGCGACGTCCCGGCGCCTAGAGCGCTTTCCAAGCAGATGGGATCACCTGATTGCTCGGAAAACGCGGCAAACCAAAAACCTACGGCGACAGGGCCGACGCAGCAGGATCGGATCCCGCTCTAAGGGAGCGACGGCACACTGCCAAGGGCCAAAGCCCGACATGACGGGCCATCCACGCCGAACCTGCCTGACCGCGCCGGCATGGCAGTCCCGCTCCCGCATCCCTGCGCCAGCGCTGTCAGCGCCGGCGCCGGCGCCGCGGGGTCAGGCCTCTCCGGCCGCGTCGATCATGGCTGCGGCAAGCGCCTCGGTCGGCGTCTTGTCGCCCCAGAGGATGAACTGGAACACCGGATAGAAGCGGTCGCATTCCTCGATCGCCGCCTCCACCACGGTCTGCGCCTGGCCCGGGCCGAGCAGGCCTTCCTCGCCCAGCATCAGCCCGTGGCGATAGAGCACCACGCCGCTGCTGGACCAGGTGTCGAAATGGCCGACCCAGAGCTGCTCGTTGATGAGAGCCAAGGCCTCGAACATGGCCTGCCGCTTGCTGTCGGCGATGCGAATGTCCGGCAGGCAGAGCAATTGCAGCACACGGTCTTCCGCGCGCCAGATCGCCTGGATCTGATAGGTCGCCCAGGCGCCCTTCACTTCGGCGGAGATCTCATCCTCGCCCGAGTGCTCGAACGCCCAGTCGCGCGCTTCGAACAGCGACGCCAGCATCTCGATCGGGGCGGACTCGTCCTCCCGGCTGATGTCGTCCTGTACCTGCCTCATGATTTCCGACATTTGCCCTCCGCGACGCGACGAGCCATGGATGCTTTGCCTGGGGGGGCAAGCACAATCCGGGGCATGCGATCGCCTGAGCAAAACTGCACAAGCCTGTTCACAGGATGTGGATAAGGCCCGCCGCCCCGCCATTAGGACAGTTCGAAGTCACCCGGATTTGCCGGACGCGGCCCTCAGGCCCGCTTTACGCATAGGGAAACGGGCCGCCTCCGCGACCCGCCCGTCACTTCGCCGAAAGCGCGTCGACGACCTGCCCCGCCGGACTCGTCCAGGGAAGCGCGTCGTTGAAGCCCTGCTTCTTCGCATCGGCGATGAAGCTGCCGGCCGCCTTCTGTGTCTCGAACGGACCCACGAGGATGCGGTTGGTCCGCCCCATGTCGCTGACATAGGGTTCGTGGCCCTTGAACAGCGCGGGCGACTGCTTGAGGTAGCGGCGCCAGTCGAAAGCGATGGCAGCCTTGTCGCGGCCCACGCCGATCTGCACCCAGATCCGGCTGGGATGCGACGGCGGCGCAGGCTTCTTGGCCTTGGCGGCGGCATCGGCCTTGGCCTTCGCGGCAGCCTTGGTCTTGGCAGAGGCCTTGTCGTCTTCCGCCTTGTCATCGGGCTTGGTCTTGGCGTCGGGCTTGGCCTTGGGGTCTGCCTTGGCTTTCGGCTCGGGCACCTTGGGCGCTTCGGGTTCGGGCTTGGGAAGGTCGATCTTGGGCGGCGCCGGACGTGCGGGCTCTATCTGCCGCATGTCGACCGCGCCCGAAGCCGGCATGATCTGCATGGTGGGCTTGCCCAGATCCGCGAAGATCTGCTCCAGCGAGAGCTGCTGGGCGTTCGGTTCGGGCGGCGCTTCCGCCACGGGCGGCTTGGCCGGCGTGCTGCCAAGCGGCGCAACTGGCGCACTCGGCGTGGCGGCGAGCCCGGGCGCGGGTGCCGCGGGTTTGGAGACAACGGGCGACGTGGAGGGCGCCGCGGCAGGCTGACCCGCCGGAACCCGCGCAAGGTCGAAACCGGGGCTTGCGGCGGCCGTAGGCGGCGCAGAGCTACTCCGCGCAGCCAGCGAGGCGGCAGCCCATTCGCGCGTTACCGAAGTCGAGGCAGGCGCGGCCGTTGCCGTTGCGGGCGGCTTGGCGCTGACCGGGGCGGTTTGCTCCGCCTTCGGCTTCACGGGAGGCAGTTCGCCCGTCGGCGTATCGGCGCGCTCGATGGTCGGCATCGGTTCGGGCGGTGCGACCCGTGCCGGCTCTGCCGCCGCAGCGGGCACCGTGCGCGTGGAGGTCGTCCGCCCGCCGCCGATGCGATAGGGATCCGCCGCGGCCACCGATGTGCCGCCGGTCCGCGGGCCGGCCTTTGCCGGTTTCGTGCTGGCCTTGGCCGTGCGGGACGTGCGGGTAGCCGCAGTGCTGCCGCTGCCCAGGGCCTCGCCGCGCGGGACGAGATTCGCGTCCGCGCTGGCAAGCCGCGTCGGCGTGTAGGCCGCGATCCGGGCATCGTCATGCCCGATTTCCGAAGCGCGCGGGAACTTGCCGAGATTGGCCGCCGCCGCCTGCTGCGCGCGGGTGAGACGCGGCATGTAGCGCAAGTAAGGCGCGATATTCTGGGCCAGTTGCGGGGGCAGGATCGTGTTCGACACTTCCACCGCCTGCTTGGCGTCGCCCGCGATCGCCAGCGAGAAGGCGCGCGTACGCCAGCCCGGTTTGTCCTGCTTGCGCAGCAGGGGCATGATCGTCGTTTCCGAGGCCTGGGCATCGCCGGCAATCGCCTGGCTGATCGCCAGTCGCATGCGGACATCCTCGTCATTGGCACCGCCGAGCGCCAGGGCATAATAGCGCTGCGCGGCGGCGTTGTCGCCGACGAGGTCGTAGGCAAGGCCGCGGTCTGCCGCCAGTTGCGTGGGGCTGGCGCCCGCCTTCTCCGCCTCGGCGAACAGCGGCAGCGCGGCAACTGGATCGCCGCTCTGCGCCAGCGAGGCGGCGAGCCCCGCCTTGACCCGCGCATTGCCAGGCGAAATTTCGTCGGCGCGGCGATAGAAGCCGATGGCGGCGTCGAAATCGCCCAGCTTGCGCGCCGCATCGCCCGCGTCGAGCAAGGCGGAGGTGTCCCGCGGATCGCGCGCCAGTCGCGACAGCGCGGCGTTGAGCTTCAACTGGTCGGCGCTCGGCAGCGCTTGCACCACCGGCGCGGCGATGGCTGCGGCCGGGAGGACGGCGAACGAGAGGGACGCAGCGGGAACGACCAGCGCTACATGCACGGCTGCCGAGGCCAGCCACTTGCTCGAAACCCTCTGACGTACCCGCAAGACCCGAAAAACCTCTCAAAACGCGCAAAGGCCCGACTGGAATCGGGCCTTTGCTGGAAACCGATCGGCCGCGTCTATGTCGTCCGATTCATGAACCTTGCGAAAACGGGAGGCGACGGCCGCAAACCGGCCGCCGCCCGCCCATTTTCATTACTGGTTGTTCTGGCGCCCCAGGAAACGGGGGATGCTGATCGAGCCGCCATCATCGTCATCGCCCGCCGGTTCGGCCGGGGCCGCCTTGGGACGCGAAAGGCTGGTCATGCGCTCGAACAAAGTGCTGCCACCGCCGACCGGGCGCGCCGGTGCGGGATCGGCCGGACGCGCGCGGGCGGGTTCAGCGGCTTGCGGCTGCCCGCCGCCCAGCAAGAGTTCGTCCTGCTGGCGCTGGCTGGCGGCCTGCGGAGCCGGCTGATGGGCCGACGGGTGCGGGGGCTGAGCCTGCGCCATCGCGCCGAGATCGAGCGGTTCGGGACGCGCGCTGCGAAGACCGGCGTAAGCGGCCGGGGCTTCCTGTTCGACTTCCTCGCTGGCGCCGAGTTCCAGTTCGAACGGCTGGTCGGCCGACTCGGCAGCCGGCGTCGACAGTTCGAAGGGCTCGGAAGCCGGAGCGACCGGCGCTGCGGCGGCCGGAGCGGGCGTGACGAGCGGCGTCGGTGCGCTGGGCACCGGGCGCGACACCATCGGACGAACCGGGCCGCGCGAGGCGCTGAGGTTCAGTGGACGCGAGGCGATCTCGGCCATTTCCGTGGTCTGCTCGATGCCGGTGGCAACCACCGAAACGCGGATCTTGCCCTGAAGGTCGGGGTTGAAGGCCGAGCCCCAGATGATGTTGGCGTCAGGGTCGACCAGTTCGCGAATGTGGTTCGCGGCCTCGTCGACTTCGAGCAGCTTCATGTCGTCGCCGCCGATGATCGAGATGATCACGCCCTTGGCGCCCTGCATCGACACGCCGTCGAGCAGCGGGTTCGCTATGGCGCGTTCGGCCGCTTCGAGTGCGCGGTTCGGGCCTTCGCCCTCTCCGGTGCCCATCATCGCCTTGCCCATCTCGCCCATGACCGAGCGGACGTCCGCGAAGTCGAGGTTGATGAGGCCCGGCATGATCATCAGGTCGGTGATCGAGCGCACGCCCTGCTGAAGCACTTCGTCGGCAAGCTGGAAGGCTTCCTTGAACGTGGTTTCCGCCTTGGCGACCAGGAACAGGTTCTGGTTCGGGATGACGATCAGGGTATCGACGTGCTTCTGCAGTTCCTCGATGCCCGAGTCCGCCGAACGCATGCGGCGCGTGCCTTCGAACATGAAGGGCTTGGAAACCACGCCCACCGTCAGCACGCCCTTGGCGCGCGCGGCCTGCGCGATGATCGGCGCCGCACCCGTGCCGGTGCCGCCGCCCATGCCGGCGGCGATGAAGACCATGTGGACGCCGTCAAGCAGGCGCTCGATCTCTTCGATCGTCTCTTCCGCTGCGGCGCGGCCCACTTCCGGACGCGCACCGGCGCCAAGGCCCTGCGTGATTTCCGGGCCGAGCTGGATGCGGGTTTCGGCGATCGCGTTGTTGAGCGCCTGCGCGTCGGTATTGGCGACGACGAAGTCCACGCCCTCGATCTGGGCCTGGATCATGTTGGCGATGGCGTTGCCGCCTGCTCCGCCTACGCCGATGACGACAATACGCGGACGAAGCTCTTCGATCGCCGGCGGTCCGATGTTGATGCTCATTTCGATCTCCTGGCAGGCACGTGCGCGAAGAAATTTACCTTGACTAGCCTGATTGCACGGCAGCCTCCGTCAAGGCAAAGCGTGCAGCCTTGTTGTCCACAGCCGAAACCGCGAATTCCAGCCAATCGTGCCGTTCCCGTCGCAGGGAATGCACGACTGACCAAAGGGCTTTGAGTCGGTTTGGAAATTCGCGGACAGGAATTCAGCGGCACCGGCCCTCGCCTCCACTAGATGCCCTGCCGGGCATCTTCCAAACAGTTGCTCAAAAGTACTCTTTCAATGCTCTATAGACGCGGTTGACCACGCCAAGACCGCTGTAACTCACTGTACCTTGGCGGTTCTTGCCGAAAGTGCGAATGTCGATCGGGTCCGCGGCGGCATAGAGAACCAGTCCCGCCAGCGTCGAGAAGCCCGGTTTTACGTGGGCTTCGGCCAGTCCCGAAAGATGCGGCACGCGGCCGATGCGCACCGGCTTGCCCAGCGCCGCCTGCGCATAATCGGCCAATCCCACCAGTTCCGCGCCGCCCCCGGTGAAGACCACCTGCTTGCCGCGCTGCGCGTTGAAGCGCATCAACTTCAGCGCCTTGTTTATTTCTTCCATGAGGATGCCGAGCTGGCCGGTAATCACCCCGATCAGTTCGGCGCGCGGGATCCGGTTCTTGTCATCGGCATGGCGGGCGATCGGGCCGGTGCCTTCCTCGCCCGGCGCGTTGACGGGAATCATCTCGCGGTGATCGTGCGGGCTGGCGATGGCGGAGCCGTTGACGCACTTGAGCCGCTCGGCCTGGAACCGGCGAATGCCGAAGGCCGAGGCGACGGCGTCGGTGATGTCGGCCGAGCCCATCGGGATGGAGATCATGTCGATCAGCAGCCCATGCGAATAGACCGCGACATTGGTGACTTCCGCGCCGAATTCCACCAGCGCCACGCCCAGGTCACGCTCTTCGGGCGAGAGGCAGGCCTGCCCCGCCGCGATGGGCGAGCCGACCACGGCCTCCACTTCGAGATGTGCGCATTGCACCGCTTCGGTCAGGTTGCGGATCGGGGCGCCGTCCGCCAGGACGATGTGGATGTCGACGCCGAGCCGCTCGGCATGGAGACCCTTGGGATTGCCCACGCCGTGCGCACCGTCCAGGCGATATTGCGCCGGCTGGGCATGGAGCACCATGCGCCCGTCGGGCTGGATCACTTCGCGCGCCGAGATCAGGAGCTGATCGATATCCTCCTGCTCGATGCGGCGGCCGCCGATCTCGGCATCGAACTGGTCGATGCGGCTGGCGAGCCCTGCCCCCGAGCAGCCGATCCAGACTTTGGTGACGCTGGTGTCCGCCATCTTCTCCGCCCGGTCGATGGCATCGCGCACGGCATAAGTGGCGGCGGCCATGTCCGTGACGAAGCCGCGCTTGATGCCCTGGCTGGCGCGGTGGCCCGAACCGAGCACGATCATGTCCCCCATCTCGGACATGCCCGCGACAATGGCGGAAATGCGGAAGGACCCGATATTGACCGCGCCGAACACCCGGGTGATGCGTGGGGGTGCCATCACTGTTCCTCCGCTGCGGCGGCACTCTGGCTGCTCGCTTCGACGCTCGTATGGGGGACTGCGCCCGCCTTCATCGCCAGTTCCTGTCCTTCGGCGTCCGGGACCCGCAAGTAGATGCGGTCCTTCGCGCGCATGTCGATAGCCGTGACTTTGCCGCCGATCAGCCGGTTGGTGCCGTCAAGCCGGGCAAAAGTGACGAGCGCCCCGGCGGATTCGGTGTCGCCTTCCGGCAGCGCCAGCACCTGCCCGGTCTGAAACGTCAGGTTCCAGCGGCGGTTGCCGATCCATTCCGCTTCCTGCACTTTCGGCTGGAGCGCCGGAGCCGCTTCGAGAAGATGGCCGAGCTGGGTCACCTGCTGGCCCGCGCCTGGGCCGGAGACGATCAGCTTGCCCTTGGCGTCCTTCCGGTTGATCGCTTCCAGTTCCTGCCCGGTCTCGTCGATGAGCACGAAACGGTCGGCCTTGCGGAGCACCGCATGGGGCTCCCGCTCGACGATGTCGATCACCAGCGTGTCCGGCAGCTGGCGCGAGACGCGCGCGTCCTTGACCCACGACAGGCCCAGCAGTTCGCTGCGCAGCCCGTCGAGATCGACCTGGGTCATTGCCCGGTCGCGCTCGGCCAGGGCCTTTTCGTAGACTTTCAGCTCGTTGAGGTTCTTCACCCCGCGCACTTCGACGCGCTTCACCTCGAAACCGGCATCGGCGGCGACCTGGGCGAACTGCTTGCCCGCCAGCATCGGCACGCCGGCCGCATTGGCCACGACCCAGATGAGCAGGCCCGCGCCGCCGAGGATGGCGACGAGGAAGATCTTGTGAAGCTGCTCCTCGGTGAAGGGCAGCCAGCTCATCACCGTATCGACGGCCGTGCCGCTGGTCGCCTTGGCCTGGCGGACCTTGGCCTTGGTGTTCTGGGCCGCGGCGGCCTTTCGCGCTGTCTTCGGCTTGCGCCGGATCGTCTGGCTCATTTGGCCCCCTTGGCGACCTTTCCGGCGTCGGCAAGCGCTTCGGCAATCACTGCTTCCACGAGATCGGGATATTCCATGCCGCAGGCGCGCGCCTGCTCGGGAACCAGGCTGAGCGGCGTCATGCCGGGCTGGGTATTGACCTCCAGCAGGAACAGACCCTCGATCCCCTGCGTGTCGTCCCAGCGGAAGTCGGCGCGGCTGGCGCCCTTGCAGCCCAGCAACTGATGGGAGCGCAAGGCAAGGTCCTTGCAGGCCGCAGTGATCTCGTCGGGGATCTCGGCCGGGCAGACGTGTTCGGTCATACCGTCGGTATACTTGGCGTCGAAGTCGTAGAAGCCGGACTTGGGCTTGAGTTCGGTGACCAGCAAGGCGCGGTCTCCGATCACGGCGGTGGTCAGTTCCCGGCCGCGAATGAAGGGTTCGGCGAGCAGGCGGTCGAATTCCTGCCACGGGCCCTTGGCGTCCGGCGCAATCGGATTACCGTAATTGCCCTCATCGGTGACGATGGCGACGCCCACCGAGGAACCCTCGTTGACGGGCTTGAGCACATAGGGACGCGGCAGTGGATCGCGCTCATGGATTTCCGCGCTCTCGACGATACGGCCGCCGGGCATGGGAATGCCGTGAGGCACGAGCGCTTGCTTGGTCAGCTCCTTGTCGATGGCGATGACCGACGTGGCGAGGCCCGAATGGGTATAAGTGAGGCCCATCAGGTCCATCATGCCCTGCACCGTGCCGTCCTCGCCCGGCGCGCCGTGGAGCGCGTTGAACACGACGTCCGGCTTGGCCTCCGACAGGCGCAGCGCGACATCGCGGTCCATGTCGATGCGCGTGACCTTGTGGCCCTTGGACTCAAGCGCCTTGGCCACGCCCTCGCCGCTCATCAGCGAGACCGGCCGTTCGTTCGACCAACCGCCCATCAGGACCGCGACGTGGAGTTTTGGGAGGGTCACTGCGTCAACTCACTTCTTGCTTCAGCGGATAGTCCAACCCGCTGGATTTCCCATTCGAGCGTGACGCCCGACGTTTCCTTGACCCGGCGGCGGACTTCCTCGCCCAGGGCCTCGATATCGCTGCTGGTGGCCTCGGCCACGTTGAGCAGGAAGTTGGTGTGCTTCTCGCTCACTTGCGCGCCGCCCAGCGTGAGGCCGCGGCAACCGGCTTCGTCCACGAGCTGCCAGGCCTTGTGGCCCTCGGGGTTCTTGAAGGTCGAGCCGCCGGTCTTGCTGCGCAGTGGCTGGCTGGCTTCGCGGCTGGCGGAAATCCGGTCCATCTCGGCCTGGATCGCCTCGGGTTCGCCCGCGCGGCCCTTGAAGCGTGCGGCGACGACCACGGCGCCTTCGGGCAGCTGCGAATGGCGATAGGTATAGCCGAGATCGGCATTGCCCAGCGTGACCAGCGTGCCGTCGCGCAGCACCACGTCGCAATCGACCAGGATATCCTTGACCTCGCCGCCATAGGCGCCGCCGTTCATGCGCACGAAGCCGCCGACCGTGCCGGGAATCGAGCGCAGGAACTCGACACCGGCAATGCCGTTGTCGCGCGCGGTGGAGGAAACGAGAATGCCGCTGGCGCCGCCGCCGCATTCGAGCGTGACCTCATCCACGCGGCCGACTTTCGCGAAAGCCTTGCCCAGGCGGATCACCACGCCCGGAACGCCGCCGTCGCGCACGATCATGTTGGAGCCGAGGCCCAGCGCCATGACCGGGACCGCCGGGTCGAGATCGCGCAGGAAGCCCTGCAGGTCCGCCAGGTCCTTGGGCTCGAACAGCCACTCGGCCGCGCCGCCCGACTTGAACCAGACGAGCGGCGCCAGCGGCGCATCGGCCTTGAGCTTGCCGGCTACCTGGGGAAGGCTATCCGCCTCGCTCAAGCGGCCCTCCGCTTGACGATCGCGTCGGCAAGACCGGCTGCCCACTTGGTGATGTCGCCCGCGCCAAGGCAGACCACCATGTCGCCCGGCTGGACCGACGTGGCCAGCGCGTCGGCCAAGGCATCCGGCCCGGCAATGACTTGCGCGGAGCGGTGTCCGCGCGCCTTCATGCCCGACACCATGTGCTCGGAATCGACGCCTTCGATGGGCTGCTCGCCCGCGGCATAGACCGGGGCGGCGTAGACCACGTCGGCATCGTTGAAGGCTGCTTCGAAGTCTTCCATGTGATCGCGCAGACGCGTGAAGCGGTGCGGCTGAACCACGGCGATGACGCGGTTGCGCACGCCTTCGCGGGCCGCTGCCAGGACGGCGCGGATCTCGACCGGGTGGTGGCCGTAATCGTCGATCACGGTGACGACACCGCCGTCCACTTCGACTTCACCGACTTTGGTGAAGCGACGCTTCACGCCGCCGAACTTGGAGAAGCCGGTCTGGATGCACTCTTCCGAACAGCCCATCTCCACCGCCACGCCCACCGCGGCGAGCGCGTTCTGGACGTTGTGGCGACCCGGCATCGGCAGTTCGATGCCCTCGATGCGGCGGAACGAGCCGTCGCGCTGGCGCAGGGCCACGTCGAAGCGGTTGCCGCCGGGGATCGGCGTCACGTTCTCGCCGCGAATGTCGGCCTGGGCGGAGAAGCCGTATGTCACCACGCGGCGGTCGCGCACCTTGGGGATGATCGCCTGCACTTCCGGGTGGTCGATGCAGAGCATCGCCGCGCCGTAGAAGGGCACATTCTCGATGAATTCGACGAAGGAGTCCTTCACCTTGTCGAACGAGCCGTAGTGATCGAGATGCTCGGGATCGATGTTGGTGACGACGGCGATGGTGCCGTCGAGACGCAGGAACGAACCGTCGCTCTCGTCGGCTTCCACCACCATCCAGTCCGAAGCGCCGAGGCGCGCGTTCGAGCCGTAGGAATTGATGATGCCGCCGTTGATCACGGTGGGATCGACCCCGCCGGCATCGAGCAGCGCCGCGACCATCGATGTCGTGGTGGTCTTGCCGTGCGTGCCGGCCACGGCCACGGTGTTCTTGAGGCGCATCAGCTCGGCCAGCATCTCGGCGCGGCGGACCACGGGAATGCGGTTTTCGAGCGCGTAGACGACTTCCGGATTGTCACGCTTCACGGCGGTGGAAGTGACGACCACGGCGACGCCCTCGACGTTCTCCGCCGACTGGCCGATCATGACCTTGATGCCCCGGCCGCGCAGGCCTTCGACCACGTAGCCCTCGGCAATGTCGGAGCCCTGCACCGAATAGCCCAGGTTGTGCATCACTTCGGCAATGCCGGACATGCCGATGCCGCCGATACCCACGAAGTGGATCGTGCCGATGTCGGTGCCCACGCCCCTCACTGCGCGGACTCCTTCGCGAGCTTGCTCTTTGCGAGCGCCTCGCCGCCCTTGGCAGGCATGGCTTTCTCCAGGCGGATCACGTCCATGATCGGCGCCGCGCCGAAGCTCTCGACAAGGTCGGCAAGATCGCTGGCGGCATTGGGATAGCCGCAGTTCCACGAAGCGTGGGCGGCATTGGCAAGGGTTTCGGGGTGCTGGGCCATGGCCTGAATCTGTTTCGCGAGCATGGTCGCGGTGAAGCTTTCCTGTCGGATTGCGCGGGCTCCGCCGGCCGCGACGATCTCGCGGGTATTGGCGGCCTGGTGGTCGTCGGTGGCGATCGGCAGCGGGATCAGGATCGCCGGTCGGCCGACCGCGGTAAGCTCCGCGATGGTCGAGGCGCCGGAGCGGCCGATGAAGAGATGGGCGCCGGCAAGCCGCTCGGCCATGTCTTCGAAATAAGTCGCGAGTTCGGCGGGGATGCCGTGGCCGGCATAGCGCGCGCGCACCGCATCGATATCCTCGGGCCGGCACTGCTGGATCACCTGGAGCCGCGAACGCAGCGCCGGGGGCAGCATGGCAAGGCCGTCAGGCACGACTTCGGAAAGCACGCGGGCGCCCTGGCTGCCGCCGGTCACCAGGATCCGCAGCAGGCTGTCCTCACCGAATTCGGGGAACGGCGCGTCGCGCAGGGCCAGGACTTCCTCGCGCACCGGATTGCCGACCAGCGTGACTTTGTCCGCCAGCTTCGGATCGAGCCGGTCCACTTGCGCAAAGGCCGTGGCGATGGCGTTGACCTTGCCGGCGAAGTAGCGATTCACCCGGCCGAGCACCGAATTCTGCTCGTGCAGCACTGTCGGGATCTTCGCCGAACGGGCGGCGAGCATCGTCGGCAGGGCGGGATAGCCGCCAAAGCCGACCACGGCAGTCGGCTCGAAACTCTCGAACAGGCGCAGCGCCATCGCGCGGCCGGACAGGATGCCCTTGAGGCCCTTGAGCCAGTTAAGCGGATTCTTGCCCGCGATGCGCCCTTGCGGCAGGACATGAGCGGGTAGATAGTCGGGCTTGCCGGGAATGGCCGCGCCGCGCTCGTCGGTGATGAGCGCGACGTGATGGCCGCGACGGTCCAGCTCCGCAGCGAGCGCGAAGGCGGGGATAAGGTGGCCGCCCGTTCCGCCCGCGGCGAGGACGTAGTGGCGGCTGACCGAGCCGGATACGGCCGAACTCATGAAGAAAAGTCTCCAACGGCGCGCAGTGAGAACTTCTCGCGCTTGATGAACGGATTGCGGCGCGTGATCGCCAGCAGCAGGCCGACGGTCATGCACATGGCCACTGTGGACGAGCCGCCGTAGCTGATCAGCGGCAGGGTCATGCCCTTCGACGGGAAGAGCTGCAGGTTGACCAGGATGTTGATGAAAGCCTGCCCGCCGAACTGCGAGGCGATGCCCGAGGCGGCGAGCACGGTGAAGAGGTCCTCCTCATCCACGAGGCGCAGCATGACCCGCGTCAGCAGGGCAAGATAGATCATGACGATGACGACGCAGGCGATCAGCCCGAATTCCTCGCCGATGACGGAGAAAATGTAGTCGGTATGCGCTTCGGGCAGCGCCATCTTGCGCGCGCCCATCCAGAAGCCCTGCCCGAACCACCCCCCGTTCAGGAGCGTGCGCTGGGCCAGGTCCACCTGGTCGAAAGCATTGCCGCCGGACAGGAAGGAATCGATGCGGTTGCGGCCGTTGTCGTATGTGAAATACATCAGGACGATACCCGCGACGCCCAGCCCGGCGAACATGCCGATGCGCTTGAGCGGAATGCCCGCCAGCAGGATCATCACGAAGAACGTGCCCGAAAACAGCATCGTCGAGCCGAAGTCCGGCTGCGCCATGAGCAGCGCGCCCAGCAGGCCCATGAGGCAGAAGCAGATCGCCACCACCGGAATATGCGGATCGCGCGCGCGCCAGGACAGGATCCAGGCCAGCAGGATCGGGAAGCCGGAGCCCAGGAACTGCGACGGCTGGATCGAGAAGCCCAGCTTCAGCCAGCGCCGCGCGCCGTTCACTTCGGAGCCGATCACCGGCACCAGCACCAGCCCGACCAGCATGACGGCGGCAATCAGGATGCCCACGCGGCGCGCGCTGTCCTTCGACAGGCTGGACGCCCAGAACATCGCGCAAAGGCCCACGAACTGCCAGCGCAAGTGCAGCCAGAAGAAGTGGAGCTGCGAGAGCTTTTCATGCGCGGTAGACAGGCGCCGCGCACTCGCGGGCGAACCGGCCGCCACCGCCACGGCGCCGATGCCCATGAGGATCAGCACGATGGCCAGGACGGTGCGGTCGATCTCCTGCCACCAGATCGCCAGCTGGCCCCGGCGGTTGCGGTTGTAGCGGACGTTGGCGGGCTGAACGCCCGAAGCGGAACCGGGAGCGGCAGTGGCCATCAGTGCTTCACCCCATCTTCGCCTTCACCCTCGGGCGTATCGGCGGATGCGCCCTGCTCCTGCTCGCCATGAAGTTCGAGCAGAGCCTCGACGATCTGGCGGAAGGCCAGCCCGCGCGCTTCGTAGTCGCGGAACTGGTCGAAGCTGGCACAGGCGGGCGAAAGCATGATGACGTCGCCGGGCCTGGCGCGGGTCATCGCATCGCGGATGGCTTCGGCCATCATCTCGCTGCGGTGCACTTCGGTGTAAGGGGCGAGGATTTCGGCGAAGCGCGGCCCGGCATCGCCGATGGTATAGGCAGCCGCGACATTGCCGAAGAACGGCGCGCATTCGTCAAGGTCGTCGCCCTTGGGAAGACCGCCGAGAATCCAGTGGAGGCGCGGCTCGGGATCGGGCGGAAACGCGGCCAGCGCCGGTGCGGTCGAGGCCGGGTTGGTCGCCTTGCTGTCGTTGATGTAGAGCACGCCGCCGGCCTCGGCCACGCGCTCCATGCGGTGCGGCAACCCGCTGAAGGTGCGCAGCGCGGGCTGCCACTGCTCCGCGGGAATGCCCAGGGCCTCGACGATGGCGACGGCCACGGCGGCGTTCTGCAGATTGTGCGGGCCTTGCAGCGAGGGCCAGTCCTTCTGGAGCGGCGCAAGGTCCTGCCCGCCGACGCGGCGGACGGCGCCGGGCGCGCGGCGCAGTTCCTCGGTCTCGGCAATGTCGGAGGTCTCGCGGTCGCCGGTGCCGAAGATGGCGGGGCGCCCGGCGTCCTGCATCGCGAAGAGGCGCGCCTTGGACAGGGCATAAGCCTCGAACCCGTCATAGCGGTCGAGATGGTCCGGCGTGATGTTGAGCAGCGCGGCCACGTCGCAGTCCAGGCTGCGGGTGAGATCGATCTGGTAGCTGGACAGCTCCAGCACGTAGACGCCGCCCTCCGGCAGCGGATCTTCGCCCAGCACCGGCACACCGATATTGCCGCCGACGCGGGTGGGCACGCCGGCGCTTTCCAGCAGGTGGCAGACCAGCGAAGTCGTGGTCGACTTGCCGTTGGTGCCGGTTATGCCGACGACGCGGTGCGCGGGAAGGCTGCCGCGGGCCAGCGCGAAAAGTTCGATGTCGCCGATCACCGGCACGCCGTGGCGGCGCGCGGCTTCGGCGATCGGGTGCTTGTTGAGCGGTACGCCCGGCGAGACGACCACGCCGTCATAGCCCGTCAGGTCGGCGGTAACGGGGTCCGCGACTTCGATGCTTTCCTCGTGACGGCGCGCGCAGAGGGCGTGGCGCGGCTCTTCGCGCGAATCCCAGGCCAAGACGTGGGCGCCGCTGGCCAGCAGCGTCTCCACCGCCGTGAGTCCGGAGCGCGCGAGTCCGAGCACCGCGTAGCGTTTTCCGGCAAAGGCGGGGGAGACGATCAAGACCCGGCGCCCCTTATCGCAGCTTGAGCGTGGAGAGGCCGAGGACGGCAAGGACGATCGAAATGATCCAGAAGCGGATCACGACGGTCGATTCCTTCCAGCCCTTCTGCTCGAAGTGGTGATGGATCGGCGCCATGCGGAACACGCGGCGACCGGTGCGCTTGAACCAGAACACCTGGATGATGACCGAAGCCGCTTCCAGCACGAACAGCCCGCCGACGATGGCCAGCACGATCTCGTGGTGCGCGGCCACGGCAATGGCGCCGAGCGCGCCGCCGAGGGCAAGGCTGCCGGTATCGCCCATGAAGACGGCCGCGGGCGGAGCATTGAACCAGAGGAAGGCAAGGCAGGCGCCGATGATCCCGGCGCAGAACACGGCGAGTTCACCCGCACGCGGAACGTGCGGAATGCCGAGGTAATTGGCGTAGTCGACGCGGCCCGCCAGGTAGCAGATGATCGCGAAAGTACCCGCTGCGATGATGACCGGCATCGTCGCCAGTCCGTCCAGGCCGTCGGTCAGGTTCACGGCATTGCCCGCGCCCACGATCACCACGGCCGCGAAGACGTAGTAGAATGGCCCGAGCGGAATGTAGCGGCCCGACAGGAAAGGCACGTAGAGGTTGGTGTTGAGCTGGCTGACGATGATGTACGAGGCGATACCCGCCACCACGAACTCCAGCCCCAGGCGCAACTTGCTCGACAGGCCGGCGGTGCTGCGCTTGGCGACCTTGTCATAGTCGTCCAGGAATCCGATGATCCCGAAACCCACGGTCACGGCCACGCAGGCCCAGACGAAGGGGTTGGTCACGTCCATGAACAGGATCATCGAACTGACCAGCGCGGTGAGGATCATCAGCCCACCCATCGTGGGGGTGCCGCGCTTGGCGAGGTGGCTCTGCGGGCCGTCCTCACGGATCGGCTGGCCCTTGCCCTGGCGCACGCGCAGCATGTTGATGAAGCGCGGACCGATCAGCAGGCCAAGGCCCAGCGCCGTCATCAGCGCCGCGCCGGAACGGAACGTCTGGTAGCGGAAGAGGTTGGACAGTCCCTCGTAATGGAACCAATCTGCGATGAGATACAGCATCTTGCGGGGTTGCCCCCTACCCTTCCTGTTTGTCGAGCGCGTTCACGAGGGAAGACAGGCCCACCGAATTCGAGCCTTTGACCAGGATGACGTCATCCCGTTCGAGACCGAATTCGCGCAGTGCATCCACGGCTTCCCGCACGCTCAGGCAATGCGCGAAGGGCACCGTCTTGCCAAGCGGAAGACTAGCGGATTTCCCCAGTTCCCCTGAATGTTCGGCGGCTTCAAGAGCTTGGGCGAGCGGGGCCATCTCCTCGCCCACCAGCACGGCGTAATCGACTCCCGCCTCCCGGATCGGACCGGCCAGCGCGGCGTGGTAATCGGGGCCGTGGCTGCCCAGTTCCTTCATCGCACCCAGCACGGCGATGCGGCGATGCGCGGGGGTGCGCCCGAGCTGGTCGAGCGTCGCCCGCATCGAGGCCGGATTGGCGTTGTAGCTCTCGTCGATCAGCAGCGCCTTGCCGCCATTGCGGGGCGACGCGGGGCGGCGACCGGCTGCATCGGCATCGACGTCGGGCTCCCCACCCGGAACGTCGATTTCCAGTCGCGCGCCCCGGCCCGGCAGCCCGCCCATTTCGGCGAGCGCCACGCCTGCAGCGCCAAGGTCACCTTTCACCCCGCGCACTGCGGCCATGACCGCGAGTGAATTGATCACGTGATGTTCGCCGGGCGACGCGACGGTATAGCAGACGCGCCGGTCGCCCATGTCGATGGTCACCAGCGAGCCGCCGCCGATCGCCGGCACCGCGTCCAGCAGACGGACGTCGGCGTCGCGGGCCTTGCCGAAGGAAACGACTTGCGCGCCGACGGCGACCGCGGCTTCCTTCAGCCGGTTGAAATAGGGGCTGTCGGCCGGAATCACGGCGATCCCGCCCTCTTCCAGCCCTTCGAATATCTCCGCCTTGGCATCGGCAATGGCCTCCATCGAGCCCAGCATCTCGATATGGGCCGGCGCGATGGTGGTGATGACGGCGACGCCCGGACGGACTTGCCGGGTCAGCCCGGCGATCTCGCCCGCGTGGTTCATGCCCATTTCGAAGATGCCGAAACGGGCGCGCGCCGGCATGCGCGCCAGGCTGAGCGGGACGCCGACGTGGTTGTTGTAGCTCTTGACCGAGCGATGGGCATCGCCCCGGCTGGCGCGGTCGAGCGCGGCCCAGATCGCTTCCTTGACGCCGGTCTTGCCGACCGACCCGGTCACGCCGATAATCGGGCCGCGGGCGCGCAGGCGGCCGGCGTTTCCAAGCAGTTCCAGCGCCTCGGTGGTGTTCTCCACCAGGATGTGCGGCCCATCGACCGGCCGGTCGACCACGGCCGCCGCCGCACCCTTGGCGAAAGCCCCCTCGACGAAGCGGTGGCCGTCCATGGCCTCGCCCTTGAGCGCGAAGAACAAGTCTCCGGGCTGAACGTCGCGGCTGTCGATCTCTACGCCGGAGACGGTGAACTCGCTGCTGGCCGCACCCTTGAGCACCCGCGCAAGCGTGGCGGAATCCCACAGGCCTTGCGTCGACGGGGCCAGCGGGTTTTCCTCCGCGGCGTCGCTTCCCCCGATCGAATCACTGGGCCAATCGAGGATCCGGGCTACAGCATTCATCGCACTACCTTCCCTGCGGACCAGACATTTCCCTGGCCACGGTTACGTCGTCGAATGGCAGGACGCGCACGGAGTCGCCGCTGCCGATGATCTGCCCCTGTTCATGCCCCTTGCCCGCGATGAGGACGATGTCCCCCCGTCCAGCCTCGGCGATGGCCGCGCCGATCGCCTCGCGCCGGTCACCGATTTCCCGCGCATCCTTGCCCATTCCGGCCAGGACCATCGCGCGGATCGCCGCCGGATCCTCGCCGCGCGGATTGTCGTCAGTGACGATCGCCACGTCCGCGCCTTCGCTGGCCACGCGGCCCATGTCCGGCCGCTTCCCCTGGTCGCGGTCGCCGCCGGCGCCGAAGACGACGATCAGGCGCCCTTCCACATGGGGACGGAGCGCCGCGATGGCCGCTTCCAGCGCGTCTGGCGTATGCGCATAGTCGACATAGACCGGCGCGCCTACCGAGGAAATCGCGGCGCGCTCAAGCCGCCCGCGCACGGTGACGAGGCGCTTCAGGGCATCGAAAGTCGTATGGGCAGCGCCGCCGCTGGCCAGCACCAGCCCTGCCGCCACCAGCGAATTGGCGGCCTGGTAGGCACCGATGAGCGGAAGCTCGAGCACGTAGGCTTTGCCCTCATGCTCGAGCTCCAGCTTCTGGCCGAGTCCGCCCGGCTTGCGACCCGAGAGGCGGATGCTGGTGCCCTTGGCACCCACGGTGAACGTCTTGAGCCCGCGCCTTTCGGCATGGGCAATGGCTTTGTCCGACCAGGCATCGTCGGCCCAGATCACGGCGGTGCCGCCATCGACGACCACTTCGTCGAACAGGCGCATCTTCGCCGCGAAATAATCGTCCATGTCGGCATGATAATCGAGATGGTCGCGCGAGAGATTGGTGAAGGCGCCCACCGAAACGCGCGGTCCCTCGATGCGGTACTGCGAAAGGCCGTGGCTGGACGCCTCGTAGGCGACATGAGTGACGCCCTCCCGCGCGAGGCCGGTCAGGTTGGCGAGGAACGTGACGATGTCGGGCGTGGTCAGCCCGGTCGAGACGGTTTCGTCGCTCGTGGTGACGCCCAGCGTGCCGATCGAGGCCGCGCGTTGGCCCGCCATGCGCCAGATCTGGCGCGTCAGCTCGACCGTCGAGGTCTTGCCGTTCGTGCCGGTGACGGCCACCAAGGTCTCGGGAACCGGCTGGAAGAACGGCGCGGCGAGGCGCGCGAACAGGCGGCGCGGCTCGGGATCGGCGAAATGGACGGCGCCTTCTACTTTGGCATCGGGATGCGCCACCACGGCAATGGCGCCGGCCTTGACGGCGGCGGCGATGTAGTCCTCGCCATTGAACTTCGTACCGCGAAAAGCGCCGAAAACCGTGCCGGGCGCGACTTTGCGGTGGTCGATGGCAAAGCCGGTGACATTGCCCGTCTCGTCTGCACTGCCCGCAAGATTGCTGGCCGAAAGAGAACCCTCGGCAAGAGGGATGCCGGCAGCGGCGCAGAGGGCAGTCAATTTCATTCTTCGAGGCTCACTCTTCAGCGGTTCCGGCGGGGATCAGGGGCTTGAGGTCGGAAATGTCGATGTCGCGCGTTTCGTCGGGCATGACGCCCAGCAGCGGCCCGATGCGCGGGACGACGCGCTGGATCACCGGCGCCGAGTTCCAGGCCGCGGTGCGCTGGAACGAGGTGGCTTCCGTGCCCTGCGGCTCGTCCATCATGGCGATGACGACATAGCGCGGGCGGTCCATCGGGAAAGCCGCGGCGAACGTCGCCACCAGCGAGTGCTTGCGATAGCCGCCGACGCCGGGCTTTTCGGCAGAGCCGGTCTTGCCGCCCACGCGGAAGCCCGGCGCGTCGGCCTTGCGGCCCGTGCCGTAGGACACGATCATGCGCAGGAGCTGGCGCATGCGGGCGCTCGTGGCGGCGGTGAACACGCGGCGTCCTGCCGGAACCTGCGAAGGCTCCAGCTTTTTCAGGGTGGTCGGGCGCCAGATGCCGCCGTTGACGAGCGCGGCATAGGCGTTGGCCAGATGCAGCGGAGTGACCGCGATACCGTGGCCATAGGCGACCGTCATGGTGCGCAGGCGCGGCCATTCGCCCCGCGGCCAGAGCGGGAAGCCGCGCGCCGGCAGTTCGACATAAGGCCGCTGGTTCATCGACAGCGATTCCATCGTCTTCTTGAGCCGCTCGCCGCCAAGTTCGTCCGCGATATGCGCGGTGACCGTGTTCGACGAATGGATCAGCGTTTCCAGCACGTTGAGCGAGCTGCCGTAGTTGTGCAGATCGTGGATCGTGAACTTGCCGACGTGGAGCGGCGTCGCCGGCCAGCGGCGGCGCAAGTCGGTGATCGTGCCGGCATCGAGCGCGGCCGCGACGGTGATCGGCTTGAAGGTGGAGCCGAGTTCATAGACCTGGTTGGTCACGCGGTTGAAGCCGCGCGGCACGTCTCCGGCCTTGGCCTGCTCCTCGGTGATGACGAGGTCGCTGGGCTGGACGTGGTTGGGATCGAACGAGGGCAAGGAGGCCAGCGCCAGGATTTCCCCGGTGTCGACATCGAGGATCACGCCTGCCGCACCCTTGGCCTTGCTCAGCGCCATGCCCTTGCCGAGTTCGTCTTCCAGCGCGCTCTGCACGCGGAAGTCGATCGAGAGCACGGCGGGGGTCTCGCGACCTTCGGGGCTGGTAAGCTGCTTGTCGAACGCCTCTTCCATGCCGACCTGGCCCTTGCCGAACGTATCGACATAGCCCAGCACCGAGGCCGCCATGGACCCTTGCGGATAGAAGCGCGTGGCTTCCTGCGGATATTCGAGCGCCGGCTCACCCAGGGCGTGGACCTTGTTGGCGTCCTCCGGGAGGATCGACTTGCGCAAGTAGCCCGGCTTGTCGGACGAGAGCTTGGCGATCAGTTCGGCGCGGTCGAGATCGGGGAAGATGCGGATCAGCCCATCGGCGATCTCGGCCGGGGTGTGGACCAGCGAGGATCCCTCGGTCATCGCCTTGGGGTTGAACCAGAGCGAATAAGTACGGAATTCGCGCGCGAGGGGCACGCCGTTGCGGTCCACGATCTCGCCGCGCTGCGGGATCAGCAAGTCGGAAAGGTCGCCTCCGCGCACGGACGGACCGGTCACGCCCAGGTAGACGATGCGGAAGAAGGCCAGAAGCCCGATGAGCGTGAACACCCCCAGAATCCAGAGCGTGCGCATCTTCGCCGTCAGCAGCGACTGCTGCCGGACGTTGAACAGCTTGCGCCGGCCGGTGGAAACCGTGGTGGGGATCGCTCCGATCGGGAAGGCCGGAGCGTTCACTGCTGGGCGGCCTCCGCCACTTCGATGCGCGCCAGGCGGCTGCCCAGCGCGGCGGCGTCACGCGCCATCTGGTCACGCTCGGGATCGCGGTTCTTGCCGCCCGCGCCCTTGGCTTCGCCCTGGGCGATGGCAGCGGCCGTGGCGCCGGAGACGGGTGACACCATGGCCAGCAGTCCGCCGTTGCCGCCCTCCGTTTGGGTGCCCTCGCCGGTCTTGTCGGCATTGGCATAGCGGATCGGCGCCGGCGCACCCGGCCCCACCGGCATGCCCAGCGCGGCAAGCTGGCGCTCGCCTTCGATGTACTGGCCCGCGGTCGGCGCCTTGTAGCCGAACTCGACGTCGTTCAGTTCCTTGAGCGCCTGCTGGTTCGAACGGGTCTGGAATTCCGTTTCCAGGAAGTTGATGTCCTGCTGCACCCACACGATCCGCTTCTCGGTATCGTGAACCTGGCTCTTCACCGCGTTGACGCGCAGCGTCAGGCCGATCGTCAGCGCCCCGCAGACCAGCAGCACGGAAATCCATCCGATCGAATGGACGCGATCGCGAGTGAGGTTCATGCGGCGCTCCTGGGGTCTTCGCGGCCGTTCCGGGCCGATTTCGTGGGGCCAGTCGTTCTGGGTGAGGCTTCCGTGCGCACCGCGGCGCGCAGGGTTGCGGATCGGGAACGGGGATTGGCGGCAAGTTCCGCTTCCCCGGGCCGCACCGCCTTCGCCACATGTTCGAACGTCGCCTGCGATCCCGAAGCGACTTGCGGCAGGTGCCGCGAAGTGCTCTGGGCCTGGCCGGCGGCATCGCGCAGGAAGCGCTTGACCTTGCGGTCCTCAAGGCTGTGGAAGGTCACGATCGCCAGCCGCCCCCCGGCGCGCAGCAGCGTTTCGGCCCCTTCCATCCCGGCATCGAGTTCGTCCAGCTCTCCGTTCACATGGATACGGATCGCCTGGAAGCTGCGCGTCGCCGGATCCTTCGGCGCCGATGCTCCCTTGTAATTGGGGTTGTAGCCCACGGCCTTGCGCACCACGCTGGCGAGTTCGCCCGTGGTCGCGATGGGCCGCGCGGCCACGATCGCGCGCGCCACCCGGCGCGACTGGCGTTCCTCGCCATAGAGATAGAGCACGTCGGCGATCTCCGCCTCGTCCGCCTCGTTCACGAAGTCGGCGGCGGAAAGCCCGGACTGGCTCATGCGCATGTCGAGCGGGCCATCGGCGCCGAACGCGAAGCCCCGCGCCGCCTGGTCGAGCTGCATCGAGGACACGCCGATATCCATGACGACGCCGTCCACGCTGTCGACTCCCGCTTCTGCAAGGCCCTCGACCATTTCGGAGAAGCGCCGGGCGTGCAACACGAGGCGGGGCGGAACGGCGTCCAGCTCCGGCCATTTTTCGCGGTTATCCACGATTGCAGCGATGGCATCGGGATCCCGGTCGAAGGCATGAACCGTCGCGCCCGCATCGAGCAGGCGGCGGGTATAGCCTCCCGCGCCCAGGGTACCGTCGACGATGACGTCGCCGCCCCGGGGGTTCAGGGCGGCGACGACCTCCTCAAGGAGCACCGGAACGTGGGGAACGCCCTCGGGTATGGTGCGAGAGGCGCTCATTTCTTCGAAGCTTTCTGAAGTTCCTTGGCCGCAAGGCTGCCACAGGCGGTCTGTGCCGCCTTCCAGCTATCGTCCATCGTGTTGAGGTTTTCCGGGCTCCACACCGTGAAGAAGCGGCCATTGCCGCGGAAGTAGAGCTGGTCGGAGACATTGGCGAGCGCGCCGAGATCGTCGGGCAGGACGAAACGGCCGCTGCCGTCGAACGGCACTTCGTAGGAGGCGTAAATGTCGCTGGCGCGCTTTTCCGCGTCGAAGTCCTTGCCCGCGCGGACGGCCATTTCCTGCTGCTCGCGGATTTCCTGCTCGAAATCCTGGATGCGCGAGAGGCCGAAGCCGACGAGGCAGGGCCAGCGGTCATGGGTGGTCAGGCAGAGCAGGTCCTTGCCGCTCGATTCGCGCACAGTGCCGCGAAATGCATTGGGCAGCACGAAACGGTTCTTGTCGCGTAGCAGCGAGAAGCCCTGTCCGTTGTAGATGTATGGCTGCCCAGCCATGGTCCCTGTTCGCCCCTAAGGTTGCCTCTCGGGCATGACAGCAACCCCTCCCGCCACGCGCTCACGCGGCAGGGTTCCGGTACTGCAAGCAGCACACGGCGAGTCTCAGCCATTCCGATTGACAATGCTTTTATAACGGGAATTTTGGGGATTAAAGGGAAATGTGGGGATCAGAGGGAATTAATCGGCGGATTTCTTCGGATTTTAGGCACGGGTCATCCCAGGTCCCGTTCCGTTAGAACCTGCGAAACCATGGATAGCGCTGATTTTACGCGGATTTTCCCTTATATCCGCATCGATCCCGGGCCTGCCCATCAATCCCCACTTTTTGCCTGTTCGATGAGCCTGGCAAACGTTTTACGCCGCAAGTCCAGCGAGGGCACATCTTCGGGGTCCTCCAGCAAGGCTGCGTCGGAAATGGCCATAATCCCGCCCTTCCCCAGCCTGCATCGCGCCAGAACCCCATCCGCTTCGAAAAGGCAGGAGGCAGTCTCGTCCCCGCTTTTCCCGCCGGTCCCGGATTTTCCCGCCGACACGGCGCCGTCCCCATCGCTCCCCGCTTTCCCCGAAATTCCCGAGGACGATGGTCCTTCCCCGGAATTCCCCGATGCGCGAAACCGGCCCGCAAGGTTGACCGGAAGCGGCCCGGCGGAAGTCCGGACCAGGCGTTCCCCGGCCCGCTGGCCCGCGTCGAACTCCAGCGCCAATCCCCAGTGCGCCAGGATGGGAGATAGCAGCACCATGTCCTGCGGCCGCCGAGGATCGCCCAGCGCGTGGCGCGACGGCATGGTCAGCATGGGGTCCGCGAACAGCAGCAGATGCCCGCCCTCCCGCACCCAGCGGTCCAGCGCCACGTTTTCCTGCGGCGAAAGCGGGCGGGGCTGCGCCAGCACCAGCAGCGCGCCCGAGGGGAGCGGCAATCGCCCGTTCGGCCCGGCCAGCGTGTCGAGCGGGGTCAGGCGCCCTGCCTCATCCAGCGGCGCAAGCGCCCAGTGCCGGGCGCGCTCAGGCGCCAGCAGTTCGCGCACATCGCCGCTTTCGCCCCAGACGATGGGCAGGCTGGTATAAAGGCCAATGGCGCGATCGCGGCGCGGCGCCGCCGATTCGCCGCAACTCGTGAGTGTGGCCGCGAGCATGGCCGCGCCCGCCAGAAGCGTCAGCGCTGGGCGCAGCTTACTGGCCGTCTACCGGAGCGCCGGTTACTTCGGGATCCGTCATCGGCGCGGGCGGAGCCGAGGGGCTGGGATCGGCGGCGGGAACCACGCCGATGTCCGCGAGCGGATCGCTGGACGCCTTCTTCGGCTTGGCATCGACCGCAACGACCTGCTGGATCGGATCGGAAGTATCGATCAGCCGGGTGCGATCGTTGATGATGTTCGCCAGACCCACGATGAGCAGCATCGCGCAAAGGCCGAAAAGTCCGACCTGGAGGCGGTGAACGGCCTGCGAACGCAGCTCGCGCGCAGTGGGCGGCACGAAGTGCTGCGGTGCGGTGATCGGTTCAACCATTGTAGGCGGAATGTGTCCTGCCATCGACAGACCGTTTACCTCAGGATCGCAGCCATGGGAAGACGGGCAGGTTCTTCGATTCCAGCCATTCCGGATTGAACAGCGAGGAGAGGTAGCGGAATCCGGTGTCGCACAGGATCGTGGCGACGCGCGCGTCGGCCTTGCCTTCGGCCACCAACTTGCGCCCCAGCGCCACGGCGCCCGCCACATTGATGCCCGAGGACAGGCCGAGGCAGAGCCCCTCTTCCGAAAGCAGGCGGCGGACCCATTCGAGGCCCTCTTCGTCCGAGATGCGGAACTGGGTATCGATCGGCGCGCCTTCGAGGTTGGCGGTGATCCGCCCCTGCCCGATGCCTTCGGCGACCGACGAGCCTTCGGCCTTCAGCTCGCCATGGGCATAGTAGTTGTAGAGCGCCGCGCCGTGCGGATCGGTGAGCGCAATGGTGATGTTCTCGTCGAAGGCCTTGAGGCCGAGGCCGGTGCCCGCGATCGTGCCGCCGGTGCCCGCAGCGCAAGTGAAGCCGTCGATCCGGCCGTCCAGCTGCTGCCAGATTTCCGGCGCGGTGCTTTCTATATGAGCCTTGCGGTTGGCGATGTTGTCGAACTGGTTGGCCCAGATCGCGCCCGGCGTCTCTTCGGCGAGGCGGCGCGAGGTGTGGACGAAGTGGCCGGGATTCGAGAACGGCGCGGCCGGCACCAGGACCAGCTCGGCGCCCAGCGCGCGCAGCGTGTCCATCTTCTCGCGCGACTGCGTTTCCGGCATGACGATGATCGTCTTGTAGCCCAGCGCATTGGCCACCAGCGCGATGCCGATGCCGGTGTTGCCCGCCGTGCCTTCCACGATCGTGCCGCCGGGCTGGAGCAGGCCCTTCGCCTCGGCATCGCGCACGATCCACAAGGCCGCGCGATCCTTCACCGAGGCGCCGGGGTTGGCGAATTCGCACTTGCCCCAGATCTCGCATCCGGCCGCTTCGCTCGGTCCCTTGAGCAGGACGAGCGGGGTGTTGCCGATGAGGTCGAGAGTGGAGCGCTGGGGGATCGGTGCAGTCATGGCGGCACAGGTAGGAAGTCAGACCGAAAGGCGCAAATGATTTGCGGAGTTTTTTGAGCAGGGCATTCGCCTTGCTCTCCTTCTCGTGCCCGTCTCGTAGTCCGGCATGCGCCCCGGCCTGCGGCGCCCGCCCGCTTTCCGCCTCGCCTCCCTCAAGAATTCATCCCGGAGGGGAGGTCCGCTGGGACGCAGGCCGGTGCCCGCGCAAAACGGCCCGGAGGCCGTCTTGCCGGAGCATCAGGTCATCGCAGAATCAGTCTTCCTGGGCGATCGTGACCTTGCAGCCTTCGAGCACCGAAGTGATCGGCACCTGGCAGGACAGGCGCGAGTATTCGTTGCGATGGTCCGAGCTGTCGAGCAGGTCGTTCTCGTCTTCGCTCATGGCCGGCAGCTTGTCGGCGAAGGCGGGATCGATGTGGACGTGGCAGGTCGCGCAGGAGCAGCAGCCGCCGCAGAGGGCCAGAAGCTCGTCGAAACCGCTGTCGCGGATCGTTTCCATGAGGGTGCGGCCTTCAAGGGCCTCAACGGTGGATTCTTCGCCCGATTGATTGATGACGATGATCTGCGGCATTCTCGTCGATCCTCTTTGATACTGCATGTATCATAACATGCTGGTTTCGGCCTTTGGGGCCGGCTGCTAATGGCTGCAATCCCCTTTTGCAAGGTAATCGAACTATGGGCTTAAGCGCTGGCGCACTGAAACTGGGACTCGACGCGATTGCGGGGCGAGAGCCCGCCATCGCCCGAGCGCTGGATGCGGCCGGCTACCCCGAACCGCGCATCCGCCCTACCGGATACGCCACGCTCCTGCGCACGATCGTGGGCCAGCAAGTGTCGGTGGCGGCGGCCTCTTCGGTGTGGCAGCGGCTGGAGGACCTGCTGGGCGAAGGGATCGCGCCCGAAACTTTGCTGGCCGCCGAATTCGACGCCCTGCGCGGCTGCGGGCTTTCGCGTCAGAAGCAGGGTTATGCGCGCAGCCTTTGCGAACTGGTGATCGCCGGCACGCTCGACTTCGACGACTTGCCCGCGGACGACGAGGAGGCAATCGCCCAGCTTGTGCGCATCAAGGGCATCGGCCGCTGGTCCGCGGAAATCTATCTGCTTTTCGCGGAAGGCCGCCCGGACATCTGGCCGGCCGGCGACCTTGCGGTGCAGGCCGGCATGCACAAGATCCTCGGCCTGGAAGCGCGCCCGAGCGAGAAGGAAGCGCGGGAACTGGCCGAAGCCTGGCGCCCCCATCGCGGCGCCGCGGCGATCTTCACCTGGCACTGCTACAACAACCCGGCCCTTTAAGCGGCGCCCTAAACGGAGAGGGGCGCCTTCCGTAGCCCCGCTTCGCCGAGAAACCGGCTCTCCATCCACCGGCGCAGGCGCGGGGACTGCCGTTCGGTCAGGATCGAAATTCCCGCGCAGGCCAGCACGATCAGCGCGATCAGGGCTGCGAACATCGGAAAACTGCGCCCGGCCTCGATCCCCCAGGACCGCAGCAGCTGGATCAGCGGCCAGTGGAACAAGTAGAGCGTGAAGGAAAAGCCGGCGAGCGTCCGGGCGGCTCCGTCCAGCCGCAGGATCGGCGCGGAAAGCAGGTTCACCAGCGGACGCGCGGCCACCAGCACCAGGGTCATGGCCAGGCCCATCAGCAGGTCCGACAACGCCCATTGCGACCATTCGGCATCGCCCGGCCACCACGCCTTGAGCAGGGGATTGAGCACCGCGTGATCGATCCGGAACAGGAACAGCGCCATCGCGCAGGCTGCCACGATCGCGACGGGCGCAGCCGCAAGGGGCAGGCGCCGGGCGGCGGGAACATGGGTCAGCGCCGCACCCATCAGCCAGACCGGCATCAGCAGGAGAATGGCCCCGCCCGCCGCCGCGCAGCCCAGCGCCACCGCAAGAATGCGCGGCCAGCCCCGCAGGAACACGGCCAATGCGAAGATCGCATAGTACCAGACCTCATAGCAGAGCGACCAGTAGGGCGGGTTCCAGACCGGTCCGGCCACCCCCGGCCAGGCGCTGAGGAAAGCCAGCGGCGCCAGCAGTTGCTTCGTCACTTCCAGCGCTTCCGCAGGGGAATTGTCCATTCGCACCGGCATCGGCCCCGCCAGCACATAGGCCGCCAGCGTCCCGAACAGCAGCGAGGGCACCGCGACCGGCAGGATGCGCGACAGCCGCGCCACGGCATAGCGCGGCAGGCTGGACCGGCCGCTCAGCACGGACGTGCTGATCACAAGGCCCGAAAGCACGAAGAACACGATCACGCAGTAGTGCTGCATGCGCACGCCGAAGGGAAACCAGCCGTGATAAAGCCCGAGCTGCACTGCATGGCCGATGGCCACGAGCAGCGCCGCGCCAAAGCGCACGAAGTCCAGCACGACCGAGAGCGGCCGCGTCAGGAAAGGTTCCTCGGCAGGCGGGCTCACGGGAGCCGAATCAGTCGCGCGGGGCGGCCGCGTCGATGAAGCGGGCCAGTTCCAGATCGCGGCGGCTCAGGCCATCGGCATCGTGGGTGGTCAGCGTGATCTCCACGCGGTTGTAGACGTTGAACCATTCAGGATGATGGTCGGCCTTGTCGGCCTGGATGGCCACGCGGGTCATGAAGCCGAAAGCCTCGTTGAAGTCCGCGAATTTCAGCTTGCGGACGATGGCGAGGCCGTCCTCGCGCAATTCCCAGCCGGGCAGTGCGGCCAGCGCTTCATCGCGTTCGGCGTCGGTAAGGCGGGCAATCGGCATGGGCGACTCCGTAAAGATGCAGCCAGCTTGGCACTGGGGGGGCTTTCCACTATCGCGTCACCCCATGCAAGGGGCCTCCATCGCCATCGACGACCTCGCCTGCCGGCGCGGCGACAGGCTGCTGTTTCGCGGCGTCTCGCTGCGGCTCGATGCCGGCGAGGCACTGCAGGTGACCGGGCGCAACGGCATCGGCAAGTCCAGCCTGCTGCGTATCCTGGCCGGCCTGGCCCCGGCCTTTTCCGGCGCCGTGACGACCGCAGGCAGCATCGGCCTGGTGGACGAACGCCCGGCGCTCGATCCGGGCTGGACGCTCGGCTCCGCCCTGGCGTTCTGGCAGCAGATGGACGGGAACAGCGAAGATCGGCACATGGCCCGCCTGGGTCTCTCGGGCCTGCTCGACGTGCCGGTGCGCTACTTGTCCACGGGGCAGAAGAAGCGCGCCGCCCTTGCCCGCCTGCTCGGCCAGGACGCGCGGATCTGGCTGCTCGACGAGCCGCTGAACGGGCTCGACAGCCATGCCGTCGCCCTGGTCGAGGCACTGGCGGCGGAGCATTGCAGCAAGGGCGGCATTGCAGTGATCGCTTCTCACCAGCCTTTCGCGCTGCCGGGCATGGCCACCCTCTCCCTTGCGGAGCACGCGGCATGAGCGTCAGGATCCGGCCCCTCCTCAAGCGAGACCTCACGCGCCTGCTGCTGGGCGGACGCGGCGGCGGGGCGCTGCTGCCGATCCTGTTCTTCCTCTCGGTGGCGATGCTCTATCCCTTCGCCGTCGGCCCCGACGCGCCGCTGCTGACGCGGACCGGCGGCGGCGTGATCTGGGTTGCCGCCTTGCTGGCCGCGATCCTGCCGCTCGACCGCCTGGTGGAGCCCGACATCGAGATGGGCCTGTTCGATCAGTGGGCGCTGCGCGGCATCTCCGAGGAACTGGTGATCGCGGTGCGGGTGCTCGCCCATTGGCTGAGCTTCGGCCCCCCACTCATGCTGGCCGCCCTGCCCGCCGCCGCCCTGCTCGGGCTGGACGGGCAGAGGCTCATGCTGGTCGAGATCGGGCTGCTGGCGGGTACGCCGGGCCTCGCCGCGCTGGGAGTGACGGTTGCCGCGCTCACGGCCGGCCTGCGCGGCGGCGCGGCGCTGGGGGGGCTGCTGATGATCCCCATGGCCGTGCCGGTGCTGATCTTCGGCGCGGGCAGCCTCGGCAGCGGCGGCACGGGCGGACTGGCCCTGACCGCGGCGGCAAGCCTGGTCCTGCTGGCCATCGCCCCTTTCGCAAGCGGCGCGGCGATCCGCGCGGCCCGCGGCTGACGATCTCGCGCGGCGCGCCGCCGGCGAGCGCTCGTTTCATCGCCACGGCGGTTGGCGCAGGTACCGCTGCCCAAGCATAGTGCGCTTCCAGATCCGGCCAGAACCGGACAGCGGGAGAATGCCATGGAAAGCCATCGGACGCTGATCGACAGGGCCAGGCGCGAAGCCGGGCTCGACGACTTCGGTGCAGACGGCTTTCGCGAGGGCCTGGAAATCCTGGTCGATTCCCTCGATCGCGAGGCCGGGCTCAATGCGCTGGGCGAAAGCGCTTTGGCGGAACGCATCGTCCTGCATCTCAGGCAGAGACTGGAAATCGAAGACTGGTATCGCCGCCATCCCGAGATCGCGGACGAGGAGATCCGCGCGCCGCTGTTCGGCGTCAGCCTGCCGCGCACCGGTTCCTCGGCGCTGTCGTTCCTGCTCGCGAGCGACCCGGCGATCCGCTACCTCAGGGTCTGGGAAAGCAGCCGCCCCTGTCCGCCGCCTGGCACTGTCGAAGGACCCGATCCCCGCCGGGGCGTCTCCGCCAGCAGCGCCGACGAGACGCTGAAAGGCGGCCGCCGCACGCCAAGCGGGATCGACGGCGCGATGGAGTGCCAGGACATCATGGCGCTCGATTTCAAGAGCCAGATATTCCAGGCTTTCGCCCAGGTTCCCCGCTATTCGGACTGGCTGCTCCAAGCCGACCTGACCGAGACTTACGCTTATCACAAGCGTGTGCTGAAGCTGCTGCAATGGCGGCAACCGGCGCGGCCCTGGCGGCTCAAGGCGCCCACGCACATGCTCTATCTCGATGCGCTGACGGCGGCGTTTCCCGATGCCCGCTTCGTCATGACTCACCGCGATCCCAGCGACGTGATCCTGTCCGTGGCCACGGTCTATGCCGACATCATCGGCAAGTTCACCGACCGGACCGACCATGCCTATCTCGGCGATCTCAACCTTCGGACCTGGTCCGAGGCGATGCGGCGGGCAATCGCCTTTCGCGATGGCGGCGGGGACCACCGTTTTCACGACATCCACTTCCGCGCCATGCTGCGCGACCCGCTGGGGCAGGTGCGCGAACTCTATGCCTGGCTGGGAGAGCCGGTCTCCCCGGAGTTCGCACGGGCAATGGCGGCATGGTGGGCATCGAACGAGAGCGAGCCCCGCATGGCCAAGCCCGATCCGGCGCGCTTCGGGCTCGATCCCGCAGCGGTGCGCGGCCATTTCGGCGACTATCTGGCGCACATGGAGCGCTGGGCGCCCTTCAGCGAAGCCGCTTGAACAACTTTCGGAAGAACCACAGGTGATGACAGATGGGTGAAGTAACCAGCGGCCCCGTAGACTTCGATGCCGCCGCGCGAGAGGCGCAGACGATTGCGGGAGGGCCGCGCTATGCGCCGCTGCGGCTCGACGAAGTGAGCCCGGAGGGACAGGAGCAGGTCGACGCGATCCGCGCGGCCTTCCATATCCCCGACAGTCGCCCCTTCCCCGACGTCAGCCTGATCACCTTGCGCCATCCGGGCATGTTCAAGGGGCAGATGGTGCTGGGTATCGAATTGGCCGCCAGAGGCGCGATACCCGGCCGTGAGCGGGAACTGATGATCCTGCGCCTGGCCCTGCTCGCCGGCGCGCCGTTCGAATGGTGCGAACATGTGGATATCGGCAAGGCCTTCGGCATCACTGCCGAGGACCTCGAACGCGTGATCGCAGGCTCTGCCGCGCCCGGCTGGACCGAACACGAATCGGCCATGCTGCGCGCGGTCGAGGAACTGCTCGCCGATTACTGCCTGGGCGAGGAGACCTGGGACACGCTGGCCCGGACTTGGGACGAAAAGCAGATGCTGGAACTGCCCATGCTCGTCGGCGCCTATCTGATGACGGCGATGCAGCAGAATTCCCTGAAAATTCAGCCCAAGGGCGGTTTCGATTACCGCTGATCCCGGTTCGCGGGATTCGGCACGCCGATAATCCGCGAATCGGCGAAACGAATCACTGCGAATCACCGCGTGTTTCGAAAGGCCGTCGCTCCCCGAGCGGCGGCCTTTTCTCGTGGAAAATATCGCCGGGTTTTTCGCACGGTTCACCGGCAACCAATCCGGCGGCGCCTGTGGACAAGCGCGGCAGAACTCCGGGATAACGGCGGGATAAGTTGGGGATTTTCCTGGAAAAAACGGGCCGGGGCGGTTTCTCGCGTGGTGCGTGAAATCGCCCCGGCCCAGTCGACAGGAAGGGCAGGCGGGCGCCCCATGACAAGCGCCGGCCCGAGGTCCTTGGTGCAGGCTTGACGGGCAAGACAAGCTGCGTAGACATAGCTAATGATAATCATTCTCAAATACAAGCCCATGGAGAACCAGGCATGTATCAGTACGTCGATCGCCCGCTGAATTCGCTCGACGAGGGGTGCCGTTTCCTCGTCTGGTCCATGCGCGCCTGGGTCACGACGCTGGCCCGCCGGCAATGCCCTGCGCAGGCGCTGGCCCCTGCTTTCGCCAAGTGGCGGATGATCGGCGGGCTCCAGCCGTTCCACCGGGCCATGCTGCTGTTCAACCGCGATGCGCTGGAGACCTTCGCCTTCTGCCCGATGGCCTGCAGCCATGTTTCCGAGCACGAGGCGGTGATTCTCGAACTCATCACCTCGCTGCGCGATCGCGGCCCCCAGCAGACGCGCGCCACGCTGGAACTGGTGGTTTCGGAAGACAGCGTGGGCGACGTGCTGGAAACGCTCTCGAAGCTCGGCGCGGCCATGGCCATTGCCGGCATTTTCCCCGGCGAACCGGTCGAAGCGAAGAACCAGCGGCATTGAACGGCGGCGCGGATGGAGGCCCGGCTTCGGGGCGCGTGCCGGAGGGAAGCGCACTTCCCTCCGGCGCTCCTCATTGAGCGGGAGCGGTGAGGATCGGCGGACTTATCCCCCGATCAATTCGCGCCCGATCAGCATGCGCCTGATCTCGTTCGTACCGGCGCCGATGTCGAGCAGCTTGGCGTCACGCAGATAGCGCTCGACCGGCCAGTCCTTGGTGTAGCCGGCCCCGCCCAGTGCCTGCACCGCCTCTCCCGAGACGCGGAAGGCGTTCTCGCTGGCGAGCAGGATCGCGCCGGCCGCGTCGAACCGGGTGGTCTGCCCCGCGTCGCAGGCCCGCGCGACGGCGTAGACATAGGCCCGCGCCGACTGCAGCGCGACGTACATGTCCGCCACTTTGGCCTGCATGAGCTGGAACGTGCCGATGGCGGTGCCGAACTGGCGGCGTTCGCGCACATAGGGGATCACGGTATCCAGGCAGGCCTGCATGATGCCGATCTGCAGACCCGCCAGCACCACCCGCTCGTAGTCGAGCCCGCTCATCAGCACTTTCACGCCGCCGTTCAGCGGGCCCATGACGTTCTCTTCAGGCACGAAGCAGTCGTCGAACACCAGTTCGCACGTCGGCGATCCGCGCATGCCCATCTTGTCGATCTTCTGGCCGATGGAGAAGCCGGCCATGCCTTTCTCGATCAGGAAGGCGGTGATCCCCCTGGAGCCTGCCTCCGCATCGGTGCGGGCGTAGACGACCAGCACTTCCGCGTAAGTGCCGTTGGTGATCCAGAACTTGGTGCCGTTCAGGCGGAAGCCGCCCGGCACGGCATCGGCACGCAGCTTCATCCCGACCACGTCGGACCCTGCCCCCGCTTCGGACATGGCCAGGCTGCCCACATGCTCGCCGGAAATCAGGCCGGGCAGGTACTTGGCCTTCTGGGCCTCGTTCCCCCAGCGCCGGATCTGGTTCACGCAGAGGTTCGAGTGCGCGCCGTAGGACAGCCCGACCGAAGCCGAGGCCCGGCTGACTTCCTCCACCGCGATCACATGTTCGAGATAGCCCAGCCCGGTGCCGCCCCATTGCTCTTCCACGGTGATGCCGTGCAGGCCAAGTTCGCCCATGGCAGGCCAGAGTTCGCGCGGAAACCAGTCTTCCGCATCGACCCTGGCCGCAAGCGGCGCGATCTGTTCGTCGGCGAAACGGGCCACGCTCTCGCGGATCATTTCCGCAGATTCGCCCAGCGCGAAGTCGAAATCCGGGGTTGCCTTCATGCCCTAGTCCCAATCTTTTCGAGCGCCGCTCTCCGGCGCCTTTCGTTAACCCGCAAGTTAGCGACCGGGCTCCCTGCAAACAAATTGAAACTTCCCGCCCGGTTCGATAAATTTTCCCAATGATAAAGCGCGCGCATATCCGCCATTTCCTGGCCGTTGCCGATTCCGGGAGCTTCAAGCAGGCCTCGGCGCGGCTCCACGTCACCCAGCCGACGGTCTCCACCAGCATTGCGGAACTGGAACGCCTGGTGGGATCGCCGCTGTTCGTGCGCGACCGGCGCCATGTTCGCCTGACCGAGCCGGGGGGCGCCTTCCTGCCGATCGCCCGCGACCTCGAAGCCGGCTTCCGCCGCGCGGACCAGTTCGGCCGGCCCATGCAGGAGCAGTGGCCGGACCTGAAGCTGGGCGTGATCCCGAGCGTGTCCGGCCCCCTGCTGGAGCGGCTCGCCCGCGAACTGGCCGGGAACTTCGGGATCGAACTGGTGGAGGGGGACGACCGCGATTTGCGCGGGCAACTCGGCAGCGGCAAGATCCAGCTGGCGCTGACGTTGCTGGGGGAGGACGAACAAGGCCCCTGCGCCCGCACGTTGCTGGAGGAGCCCTACGTCCTGGTCATGCCGGAGACGCACCGCTTCGCCGGGGCGTCGCTCGTGGCGCCGCAGGACATCGCCGGGGACATCATGATCGCCAGGCGGTCCTGCGAGGTGCTTCAGCAAACCAGCCGCTTTTTCACCGATGCCGGGGTGCGCCCGCGCTTCGCCTTGCGCAGCGAGAACGAGGACCGCTGCATGCGCATGGTCGCGGCCGGTCTTGGCGTGACGGTGGCGCCCCTGTCGCTGGCTCCTGCGGGAACGGCGACGGCGGAGATCGCAGGCTATGGCCTGAGCCGCAGACTGGGCTTGGTACGCGGCGCGGAATTTCCGGCGGAGGCGGAGGAACGACTGGCGGCGACGCTGGAGATCGTCTCCGCCAGCCTTCCCTCCCTGGCCCGTCAATCCGGTGCGGCGCCCTCATAGCGCCCGCCGGCTGTCTCCATGCCGACCGGGTCTTGCCGTGTCGGCCGTGAATATCCTGTCTTGCCCTGAACCCTGACTGGTGCACCCTGACTGGTGCACCCTGACTGGTGCACCCTGACTTGCGCACCCTGACTTGCGCACCCTGTGTCCGCACAAGCCGCCCGGTAACGGGCCTGCCTGTACGAGACAGCACCGAGCGGGGGCGCTCCCGAACCGGGTGTCCCTTTTTACCCCCAAATGCGGAGAAGCGCCCCCTACCGTCATGCGGTTCGCGCACTGGCAGCGGCCTCGTTGGGAGAGCAGCCGCCGCCAGCGCGTTCGCACGTTTCGGTGTTGCCCATTAGGTAAAGAGCTGACACGATGCGATCAAACGCAATGAATTTGACGCAGCGTTGCAAAAATTAGAGCAGGTCCAGACAGTCCCGATGCCGGCATTTTCCCGTTTCCTGCGCTACTTCATGGCGGTCGGCCGCCTCGGCTCGATCCGCAAGGCCGCCGACGAACTGAACGTGTCCGCCTCCGCCATCGACCGGCAGATCCTGAACGTGGAAGCCGAACTGGGCCTCCCGCTGTTCGAGCGCCTGCCCACCGGCCTGCGGCTCACCGCGGCCGGGGAGATGATGATGGCCTCCGGTGCCCACTGGCAGCAGGGCATGGCCAGCCTGCGCGGACGGATAGAGGACTTGCGCGGACTGAAGCGGGGCCACGTCGACATCGCGGTGATCGATGCCCTGGCGACGGGCCATGTCCCTGCGACGCTCCACGCCATCCAGCAGCGCTATCCGGGCATCACCCTGGGCATCAAGGTGCTGGGCAACGACGCGGCGCGGCGGGCGGTGATCGACGGATCGGTGGATTGCGGCATCCTGTTCGAGCCGCAGTCCTACCGCGACCTTTCGGTCCGCGCCTTCACCGAAGTGGTGCTGGGCTTCGTCACGCCGCCCGGCCATCCTTTTGCCGCCCTGCCCGAGGCGCGCTTCTCGATCTGCGCGGACGAGCCGATGATCATCCCGGCCGAGCCGCTGGCGGTCTATCAGCAGATCGCCGTGCTGGAAGGGGCTACGGGGATCGCCCTCACGCGCAAGGCGAGTTCGGACAATATCCAGATGATCACCGCGCTGGTCACGCAGGGTGCCGGGGTGGGCGTGCTCACTTCGCTGGATGTCCGCACCGAAGTGCAACGGGGCAGCCTGGCCTTCACCCGCATTTCCGATTCGCTGCTGCGGCCGATGACCCTGGCGCTCTGCACGGCCTCGGCCCGCACGCCGTCTTATGCCGCGAACCTGGTGATCGGCGAATTCGAGCACGGATTTGCCGCGCTTGGCCATGCTGCTTCAACGGCTTAGGCCCCGCCCGGCCTCTGCGGGAAGCCCAGGCGGCATCGCGCGATTGCGGATTTCGCAAGAACGCGGTAACCGGAGCAGCTTCCTCCCCACATTCGCGTTCAGGATTTGCCCCGCATGAGTGAAGCTTCCGAGCCGCAGCTCCATTATCTCGAGTATTACGAAGACTTCCTTGCCAAGGTTCGCCAGCTTTCACGGCAGGTGCAGCAGGGCGAGTGGAAGCCCGAATTCGTCATCGGCCTCGGCCGCGGCGGATTGGTTCCGGCCGTCTATATCTCGCACCAGCTGTCGCTGCCGATGCTGTCGATCGACCATTCGTCCAAGATTCCCGGCTTCGCCGACGAACTGCTGGCGAAAGTCGCGGCGATGAGCGCCGAGGGCACGCGCATGCTGTTCGTGGACGACATCAACGACACCGGCGGCACCATCGAATATATCCGCAGCCAGCTGACCGAAGGCGGCTGCGACCACGGCAACTTGCGCTTCGCGGTGGTGATCAACAACAGGAGTTCCAAGGTCGGCGTCGACCTCTGGGCCGAAGTGATCGACCGTACCGACGACAAGCGCTGGTTCGTGTTCCCCTGGGAATCGGTGGGCACGCGCGAAAGCATCGTCGAGGAAGCGCTTTCGGTGCCCGAACGCCTGGCCTGAAGCCGGGGGTCATGCCCCGGGGCTTCCCCCTGGCTTCATGACCTCCAGCAATCCGGCGTCGTCCATCTCCGCCAGGTCCAGCATGGCGCGGTAGGGATCGCCCTCCAGCCCGAGCACTTGCGCAAAGGCCGGCTCGGTCTTCGCGCCTGCCCTCCGCGCCGGCAGGACCGCGTCCCGGAACGCCGTGCCGCCAAGGCCGAGCAGCCGCTGCTCCACCGTGAAGTGGCGCCAGCCGTGCTGCCCGGCGACCGGCCGCGCCTGGCCGAATATCTCGAAAGGCAGCCCTTCCACCGAGAACGTGGCCACCACCGGGCGGTCCGCCTTGCGCCACTGCCACATGGCGAAATGTTCGAAACGTCCGCACTCCGCCCACAGGGCCGCGGCGAACAGGTCGGGATCGGGGGCATGGCAGAGCACGTCGATGTCGCTGCCGGGAACCGCCAGGCCGAGCGGGAACGTCCCGGCGACATGCGGATCGAACCGGGCGAGCCGCAGGAGAATGCCGCTCGCCGCCAGGGCCGCCTGCCAGTCCGGCCCCCTCAGCGATGCGCCTCCAGATAGGCTTCCAGCCGTTCGAGATTGGCCGCGACGGCCTCGGCCGGCAGGAACGAGCCGGTGAAGCTGTTGCGCGCCAGGGTCCCCAGCGCTGCCTTGCCCAGACCGCGAGCCGCAGCGACGGCGCGGTAATTGTCAGCCACGTAGCCGCCGAAGTAGGCCGGATCGTCGGAATTGATCGTGGCCTTGAGGCCGTGAGCGAGCATCGCGTCGATCGGGTGATCGGCCAGGTCGTCCACCACGCAGAGCTTGTGGTTGGAGAGCGGGCAGACGGTCAGCGTCATTTCCTCACGAACCAGGCGCGCGATCAGCGCGGGGTCTTCCAGCGCGCGGTTGCCGTGATCGATGCGGTGGACGCCCAGCAGGTCAAGCGCCTGATGGACATATGCGGGCGGGCCTTCCTCGCCGGCATGGGCAGTGATCCTGAGGCCCTTTTCGCGCGCGGCGGCGAAGACCCGCGCGAATTTCTCGGGCGGGTGGCCGACTTCGGAAGAATCCAGCCCCACGGCCTCGATCCGGTCGAGCCAGGGCTCCGCCTCGGCCAGAGTGGCAAAGGCGGCCTCCTCGGAGAGATGGCGCAGGAACGAGAGGATCAGGCTGCTGGTCATGCCATGCTCGGCGTGGGCGGCCTCCATGGCGGAGAGCAGGCCCTCGATCACTTCGGCGAAAGGCACGCCGCGGTCGGTGTGGGTCTGGGGATCGAACATCAGTTCGGCGTGGACCACCCCGTCCGCCGCCGCACGGGCGAAGTAAGCGGCGGCGAGGTCGTGAAAGTCCTGCCGCGTCAGCAGCACGTTGGCGCCCGCGTAGTAGATGTCGAGGAAGTCCTGCAGGTTCGAGAAGTCGTAGGCGGCACGCACTTCTTCCACCGTGGCGAAGGGGATCGACACGCCGTTGCGCTCGGCCAGGGCGAACATGAGTTCGGGCTCCAGGCTGCCTTCGATGTGGAGGTGAAGCTCGGCCTTGGGCAGGCCGGCGATGAAGCTGTCGAGATCGGTCATGTCTTGTCCCTGTTCCAGGCGCAGCGGCCCAGCAGATAAGTGCGCGCCACGGCGCGGTCGTCACCCAGCACCTGCAACGCGAAGAGCCGCTCTGCAAGTCCGGCGTCGCGGGTGCGGCGCGCGAGCAGCGGCGTCGCGCAGGGGTCCAGCACCACGAAATCGGCTTCCTGCCCCACGTCCAGCCGCCCCACGCGGTCGCCGATGTGGAGCAGCGCCGCGCTTCCCCCGGTCGCCAGCCAGAGGGCGCGGAACGGGTCGAGCGCCGTGCCTTTCATTTGCGCCGCCTGATAGGCGATGCCCTGGGTGTGGAGCAGCGAGAACGTCGTGCCCGCCCCCACGTCCGTGCCGAGGCCCAGACGCAGGCCGTGCCGGTCTGCCTGCCCGAAATCGAAGCAGCCGGAACCGAGGAACAGGTTCGAACTGGGGCAGACCGCGATCCCCGCCCCGCTTTCGTGGAGCCGGTGGCCGGCCCTCTCCGACAAGTGGACCCCATGTGCGAAGACCGCGCGGTCCGTGACGAGGCCGAAGCGGTCGTAGGCGTCGAGGTAGTCCGCCGCTTCGGGAAAGCGCGCCGCCACTTCCACGCATTCGCGCAAGTTCTCGGCCAGGTGGGTGTGAAGCAGCACCTCGGGATGCTCGGCCAGGAGCGCACCGGCATCGGCAAGCTGCGTGTCGGAGCAGGCCAGCGCGAAACGCGGTGTGACGGCGTAGCCCAGCCGCCCCCGGCCGCGCCAGCGGCGGATCAGCGCCTCGGTTCCGGCCCGGCCCGACGCGGGCGTGTCGCGCAGCCCTTCGGGGCCGAGGTCCATCAGCACTTTTCCGGAGACGATCCGCATGTCCCGCGCCAGCGCCGCTTCGAACAGGGCATCGACCGACTGTTCGTGAACCGTGGGATAGACCAGCGCGCTGGTCGTGCCGTTCCTCAGCAATTCGTCGAGGAAGAAGGCCGCCACGACATCGGCGTGGGCCTTGTCGGCAAAGGCCTTTTCGGCCGGGAAGATGTGGCGTTCCAGCCAGTCGAGCAATTGGTCGCCATGCGCGGCGATGCGGTCGGTCTGGGGGTAGTGGACATGCGCGTCGACGAACCCCGGCACGACGAGGCCGGGCAGCGTCTCCACCGGCACTTGCCCGTAGCGTCCGGCCAGTTCGGCATAGGCCCCGCGCGCGGCGATCACCCCGTCCTCGACCACCAGCAGCCCGTCGGGCTCGTGACGGATCGCGGCGGGATCGTGCTGGGGGTCATGGGAAACGGAGAGGATTTCGGCGCGAAAGGCTTGGATCATCCGCCTTGTCCTAGCGGGCGAACGGCACGAAGGCGAGCGCCGACGCGCCGCTTCCCGCGTGACGCCCCGTTCACCCGCCCGCCAGCCAGGCGAAGCGAGCGACGAAAAGCAGCGCCAGAACCAGCAGGAACCAGTCCTTCCGCTGGATCGTGCCGCGCACCAGCTTGAGCAAGGCATGGGCGGTGATGCCGAACGCCAGGCCGTTGGCGATGGAGAAAGTGAACGGGATCATCGCCACGGTCAGGAAGGCCGGGATCGCCGCCAGCGGGTCTTCCCATTCCACTTCGGTCAGCGGCAGCAACATGAGCCCGCCAACGATGATCAGCGCCGGTGCAGTCGCCGCCAGCGGAATGACCTGGGCATAAGGCGCCACGAACAGGGTGGCGAGGAACAACAGCCCGGTCACCACCGCGGTCAGTCCGGTGCGCCCGCCCGCCTGCACCCCTGCCGCGCTTTCGACATAGCTGGTCACCGTGCTTGTCCCGGCCATCGAACCGACGATGGTGGCGGCGGCGTCGGTCACGAGAATACGGTTGAGCCGCGGGATCCGCCCCTGCCCGTCCATCAGCCCGGCCCGCTTGGTCACCGCCACGAGGGTGCCGATATTGTCGAACAGGTCGACGAAGAGAAAGACGAAGAGGATCTCGAACAGGCCCAGCCCATGGCTGCCCGAAAGCCCGAAGACGCCGGCGAGGTCCAGCTTGAAGGCCGTGCCGGTCAGGGTGTCCAACGAATAGGGTTCGGGATGGACCGAGACCATGCCGCAGAGCCAGCCGAGCGCGGTCGTGGCGAGAATGCCGATCAGCATGGCGCCGCGCACGTTCCACACGGACAGCGCGCCGATCAGCACCAGTCCGAACAGGGCCAGCATGGCGCCGGGCTCCCTCAGGTTTCCGAGCGCGACGAAAGTCGACGGATCGGCAACCACGATGCCGGCGCTTTTCAGCCCCACGAAGCCGATGAACAGGCCGATCCCCCCGGCCACCGCCGCGAAGAGATAGTGCGGGATCGCGGCGATGATGAGCTGCCGCACGCCCGTGACGGTCAGTGCCAGGAAGGCCACGCCCGACAGGAACACGCAGCCCAGCGCCACCGGCCAGGGCACGCCCATCTGCTGCACCACGGTGAAGCTGAAATAGGCATTGAGCCCCATGCCGGGCGCCAGCGCCAGCGGCGTATTGGCCACCAGCCCCATGAGGATGGAGGCAAAAGCCGCCGCAAAACAGGTCGCCGCCGCCACCGAGGCCACCGGCATGCCCGCCGCGCCCAGGATCGCAGGGTTCACCAGCACGATATAGGCCATCGTCAGGAAGGTCGTCATGCCCGCCAGGACTTCGGTGCGGGCGGTGGTTCCCCGTTCCTTCAGCGCAAACCAGCGTTCCAGCGCGCCATCCGGCGGAGTGCCCGGTTCGAATTGCGTTTCGGTGCGCGTCACGTTCTCGTCCCCAACAGTTCGCGCGGCCGCGCGCGGCTGCGACGGCTTTCGGCCGGTGGAGTCCTATCGGCAATTGCCGGAGGCGGCGCAACGGGCTTCGACGGTCTTGCCCGATCGCTGGCCGCCTATTCCCGGCCGGGACCGCCGGAATGGAGGATCAGCGCTCGTTCACCCATTCGCGCCGCAGGGCGGGTCCGGCTAGGCTCATCAGCAGGGCCGCGAGCACGTAGAGGCCCAGGCCCAGGAGCATGGAATAGCGCAGCGATTCCGCGCCATAGACCGGCGCCAGCGCCTTGGACAGCGCACCGAGTGCGTAGATTCCGCCGCCCAGGCCGATGAGGTTGTTGATCAGCAGGAACAGGGCCGAAGCCGTCGCGCGGGCGGGCGGCTCGACGAGGTGCTGGACCGCGCTCGTCACCGGGCCGAGCCAGACATAGGCCAGCGCCTGCGGCAGCAGGAACAGCACGAAGGCGAGCGGCACGCTGGAGGTCCAGATCCCGCCCGCGAACAGCGGCACGGCCACGACATAGGCCATGGCCGGAACCCGCCCGTACCAGGCGCGGTCGGCACGGCCGAGCCGGTCCGCAAGGAGGCCGCCGGCCAGCACCCCCACGGTCCCGCCGATCAGCAGGACCGCGCCGATGAACCAGGAGGTTTGGACGAGGTCCAGCCCGAAACTGCGCTGGAGCAGGCTGGGCAGCCAGAAGGCCAGGCCATAGCCCAGCATCGAGCTGGAAGCCGCGCCGAAGCTCAGCAGCCAGAAGGCGCGCTTGCGGGCAAGCAGCGCGGCCACTTCCCCGAAGCGCACGGACGGCGCCATGCCCGGTGCGGGGCGGGGCTGGTCCCGGACCACGAACTTGAACAGCGGCGCGATCAGCAGGCCGGCAAGGCCCACCGCCACGAAAGCCGCGCGCCAGTCCACCCGCGCCGCGACATAGCCTCCGGCCAGCACACCGGCCGCCGAGCCGAGCGGGATGCCCAGCGAATAGACCGAAAGCGCGAAAGCCCGCCGCTCGCTGGGGAAGTGATCGCCGATCACCGCATAGGACGGCGCGACGCCGCCCGCCTCTCCCACACCGACGCCGAGCCGGGCGAGGAAGATATGCCAGAAGCCGGTGGCCGCGCCGCACAGCGCGGTGAACAGGCTCCAGACCACCATGGAACCGGTAATGACCCAGGACCGGCTGGTCCGGTCGGCCAGCCAGGCCAGCGGAACTCCCAGCGTCGAATAGAGCATGGCGAAGGCGAGGCCGCCCAGCATGCCCATCTGCGCATCGTCGAGGCCCAGGTCCTTCTGGATCGGCGCGGCCAGGATCGCCAGGATCTGGCGGTCCACGAAGTTGAAGATGTAGACCAGCAGCAGCATCGCCAGCACCAGCCGGGGCGAGGCCGACCTGCGGGCAGTTCCGGTGGATTGCCGGTGGGAGAGGTTATCGTGCATCGTCAGTCTCTTTCCTCATCCCGGACGGGATCCGGGACCACCATCGGTGAACAGCCCGCTCTTCGGCAAGATGCCCTGTTGCCCCATCGCGCGGAAGACCGGGGCCTGAAGGCGTCAGGGCCTGCCGGATCAAGCCCGCGACGACGGGACATGCTCGCGCAGGAAGGCGGAAATCGCAGCCAGGGCCGGCAGTTCGTCCAGCATCGGCGCATGGCCCACGCGCGGCACCTCGACCGCCGCGAACGGCCCCGCATGGCGCTGCGCCATGTCCCGCACGGTCTGAGCGGAAAGGAGATCGGAGAGCGCCCCGCGCACGACCAGCACGGGCGCCCCCTCCAGCAGGTCCCACAAGGGCCAGAGATCGGCGGGAACCGTCTGGGGATCGTCACCGTCGATGCTCTTCGCGATCGCGGGATCGTAGGCGAAGGACACCGTGCCGTCCGGGTTTTCGCGGCAGGTCCGATGGGCGAAGGCCAGCCAGTCCGGGCCGCCGAAATCCGGGAACGCCACGCCGTTGACCGCGCGGCATCGCGCCGCCGCCGCCTTCCACGATGTCATCGTGCCGCCAGGCCCGACATAGCCCTGGATGCGCGCCAGCCCGGCCGGGTCCAGCACGGGGCCGATGTCGTTGAACACGAAGCCGCTGGCGAGGTCCGGCCGCAGGGCGTTCATCACCATGGCCATCAGCCCGCCCATCGACGTGCCGATCAGGCAGGCCCGCGCGATGCCGAGCCCGTCCAGCAGCGCGAGCATGTCCTGCGCGTAGACATCGGGCCGGTACTGCGCGGGATCCGGGTCCCATTCGGAAAGCCCCCTGCCCCGCTGGTCCGGCACGATCAGCCGGTAACGCCCGGCGAGGTGCGCGGCGAGCGGCTCGAAATCCGCGCTGTTGCGGGTGAGGCCGTGCATCAGCAGCAGGTCCGGCGCGCCGACCTCGTGCGCAGGATAGTCCCGCGCGGCCAGCTCGAGCCTCCCGCAGGCGCTGCGGTAGCGGTGGAGGCGGTATTCCATGGCGGGCCTTGTCCTTTCGCCCCATGCCGGGCCGAACGATGGCAGGATGACGGGCCTCATCTTCCCCGGACGAGGCCCGCCCGGCGTGATCAGAATTCCAGCGTCCCGGTAACGAAGACCTGGCGCGGATTGCCGTAGAATGCCGTCAGCGTACCCTCCCTGCCGAGGGTCGGGATCAACCCGCCCGCGGGATTGCGCAGGATCGCCCCCGTCACCGGGTCGGCCCCGATGAAGGTATAGCCCGAAGTCTTGTATTCCTTGTCGAGAATGTTCTTGCCGTGGACGCCCAGGCTCCAGCGGCCGCCGGGCGCGGTATAGACCAGGCTGGCGTCGAGCAGCGTATAGCCCTTCTGGTCGATATAGGGGTTCGGGATCTCGAACTGGTAGGTCTTGCTGCGGTAGGACAGCGTGGTGTTGAACGACACATCGCCTTCGCCCACCGGCGCGTTGTAGGCCAGGGTCGCGCTGCTGGTCCACTTGGGCGTGTTCTGGACCTTGCGGAACTCCGCGACGTCGACCGGCCCCTGGCCCGCGATCTGGGTGATGTATTCCTTGTAGCGGGCATTGATGTAGCCCACCGAACCGGACAGGTTCACGCGGTCTCCCGAAGTCGCCAGGTTCTGCGCGAGCCGGGCATTGGCCTCGAACTCCACGCCGTCGATCTTCGCCTTGCCGGCATTGGTGATGACACCGCAGAAAGTCGGGATGCCGTTGACCGTGCAGCCCGAGGAGCCGGGGATCTGCACGTCCTTGTAGTCCATGTGGAAGGCCGCCAGCGCCAGGTAGAGGCCGCCGCCGAACAGGTTGCCCTTGTAGCCGACCTCGTAGCTGTCCACCGATTCCGGTTTGAAGCTGAGGTAGTCGGCCACTTCGCTGTCTTCGCGAATGCCGTCGCCATTGGTGTCCGGCGCGTTCACGCCGACGCCGCGCGGATCGAAGCCGCCGCCCTTGAAGCCCTGCGAAAAGCTGGCGTAGAGGTTGTGGTCCGGTGTCGGCTTGAAGCTGAGCGAGGCGCGCGGGGTGAACTTCTTGAACACCGCCTTGCCCGAGAAGTCGGTGCCGGGCGCTCCGAAAGCCACGCCAAGCCCGCCGAACACCGGAGAGCCGCCGCCGAGGTAGTTCTGCCGCAGGATCTGCGCCTTGCGCTCGTCCCAGGTATAGCGGCCGCCGACCGCGAGGCTGAGCTGGTCGGTGAAGTCGAACGTGAAATCGCCGAAGATGGCCCAGGTGCTGGTGTCGACGTCGGCCTGGGTATAGGCGGTCAGGCCGTTGACGGTGGTGAACAGGCGCACGTCGAAGGCCGTGTCCGCCTTGGCCCCCAGGTAATAGGCGCCGATCATGCCCTGCAGCCAGCTGCTGTTGTCGTAGAGCAGCTGGAATTCCTGGCTGACCTGCTCGTTGTTGTAGAAGGCCGGCACGTCGACATCGATGGCGGGCAAGGCGTCGAAGTCGATCGGCGAGGCGCTCTTGTCCTTGCGCCAGGCGCTGATCGAGCGGAACGTCAGGGCATCGGTCAGCTCGGCGCTGGCGTTGATGGCCAGGCCGTAAGCCTTCACGTCCTGCTTGGGATCGACCAGCCCGCCCTGGCTGTCGAACACGTCGTCCAGCACCGGCGTGCCCGAGACCATGCCCGGGATCAGGCGATGGCCGCCGCGCGAGTTGGACTTGTCACGCGAATAATCGCCGGAGATGCGGATCAGCACGGGCTGGCCCTTGCCGCCGATCTCGACCGTGCCGCGCCCGGCCCAGATGTCCTTGTTGTAGTTCTCCTCGCCCGTGGTCAGGTTCTTGCCGAAGCCGCCGCGCGAAAGGCGTGCCACCGATCCGCCGACGCGGACGAGGTCCGTGATCGGGGTGGAAACGGTCAGCACGCCGTCGGCCTGGTCGTAAGTGCCGTAAGTGCCGCGCAGCTTGAGCGAGAAATGGTCGGGCAGTTCGCGCGTCACGTACTTCACCGCGCCGCCGATGGTGTTGCGCCCGTAAAGCGTGCCCTGCGGGCCGCGCAGCACTTCGATGCGCTCGACGTCGTAGATGTCGAGCACGGCGGCCTGCGGGCGGTTGAGGTAGACGTCGTCGAGATAGATGCCCACGCCCTGCTCGAAGCCGGACACCGGATCCTGCTGGCCGATGCCGCGGATGAAGGCGGACAGGGTGGAGTTGGTCCCGCGCGAGACTTCCAGCGTCACGTTCGGGGTGGTCTGCGCGATGTCGGTAATGTCGAGCGCGCCGGACTTGGCCAGTTGGTCTCCGCTGAAGCTGGTCACGGCGATCGGCACGTCGACCAGGCGTTCCTCGCGGCGGCGGGCGGTGACGACGATCTCTCCGGTGCCGAGGTCCTGTGCGGCGGCTGGAGCGGCAGGCTGGCCAGCGGCCCGGTCGGGGCTGGCGTCCTGGGCAAGGGCCGGTTCGGCCAGGCCGAACGCAGCCGCCCCGATCGCGGCCGCAAGCGCCAGATAGCTCGAACCCATGCCGCCGTTACGCGCCTTGTGCATCGCTGAAACTCCCAATGAACCTTTATCTTGTCCGCCCTCCATATTGAAACATGAACCGTCTTTCAACATTGAAGATTTGCCACGGGCTCGATGAGGGTCTAACTGTGCTTTCGTGACCACAGATAGCGCCAAGCCATCGCCCTCGGCCCACCGGGACAGCGCACCCGAGCCGGCCATTTCGGCCAAGGTCCCGCGCACGGAACGCGGGCGGCGCACCTTGCGGAAACTGCTGGACGCTGCCGCCATCGAATTCGGGGAGCGCGGCTTTCACGAAGCCTCGATCACCGGCATCACCACCCGCGCCGGCACCGCGCTGGGCAGCTTCTACACGTACTTCGATTCCAAGGACGAGATCTTCCGTGCTCTGGTAGACGATCTCTCCGGCAAGGTACGCCATGCCGCCCGTGAGGCGCTAGAAGAGCCCCTGCCCGCGCTCGACGCGGAAAAGGCCGCGCTCACCGCGTTCCTGCGCTTCGCCCGCGAGCACAAGGAAATCTACCGCATCATCGACGAGAGCGAATTCGTCGATCCGGCCAGCTTCCGCATCCATTACGAATCCACCGCCCGCCGCATCCGCGAGCGCCTGACCGAGGGCGCCCGCAAGGGCGAACTGCGCGAGGGGCTGGGCGAGGCCCATGCCTGGGCGATCATGGGCATGAACGTGTTCCTCGGGCTGCGTTATGCCGTCTGGTCGAACGACGGCACGCCGGAGGAACTGGCGGATCTTGCCAATTCGATCCTGCGCGAAGGGATCATGGCGCGGGACGGGGCCGGTCAGGATGAGGCCAGTCAGGATGAAGGCAGTCAGGATGACGCCAGTCGGGACGAAGACTGACGCTTCCCGCGTCATTCTGTTTGGGCGCCCTCGATGCCGACCCGGCTCCTTCGACATTCGGCCGGACGTTAACTTCCGTCCCTCGTCAGTCCCCTTGCGGGACAGCGCCCGCAGCGGACTGGCAATCGCGGCGGCTTTCCGCAATGTTGAAATGGTGAAAGCCGCCGAACCGACAGGACAAATCCTCCCGTGAATGCCCGCCTCCTACTCGCCTCCGGCGTGCTTGCGATTGCCGTGATCGTCGGCGTCTTCGCGCTGTCGTCCTCGAAGCCGGCCGCCCCGGTTGCACGCATCGCCGCCGTCAGCCCGGCCAGGACGCCTGCGCCTGCCGCCCAGACCTCGGCCCAGCCCTCCGCGCCGCCGAAAGACCAGCCTTTCGTCATCAAGCGCATCCTGCCGATCGAGGGCGCCATCAAATATGGCGACTGGCACTGGGACGAAGCGGAAGTTCCCTCCGGTCCGATCGTCGTGACCGTGGACCTCGACGCGCGGGTGCTTTCGGTATTTCGGGGCGGCTACGAGATCGGGACGACCGCCGTCCTGCTCGGCACCGAGGACACGCCGACCCCGCTCGGCGTCTTCCCGATCACCGAGAAGGACAAGGACCACGTCTCCAACATCTACACCGGCGCGCCGATGCCCTACATGCAGCGGCTGACCAACGACGGCATCACGCTTCACGGGTCCAAGGTCGAACTGGGCTACGCCAGCCACGGCTGCGTCGGCATGCCGGTGGACTTCGCGGCCAAGCTCTTCGCCACCACGAAGGTCGGCGACAAGGTCTATATCACGCGCGGCAAGCAGGTGGGCCTGGGCGACGATCTGGCGGGAGCGTGAACGCCTTCGCCCGTTTCTCCATGGCCCTTGCGCACCTTCCCGCAATGCCCGAATGACGCCGCGACCATGACCGAGACCAGCCTTTACGACCGCATCGGCGGCGCGCCGACCATCGACGCTCTTGTCGACAGCTTCTACGCCCGCATGGACGCGCTGGCCGAAGCGCGCACGATCCGCGCGATGCACCCGCAGGATCTCGCGCCGCTGGGGCAGGTGCTCAAGGACTACCTCTCCGAATGGCTCGGCGGCCCGGCGCTGTTCTCGCCGGTGCGCGGCCATCCGCGCATGCGCCAGCGCCATATGCGCGTGGCGATCGACTCCGCCGCGCGCGATGCCTGGCTGCTCTGCATGCGCGGCGCCCTCGCCGAGACCGTGGCCGACGACGCGGCCCGCGCCGCCATCGACGAAGCCATGGCCCGCTTGGCCGACTGGATGCGCAACGTGCCCGATAAGGAAGGGCCCGATCAGGACCCCGTCGAAACCACGATTAGCCAGAACTAATATCCTCTCAGGCCAATCCCCTTCGCCTTTCCTGCGGCTGAGGTCCTAGAATGACGGCCTGAAATTTTGATAATGCAGGAGAGCACGTGATGAGTGGTATCGTCGTCCAGAACATCGAGCGGGCCGACCCCGCGGTGATCGACGGCCTCGCCAAGTGCGGCGTCGCAACCGTCAACGAAGCCCAGGGCCGCACCGGCCTTCTCGCCAGCTACATGACCCCGATCTACCGCGGCGCGCGCATCGCCGGCTCGGCCGTGACCATCAGCGCGCCTCCGGGCGACAACTGGATGGTCCATGTCGCCATCGAGCAGCTCAAGGAAGGCGACGTGCTGCTGCTGGCGCCGACCAGCCCTTGCGAGGACGGCTATTTCGGCGACCTCCTGGCCACCAGCGCCATTGCCCGCGGCTGCCGCGGCCTCATCATCGATGCCGGCGTGCGCGACGTGCGCGACCTGACCGAGATGGAATTCCCGGTCTGGTCCAAGGCGATCTACGCGCAGGGCACCGTCAAGAACACGCTCGGCTCGGTGAACGTACCGGTCGTCTGCGCCAATGCCGCCGTGAACCCGGGCGACGTGATCGTGGCCGACGATGACGGCGTGGTCGTGGTGCCGCGTGAAAAGGCAGCCGAAGTGCTCGCCGCCGCGCAGGCCCGCGAAGCCAACGAAGGCGAAAAGCGCGAGAAGCTGGCCGCCGGCGTGCTCGGCCTCGACATGTACAAGATGCGTGAGCGCCTTGAAAAGGAAGGCCTCAAGTATGTCTGAGCGGATCACCTCGTGGCACGCGGCCCCGAGCAAGCCGCTCTACACGCCGCCCGCAGGCGCGGTTGACGCGCATTGCCACGTCTTCGGCCCGATGGCTGAGTTCCCGTTCAGCGCCAAGGCCAAGTACCTCCCCGAGGACGCCGGGCCGGACAAGCTCTTCGCTTTGCGCGATCACCTCGGCTTCGCCCGCAACGTGATCGTGCAGGCGAGCTGCCACGGCACCGACAATGCCGCGACGCTCGACGCCATAGCCAAGTCCGAAGGTAAGGCGCGCGGCGTGGCCGTGGTCGATCCCGCGATCTCGGACGCGGAACTCGCGAAGCTGCACGAAGGCGGCATTCGCGGCATCCGCTTCAACTTCCTGAAGCGCCTCGTCGACGATGCCCCGAAGGACAAGTTCCTCGAAGTCGCCGGTCGCCTCCCCGAAGGCTGGCACGTCGTGATCTACTTCGAAGCCGACATCCTCGACGAAATGCGCGCCTTCATCGACGCGATTCCCGTGCCGGTCGTCATCGACCACATGGGCCGCCCCGACGTGACCCAGGGCCCGGACGGCGTGGACATGAAGGCGTTCCGCGCCCTGCTCGACAGCCGCGAGGACATCTGGTTCAAGGCCACGTGCCCCGACCGTCTCGACCCCACGAACGACCCGTGGGACAAGTTCGCCGAAGCCGTCGCGCCGCTGGTTGCGGACTATCCGGACCGCGTGATCTGGGGCACCGACTGGCCGCACCCCAACATGCAGGACAACATCCCCGACGACGGCCACCTCGTCGATATGATCCCCCGCATCGCGCCCACGGAGGCGCTTCAGCAGAAGCTGCTCGTGACCAATCCGATGCGGTTGTACTGGCCGGAAGAGGTTTAAGGCCAGATAACAAGGTTCGTCATTGCGAGCGTAGCGAAGCAATCCAGGGGCGGTCTTGCGCCGCTCTGGATTGCTTCGTCGGCTTCGCCTCCTCGCAATGACGAAGGAGTGGTGGGCGCTCGACAGCGGAAATGTACCGGCGCACGCCGCATTCGCGGTTAGCGCGCCGCTTGCGTCGGAAGACATTAAAGCCTCCACCGCAAGGAGCGCACACCAGATAGGCGGCGCGCGACTTAGACATTCCGAGGGTCCGGGGGATCATCCCCCGGAACTTCCCTTCTACTTCAGCCTGTCCGCATGCCAGCCAATATGCTCGGCCATGAAGCTGGAGATGAAGTAGTACGAATGGTCGTACCCCTCCTGCATCCGGATCGTCGCGGGCTGGCCAACCTCGGCGCAGATCTCTTCCAACAGATAAGTCTTGAGCTGCCCTTCCAGGAAGCCATCCGCCGTGCCCTGATCCACCAGCAGGGCCGGCAGGCGAGCACCGTCCTCGATCAGCGCGCAGGCGTCGTATTCCCGCCAGGCCGCCCGGTCCGCACCGATATAGCCCGTCAGCGCCTTCTCGCCCCAGGGGCAATTGAGCGGCGAAACGATCGGCGCGAAGGCGCTGACCGAACGGAAGCGCGAGGGATCGCGCAAGGCGATCGTCAGCGCGCCATGGCCGCCCATGGAGTGGCCGGTGATGCCCTGCCGCGCCATGTCGGCGGGGAAGTGCTCGGCGATCACGGCGGGGAGTTCGATCTCCAGATAGGAGCGCATGCGGAAGTTCGCCTTCCACGGTGCCTCGGTGGCATCGACGTAGAAGCCCGCGCCCTTGCCGAAGTCGTAACCTTCGTCATCCGGCACGTCGTCGCCGCGCGGGCTGGTATCCGGCGCGACGAGGATCACGCCGTGCTCGGCGCAGGCGCGGCGAAACTCGCCCTTTTCGGTGACATTTGCGTGGGTGCAGGTGAGCCCCGAGAGGAACCACAGCACCGGCAGCTTGGCCGCCGGAGCGTGATCCGGCACGAAGACCGAGAAGGTCATCTCCGTACCCGTCTCGGCGGAGGCGTGGGTGTAGACACCCTGCACGCCCCCGAACGCCTTGGCCGTCGAAACCGTCTCCATCAGAACACGACGACCGAGCGGATCGACTTGCCTTCGTGCATCAGGTCGAAGGCGGTGTTGATCTCTTCCAGGCCCATGACGTGGGTGATCATGGGGTCGATCTCGATCTTGCCGGTCATGTACATGTCGACGATCTTGGGCACGTCGGTGCGGCCCTTGGCGCCGCCGAACGCGGTGCCGCGCCAGTTGCGCCCCGTCACGAGCTGGAACGGGCGCGTCTCGATGGTCTTGCCCGCTTCGGCCACGCCGATGATGATCGAGGTGCCCCATCCGCGATGGCAGGCTTCCAGCGCGGTGCGCATCACTTCGGTATTGCCGGTGGCGTCGAAGGTGTAGTCCGCGCCGCCGTCGGTCATCAGCACGATCTTGGCGACCACGTCCTCGCGGCTCATGCCCTTCGAGTTGAGGAAGTCGGTCATGCCGAAGCGGCGGCCCCATTCCTCGCGGTCGGGGTTGATATCCACGCCGATGATCTTGTTCGCACCGGCAAGCCGCGCACCCTGGATCACGTTGAGGCCGATGCCGCCGAGGCCGAAGATCACGACATTGTCACCCACCTGCACTTTGGCGGTGTTGATCACGGCGCCGACGCCGGTGGTGACGCCGCAACCGATGTAGCAGGACGACTGGAACGGCGCGTCTTCACGGATCTTGGCGACGGCGATTTCCGGCAGCACGGTGAAGTTCGAGAAGGTCGAGCAGCCCATGTAGTGGTAGATCGGCTGGCCCTTGTAGGAAAAGCGCGTGGTGCCGTCCGGCATCAGGCCCTTGCCCTGGGTCGCGCGGATCGCGGTGCAGAGGTTGGTCTTGCCCGAAAGGCACGACTTACACTGGCGGCATTCCGGGGTGTAGAGCGGGATCACGTGGTCCCCCGGCACCACCGAGGTGACGCCCGCGCCCACTTCGCGCACGATGCCCGCGCCTTCGTGGCCCAGTACGCTGGGGAAGATGCCCTCGCTGTCGAAACCGTCCAGCGTATAGGCATCGGTGTGGCAGATGCCGGTCGCCATGATCTCGACCAGGACTTCGCCCGCCTTGGGGCCTTCCAGATCCAGTTCGACGATCTCGAGCGGCTTCTTGGCCTCGAAGGCGACGGCGGCGCGGGTCTTCATGGGGTATGCTCCTAAATCTCTGAAGGCCTTTGTAGGACCGTGCGTTGCTGTGATAAAGCAGCCAGTCTGAAAAGGATTATAACCATACGGGGACAATGATGCTTGGTCAGTGGGACGGGATCGAAGAGTTCGTGATCGTGGCGCGGCTCGGCAGCTTCACCCAGGCGGCCGAGGCTTATGGCGCGTCGGTCACGCATATGAGCCGGGCGCTGGCGCGGCTGGAGGGGCGCCTGCAGGTCCAGCTCCTGCACCGTACCACGCGCTCGCTGCGGCTGACGGAAACGGGGCAGATCTTCCTCGAAATCTGCCGCCGCCTGATCGAGGAGCGCGACGAGGCCATCGCCGCCATCACCGCGCAAGGCGAGCCGCGTGGGCACCTGCGGGTGACGTGTTCCTATGCGCTGGGCGAGAAGTTCGTGGCGTCGCTGGTGCGCGAACTGTCGCAGGCCTATCCGGCGATTTCGGTTACGCTGGACCTCGACAACGGCCTCGTCGACCTGATCGCCGAGGGCTACGATCTGGCGATCCGCACCGGGCACCTCGAAGACTCCCGGCTGGTGGCGACACGGGTGGCATCGCGCGCGCTGGTCACCCTCGCCTCCCCTGCCTACCTCGACGCGCACGGGCGCCCTGCTGATATTGCGGAGCTTTCCCGCCACGAATGCCTCGTGGGCTCGGCGGTGCAGTGGCATTTCCGGGGCGGCAAGACCTTTCGGCCGCAAGGGCGCTGGCGCTGCAACAGCGGCAATGCCCTGCTGGAAGCGGCGCTGGCCGGCATGGGCGTGTGCCAGTTGCCGGCGTTCTACCTTGGAGATCACGTCACGACCGGGCGGCTGGAGCCCGTGCTTGCCGCACTGGCTCCGGAAGAAGAGCCGATCTGGGCGGTCTATCCCCAGCGGCGCCACCTCTCGCCCAAAGTCAGCGCGCTGGTAGCGCACTTGCGCGCGGAGCTTCCGACCAGGCTGGCCAGGGCGAGCGCCTGATCGTCGTCCCGGACCCCATCCGGGACGACGCAAGCGGTCTTAGCCGATTACCAGCGGCGGCGTGCCGCCTTGTTCCACATCGTCATTGGCATGTTCGACGGGATCGTCGATTGTCGGTTCGGGAACGCGGAAATAGCCGTGCCGCTCCGCCCGCTCGCCGATCTGCTGGCTCGACGTCAGGCTGATCAGCCAGGGCGAGGCCAGCAGGCCCAGCGTCAGCGGCGAGAGCCAGAGGGCCGTCACCGGGTCGATGAAGGCCGTGGCCGCGAAGACCAGGCCGAGCGCGATGTGTTCCTTCAGGTCCGGCAGCACCTCCCGCACGGAAATGCGGCGGGCATCGCGTTCCTGCGTGTTCCAGTGCGCGGGAATACCCAGGGCCAGGCCGAACAGCGCCTTGACCTGCATGACCATGGTCACCGGCGCGAGCAGGATCGCCAGCGGCACTTCCAGAGCGACCGAGCGCAGAACGCCGCCGAAGCCGCCGAAGCTGCGGCGACGCGTCCTGTCGGCCAGGACCCAGATCGTGCCCATCAGCTTCGGCCCGAACAGCAGCAGCACGGTCAGCCAGAGCACGCTCGGCGGCGTGCCGACGCCGAGGAGCTGTCCGCCCTTGCTGGCGGCCGCCTGGACGATCGAGGTGATGAGCAGCAGCAGCCAGCCCGGCGAGGTGAGATAGGCCGAGGCGCCGATCAGCAGGTGCAGGCGGCTGGCCCAGTGCAGGCCAGAGGCGTCGAGCAGGCGCATGTGCTGGAGGTTGCCCTGCATCCAGCGCCGGTCGCGGATGGCGTGATCGACGATGGTGGGCGGGAATTCCTCGTAGCTGCCGTCGATCATCACCATGTGCACGGCCCAGCCGCGGCGGCGCAGCAGGGCGGATTCGAGCATGTCGTGGCTGAGGATGTGCCCGCCGAAGGGAGGCTTGCCCGGGAGTTCCGGCAAGCCGCAGGAATCCGCGAAAGCCCGCGTGCGGACGATGGCGTTGTGGCCCCAGAAGTTCGATTCCGCGCCCGACCACCAGAGCAGCCCGGCCGAGGCGATCGGCCCGTAGGCTTCGCTCGCGAAGCGCATCCAGCGCTGGAACACGGTCTGCGCATTGATGATCATCGGCACGGTCTGGAGCAGGCCGATCGAGGGCCGCTCCTCCATGATCGCCGCCATGCCGACGATGGCATCCCCGCTCATCAGCGAATCGGCATCGAGGATCAGCATGTTCTCATAAGCGCCGCCGAAGCGCTGGACCCATTCGGCGATATTGCCGGGCTTGCGCGCGATGTTCTTCTCGCGGCGGCGATAATAGACGTTGATCGGCGCTTCCGCCGCGATCTCGCGCCAGGCCGCTTCCTCGCGCTTGCCGTGGAAGGCGTTGGAATCGCTGAGGACGAAGAAATCGATCCATTCGGCCGCGCCCGAAGCTGAGATCGAATTGGTCATGGCGCGGACGCGGCCGAAGGTGGCTTCCACGCTTTCGTTGTAGACCGGCATGAGCACGGCCGTGCGATGGCGCAGCGAGGAGGCAGGGCTGGGAATCGCGGTGAAACCGGGATGCTTGCCGCTGATGAGCTGCAGGAAACCGATGGTGGACGTGACGAAGCCGAAGGAAATCCAGCAGAACAGCGGCACGAAGAACAGCAGCAGGATCACTTCGATCACGTCCAGCCCGTCGCGGGAGAACGCGAAACGCACTTCGCTGGAGGCGGCCAGGCCGATCGTGGCGGTGAGCGCGATCAGCAGCAGGCGCTTGACCAGCATGCCGTGCGGGCTGGTCGGCACGGCGATGGTGCCGGGCGCGATCCCGTCGAGATCCTGGACCGGCATGGCCAGCGGCGCTTCGGGCGGGAGCGGATGCAAGGCGCGGTTCATGGCTGGACTCCCTGGATCACCGTTTCACTGAGCGCCTGCTCCCCGCGCTTCAGATATACCCTGAATTCGGGCGAGGGGACAGCGGAAGGCCGCACGTCCAGCGTCACGCGCCAACGCCCCTCCTGCCCGGCCACCGGATAGGCGGCGGAATGGAGCAGAGCCTTGGCGGGAAGATTGGTGTCCGCCGTCACGCCGCTGTCGCGCGTCAGGCCCTTCAGCGCGGGCCCTTCGAAATCGAACACGAACTTGCGGGCTTCCTGCGTTGTCGGCGTGTCGCCCGGTCGTCCCGCCGCACCCTGCCAGCTATCGACGCAGCGCGCCGCTGCGCCTGCACCCGTGGCGACACTGGGATCCTGCGAGGTCCAGGTGAGGCGATAGGAGAAGTCGCGGCTCTGCCCTGCCCTGGCGGGTTGGTCGGAGACCCAGAAGGCGGCGATATTGTCCTGCGTCTCGGCATCGGTGGGCATGCGGTAGAGCATCACGGTGCCGGCGCCCCAGTCGCCCTGGGGTTCGATCCAGAGCGAAGGGCGGCGGTCGTAGAAGGCCCCGTCGTCCTGGTAATGGTCGAAGGCCTGGTCGCGCTGGAGCAGGCCAAAGCCCTTCACATGGTCCGCGCGCATGGCATTGGTGCGGTTCACCGAGGGGTTGGAGAGCGGCACCCAGATGCGCTCGCCGCTCCCGGACCAGAGCGCAAGACCGTCGGAATCGTGGATCTCCGGGCGCCAGTCTCGCCGCTTGGCGGAATCGGACTGGTCGTACCAGAACATGCTGGTCATGGGCGCGGCGCCCAGCCGCTCGATGTCGCGGCGGAAGAAGAGCGAGACCCTAACGTCCTGCGTCACCGCCGCGCCGGACGCGCCCTTGCGGCAATCGAAGGCATAGGCGCCGGTGAGGCTCGGTCCGTCGAGCAGCGCATGGATGCGAACGTGGTCGGCGCCGAGATTCTCGATCCAGAAGGCCGTGAAGGAGGGAAATTCCTCCGCCTTGGGCAGTCCCGTGTCGACGGCGATGCCGCGCGCCGAAAGGCCGTACTGATCGCGCGAACCGGACGCGCGGAAATAGGAAGCGCCGAGATAGGCCATCCAGTCCGAATGCTGGTCGGCGGTCATCACGCGGAAACCGGCGGGATCGCCCTGCTTGCCGCCCACGAACAGCCCCCGTGCATCGACCAGCTCGCGCGCGGAGCCGCTCTCCACCAGATGCAGCTTCACCGCATGGGGCGACGTGCCGCGCGCGGTGGGAAACAGGCGGACATTGCCGCCGAGCGCCTGGGCCTGGCCATATGTCAGCTTGCCCACGGCATCGAAGTCAGCCACGGCGTGGGGCGAGGTCTGCGGCTCGGCCCAGGGACGGGCGGCCAGCGCGCGGGCCTGCCCTACCAGGATATCCCAGGAAAACGGCTTGGGCGCGGCGAATTTGGGTTGCACCGCAGCCTCGGCCAGGCGCGGAAAGGCGGCAAGACCCGCCATCAGCGCCAGGAGCCCGGAAAATTCACGGCGAGCCAGCGAGCGTTCCGTAACGGGAACGCCAGCTTCCAGCCCCACTTCTGGGCTCTCGCCCCTCATGTTCGTTCGGTTCATGCGGTCAATACGCATAGACGAAACCAAAGTTTCGTTGCGCAGCAGGGGTCCCTCTATTGTTTCGCGCGATCACTTGCCCGGCGGGTTGCGCCATCCGATGATGACTTCGTCGCCCGGCTTGAGATCGTTGGCGAAGACTTCGGTGCGCTTGCCATCGCCGGCGCCCGTGGAAACATAGACCCGGCGCGGTTCTCCGTCCGGGGAAACGAGATAGATGCGCGCCCTGCTGCGATCGGCCGAGTTCTCCGGTTCGAACGTCAGGGCGGCATCGGGCACCAGCATCACGCCCTTGCGCGCCGGCAAGGCGATCTCCACCGTGGCGGCCATGCCGGGGCGCACCGTTTCGGCGGGCTTTTCCAGCGTGAAGGCCGCGCGGCGCGATCCGGGGGCATCAGCGCGGTCCACCAGCACGCGGGCAAGCGTGGCCTGCTGCACTGCGTCCGGCATCGCATCCAGCCGCACGCGGGCGAGCGTGCCGGTGCCGATCTCGGCATTGCCGGCCTTGGCGAGGGGCACCTCGATCTCCAGCGTCTCGTCGCTGGCGGCCAGCGTGAACAGGCGCATGCCGCTGCGCACGCGCTGGCCAGTGCTGATATTGCGATCGACCACGAAGCCCGAGAACGGTGCGCGCACCACGGCGGCGGCCAATGTCTCGCTATGGGCCTTGAGGCTGCTCCTGGCCGCGGAAAGGCGCGATTCCGCTGCGGAAACCTCACGCGTTGCGCGGTCGAGGGCAGCGCGGGCGGTCTCCAGTTCATTGATGGCGGGAACGCGGTGGCCGGAGCGGCGCCATACGTCCTCGAAGCGGCCCAGCCGCCCCGCCGCGTCTTCCCGCGCGGCGCGGGCGGCGGCAAGGTCGGATTCGGCGGCCGAGACCAGCGAGCGATCCGCCGCCATCGTGCTGCGCAGCGGTTCGGCGTCGATCGTGGCGAGGACCTGCCCCTCCTCGACCCGCCCACCGGCCGGCACGCCCTCGGCCGAGACCGTGCCATCGAGCGCAGCGGCCAGGACCACTTCCCCGCTGCCGTGGATGGTGCCGCGTTCGGACACGAGCGGAACCACGTCGCCCTGCTCGACCATGGCGGTGTAATAAGGAGAATCCGTGCCGCTCAGGAACCGCACGAGCAGCAGGATCGCGGCAATCGCCGCCACGGTGAGCAGCGCAAGGCTGAGCATATGCCCCCGGCCCCGCCGGGCGCCGGCTCCCAGGAAAGTATCGAGCGCACCCGCTTCGGCGTCAGTCACAGGCCGCAGTCCCCATCGGCGGATCGAGATCGGCGGCCGACCAGCCCCCGCCTTCCAGCTTGTGCAGGCGGATGATCGCCGCGGCCCGGTCTGCCTTCAGGCCCACGCGGGCTTCGTCCGCCGCCAGGGCGGCTGCTTCGGCCACATAGAGCGTTGCGAAATCGCCGAAACCGGCCTTGTAGGCGGCGCGGGCATCGGTGACGGCGCGTTTGGCCTGCGCCGCGGTATCGTCCAGCCCGGACTGGCGGGCGTCGAACGCCGCCATCGCCTGACGGTGCGACGCGATCTCGGCGCGGGCGCCCTGCTCGGCCTTGTCCAGCTTCTGCAGGGCCTCTCGCAAGGCCGGCGCGGTCTCCGCATCGTCCGGCGCGGCACGCGCGGCGTCGAGCTGGGCCTGAGTGATGGAATCGCGCGCCAGGCTGGCTTCGAGGCGGCTCTGCAACGCCAGGAGATCGGCGCGGTGGAGCGGTGCGTCGGCGGGAAGCGCGGCGCCGGGCGCCAGCGCCGGCACCGGCGCGCTTTCGCCCAGCGCGGTCAGCAATTCGGTATCGGTCATCCCCGTCAGCCCGGCGAGATTGGCCCGCGCGGCATCGAAACGCGCGCGGGTGGCGGCCACGTCGGCATCGACCACGCCGGCCATGCTGTTGCCCAGCCCGCCGTCGATGGCCGTCACCAAACCGGCCTGGCGGCGGAACTCGGCGATCACGGCATTGTCGCGGAACTGGTCGAGCCGCTCGGTGCGCAGGACGAGGATCTGCTGCAGGCGGCGCACCTGCACATAGGCGAGCGCCACTTCGGTCGCGCGGTCGGCGCGGGCCTGCGCATAAGCATAGGCCCAGGCCATGCGAGCCGCGTCACGCTCGGATGACTGGTCCTTGCCGACCAGCGCGCGCACTTTGCCCGCCAGCCGCCGGGAAGCGGCCGCGTCGGTCTCCTCCTGGGTGTGGAGACGGGCGGCGCGGCAGGCCAGATCGGTATCGGCGGCAATGCCACGCTCGATGAGGTTGATGAGCAGCGGATCGCCGCCGTTCTTCCACCAGTCGCCATCGGCAGGCGCCTCGACCGCGGGCGCGATCGTCAGGTTGGTGTGGGTTTCCGGCACGGCAGACGTGGCGCACCCGGCCAGCGCACAGGCCAGGACCAGTACGAGGGGGCCGCCGCCGCGGCGCAAGACAGTGTGGTTTCGCACATGGGCTGCGATAGCAGCAATGTCCGCAGAGGCAATCGTGCTGCGCATGCGAAGCCACCAACTTCTTGTGCCAAGGGGCAAAAACGCATCAATCCGGCCGCTGTGGACGACCTCCCGGCCTCCAGCCGCTTTCCGAACCATTTCCCGTTGTCCCCTCAATGCATTTCGGTCGAACGCTGCCGAAACGCATGGAAGTGCTTTGGGTTGTCGAAGGTTGCGAAAAGAAGAAATTGCAGGAGATCTGTGACCCCCTGCATCCGCAATACCATTGGTGCCGTCTGGAAAGACAAAATGTGGGTAGCGGCAGGCCGCGCCCTGCCAATAACCACGCGCCGGATCTGTTCGGAAAGGCCCGGGGCGCGCCCCGGGCCTTCCTCCCGCCTGTTGTCAGACCGGCAAGCCGACGTAGTTCTCGGCAATCACCCTCCGCGCGTGTTCGCTCGACGCGATGTAATCGAGTTCGGCCAGTTGCATGCGGCGTTCGAACGGACCGTCTTCGGGCAAGCGGTGCATCAGCTTGGTCAGCGACCAGCTGAACCGTTCCGAAGCCCAGACCCGGCGCAGCGCCTTGGCCGAATAGCCCGCGACGGCATCGTTGTCGCCCGATTGGAAGAAGCCGGTCAGGGCCTCGCAGGCGTAATAGACGTCGCTGGCGGCAAGGTTCAGGCCCTTGGCGCCGGTCGGCGGCACGATATGCGCGGAATCGCCGCAAAGCAGCAGGCTGCCGTGGCGCATCGGCTCGAAAACGAACGAGCGCAGCGGCGCGATGGACTTTTCGATCGAGGGGCCGCGGGTGATATGCGCGGCAGCGTCCGGGCCGAGACGGATCGCCAGTTCATCCCAGATGCGGTCGTCGCTCCAGTCCTCCAGCTTCTCGGTCAGCGGCACGTCGATGTAGTAGCGGCTGCGCGTGTGGCTGCGCTGCGAGGCGAGCGCGAAGCCGCGTTCGTGGTGCGCGTAGATCAGTTCATGATTGCAAGGCGGCACGTCGGCCAGGATACCGAGCCAGCCGAAGGGATAGACGCGCTCGAAAGTCTGGCCGACACTGGCGGGAATCGCCGCGCGCGAGGGGCCGTGGAAACCGTCGCAGCCGACGATGAAGCGCGCGTCGATGCGGTGCTCGGCGCCGTCTCCGGAACCCCCTGCCTTGTAGGTGAGGTAAGGTGCGTCGCTCTCGATGTCGTGCAGCGCGACATCGGCGGCCTGGTAGATCACCTCAAGCCCGCGCTCTTCGCTCGCTTCCATCAGGTCGCGGGTCAGTTCGGTCTGGCCATAGACCATGACCTGCTTGCCCGTGAGCGCCTTGATGTCGATGCGGATCAGACGCTCGCCATCGGCGAGGTTGAAGCCGTCGTGCGGCAGGCCTTCCGCCTTCATGCGCGCGTCGAGGCCGAGGCGCTCCATCAGCGCGACCGTGCCCTGTTCGAGCACGCCGGCGCGAATGCGCGAAAGCACGTAGTCGCCGGTCTGGCGCTCTACCACGACGCAGTCGATGCCTTCGGCCCGCAGCAGATGCCCGAGCAGGAGTCCGGCCGGTCCGGCGCCGACGATGGCTACTTGAGTGCGCATGATCGCTATCTCCCAATCCATGCCTTGCGGGCTCTCTCGCCGAAACTTCGGGGAGCACCGCTTCGCCATCCGGATTGACAGGACGCGCGGGTTGGCGGAATGCACCGGACGGCCTTTCTTACGGTACTTTCGAGACACGCCATGACAACAGCCCGGCCCGTTCCCTCTTACGTCCTTTACGGGGAGGACATCCCCGATAGCTCACCGGAATTCGGGCATATCGAGACGATCGCCGCGCGAAGTTCCCTGCATGACTGGGAAATCGCCCCGCATCGCCATGTCCGCGGGGTACAGGTCATGCTGGTATCGAAGGGACAGGTTACGCTCACCATAGACGACACGACCGAGACGCTGGAGGCCCCCTGCCACATCGTGATTCCCGCCGGCAGCATCCATGGCTTTCGCTTCCGGCCCGAGACGATCGGCTATGTGCTGATGCTCAGCAGCGGTTTCGCGGAGCGGCGAAGCAGTTCCGGCGACCCCCTGCTCCACGCCGCAACCCATGGCCGCTTCGCGCCGACGCCGGTGGAAATAGTGAAGCGGGTGGAATTCCTCTGCGCCGAGATGCTGGCGATCCCGCAGGACTGGCGGCGGCCGAACGCGCTGTTCCTGTCGATGGCCGAAGCGGTGCTGCGTTCGCTGCTGCCGGAAGATGAAGCGGCGGACGAAGGCAGCGGCGACCAGCGCATTTCGCACTTGCGCCACCTCGTCGAACTGCACTTTCGGGACCAGTTGCCGCTGGGCTGGTACGCCGAGCGGCTGGGCATGACCACGCGCACCCTCACCCGCCTGTGTCGCGCCAAGCTGGGCTGCTCACCGCAGGAACTGCTCCACGCCCGGCTCGCCCTGGAAGCGCAGCGGCTGCTCTGCTTCGCCAATGCCAGCGTCGTGCAGGTCTCCAACGAACTCGGTTTTTCCGACCCTTCGTACTTCTCGCGGTTCTACCTGCGGATGACGGGGCACCGGCCGCGTCTGGACAAGTCCACGCATGCGCATGGGAGTGAAGACTAGAGGAAAAGCAGGGGAGCATGGCCCACCTGCAGCGCGCAAGTTCGACATTCCCAAGTCCTGGGGGATGATCCCCCAGGACTTCCTCTTCCTCACTTGCCCAGAGTGACCGGCCCGATCAGCCCCGAAGGCCGAAGCGGCGCATCGGCGCGATACGTCGGCATCGCCGTCCAGGTGATCGCCTTGGCGCCCGGTTGAGCGTCACCGACCAGCCGGTTGACCCAGAGATTGGCCACTTTCACCTCGATGGTGTTGCTGCCGCTTTTCACCGCCTTGCCCACGTCGATCCGGTAAGGCGCATGCCAGACCGCGCCGACCGGCTTTCCGTTCACCGTGACTTCCGCCAGATCGCCCACCTGCCCGAGATCGAGCCAGAGCGGTTGCCCGGCCTTGGCACCCTTGGGCAGCGAGAAGCTGCGCGAATACGTCGCTTCTCCGGAGAAGTACTTCACGCCCGCTTCCGCGTTCCGTTCGAGCGGAGCCAGCTTCGCCATCTCGATCGAGGCCGGCGCGCCGCGGTCTGCCTGGAAACGCACGGTCCAGCCGTCATCGAGCGAGGCCAGCGTCTGCGCCGGCCGGACGGGGAGCGTCAGGCTCTGCTTCGCGGCGGCCTTGCGGAACACCACGAAGAGGGCATCGCCTTCGACCAGCGAGAGCGGCACGATCGTTTCGCCGTTCTCGATCCGGTAGCCGACCGGCTCGCTCGTCCCGGTCTCGGGATGCCAGAGTTCCGGTGCCTTGCCGGTGACGCGGAAGTGCGCCTCGATGGACTGGGCGCCCTGGGGGTTGGAGAGGTAGTAGATCTCGCCTTGCGCTTCGCGGCGGTGGACGAAGGGGATCTTCGCACCCGCCTGCGTGCCGGCGCCCATCTGCGTGATGGTGAACCGGAAGTCCGGGGCCACGCCCAGCGTCTTCAGGGCGCCTTCCACATCCTTGCCGGCCATCACGCGGCCCTTGCCGACCGTGGCATCGCCGCTGCCGGACCAGAGTTTCGCCACCAGTGCCGACCACTCGCCGTCCCTGACGCTCGCCGTGCCCCCCATCATACTGGGCGTCGCGGTCGGCGCGTCGCCGATCACCGTGGCCCCGCCTTCGACGAGCGCGGCCAGCTTCCTCAGTGCACCCAGCGTCATGCGCTGCGAGGAACCGCCAAGGTAGATCGCCCGGTACCTCGCCCCGCTGGGCGCGACGACTTCGCTGCCGTCGTTGGAGAGCAGCCCGGTCAACGCGTCGAAGCTCAGGAAATCGTAGGCATGCGAAACCGGGGCATCGGCCACCGGCTTGTCGCCATAAAGCCCGGTCAGCGGCGCTTCTTCACCGTAGAAATAGGCGACGTCCGCCACGTTGCGCCCCGCCTGAAGCAGCAGCGAGGAGCGCGAGATGTAGTCCACCCAAGGTTTCGCCATCTCGCCCCAGCTTTCCATCCGGTTGAAATACTGGCCGAAGATGAAGAGCGAGAGGCCGGGCTTCTTGTCGTCGACCGGAACGTGCACCGAGGTATGGACAACCGGGCGGTTGACCCCGTTCACGAACTCCATGTCGATGAAGCGCTTGAGGTCCTTGGGCGCGAAAGCCCAGGGCGACATCGAGGCGGTCATCGATTCCGCCGCGACGAGGTTTTGCCCATAAAGATGCGCGACCGAGGCGGCGCCCTTCATGTCGGCGATCAGGGTCTGGCGCGGGCCTTCATCGCGGAAGGTCCACATCGCGGCCATCGGAATATCCGTGTGGCTGCGCATGGTCATGTCGTCGCCCAGCATCGGGCGCTTGTCCTCCAGCGCCTCGCCATAGACCTTCAGGCCGTTTTCATGCGCTACCTTGGCGACTGTGCCATAGTGCTCGCTGGCCAGCAGGTCGGCCAGTGTGCGGCGATAATCGTAGAGGAACTTGTCCGCCTGCGCCCGCGAGCCGACCAGCACGCCGGTCAGGGTGGGCAGCCAGGGCCGGGCGTCGTAGCCGCGCAGGCGCTGGAACTGCTCCAGCATCTTCGGCGTCCAGTTCGCCTCGCCCACTTCGATCGAGTCCGTCAGCAGCGCGCGCACCCCGCGCTGGCCGATCATGTCCGGCCCGGCGGCTTCCTTGTACAGGCCAAGGTAGTGATCGAGATAGCGGCGCACGGCGTCACCGTCGAACTTGTCGACCTCCAGCCCGGTCGCCTCGGGCGGCGCTGGGTGGTTGGTGGTGCCGAGCAGCGAATAGCCCATGCGCAGCACCCGCCAGCGTTGACCCTTGGGGAGCGCCGGGGCCTGCCAGTCGAGCGTACCATCGGCCTTGAGCTTGCCCGTCAGGTCCAACACGCTGTCAGGCGTAACGCCGGTGGCGCCGTCCTTCGGCTCTTCCAGGGCGTAATAATCGCGGCTCATCACGAAACCGGCCTTGGTCTCGAAACGGTCGACCTTCGCCCCTGCGGTAAGCGCGAAAGTGCCCACGATCAGCGGCTTTTTCGCCAGCATCGCGCCGACGCCGTCGAACAGACCGCCCATGGCAATGCCCGGCGCCGGCGACCCGAGCCCGCCGTCAGGCTTGCGGGGATTGAGCACCAGCCGGAAATGCGCGGCAGTGACGGCGGGGAAGCTGACGGTCGTTGGCACCGCGCCAAGCGTGAGCGTGGTGATCGGCGTCCATGCCTTGCCGTCGGCGCTCGATTCCAGCGTGCCGGTGAAAGCGGCACCGGCGAACGGCACCGTCACCTCAGGCACGAAGATGGTCGCGGAACCGATGGTTGCGGGCCTGGCATAGTCCAGCCGCAGGCTCGGCGCCTCGCCCTCCTTGCGGGCGAGCGTCACGCCCTTGCCGATATCGCTGTCCGAAAGCGCGGCGGCGGAAAGCGTATTGCCCAGGCCATCGGCTGCGCGCGGCAGCGCCAGAGCGGGTTCGGCGGCCTCCGGGAATGCGAAGACGCCCACCTCGCCGTAGTAGGACGGCCCCGGCGGGGCGGGATGGCCGGAGATCATTTCCTCGATCGAAAGCGCGGCGCCAAGCGCCTGGTACGGGCCCGTTGCCGAAGGCGGCGCCGCCAGCCTGCCCGAGAAACGCTGCCCGGCCGCCACGGAGGTCTCCGACCAGACCAGTTTCTTCAGGCCGTCCTGCGGCTGCACCCAGGGTCCGCCGGTCTCCGACCAGCCGGGCGAAGCGGCGATGGCGAGTTCGAGGCCCTGGCGGTCCGCCTCATGCGCGGCAAAGCGGAAGGCGTCCTTCCACTCGGGCGTCATGTAGACGAGGCGGTGGTCGACCACTTGCGGGGTCTGGAGATTGGCGTCGAAGTTCTGGAGACCGCCGATGCCGACGCGCTTCATCCAGGCCATGTCCTTGGCGATACCGTCCTTGGAGATATTGCCGTTCATCCAGTGCCACCACACGCGCGGGCGGGCGGAACCCGGCGGATCGCGGAACTGGTCCTCCAGCGGGGCGGCGGACGGTTCGGAAGATGTTGCAGCGGGGGCAGGCCCCTGTTCCTGCGCAAGGGCCGGCACGGCGACAAGCGTCGCGGCCAGTGCAGTTGCGGAGCACAGCACGGTACGAAGTGAATGGATCGGCATAGTCCCTCCCGGATCCAGATGGTTGTCGGATTTATCGTTGTGATTGTTTTAGTTTTGTTTTTGCCCTCGCCGCCGGGACGTGATGTCCCGGCGAGGAGAGGTTTCCGGGGAGGCTTGCTGCCCCTGTCCCGGCGGTATTTTCAGGTAGTGTGAAGTCTCAGACGATCCCGGCGCCCAGGCCCACGGCCTTGCGTTCCTGCGCCTTGCGGTCGCGCCAGCGGCTTTCGCGGTAGGCGCCCAGCACATCCGCCGCACCGCCCGCTTCCACGCGCGCCTTGGCCAGGATCGGGCTGACATCGACATTGTAGGCCCGGCGCAGTGCCTGGAAGGCCATCATCGTGTCGTTGGCTTCCTGCGAGAGATGCAGCGCCTCGCGGTCCACGAGCAGCGCCTTGGCGTAGCACGAACCGATGGCTTCGGCGGAGGACAGCATCGATTCGATCGGGTCGGTCACGTTGTGCGACTGGTCGATCATGTAGCTGGGCTTGAAACCGTCACGCGGGGCCAGTTCGGCCTCGACCAGTTCGTTGAACACCAGGAACAGCTGGTGCGGGTTGATCGAGCCCGAGTCGAGGTCGTCGTCGCCGTACTTGCTGTCGTTGAAGTGGAAACCGCCCAGCTTGCCGAAGCGGTGGAGGCGGGCCACGATCTGCTCGATGTTCACGTTGGGCGCGTGATGGCCCAGGTCGACCAGGCACTTGGCCTTGGGGCCGAGTTCCTGCGCGGCAAGGATCGAGGAACCCCAGTCGCTGATGACGGTGGAGTAGAACGCCGGTTCGAACATCTTGTGTTCGAGCAGCATGCGCCAGTCGTCCGGCAGAGCGGCATAGACCTCAGCGGCCGCGTCCAGATAGCGGTCGAGGCTGCGGCCGAGGTCCTGCTGGCCGGGGAAGTTGGTGCCGTCACCCACCCAGACGGTCAGGTCGGTGGAGCCGAGCTGACGGCCGATCTCGATGCATTCGATATTGTGCTCGACGGCCTGCTGGCGGGTCGCCTCGATGGTCGAGGAAAGCGAACCGGTGGCGTAAGAGTGGGCCTGGTCCTTCTGGTCCTGGAAGGTGTTGGAGTTCACCGCATCGAAACCGAGGCCGAGGCTGGCCGCTTCTTCGCGCAGGGCCTTGTAATCGCTCACCTTGTCCCAGGGGAAGTGCGGCGAGACGCGCGGGGTGAGGCGCGAAAGCTGGTTGATGACGGCGCAGTCTTCCAGCTTCTCGTGAATGTTGGTCGGTTCGCCCGCGATGGGGAACTTGGCGAAGCGAGTGCCGCCCCGGCCCGCGCCCCACGAAGGGACGGCGACCGAGAAGGCGGCGACCTTGTCCTTGATCGCGTCGATGGCGATGCCCGAACGCTCCAGCTTGCGGCCGAGCGAGGCATATTCATCCTCCAGCGCGTCCGCCGCGCGGGCATTGGCTTCGGCGATCAGTTCATCCGAAATCGGCAGTCTGCTCATTCTTCTATCCTCTAGCCCGTGCGGGGGAACGCGCCGGTTCGCGCCTTCCCCCGATACATATCTCTTAGCGCGTGAACGCCTGCGCGTTACCCGCATCGACATTGATCATGTTGCCGGTCGATTTCGCCGACTGGTCTCCCGCGAGGAAATAGACGGCTTCGGCAATGTCCGAAGGCAGCACGTCGCGCTTCAGCATCGAGCGGTTGCGATAGTGCTCTTCCAGTTCCTTGCCGGTGTCGATGCCGTGAGCGCCCGCGCGTTCCTTGCGCCAGTCGCCGTCCCAGATCTTGCTGCCCTTGATGACGGCATCGGGGTTGACGACGTTGACGCGGATGCCGTGCGGCGCGCCTTCCAGCGCCAGACAGCGCGCAAGGTGGTTCGCCGCCGCCTTGGCCGAAGCATAAGCCGAGGCATTGGTGGCCGCCGCCACGCCGTTCTTCGAGCCGATGAACACGACCGAGGTACCGCCCTGCTCCTTCATGCCCTTCAGCAGCGGCCAGGCGGCGCGGCTGGTGAGGAAGTAGCCCTGCGCCAGCACGTCATAGTTGCGGTTCCACAATTCGATCGTGGTTTCCTCGATCGGGGCCGAGGAAGCGATGCCGGCATTGGCGACGAGAATGTCGAGCCCGCCGAATTCGCGCGCGGCGACGGCGAAGGCGTCGGAGACTTGCGCTTCGTCAGTCACGTCGCAGACGGCGGCGCGGACCACGTCCTTGCCGAACTGCTTGGCGAAACCGGCGCGCACTTCTTCCACCGCATTGGCGTCGCGGTCGGCCAGCAGCACGCAGGCGCCGTCCGCCATCAGGCGCGCGGCGGTGGCGGCACCGATGCCGCCCGCACCGCCGGTGACGAGCGCCACGCGGCCGACCAGCGGCTTGGGCGCGGGCATGCGCTGCAGCTTGGCTTCCTCAAGCAGCCRGTATTCGATGTCGAACGCTTCCTGCTCGTCCAGCGCGATATAGTCGCCGATGGCTTCGGCGCCGCGCATCACGTTGATGGCGTTGCCGTAGAATTCCCCGGCGAGGCGGGCGGTGGTCTTGTCCGTGGCGAAAGTCATGCGGCCCACGCCCGGCACCAGCACGACCACCGGGTTGGCATCGCGCATCGCAGGCGAGTTCCCACGCTTGCAGCGCTCGTAATAAGCCGCATACATGTCGCGATAATCGGCAATCTTCTGAGCCAGATAGTCCTGGTCCTGAAGACGCGAAGGGTCGAGGGTCAGGGGAGCGATCTTGGTGCGCAGGAAGTGATCGGGGCACGAAGTGCCCAGCCCGGCGAGACGTTCGAACTCCACCGAGTTCACGAATTCCAGCGCCTCGGCATCGTCCGAGAAATGGCCCACCTTGCGGCGTGCCCCGGTCATCAGTCCGCGCAGGCGCGGCATGAGATCGGCGGCAATGGCGGCGCGGTCTTCGGAAGTGCCGTAGGCGCTGCCGCCGAAGGCCGGCTTTTCGCCGAGCTTGGCATTGAGGTACTTCGCGGCATCGGCGATCAGTTCGACGGTGTGCTCGTAACAGGACTTGGCGCTGTCGGCCCAGCAGATGATGCCGTGGCCGGCGAGCATGACACCCTCCACGCCCGGATTGGCGGCCACGTAGTCACGAAGCTGCACGCCCAGCGTGTAGCCCGGACGCTTCCAGCCCAGCCAGCCGATCTTGCCGCCCCAGATCGCCTGGGTGGCCGCCTCGCCGCCCGAGCTGGCGGCCAGCGCGATGATCGCATCGGGGTGGACGTGGTCGACATGGGCGAAAGGCAGCAGCGAGTGCAGCGGCGTGTCGATCGAGGCGGCGCGGCCATTGAGGTTGAACGTGCAGTGCGGCAGGTAGCCGACCATCTTGTCGTCGTCTTCAGGCCCGGCATAGTGCGCTTCGAGGCCGAGCAGCTTTTCCTGGTAGAGCGTGGCGAAACCGTCGAGCTTCATCGAACCGATGTCGCCGCCCGATCCCTTGACCCACAGCACTTCCACCTCGCCGCCGGTCAGCGGATCGATTTCGGTCAGCTTGGCCGAAGTATTGCCGCCGCCGAAGTTGGTGACGGTAAGGTCGGAACCGAGCAAGTTGGAGCGGTAGAGCAGCAATTGCTCGGGCGAAAGCGTCGCCGCGACCGAGTCGTCCCAGCGGCTGGTCGGAACGGCAAAAGGTATCGCGGGCGGCATCGCAGCCGGGCGGGAAGCGGTCATGGTATCCATAGTCATCCTCTACCAATTCGTGCTTGCATGAGCAATCTGTTTCGCTACAAAACGATCACGTTCGATCACCAAAGTCAATCATAATTGGTCAGAACGCATTCGGGATTGAGGATGGTTGGAGAGCCATGACGGGTACGGGTACATTCATCGTCGTCGATATCGGCAAGACCCTCAGCAAGCTGACGCTGTGGACGCGGGGCGGCCGCATGCTCGACCGTCAGGTGCGCCCCAACGCCGCCTGCGAGCAGGACGGTCTGCGCGTTCTCGATGTCGAGGGTATCGGCCAATGGCTGCGCGCCACGCTGCGCGGCTGGTCGGGCCATCCGGTGGAAGCGATCATTCCCGTGGCGCACGGCGCAGGCTTCGCGGCGCTGGACGGCGCCGATGGTAATGGGGGCCTGCTGTTCCCCCCGCTCGACTACGAACAGGCCATCCCCGAAGACGTGATGGCGGACTACCGCCGCGAGCGTGACGCGTTCACTCTCACCGGCTCGCCCGCCCTGCCGGACGGTCTCAATCTGGGCACCCAGGTCTACTGGATGTCGCGCCGGTTCCCCGAGGAAATGGCCCGCGCCACGCTGGTGCCCTGGGCGCAGTACTGGGCCTGGTTCCTCACCGGCCGCACCGCCAGCGAAGTGACCAGCCTGGGCTGCCACACCGACCTCTGGTGCCCCGCCGATGCCCGGTTCTCGCCCATGTCCGAACGGTTCGGCTGGGCCGAGCGCTTCGCGCCGGTCGTCAAGGCGAGCGACGTGGTGGGCACTCTTCGCGCCGATATCGCCGCCGAAACCGGCCTGCCCGCCACGGCGCAAGTGCTCGCGGGCCTGCACGATTCGAACGCCGCCCTGCTCGCCGCCCGCGGTTTCGCCGAGATTGCGCGGCAGGAAGCCACGATTCTCTCCACCGGCACCTGGTTCATCGCCATGCGCCTCGCCGCCGAGACGTTCTCGATCGCCGCGCTGCCCGAGGCGCGCGATACCCTGGTCAATGTCGACGCCTATGGCTGGCCGGTACCTTCCGCGCGCTTCATGGGCGGGCGCGAGATCGAATCGATCATCCAGATCGACACCCGCCGCGTCGACATCCGCCCCGACCAGCCCCGGCTCATGGAGGCCGTGCCCGGCCTGCTCGCGCGCGGCACGATGATGATGCCCACTCTGGCGCCGGGCTTCGGCCCCTTCCCTCACGGCACCGCCGAATGGGTCGACAAGCCCGAGGAATGGGCGGGAACCTGGTACGCCCGCCGCGCCGCGATCTGCCTCTATGCCGCAATGGTGGCGGATACTTCGCTCGACCTGATCGGCTCGAAGGAGCGGCTGCTGATCGAGGGCCGCTTCGCCGATGCCGAAGTCTTCGTGCGCGCGCTGGCGGCACTGCGCCCCGACACCGAAGTCTATGTGGCCAACGCTCATAACGACGTGTCGTTCGGCGCGCTGCGGCTCATCAATCCGCTGCTGAAGGCGCAAGGCGGACTGCGCCGGGTCGCACCGCTCGAAGGCGATCTTGCCGCCTACCGCGCGAAATGGCGCGCGCATATGCGGGAACTTGCCTGATGATCACCGCCTCGATCCCCGATTTCCGCGAGGTCGCCCGCCGCCGCCTGCCGCGCTTCCTGTTCGAATATATCGACGGCGGCTCCTATGCCGAAGCCACCTTGCGGCGGAACGTCTCCGACCTCGCCGACCTCGCCCTGCGCCAGCGGGTGCTGCGCGACGTGTCGCAGCTCGACCTCTCGACCGAGCTGTTCGGCCAGAAGCTGGCCCTGCCGGTCGCGCTCGCGCCGATCGGCCTTGCCGGCCTCAACGCCCGGCGCGGCGAGTGTCAGGCGGTGCGCGCGGCGGATAAGGCGGGCATTCCCTTCACGCTTTCCACCGTGGGCGCCTGCACCATCGGCGAAGTGGCATCGGCGGCGGCCAAGCCCTTCTGGTTCCAGCTCTACATGATCCGCGACCGCGCCTTCATGAAGGACCTGCTGGCCAAAGCAGTCGAAGCGGGCTGTTCCACGCTGGTCTTCACCGTCGACATGCCGGTGCCCGGCAGCCGCTACCGCGACTATCACACCGGCCTTGCCGGAACCGGCGGCCTGAAAGGCGCGGCCTGGCGCTTCGCGCAGGCGGCCGCGCGGCCCGCATGGGCCTGGGACGTCGGCATCCACGGCCGCCCGCACACGCTCGGCAATGTCGCTCCGGTGCTTCAGGGACGGACCGGCATCGAGGACTTCTTCGCCTGGATGCGGAACAACTTCGACCCCTCGATCAACTGGCGCGATCTCGATTTCATCCGCTCGGAATGGAAGGGGCCGCTGGTCATCAAGGGCATTCTCGACCCTGAGGACGCGAAGGAAGCCGCCGCGCTCGGCGCGGACGGCCTGGTCGTGTCCAACCACGGCGGGCGCCAGCTCGACGGCGTGCTGTCCAGCGCCCGCGCCCTGCCGCCCATCGCCGACGCCGTGGGAGACCGCATGACCGTTCTGGCCGACGGCGGCATCCGCTCCGGCCTCGACGTGGTGCGCATGCTCGCGCTCGGCGCCAAGGGCGTGCTGCTCGGCCGTGCCTGGGCCTGGGCGCTTGCCGCAGGCGGCGAAGCCGGCGTCACCAAGATGCTCAAATTGATCGAGGCCGAGATGCGCGTCGCCATGGCGCTCACCGGCACGACGAAAATCGCAGAGATCGACAGAACGATCCTGGCGGGAGGGACCTGACAATGACGGAAACCGCAGAGCAAGAGGACAACTGGCGCAACACCATACTCGCCGGCCTTGCCAACTATATCGACGCCGGCTCGATCGTCGCCGGCTCCGCCGCGCTCGCGCTGTGGCAGGAGAGCTATCACCTCTCCAACGACTTCGTCGGCCTGATCGCCGCCTTCGGTCCCAACGCCATCGGCGCGGGCGTGGGCGCGCTGATCGGCGGCTGGCTCTGCGACAAGCTGGGCCGCAAGAAGATCTACCAGTGGGACATGCTGATCTACGCGCTCGGCATGTCGATGCTGGTCTTCGCGGTGGCGCCGTGGATGATCGTCGTCGGCTTCCTGATCGTCGGCCTGGCCGTGGGCGCGGACATTCCCGCCAGCTGGTCGCTGATCGCGGAGCAGGCGCCGGACAACAAGCGCGGCAAGCATTCCGGCGTGGCGCAGGCGCTGTGGTATCTCGGCCCGGTCGTGGTCCTGCTGATGAGCCTGGCGCTCACCTCGCTCGGCGTGCTGGGCGCGCGGATCGTCTTCGCCCATCTCGTGGTGATCGCGCTGGGCCTCACCCTGCTGCGCTCGAAGATGAAGGAATCGGAGCGCTGGGTGGAGGCGCAGAAATCGGACGTGAAGCGCCAGCCCTTCTCCTCGCTGTTCAAGGGCAAGTATCTCACTTCGATCCTCGGCCTCGTGGGCATGTACGGGTTCTGGAACCTCTGGGCCGGCACCAACGGCTTCTTCTTCCCCTACATCCTGCGCACCATGGGCGCGGCCACCCAGGCGCAGAGCGTCGCCATCCAGGCGGTCTCGTTCTTCGTCGCCATGATCTCGGTCACGTTCGTGTTCATGCGCCTGTCGGACAAGGTGAACCAGCGCACGCTGTTCATCATCTCGGCCGTGATCCAGATCGCGGGCATGATGCTCCTGGCCATCCTGCCGCTGACGATCCCGGTCGCCCTGCTCTATGTGTTCCTGCTCCAGTTCGGCGGCGGCTTCGGCGCGCAGAGCTTCTTCCAGCTCTGGAGCTCGGAGATGTTCCCGACGATGCTGCGCTCCACCGCGCAGGGCGTCTGCTTCGCCATCGTGCGTATCTCGCTGGGCGTGTTCAGCTTCTTCGTGCCCATGCTCAATGCCACGGGCTTTACGAACCTGGCCTGGATTCTTACCGGCTTCCTTGTCATCAGCGGGATCATCGGCGCACTCTGGGCGCCCCGCAACGAAGGCAAGTCGCTGGAACAGCTCGAAGCGGAACAGGCCAATCCCGGCCTGGCTCCCCAGAAGGAAGCACAAGTCGCATGCACGCCGAGGAACGCGAACGCCTGATACTGGAGGCCGTCGCCGACACGGGCTTCGTGAGCTATCGCGCTCTCGAAGCCCAGCTCGACGCCTCGCCCGCAACGATCCGGCGCGACCTGACGCGGCTGGAGGAATCCGGCCGCATCCAGCGCGTCCACGGCGGTGCCAAGCTGCCGGAAGACGACAAGCCGGAAAACCCCCTGGGTCTGGCGGGCACGCCTTTCGAGCAGTCCATCACCCAGCACCTGCCCGCCAAGCAGGCCATCGGCCGCGCCGCGGCCAGGCTCTGCCGGCCGAGCGAGGGGATCATGATAGACGGGGGCACGACCACGCTCCAGATGTGCCCCTATCTTGACGGGCTGGACATGCAGGTGCTCACCAACTCGCTGCACATCGTCCACGCCCTGCTCCCCCAGACGGGAACGCGCGTGCTGCTGCCCTCGGGTACGGTGTTTCGCGAGCAGAACATCGTCCTGGCCCCGGCGGGCGAAGACTCGATGCCGCGCTTCCACGCGCCCAAGCTGTTCATGGGCGCGGCAGCGGTAGGCCCGCAAGGGGTGATGCAGCAGGACGTGATCCTGGTCGCCGCCGAGCGCCGGTTCATGGACCGTGCGGAGGAAGTCGTGCTCCTCGTCGACAGCTCGAAGTTCCGCTCCTCGTCGGGCGCGATCGTCTGCGGGTTGGACGAAGTGGATACCATCGTCACCGATGAAGGGATTCCGCAGGACATGGCGGATCGGCTGCGGGATCTCGGGGTTAAGGTGATTATAGCCTAGAAAGAAGTTCTGGGGGATGATCCCCCAAGCCCTTGGAATTTGGCGGGCTTGGTGCGCGGCTTACCGTTGCGGGCGGCGCCGCGTTCGATGGTCTCCTGACGGAAATGGCACGCCAGCCCGATAAGGCAGCATGCCATGTTCCTCGTCATTGCGAGGAGGCGAAGCCGACGCGGCAATCCAGAGCCGCGCCGAGCCGCCCTGGATTGCTTCGCTGCGCTCCCAATTACGAAGTGCAGGCGTTCAAAGTGAATTCCGCTTCGCAATCCCGCCCAGCACCGCAGCGCTCGGCTTGGGCGTGCGGGCGAACGTGGTGCGATCCACGCTGCACAGGCCGAAGCGCGGCTTGTAGCCGAAGATCCACTCGTAATTGTCCAGCAGCGACCAGTGCATGTAGCCAAGCACCGGCACGCCGTCGTCCATCGCCTGCTTCAGCCCTTCGAGCGCCGCTGGAATGAAGCGCGCGCGCAGCGTATCGTCCTCGGTGCCGACGCCGTGTTCGGAGACCAGCACCGGGACCTTGGTCGCGGCGTGGACATAGCGCACCGCGCCCGCCAGCGACGGCGCCCAGACTTCGGTGCCGGACCAGTTGCGATCGGCGCTATCCGGCGCGGGCAGGCGGCCCTTGTCGTTCCAGACCGCGCGTTCGTAGTTCTGCACGCCGATGAAGTCGTCGCCCTTGGCGATCTCCAGCCAGTCGCCGTAAAGCTCGGCGCGGACCTTGTCGCGCATCGAGTTCTTGCCGGAAGCCTGGTCGTCCAGCACCGAGAGCGTGAAGCCCACCGGCAGATCGCCGCGCACGGCCTTGATCGCGGCGCGGGCGGCCTTGTGCCCGGCCATCTGGCCCCGGACGATGACGTCCACGTCCTCGCGCCCGGCGACATTGGCGCAGAGGAAACGCTCGACGCCGAGCCGCTTGGTGGCGGCCTCCAGAGTCTGGCGCTGCATGTCCCATACCGGCGGGGGCAGGATATTCTTGAGGATGAGCAGGATGTTCGGCTCGTTCAGCGTCATGGCCATGGCGATGTCGGCACCGATCGCGCGAGCCACCTTGTCGCAGTAGCGGCCGAAGAGCTGGGCGGATTCCGGATTGCTCCAGCCGCCCTGCGCGCTGAACCAGCGCGGCGCGGTGAAGTGGTTGAAAGTCACCAGCGGGGCCAGGCCGCGGGCGTGGCAGCCTTCGACGATCCGCTTGTAGTGATCGAGCATGGCCTGCGAGAACAGGCCCTTCTCCGGTTCGATCCGCGCCCATTCCACGCCGAAGCGGTAGGAGGTGAGGCCCAGCGACTTCACGATATCCAGATCGGTCGCCCAGAGTTCCAGGCTGTTCACGGCGTCGCCCGAAGGCTCCGCGAAGATGGTCGGCTTCTGGTTTTCGACGAACCAGAGGTCGGACGCGACATTGTTGCCTTCGATCTGGTGCGGCGCGGTGGCCGCGCCCCAGAGGAAGCCCTTGGGGAAGGCCGGGTCTGGACGCTTCGCGGCGGCGCGTGCCATGACCGGCGCGGCGGCGGCAAGTGCTCCAGCGGCGAGCAGGCTTCGGCGGTCGAGATTCGCAATCTTGGTCATCGGATGCCCCTCAGGAATGGTCGGCGAAGAAGGAAAGCAGTTCGTCGGACAGCCGGCGGTCGGACGTGCCGAGATGCATGGCCATCGAATAGTGGTTGTGCCCGGAGGCGTAGTGCGCGCGCGGCAGATGGCCGTGGCGGCCGAGGCGGGCTTGCAGGAGGCTGGCCCATTCGGCCTGGAAGCGCGGCGGGTCGAACTCGGCGCAGGCGACCATGAGCGGCAGGCTGGTCGCCATCACCGCGCCCATCGGCATGCGCAAGTCGTAGCAATCCTGCGGGCCGTAATAGAGCATGTCGCGCTCATCCAGCGGTGTGAATCCATAAAGCCCCGACAGCAGCGCGGCCCCGCGCACCAGCTTGCCGTGATCCTCGCGCGCTTTCAGAAAGGCCGAGACATGGACCGCGCCCGCCGACGTGCCGAGCAGGAAGATCCGGTCCGGATCGCCGCCATGCCCGGCCACGTTCGCGCGCAGCCACTCGACCGCGAGGCTCACGTCCTCCGCGCCCGAAGGCCACATGTGCGCAGGCGCGAGGCGGTAGTTCATCACCGCGCCGATCAGCCCGTTCGCGGCCGCCCAGCGCCCGACATGGGCATTGGTCCAACCGCTTTCGCCGCCGCCCGCTTGTCCACCTTTATCGCCAACGAGGAAGCCCCCGCCATGAACGAACAGCACCACCGGACGAGGATCGCCTCCCTGGCCATAGAGGTCGAGGCGGTTGCGGGGATCAGGACCATAGGCGCAGTCGAGCGCGACCGGCGCGATCTCGGCGGCGAGCACCTGCTGCTCGGCCTGGAACAGACCCCGGCACGCCGCAACGACATCGGGACCCAGCTTCGTACCCATCGCGGCGATGGCGCGTCCCGTTTCACGAGCGGTCATGCCACTTCACTCCCTCGATGCGCGAACAGGCGGGTCAGCGCGTAAGTCGTTCCGGCCACGCCCAGCCCGGTTCCATAGACCAGCTTGAGCACGAGCGCGACCGACCAGCCGATCTCGCGCCACGGCCCGAAAAGACCGATCGCGGCGAGAACCGCAGCGCTCGCCAGGCCCGCCAGCACGACGGTGAGAACGGTCCGCGCGATGAAGCCGCGGCTACCCGTGCGCACTCCGGTTTTGCGAAGACTGGCCGAAACCACCAGCAGCGGCACCAAAGAGGACATCAGGGCGATGGCCGCGGCCTGCGGGAGGAAATCCAGCGCGAAATTGTTGGGCGCGGCGAAATGCAGCGGGCGGTTCGCAAAGCCGAAAACGCCGAAGAAGAACGCCGCGCTCAGCACCAGATTGATCGCGCCGCTGGTCACTTGCTCACGCCGCAGCCGGGCGGCGATGTTCATGGCCGGCATCCGAGATCGAAGCTCTGGAGATCGCGCGCGAGATCGACCGGCCCGGCATAGCGCGCGGCGATTCTGGAGCGGATGGCGGGTTCGAACTGCGGCAATGGCCCCGGCGGGACCGCGAAGTGAGTCAGCACCACCCTGCCCACACTTGCGTCGGCGGCGATCTCGCCGATCGCTTCAGGCTTGAGATGATGGGTGGAAAGGTGGCGCTCCATGCCGGCCAGCATCTCGGGCGAAGCATCCTTGCGGCGCTGGCGGATTTCACCAAGCAGAGCGTCGAGGGCGATGATCTCGGTCACGAACATGTCGCTGCCCTTGGCCAGCGCAGTAACGGCAGCGCTTGGGCCGGTGTCGCCGGTATAGGTAATGCTGCGGGTGCCCAGCGCGAAACGGTAGCTGAGCGAGACGTTGGCCGCATCCGGCTTGCCGTCAAGGTCGAAGTGACTGTTGGCGGCGGTCTTCACGCTCACGCCCTGCCCAAGGTCGAGTGCCTGACCACCCGCCAGTTCGATCACGCGTACCGAGTCCGCCGGGCGCGGCGGCGGTGTGCCGAGACCGAAGCCGATGCTGCCCGGTGTCGCCAGCGAGGCGACGATGCCTTCCACCACCGCCCGCGTACCCGCCGGGCCGTAGACGGTCAGGACGCCGGGAAACTGGTTCATCCAGCGCAGGCCGATCACGGCGGCGAGACCGCCGGTATGGTCGAGATGATTGTGACTGATGAATACCGTGTCGATGGCGCCAAGGTCGAGCCCGATCCGGGCAAGTTGGTCCACGGTGCCGTCGCCCGTGTCGACGAGCATCCGGCGCTCGCCGATGGTAAGCAGGTTGGCCGGTTCGGAACGTTCGGCCGTAGGCACCGGACCGCCGGCCGTTCCCAGCGTCGTCCAGCGCAGCGCCGGGCAGGTCGTGGCCGCCAGCGCGGGAACGGCGGACATCGCCGCTACCGTAAGCGCCAGCGACGTCATTGCGCGTTGAACCTGCATCATCACCCCTCTGTTGGCCGCCTCTTGAGGGCGCCTCGATGAATTGGGCCGGGGCCCTTGCGGACCCCGGCCGGATACGATCAGAACTTCGTTTCGGCCTGGACGCCGATCGTGCGACGGCCTTCGCGGGTGAGCCAGTTCACGTAAGCCCCCGAGTCCGCGAACGGCAGGTGGATGACCGAGGCGTGGAAGCGTTGGTCGAGCAGGTTGCGCACGAAGGCGCCGACCCGCCAGTTGCCGTCCGGATGGCCGATCCCCATGCTCAGGCCGATCGTGCCGTAGCCGTCCTGATAGGCATAGGCATTGGCCACCGCGTACTGCACGCGGCTGCGATAGTAGATATTGGCCGAGGTATCGAACTGGAGGCTGTCGTTGATCGGCAGCTTCACGTCCGCGCCCAGCGTGGCGCTGTACTTCGGCGCGCCCGACAGCGGCTCGCCTTTGGCCTGGACCAGGCTGGTCACGCCGTCGGCTGCCAGGAAGCAGGAATATCCGGCCTTCACGTCCTCGGGGCAGGCGGTCACGTAGTCGGTGAACTTGGTGTCCGAATACGTGAAGCCGCCGCTGAACGAGAGCACCGGGGTGACGCGCCAGGAGGCGTCGATCTCGAAGCCCTTGGCGGTGAAGCCACCGGCGTTCTCGGTAACGAATTCCACGCCGTTGAACACCGAGGTCTGGAGGTTCTTGTACTTGTCGTAGAACAGGTTGGCGTTGAAGGTCACCGCGCGGTCGAACAGCTGCGACTTGATGCCCACGGTGATGTCGCGGACGGTCTGCGGCTTCACGTTGGTGCGCGTGCCGGTCAGGCCGGTGAAGGTCACCGTCGGGCCGAGGTAACCACGCGCGATGGTGCCGAACAGCATGACATSCGGGGTAATCTTGAACTCGGCACCGCCACGGCCCGACCACGAACCCTTCTTGGTGCTGCCGGTCTGGAGCGAAGTGGGCGTATAGGGCGTCACGAAGCCGGAACCGTCGGCAGCAGGCGTAGCCGGCGCGAAGTTGGGATCGATGATCGAGAAGTAGGACGCCTTCACCCAGTCGTACTGATAGCGCAGACCGCCGATCAGGCTGAACTGGTCGGAGACGTGGAACTTGCCGTCGAAGAAGCCGGCCAGCGAATCCGAGCGCGTCTGGGTGTTGCCCTGCCCGCCGGAGATGTTGACGATGAAGCTCTGGAACGGGTTGGCGGGACGAAGCTGGGCACGGTTGAAGTCGTTGTCGTCGCCCACCTTGCGCCGCGAGGCATAGACGCCCGAGGTGAATTCGAGTTGGCTGCCGCTCGGCGAACTGATGCGCAGTTCCTGCGAGAGGAACGACTGGTCCGTGCCGGTCTGCTGCGCGGTGAAGACGGGAACGCTCGAACCGTCGATCGAGAAGACCTGCGGGCCTTCGTCGAGGCGGCGATAGGCGGTGATCGAGGTCAGGTTGTAATCGCCGAGCGCGTAGTTGATCTCCATCGACCCGCCGAAGTTCTGCTCCGAGCTGTACCCGGCGTAGTCCTCCACCGACTTGGTGTTGTCGAAGCCTGCCGTCACGCCGAGCGCGGTGAGGTTACCGAAGCGCGCGGCCATCAGCGGATTGGCGAAGCTGGGCAGGCGATTAAGCGTCCAGAGCTGGCCCGGGCCCTTGCGGCTGATCTTCGAATAGTCGCCGATCAGGTAGATCGAGAAATCGTCCGTGGGCTCATAGAGGAACTTGGCGCGGCCGCCGTAGCTCTCCTCGCCGCCCCAGGTCTCGTCCCGGTAGACGTTCTTGAGGAAGCCGTCGTTGCGGCGGTAGAAGCCGAACACGGCAAGCGCCGAATTCTGGGAGACCGGCACGTTGGCGCTGGCATTGGCGTTGACTTCGTTCAGCTGGGCATAGCTCAGGAAGGCCTTGCCGAAGAAATGCGAGGGATCGGGCTTCTTGGTCGTGATGTTGATGACGCCGGACGAGGCGTTCTTGCCGAACTGGGTGCCTTGCGGCCCCTTCAGCACTTCGACGCGCTCCAGGTCGCCAAGGCTGTTGATCGGGTTGCCGAAGGGAATGACGACGTTGTCGACCACGGTGCCGACGTTCTGCTCGGACGAGCTGGAGAAGCCGCCGGCCGAGCCTACGCCGCGCAGGCGGAAGCCGGAATCGTTGGGCGAGGATCCGAACTGCACGCCGGAGAACTGATACTGGATATCGGTCAGCTTCTGGAAACCGCTCTCGGTGAGCTGGGCGCCGGAGATGGCGGAGACCGCGATCGGCACGTCCTGGAGACGCTCGGCGCGGCGGGAGGCGGTGACGATGATGTCGGTGCCGGAAACCTGCGGGGCCTCGGCTGCCTGAGGCGCGGCGGCTTGAGGGGCCTCCTGGGCCTGGGCGGAAACGCTGACGGCGCCCAGGGCGATGCCGGAAAGCAGGCTGAACTTGCTGATGGTGTTCATATTGGTCTCTCCCCAAACTGATTGTTTATAGCCGGTTTTTATGGCCGATTTTATGGATGCGACCCGTCAGGTCTCGTCGATGACGGGGTTGGAAAGGGTGCCGATCACGCCCACGGACACTTCGACCGTGTCGCCGGCCTTGAGGTAGAGCGGGGGCTTGCGCTTGTCGCCGACGCCGCCCGGGGTGCCGGTGGCGATCACGTCGCCGGGCTTGAGGTCGGTGAAAGTCGAGCAATAGGCGATGACCGTGGGGATATCCCAGATCATGTCGGACACCGGCTGGTCCTGCACCAGTTCGCCGTTCACGCGGGTCTGCACGCGCTGCGAGGCGAGGTCTTCCACGTCCGAAGCGGCCACCATCGAAGGGCCGAAGCCGCCGGTGCCGGGCCAGGTCTTGCCCGGCGTGAACTGGATGTTGTGGCGCTGCCAGTCGCGGATCGAGCCATCGTTGAACGGCGCAAAACCGGCAACGTGCTCCCATGCGTTCTCGGGCGCGATGCGGCGGCCGCCCTTGCCGATCACGACCGCCAGTTCGCCCTCGTAGTCGAAGCGTTCGCTCTCGGGCGGGCGGACCATGGGCTCGCCATCGGCGATTAGGCTGTCGGCCCAGCGGGTGAAGATCGCCGGGTGTTCCTTCTGCTCGCGGCCGGTTTCGGCCACGTGGCTGGCGTAGTTGAGGCCGACGCAGAGGATCTTTTCGGGGTTCGGCACGACCGGCAACAGGCTCACGGCATCCGCGGCGAACGCGCCCGTCGCGGGCAGTGCGGCAAGGTCCCCCGCCAGCACGTCCTTCAGCCATGCGTCCGCGCCGGATGCGCCGAGATCGATCACCTTGTCCCCTTCGAGGCGGCCGAAGCTCTTGCTGCCATCGGGACGTTCGAAGCTGATGTAACGGTTCATGCGTAGTCTCCCCTGCCCCCGCGATTTCAGCGGGAGCGGTCAAATGGTCAGAGCGGTGCGGCTTCCCAGTCGCGGCGGAAGCGGAAGCGTTCCTCGGCGCGGCGAAGGCCATCGAAATCCTTGTCGGACATGCCCCACTGGTCGATGCGACCCGCGGGCCAGGTCCAGTCGTCCGGCGCGCCGACCTTGTAGTCCTCCGGCACTTTCTCCACGGCGGTCGAGAATTCGATCACCGGGCCGAACGGGGCGATGAAGTAGGCGTAGACATTGGCGCCGGGGCCGTGGCGGCCGGGCCCCCAGGCGGGCACCAGCGCATGATCGCGCAAGCGGCCGATGCCGCGCATCACCGCGTCCATATCCTCCATCTCGAAGGCGACATGGTTGAGCGAGGCGAAGCCGGCGCGGGCAAAGGCGGTGGAGTGGTGGCTGTCATTGCAGCGCACGAAGACCATGCCCTTGGTGCGATCCGACACGCGGAAACCCAGCACGTCCTCCACCGCATGGCCGCAGGCCTCGGCGTCGGCGGCGTTGAAAACGACGTGAGTGAGCTTCACCGGCAGATCGCGCCCGGCGATCGGTGCAACTTCGGTGGCATCGACGAGGAAGCGCAGGATCGTGCCTTCGGGCAGTTCCACCAGCACGCCCTGCCCGCCGCCAAGATCGTCGCTCGTGGTCGGGCTCGCCGTCCATCCGGCGGCAGCGACGCGGGCTTTCAGGGCTTCCAGTTCCTCGGCGGTGCAGACGAACGTGGTGGAGCGGACGAATTCGTCCTCCGACTTCTCGAAAGCGACGAGGTAGGGAAACGGGCCGGAGCCGCGCAGGTAATGCGTATCGCCTTTGGGTTCAGCGGCGGCCATGCCCCAGATTTCGGTCATGAATGCGGCGGCGGCAGCCGGATCGGGCAGCGCCAGTTCGATGCTGCGCAGTTTCATGCTTCTGTCTCCTGAGAGAGCCCCGCCGCGCGGATGCCGGCGCGGGCGCAGTCGGCATCACACTCGCCGGTGTCACCGCTGACGCCGACGGCGCCGATCAAAGTGCCGGCGACATCGCGGATCACCACCCCACCCGGGGAGAACGCGATGCGGCCGCCGACGGCAGCGGTGACGCTTTGAAAGAACACCGGATTGCCTTTGGCCCGCTCGGCCAGGACGGCGGTATCCGCATCCATGCCCACGGCGCCTTCGGCCTTGGCCTTGGCAATGTCGAAACGGAAGAGGCTCGCCCCGTCCTCGCGCGCGAAAGCGACCGGGTGGGCGCCGGCGTCGAGCACGATCACCGCCAATTGCTTGGCACCCCGCGCGCGCGCTTCGGCAAGCGTGGCAGTGACGATGGTCTGGGCCTGAGCCAGCGTGAGAATCATGCGGCAAGCTCCTGATGGCTGAAAAGCTGCGCCGCGCGGGCGGCAAGCAGGTCTTCGGCGCTGTGGCTGGCGGTTCCGAAGACGTAATGGTCGGGGCGGATCAGCACGGCATCGACGCCGTGGTCATCCAGCCATGCCGTCACCGCGCCATTGTCCGGCAGGGTGCTGGCGGCGATGCGGGTCACGCCCTCGGCTTGGCCCGGCACCGCATCGTCTCGGACGAACAGGCGCCAGTCGCCGCCGGTCAGGTCGTCGAGCTTGCGGCCATCGGTGAGCACCGGCTGCACGAAGCGCGCACCCGCGCCGGTCGTGCCGGGCAGGACCACGCCCTCGGCAATCGCCGGGATCAGGTCATGCGCGGTCTCGCCGGACTTCTGCCGCGCTTCCTCGCGGATGCGGGCATCGCGCGCGGCGGCCTCGGCGGGATCGAGTTCGCAGATGTAGCGCCCGGCGGCAACGGCGGCACCGATCACCGCGCGGACATGCGGGTCGCGCTCGGGCTGGTAGCTGTCGAGCACCGCAGCGTCGGCGCCGTGGTTGGCCACTGCGTCCATCTTCCACGCCAGATTGGCGACATCGCGCAGGCCATGGCACATGCCCTGCCCGAAGAATGGCGGCGTCTGGTGCGCGGCATCGCCGGCCAGGAACACGTTCCCGACCTGCCACTGGTGCGCGACGAGGCCGTGGAAACGATAAGTCGCGGCGCGCACGATCCTGTGCGGCACATCGGCCATCCACGCACCGACGAGTTCGGCCACCTTATCCGGTGCCGACATCGCGACATCGTCTTCACCGGGAAGCAGCATGAACTCCCACCGCCGGTGATCGCGACGGCCGGGAACCACGGTGGCGGGGCGCGAGGGATCGCACATCATCACCGAGAGGCGCTGGAGGTCGGCCCCCTCGGGCACGCCGGAGAGCGGCGGGAACGCGACCGGCCCCTCGACCTCGGCGTCGACGACGAGCCAGGGCTCCTCGAAATCGAGATCGTCCAGTCCGACGCCCAGCGCCTTGCGGACCGAACTGCGGGCGCCGTCGCAGGCGATCACCCAGCGAGCCTGCGCGCTGCGCGTTTCGCCATCTTCGCTATAGTCGACGGTAACGCCGCTCTCGTCCTGCGTCAGGCCGAAGAACGTCGCGCCGAGCACGAGTTCGACGTTGTCCCTGCCTGCAAAGCCTTCGCGCAAGTGCGCTTCGAGTTCGGGCTGGTAGAAGAAGTAGTCGTTGGCCCAGCCAAACGGGCGCGGCTTGCCCACGGTGCCCATGTAGCGGATGACGCCGTGGTCGGCGCCGACATGCAGGTGGCCGTCGGTGGCGATCATGTCGCCTTCCACCCGATCGATCACCCCAGCCGACTGGAACAGGCGCATCATCTCGTGATCGAGATGGACCGCGCGCGGCAGCGGATAGTGTTCCAGTTCCCGTTCGAGAACCAGCACGTTGAGCCCTTTCAGGCCGAGAAGGTTCGCAGCCAGCGCGCCCACAGGGCCGCAGCCTACGACAACCACGTCGTACGACATCTTGTAAGCCCTTAATAAACCTGGTCCTCAGCTCGGTTCGATCTCGGCAGGTGCCTTATGGAGCGCCCCGCCCTTCATGATCATCTTCAGCCGGTCCTTGTCCTGCAGGATCGCGACGTCCGCCGTGGGATCGCCGTCGACCAGCAGCAGGTCGGCCAGCCAGCCTTCCTTCACCAACCCGACCTCAAGCCCCATCAACTCGCCGCCATACTGGGTGGCGGAGCGCAGCGCCTCGGCAGGCGTGAAGCCGTAATGCTGGACGAAGTGCTCCAGATCGCGGGCGTTGCGGCCATGCGGATTGAACGGGAAGCCATAGTCGCCGCCGGTCAGGATGCGCACGCCGCGTGCCTTGAGTTCGGGCACCAGCTTGCCTTCCAGGCCCATGCGGACGTTGGCGCTGGCCTTCATGTGCGTCATGTCGACATGCGGCGGCGGGTTGGCCTCGATCGCGGCGATGGAGACGCCGGGACCGGGTGCGTAGAAGAACTTGTCCTTGTCGGCCGCCATGCGATCGACGGTGGCATCGTCGGCGAAGGAGCAGTGGTAGAGCACGCGCGCGCCGGCATCGAGCGCGAGGCCGATGGCCTCGGGGGAATAGGTATGCGCGGCGATCCACAGGCCGGCATCGCGCGCGGCCTCTCCGGCGGCTTCCAGTTCCTCGCGGGTGTAGAGCACGTCCATCGCCGAATTCGGCTTGAGCGCGTCCTCTCCGGAGACGACCAGCTTGATCGATTGGACGCCCTCGTCCTTGCAGTAGGCGACGAAATTGCGCATCGCCTCGGGCCCGCGCCCGTTGAACACGTCGCCGGTGTCGATGCCTTCATCGCCTTCCGGGCTGCGTTCGAGGGTGGAGGGCACCATGCGCGGCCCGGGCGTCTCGCCGGCGGCGATGGCCTGCGCCAGTTCCGGTTCGATCATGTCGCCCAGCGCGCCGGCCGAGTAGATCGAGGTGAAGCCGTGGTCCAGCAGCACCCGCGCATTGCGCCAGGCAGCGACTTTCAACTCGTCGGCAGGGAGGATGAACTGGTGATAGATCTTCTCGACCGACGACCCCCAGGTGAGGTGCGTGTGGGAGTCGACCAGGCCGGGCGTCAGCGTCATGCCGTGGCCATCGATCACGGTGTCGGCCGCTTCCCCCGCCAGCGCGTCTGCGCCGAGGGCCACGCGCTGGATGCGCTCGCCCTCGATCAGCACCGCACCGGCCTGCGGCGCGGAGCCGGTGCCGTCGAAAATGGAAACCTGGCGGATCAGGGTCCGCATCGCTCTCTCTCCCGCGCTTTGTCGTTCGGCCGGTTGCCGGCTTGAGAAAGGTTTTGCCCCCTATTGGCCCTCAAGTAAAATAATGAGTTTTCTATTTGCCATAGATGCAAACTATGGAACGACGGGCAAGGCCTTCAGCATGGCTTCCGCCAAAGGAGAGAGCCTCCGCCGGGCGAGGCGCAGCACGCCGACGCTGCGTTCGAACACGGCTTCCTTGATGGCGATGGCCCGGATCGATCCGTCGGATGCGCCGTCGAGCGCCACTGTGCGCGGAAGCACCGTGACGCGGTCCGTCTCGCGCACGATCGCGCGGGTGGTGAGCAGCGAATCGCAGCGGATCGTGGTGCGCGGCACCGAGACGCCCGCGGCGATGAACAGCGCGTCGACCTGCCGGCGAAAGGCGCCGCGCGCCTCCGGCAAGACCCAGGGATAATGCTCGACGTCGCGCAGGGACACGCTGTCACCCAGGTCCGCATGGCGCGGACCGACGATGAGCGCGAAGGGATCGCGGGCAGAGGTCACTTCCTCGACATCGGAAGGCACGTTCTGGATGCGGGTGGTGACGAAGGCCAGTTCGATCTCACCCTTGCGCAGCATGTCCAGCAATTGCTCGTCGGGCCGCTCCACCGCGCTCAGCGCAAAGTCGCCCACGGCCTGCTCGACGCGCAGGATCGCGCCGGGCAGCAGCGTGAGCAGCGCGCCAGGCGTGCCGCCGATCCGCAGCGGACCGGCTATGCGATGGCGCGCATGCTCGACATCGCTCACCGCGTCGGACAGCAGCCGCGCCATGGCCTCTGCCGGGCGGCGCAGCACTTCCCCCTCGCGGGTAAGCACGATGCCGCCGCGCCGCCGCTCGAACAGGACGACGCCGAGCCGCCGCTCCAGCAGGGCGATGGTGTTGGAGACGGAGGGCTGCGAAAGGTTGAGCATCCGCGCGGCGGCGCTGATCGAGCCGGTCTCGCAGACGATGCGAAAGGTCATCAGGGCGCGGGGATCGATGGCCGGCATGCGCGCCAGCGGCAGGGAGGAAGCGGGTTCGTCCGTCATTCAGTGTTCCTCTCGTCGGCCCTGCTGGACCTTGCGGCGACTTCGACTTCGCCGCTCTCCTGGCCGCCCTCCCGCCGAACGGATTGCTGCTGCTGTCGAGAAACGGAACCTGAAAGGGGCCGGGACGGCGAGCCCGGTTCCGCGACGCGATCACCGCGCCCTAGATCTGCCGCTTTTCCAGCTTGCGCGCGAGCGTGCGGCGATGGAGGCCGAGGCGGCGGGCGGCCTCGGAGATGTTGAATTCGCATTCGACGAGGGTGCGGTGGATATATTCCCACTCCAGCGTCTTGATCGAGCTGCGCCGGCCGTCGACCGGCACACTGGCATCGCCCTCGCCGCTGGTGAAGGCGGCTTCGATGTCGTCGGTGTTCGAAGGCTTGGCCAGATAGTGCGAGGCGCCGAGCTTGATCGCCTCCACCGCGGTCGCGATCGAGGCATAACCTGTCAGCACGACGATGCGGGTTCCCGGCGAGCGGGCGTGGAGAGACTGCACCACGGCCAGCCCCGAGGATGCCCCGAGCTTGAGATCGACCACGGCATAGTCGAAGACTTCGTCCACGCTCAGCGTCTCGGCCTCGTCCGGGCTGCCCGCCGAACTGACGCGGTAGCCGCGCCGCTCGAAGGAACGGCGCAAGGTCCGCGCGAAAGTGGGATCGTCCTCGACGATCAGCAAGCTGGCACCGCCGGGCTCGTTCGCAACTGTTTCCGTCATCATGCCCCGGCTGTATCCTCGCCCTTCCTGGGCTCGTAGGCCAGTGTAGCAAGGGGAATCGCAAGTTGCACCCTTGCCCCGCCATCGGCGAGATTGTCGACCGCAACCTTGCCGCCGAGCTTGCGGATCACGTTGACGACCAGGAACAGCCCCAGCCCCCCGCCGTCGCGCCCCTTGGTCGAGGCATAGGGCTGGCCGACCCGCGGCAGCATGTCGGGCGCGAAGCCGGGTCCACGATCGCTGACGGTCAGGACCAGCCCGCCATGGTCCACCCGCGCCTCGATCACGACGAGGCCGGGCGAGACTTCCACGGCATTGTCGATCACGTTGCCGATCACCTGCCGCAGGCCGGGATCGGACACGATCGAGCGGTCTTCCTCGATCCGGTCGATGAAGCGCAGCTCGCCGGGCATGCGGGCGCGCCATTCCTCCACGATCTCGCCCAGGAAGCCGCGCAGGGTCGTGACGGCCGGGTCGATGCCGCGGATCTCGCCGGCCGACATCAGGATGCCGCTGACGATGTTCTTGCAGCGCGCCAATTCGCGGCGCACGTCGGCGAGGTCGGCCGCCATGTCGGGATCGTCGGCAATGCCCGGCTGGCGCGCCCAGTCGCCCAGGATCACCGAGATCGACGACAGCGGCGTGCCCAGTTCATGCGCCGCGCCCGATGCGAGCAGGCCCATGCGGATGATATGGTCTTCCTCCACCGCCTGCTGGCGCAGCGCGGCGATCTTGGCGTCGCTCTCGCGCCGTGTGAAGTCCAGCCGCGCCACGAAGACGATCAGCAGCACCGCCGCCAGCACGAAACAGAACAGGCTGCCGTAGATGTAGAGTTCGAAGGGATGCTGGGCGTAGCGCTCGGGCAATTGCAGCGGCACGTAGAAATAGGTCAGCAGCAGCATGCAGAGACAGGCATTGATCGCGACCAGCGAACTCCAGCGCAAGTCGAGGATCACCGCGGCGATCACGATCTGGAGCAGGAACAGGAAAGTGAAGGGATTGGTCGCGCCGCCGCTGTGGTAAAGCTGCCAGCAGAGCGCGATCACGTCCACCATCAGCGCCGAGAACAGCTCGCCTTGCGTGAAGTCCCGCCGCCGCAGCACCACGCTGGCGGAGGCAAGGTTGACCACGATCAGCAGCAGCGGCGCCAGCAGCAGCGGCGCCAGCTCCAGCTTGACCCCCAGCCCTTGCGACACGATCACGATCGTCGCCAGCTGGCCGAAGACCGCCGTCCAGCGAAGCTGGGTGAGCAGCACGACATTGGCGCGGCTGGCCGATCCTCCGGGCAGTCCGTGCGGGGCGAACAGCTCTATCAGGCGGTCCATCGCCCGCGCCGCCAGACGAAGATCAGCGCCATGACCGACATGGCCGCCATGGCGAACCACGTCAGCGCATAGCTCAGGTGGCTGTCGGGGAAGTGGACCTGGGTGAGACCGGGTACCGGGCGCAGGCCCTCCACCGGGGCGGCCTGCTCGACTTGCGCGTCGATGAAGGCAGGTGCGACCGCGCCGATCCCGCGCACCAGCGCCAGCGCCTTCACATCTCGCGAATACCAGCGGTCGGCGGCGGGCTGGTTGGACTGGAGCACGCTGCCGCCCGGCTCGGTGGGGCGAAGCAGGCCGGTCACTTCGACGGGGCCCGGCGGGGTCGTGGCCGCAGCCGCCTCGCGCCGGGTACCGGCGGGCACGAAGCCGCGGTTGATCCAGACCTGCCGACCTTCGGCGGTCCTGATCGGCGTCATGGTCCAGTAGCCGGTGCCGAGTTCGGTGGCCGCCCGCACGAGCGAGGTTGCCCCCGCCTCGTAGCTGCCGGAAATCCTCACCCGCAGGTAATCGATATCGCGCGTGCCCTCGCCGGTCGCGCCGGCGTCGTTCAAGCGCGCATCGTCAGGAACCGCAACCGGGGCCGCATGGACGCGGGCCTCGACACGGGCGATCAGCGCGTGTTTCCAGTGCATGCGCTGCACCTGCCACACGCCGAGCGCCGCGAACATCGCGAAGGCCAGCAACAGAAACGCGGCGAGCCCCCAGGGCCGCCGCGCTTCCGCTTGATCCGTTACTGTCCGCATTGCTTCGGTCAGGTTGGTATCGTTCATTTCGCCTCGATCACGACGAGAGTCAGGGCAACTGGCCCATGTCGTGGGCGGTCATCGGCATCATGTTGTGGTTCAGGTGGTACATCACCCAAAGCGAGCCGGAAAGCGTGATCACGAGAATGACGATCGTGAAGATCAGCGCCATGACCGTCCAGCCGTTCTCGGCCTTCGTGTTCATGTGCAGGAAGTAGATCATGTGGACCACGATCTGCACCGCGGCGAAAGCCATGATGACCAGGGCCGTGGTCGACTTGTCGGCGATCGCGCCGGTCATCACCAGCCAGAACGGAATGGCGGTGAGGATGACCGAGAGGATGAAGCCGATCACATAGTCGCGGAGCGAACCGTGGCTGCCGTGATCGTCGTCGAGATGGTGGTTGGGGTGAACGTGGTCGCTCATCACAGCATTCCCATGAGATAGACAAAGGTGAAGACGCCGATCCAGATCACGTCGAGGAAGTGCCAGAACAGCGAAAGGCACATCAGGCGGCGCTTGTTGGCCGGGATCAGGCCCTTCTTGCCGATCTGGACGACCAGCGTGAACAGCCAGACCAGGCCGAACGTGACGTGAAGGCCGTGCGTGCCCACCAGCGAGAAGAACGCGGTGAGGAAGCCCGAGCGCATCGGCGTCGCGCCCTCATGGATGAGGTTGGCGAATTCGTAGAGTTCGATCGCGAGGAACGAGGCGCCGAACACGGCGGTCACGAGCAGCCAGAGCTGCGTCGCGCCCTTCTTGTCCTTTTCCATGGCGAGCATGGCGAAGCCGTAGGTGATCGAGGAGAACAGCAGCATCGCCGTGTTCACCGCCACCAGCGGCAGTTCGAACAGGTCCTTCGGTCCCGGCCCTGCCGCGAAGCTGCCGCCGAGCACACCGTAGGCGGCGAACAGCATCGCGAAGATGAGGCAGTCGCTCATCAGGTACATCCAGAAGCCCAGCATGGTGCTGCCGCCTTCGGGATGGTCGTGCTCGTTCAGGTCGTAGAAGGCGGCCTGAAGTTGCGGCTGGGACAGTTCCGTCTTGATTGCAGTCGCAGTCATCGATCAGGCTCCTGCGGCTGCAAGCTGGCGCGTACGCGCGGCCTCGGTCGCTTCGACCGTCTCGACCGGGATGTGGTAATCGCGCTTGTAGTTGAAGGTATGGAAGATCGCGTAGCCGATCACGCCGAGGAACGACACGGCTGCGAGCCACCAGATGTACCAGATCATCGCGAAGCCGAGGACGGTCGACAGGCCGGCCAGGATCAGGCCCGTTCCGGTGCCCTTGGGCATGTGGATCGGACGGTAGCCGGTGGGCGGACGCTCCACGCCGCAGCGCTTCATGTCTTCCCAGGCGTCGATGTCGTGGACGATCGGCGTGAAGGCGAAGTTGTACTCCGGCGGCGGCGACGAGGTCGACCACTCCAGGGTACGGCCGTTCCACGGATCGCCCGTTTCGTCCTTCAGTTCCTCACGCTTCCAGATCGACACGGCGAACTGGACGAGCATGGCACCGATGCCGCCTGCAATCATCAGGGCGCCGAAGGCGGCGATGATGAAGAAGATCTGGATCGACGGATCGTCGAACACGCGCATGCGGCGGGTCACGCCCATCAGGCCGAGGATGTAGAGCGGCATGAAGGCGAACCAGAAGCCCGGGACCCAGAGCCAGAAGCTGACCTTGCCCCAGAATTCGTTCAGGCGGAAACCGAAGGCCTTGGGCCACCAGAAGTTGATCGCCGCGAAGATGCCGAACAGCACGCCGCCGATGATGACGTTGTGGAAGTGGGCGATCAGGAACAGCGAGTTATGGAGCACGAAGTCGGCAGGCGGCACCGCGAGGAGCACGCCGGTCATGCCGCCGATGGTGAAGGTGAGCATGAAGGCCACCGTCCACATCATGGGCAGGTCGAACCGGATGCGGCCACGGTACATCGTGAACAGCCAGTTGAAGAGCTTCGCGCCGGTCGGGATCGAGATCACCATCGTGGTGATGCCGAAGAACGAGTTGACGCTCGCGCCCGAACCCATCGTGAAGAAGTGGTGCAGCCAGACGAGGTACGAGAGGATGGTGATGACCAGCGTCGCGTAGACCATCGACGAGTAGCCGAACAGGCGCTTGCCGCTGAAGGTGGCGGTGACTTCCGAGAAGACGCCGAACAGGGGCAGGATGAGGATGTAGACTTCCGGGTGACCCCAGATCCAGATCAGGTTCACGTACATCATCGGCGAGCCGCCGAAGTCGTTGGTGAAGAAGTTGAAGCCCAGGTAGCGGTCGACGGTGAGCATGGTCATCACGGCCGTCAGCACCGGGAAGGCGGCGACGATCAGGATGTTGGTGCAGAGCGCGGTCCAGGTGAAGATCGGCATGCGCATCATGGTCATGCCCGGCGCGCGCATCTTGACGATGGTGGCGATCAGGTTGACGCCCGAGAGCAAGGTGCCGACACCGGCGATCTGCAAGGCCCATATATAGTAGTCTACGCCGACCCACGGGCTGTAGGCCAGGTTGGACAGCGGCGGATAGGCCAGCCAGCCGGTCTGCGCGAACTCACCGATGAACAGCGAGGCCATGACCAGCACGGCGCCTGCCGTCGTCATCCAGAAGCTGAAGTTGTTCAGGAACGGGAAGCTGACGTCTCGCGCGCCGATCTGCAGCGGCACGATGTAGTTCATCAGGCCGGTGACGAAAGGCATCGCCACGAAGAAGATCATGATCACGCCGTGGGCGGTGAAGATCTGGTCGTAGTGATGGGCGTTGAGGTAGCCCTCGTTGCCGTTGAAGGCGATCGACTGCTGGATACGCATCATGACCGCGTCGGCGAAGCCGCGCAGGAACATGATGAGACCCAGAATCATGTACATGATGCCGATCTTCTTGTGGTCCACGCTGGTGAACCACTCCTTCCAGAGATAGCCCCAGAGCTTGAAGTAGGTCAGCGCCGCCACCAGCGCCGCGCCGCCAAGGGCAACGACGACGAACGTGGCGAGCACGATCGGTTCCTGTGGCATGGCGTCCCACCACAGGCGGCCCAATAGCGGGCTCCAGTGCGAATGGTCTACAACTTCCATTGTTCTATCAGTTCCGGGAAATCTGAGAGGAGTGCGCGGCTTCGTTGGCGGCCACAGGCTCGCCCTTCGGTGCGGAGAGCGCCTGCTCGTCCTTGCCGAAGAGCGGCAGCGACTGCGGGGCCGCCATGCCGGCACCGGTCAGCGAACGCAGGTTGGCGGGCGCCTTGACCGTCTTGTCGGGCGCGGAGCCCGGCATCTGGCGGCAGAGCGCGCGAACCCAGGCCAGCTCGCGCTGGATGGCCGCGTTCGGGTTGGCATTGGCCGTGGCTGCAGCTTCGCGGCCGTGCTTGTCGTAAGCGAGCATCTCGACGTTGCGGATGCCGGCCTTGCCGAGGCCGCCGCGCGCGTCGAGCGCCATCATTTCGCTCATGCACATCTTGCCGGGCTCGACGCACATGTCGACGATCGCGTCGTAGAGGTTGGGCGCGACGGTGGCGTAGCGCGTGGCCGGGACCTTCTCGCTCGGCTTTTCAAGCTCGAGATAGGCGGCGCGGTCAAGATTGCCGCCGGTCTCGCCGTTCGTGGCAGGCGTGCCGGCCTTCACGTCGGCAGTCCACTTGGCGAAGTCCGCCTCGGTAACGGCATGCGTGGCGAAGCGCATGTTGGAGAAGCCGGCGCCAGAGTAGTTGGCCGAGAAGCCGACGGTTTCGATCGGCTTGTTGACCACGGCGTGCAGGCGCGTTTCCATGCCCGGCATCGCGTAGATCTGGCCGGCCATGGCGGGCACGTAGAAGGAGTTCATCACGCTCGAAGAGGTGATCTTGAACTGGAGCGGACGGCCGGTCGGCACGACCAGCTCGTTGACGGTGGCCACGCCCTGCTCGGGATAGATGAACAGCCACTTCCAGTCGAGCGCGACGACTTCGACTTCCAGCGGCTTGGCATTGGCGGCTACCGGGGTGGTGGCGTCGATGCGGCCGATGGTGCGGTAGGGATCGAGAAGGTGGGTGGTCACCCAGGTCAGCGCACCCAGGCAGATGATGATCAGCAGCGGGGCCGTCCAGATCAGCAGTTCGAGCTGGGTCGAGTGATCCCAGTCCGGCTGATAGACAGCCTCCTTGTTCGACGCGCGATAACGCCACGCGAACAGGACCGTCGCAGCCATGACCGGGACGATGATCAGCAGCATCAGCAGCGTGGAGATGACGACGAGGTCACCCTGCTGACGCGCGACATCGCCGGCCGGGTTCAGCACGACGGTGTTACAAGCGGAAAGCGCGCCAGTCAGGGACAAGGCGGCAAGGACTTTGGCGAGCGCGGTCAGCTGCCGCGGCTTCGGTCTGGACTCGGGTGGGCGCATGGGTGGAGCGCCTAGGCTCATGCCGCGAGTGCGAACATAGGACATTTTGTCCAATCCCCTTGACGGCCATCAATGACGATAGGGCCTCACCATGTAGCCGGGCGTTTCGCGCGCCCGCCTTGATTCGTCCGCATCCGGCAGGCTTTATCCAGGGCCGGCCGCGCGCGGACCCGAAACGAAGGCCGCAGAATCGAAATGACCAGCATCCCCCAGCCCCGCGAAGCCCTGGGCCTGCCGACGTTCAAGGAGCATCACCAGCCGTCGCCCGGTGAAATCGCCATCGGCGTGATCATCGGCCGAACGTCGGAGTTCTTTGACTTCTTCGTTTACGCCATCGCCTCGGTGCTGGTGTTCCCGAAGCTGTTCTTCCCCTTCGTCGACGCGCTGACCGGCACGCTCTATTCCTTCGCGGTCTTCGCGCTGGCCTTCGTGGCCCGCCCGTTCGGCTCGCTGATCTTCATGGCGGTCGACCGCGCCTATGGCCGCGGCACCAAGCTGACGATCGCACTGTTCATGCTCGGCGGCTCCACCGCGGCAATCGCCTTCCTGCCTTCCTATGAATCGGCCGGAAACACCGCGATCGTCCTGCTCTGCCTGTTCCGTCTGGGCCAGGGCTTCGCCCTTGGCGGCACCTGGGACGGCCTGGCCTCGCTGCTCGCGCTGAACGCGCCCGAGCACAAGCGCGGCTGGTATGCGATGATCCCGCAGCTCGGCGCGCCGTTCGGCCTGATCGTGGCCTCCACGCTCTTCGCCTTCATGATCGCCGCCCTCCCCGCCGCCGACTTCCTCGACTGGGGCTGGCGCTATCCCTTCTTCGTGGCTTTCGCGATCAACGTCGTCGCGCTCTTCGCGCGCCTTCGCATCGTCGTCACCGAAGAGTTCGAGAACCTGTTCGCCAGCCGCGACCTTCAGCCGGTCAGCGTCGGCGCCACGCTCCGCAACGAGTGGAAGACCATCGTTCTGGGTGCTTTCGCCCCGCTCGCCAGCTTCGCGCTGTTCCACATGGTCACCGTGTTCCCGCTCTCGTGGGTGTTCCTCTTCACGCCTGATTCGCCGATCAGCTTCCTGCTGATCGAAGCGCTCGCGGCCGCCTTCGGCGTCGTCGCGGTGATCGCTTCGGGGCGCATTGCCGACCGCTTCGGACGCCGTAACCTGCTGGGCAGCTGCGCCGTCGCCATCGCGGTGTTCTCGGGCTTCGCGCCGCAGCTCCTCGATGCCGGTCCGGCAGGCGAAATCGCCTTCATGATCATCGGCTTCATCCTGCTGGGCCTCGCTTTCGGCCAGTCCTCGGGCGTCGTCGCCTCGGCCTTCGCCAGCGAGCATCGCTACACCGGCTCGGCGCTCACGAGCGATCTGGCCTGGCTGTTCGGCGCCGGCTTCGCCCCGCTGGCGGCGCTGCTGCTGTCCAGCCACTGGGGCCTGATCGCCTCGGGCGGCTACCTGCTCTCCGGCGCGATCGCCACGCTGGCGGCGCTCTGGCTGAACAAGGAACTGGCCAGCCGTAACTGATCGGCTGCCCATGGCGGGCCGCTGTCGGCGGCCAGCCATCCTATCGATCGGCATGGGGGCGCTTCGGCGCCCCCTTTTCGTTGCGGCGGACAATCTCCCAAGCCCGACCAGACCCCGCCGCAAGAGCGAATCGGGCGATTTCAGCGGCTTCGCGAGAATTTGGGCGAGTGTTCAAATAACGCCATGCCGTAGTTTGTCAGAAATGAAGCCATTTCATTTGACAAAAAGGGCCTCGCGCAAGCACCCATTCTCCCAATCAAGAGCAAAGAAATCGGAGGGAGAGTCAATGCGTGCGTTCAAGCAGCTGATGCTGTGTTCGGCGGGCCTGTCGGGTATGTGCGGCCTGGGGTGGGTTGCCCCTGCCCTGGCCCAGGAAGCGCCCGATGCGGTGTCGGCCAACGAAGCCAACGTCATCATCGTCCAGGCCCGTCGCCGCGACGAAGACGTGCAGGACGTTCCCGCCGTGATCGACACCGTCACCGCCGACGAGATCGGCAAGCTCAACTTGCGTGACTTCAAGGAAGTTTCGACGCTGGCGCCGGGTCTCCAGCTCGACACCAATGCCAACGGCATCGGCGGCAACGCCAAGATGCGCGGCGTCAACTTCGACGTGAACGCCAGCGGCAACAACCCCACCGTCGAATTCTACATGAACGACGCGCCGATCACTGCCGGCATCGTGCTGCAGCAGATGTACGACATCGGCCAGATCGAAGTGCAGCGCGGCCCCCAGGGCACGCTGCGCGGCCGCGCCTCGCCCTCGGGTTCGATCACCGTCACCACCAAGAAGCCCGACCTCTATTCGCTGGGCGGTTTCGTGGACATGACGGCCAACGACATCGGCACGCAGAACATCAAGGCCGGCCTTAACATCCCCGTGATCGAGGGCATCGCCGCGATCCGCGCCGCCGGCGTCTGGGATGAGAACGAGCTGGACCGCGTCCGCTCGATCTACACCAACCGCGATCCCTGGTCGCGCACCAAGAGCGGCCGTATTTCCGGCCTCGTCACGCCTACCGACTGGCTCCGCTTCGAAGGCATGTACCAGCGCCTCGACCGCGACCAGCGCAGCTACGACCAAATCGCCTCCTTCTCAGAGGTCAATCCGGACGCCGCGCCCAGCCCGGTCTACATCTCGTCGAAGGACCGCCTCTCGAACTACGAGAGCCCGCGCCTCGTCAACCAGGCCTTCGATGTCTACAACTGGCGCGCGGAAGCCAGCGGCTGGGGCCAGCGCCTGATCTATCAGGGCCAGTACTATACCCAGAAGATCCACTCGACGGAGAACTTCGACAAGGGCAACGCCTTTGCCGGCAATGTCGACCAGATCACCGATACCCGCTCCACCTCGGAATCGCATGAAGTCCGGCTGCAGAACGAAGCGCGCCTGTTCGGCATGGTCGACTACGTGGCCGGCTTCTTCGACAGCCACAACAAGCCGCATACGGACCTGACCAACCCGACGATCGTGGCCCTGCCCGCGGCCTTCGGCGGCGGCATTGCGCAAGTCGTGCAGACGCCGATCACCAGCCAGGGCAAGACTCACGAACAGTCGATCTTCGGCAACCTCACCGTGCATATCGGCGATGCTACCGAAATCTCGGGCGGCGCGCGTCATATCGATTACAAGGACGAGAGCCAGCTGATCGTCAACGGCGCCACGATCTCCAACAATGCGCAAAAGGCGAAGAAGTGGATCTACAGCGGGTCGATCAAGCACAACTTCACGCCCGACCTGATGATCTACGCCGCCACCGGCAGCTCCTGGCGGCCCGGCATCAATGTCGTGGGCGATTTCAACATCACCCCTTCGCCGCTGGAAAACTCGTTCCTTCACCTGCCGGCCGAAACCTCGGAATCCTATGAAATCGGCCTGAAGTCCACGCTCATGGACGGCCGCCTCCGCTTCAACCTCACCGGCTACCACCAGAAGTTCAAGAACTACCCCTACCGCGTGCCGGGTTCGGGCGTGTTCTACGTCAACACCGTCGCCCTGCGCGATCCCACCACGGGTGCGGTCACCGGGCTGGCCCAGCAGGTCAACAACTTCAACTTCGTCGGCGCCGTGCCGGTTGAGGTCAACGGTGTCGAAGGCGATGTCTCGTTCGACATCACGCAGGGCTGGACCTTCAACGCCTCGGCCAGCTACTCGCTGGGCAAGATCAAGGGCGGCAGCGTGCCGTGCAACGATCTGGACGGCGATGGCGTGCCCGATGCGACCACCAGCGCGCCCTCGCTGGCGGACCTTCAGGCCGCTGTCGGCGCCAACAACATCGCCGCCTGCGACGTCTCGCAACGGGCCTCGTTCATGGCGCCCTTCTCGGCCACCGTGCAGAGCGAATATTCGTTCCCGGCCTTCGGCGGCAACGATGCCTACCTTCGCGGCCTCCTGACCTACACCGGCAAGTCGCAGGGCGACCCCGGCAACGCCTGGGACGACGTGAGCGACTATGCCCTGCTGAACCTCTTCGCGGGCCTGCGCTCGGGCGACGGGGCATGGGAAATCGGTCTCTACGCCAAGAACGTCTTCGACACGACGAAGACGCTCACCCGCACCAACCCGCTGTTCACGGCCTATCAACAGCTTGGCTTCGCGGGCCAGTTCAACCCCGCCACCGGTCGCCCGGTCTTCACCGGCCCGACGGGCGCCACGGCCACGAGCACGTATACCGGCGTGACCACCACGGCCCCGCGCGAATTCGGCATCAACGTGCGCTACGCCTTCGGCTCGCGCTGACCGTAACGGCCGATACGAAAAGGGGGCGGCAAGGCATCACCTTGCCGCCCCCTTTCGTTTGGGCCGCGAAGCCCGTCAGGTTTCCTGCCAGCTACCGCCCAATGCCCGGAACAAGTCCACTTGGGCGAAGGCCACGGCGCGGGTCGCCGCTGCATAGTCGGCTTCGGACTGGGCCAGCGTGCGCTGGGCGTCGAGCACATCGAGCGCATCGATCTGTCCCCTGGTCTCGCGCGCCAGGCTGACGTTCGCCGCCCGCTCCGCCGCATCGCGGGCCGAGGCGAGGCGCGCCTTGCGCAGCAGAGCGTTGCGATAGGCCGAAAGCGCCGTCTCGGTCTCCTCCAGCGCGCGCAGCACGGTGCCGTCGAAGCTGGCAAGATCGGCCTTGGCATCGGCCTTGGCCCCGCCGATCCGCGAACGGATCGCTTCCTGGTTGGGGAAAGCCCAGGAAATCATCGGCCCGAGCAGCCAGCGCAGCGGTCCGCCGCCGAAGATGTCGGTCGCGCCGACTGCCGTGGTGCCGATCGATCCGCCCAGCGTGATCTTGGGATAGAGATCGGCCGTGGCCACGCCCACCCGGGCAGTGTCCGCCGCAAGACGGCGCTCGGCCGCCTTCACGTCGGGACGGCGCGCCAGCAGGGTTGCGCCGTCACCCACGGGAATCGGGCTGCTCACGTCCGGCGTGGTGGTGCGGGTACGCGCCGCCTCGGGCAGGTCCTGCGGGGTGCGCCCGGTCAGGGTCGCGAGACGGAACAGCGCCGCATCGCGGGCAGCCTGGAGGCTCGGGATCATCGCCGCCTGCTGCTCGCGAAGCTGGGTGACGCGGATCACGTCGAGCTTCTCGTTGAGGCCGCGCTCGAAGCGGGCATTGGTGATGCGCGCCGAACGGTCGAGCAGCTCCACCGTGCGCTGCGCGACGCCAAGCTGGTCGGCAGCGCTGGTGGCATCGACATAGGCGCGCACGGTATCGGCGACGACCGTCACCCGCACCGCATCGGCATCCTCCTGCGCGGCGCCGAGATCGCCGCGCGAGGCCTCGACCCCGCGCGAAACGCGTCCGAACAGGTCGAGTTCGTAGCTGACCGCAAGCTGGCCATCCACGCGGCGCCCTTCCCGATCGAAACCGGGAAGAGCCTGCGCTTCGGAAACGCGGCCATATGTCCCGCTGGCGCTGACGTCGGTCTGCGGCAGGCGGTCCGAGCGGGCGCCGCGCAGGCTGGCGCGGGCCTTCTCGATCCGCGCCACGGCCACCCGCACATCGGTATTGGCGGCCAGGGCATCGGTCACCAGACCGTCAAGCACCGGGTCGTTGTAGAGCCGCCACCAGGTATCGTCCGGCGCGGCGGCCGTGACTTCGGCGGTCTGGACGCCCACGAAGGGCGCCGCTGCCTGGGCCGGCGGCGTCGGCGCGACATAGTCGGGTCCGACGGCGCAGGCCGAGAGGGTGGTCGCGGCGAGAAGTCCCGCGACCAAGGATTTGATATTCAGGGACATCTTGCGTCCTTTCATTCCGCCGGCACGACCGCATGGTTGGCGTGATGACCCGCTGCAGGCTTGCGCCGCAGGGAGGCCGCCAGCTTGCGGCAGACGACATAGAAGGTAGGCGTGAACAGCAGGCCGAAGGCGGTGACGCCGGTCATTCCGAAGAACACCGCCGTGCCCAGCGCCTGGCGAAGCTCGGCGCCCGCACCCTTGGCGATCACCAGCGGCACCGTGCCGAGGATGAAGGCCAGCGAGGTCATCAGGATCGGGCGCAGGCGGGTGCGGGCCGCGTAGACGGCTGCCTCCACCGGCGAATAGCCCCGTTCCTCTTCGGCCTGCTTGGCGAATTCGACCACGAGGATCGCGTTCTTGGCGGCAAGGGCAATCAGCACGACGAGACCGATCTGGGTCAGGATATTGTTGTCCATCCCCCTGAGGTTCACGCCGAGCATCGCCGCGAAGAGGCACATCGGCACGATCAGGATGATCGCCAGCGGCAGGGTCAGGCTCTCGTACTGGGCGGCGAGCACCAGGAAGACGAAGAGCACGGCCATGCCGAACACCACGCCGGCGGTATTGCCTGCGGTGGCCTGCTGATAGGCGATACCCGTCCACTCGGTGCCGTAGCCCGAAGGCAGGGTTTCGCCTGCGATCTTCTCCATCGTCGCCAGCGACTGGCCCGAGGAGTAGCCCTTGCCGTAGCTGCCGTCGATTTCCACCGCCGGGTGCAGGTTGTAGCGCACCACGCGGTAGGGGCCGGTCTGGTCCTTGAAGGTCGCGACCGAGCCGACCGGGACCATCGAACCCGAGTCCGAGCGGGTCTGGAGGTTGGCGATGTCCGCCGTCGATCCGCGATGCTCGGCATCGGCCTGCGCGGTGACGCGATAAGTGCGTCCCAGCAGGTTGAAGTCGTTGATGTAGGCCGAACCGAGGTAGACCTGCATCGCCTCGAAGACCTTGGCGGGAGAGACGCCCAGCATGTCCGCCTTGCGGCGATCGACGTCGGCGAAGACGCGCGGGGTGTTCATGGTGAACAGGGTATAGACCTGGCTCAGTTCCGGTGCCTGGTTGGCCTTGGCGATCAGCGCGCCGGCAGCCTTCTGAAGCTCGGCCAGACCGCGCCCTTCCTTGTCCTCCACGACCATGCGGTAGCCGCCCGGGGGGACGATGCCGTTGATGGTCGGCGGCGGGATCAGCAGGACCTGCGCCTTGTCGTAGCCCTGCATCGCGGCCTGGGCCTGGGCCATGATCCCTTCATAGGTCACGCCGAGAGCTTTCCGCTCCTCGAAGCTCTTGAAGGGGAAGTAGATGGCGGCGGCGTCCGGCGCGGCGGTCTGCGAAGGACCGTGGAAGCCGGCGAACATCACCGCGCCGCGCAGGCCCTTGACCGGCAGGATGCGCTTGGCGACTTCCTGCGTCACTTCGTCCGTGCGGTTGAGCGACGAGCCCGGCGGCAGGAAGATCGCGGCGAGGAAGTAGCCCTGGTCCTGGTTCGGGATGAAGCCCGCAGGCGTCGCCCAGAACAGGCCCACGGTGGCAGCGATGAGCGCGGCATAGCCCGCCATCATCTTCACCGGGCGCTTCACCAGGGTGAGCGTGAGGCGGGCATAGCCCTCGCTCATGCGTTCGAAGCCGTGGTTGAACCTGTCCGCGGCGCCTTGCAGCGTGCGCTTCCAGCGCGGGGCACCCTCTGGCAGGGCATGGCGTTCCTTCAGCAGCATCGCCGCCAGCGCCGGAGACAGCGTGAGCGAAAGCACCAGCGAGATCACCGTGGCGGTGGTGATGGTGACGGCGAACTGCTTGTAGAACTGGCCCGACATGCCGGTGATGAACAGCGTCGGCACGAAGACCGCGCAGAGCACCAGGACGATGGCGATCAGGGCGCCGGTCACTTCGTCCATCGAGCGGCGAGCAGCCTCCAGCGGAGACATGCCCTCCTCGATGTAGCGTTCCACGTTCTCGACCACGACGATCGCGTCGTCGACGACGATGCCGATGGCGAGCACCAGCCCGAACAGCGAGAGGTTGTTGAGCGAGTAGCCGACCGCCGCGAGCATGATCGCGGTGCCGACCAGCGAGACCGGGATCGCGATGATCGGAATGACGGCGGCGCGCCAGTTCTGGAGGAAGACAAGAATGACGAGGACGACGAGGATCACCGCCTCGAACAGGGTGTGGTACACCGCGTCGATCGACTGACCGATGAACTCGGTGGGGTTGTAGATGACGGAGTATTCGAGGCCCTTGGGGAAGTGCGTGGCCACGTCGTCCATCTCGGCGCGCACGGCCTTGGCGGCGTCGAGCGCGTTCGAGCCCGGACGTTGCAGCACGGCGATCACCACCGTGGGCTTGCCGGAAAGGTAGGTGTTGGTGGTGTAGTCCTGCGCGCCCAGTTCCACGCGCGCCACGTCACGCACGCGGACCTGGCGGCCTTCGGCATCGGTGCGCACGACGATGTCGCCGAACTGCTCGGGCGTTGTCAGGCGGCCCTGCATCTCGACGCCGACCTGATAGGCGTTGCCGCGATCATACGGTGGCGCGCCGATCGCACCGGAGGAGACCTGCACGTTCTGGGCCTTGAGCGCGGCGACGATCTCGCCCGCGGTCAGGTTCATGGCGGCGGCCTTGGTGGGATCGATCCAGATGCGCATGCCGTAGTCGCGCGAGCCGAACAGCTGCACATCGCCCACGCCGTTCAGGCGCGAGAGGCGGTCCTTTACCTGCGTGAGGGCATAGTTCGACAGGTAGTCACGGTTGAACGTGCCGTCGGGCGACTGCAGGTTCACGACCATCAGGAACTCGGGCGAGGTCTTGCGCGTCACCACGCCCATCGCGCGCACCGCGTCGGGAAGGCGCGGCTCGGCAATGGCGACGCGGTTCTGCACGAGAACCTGCGCGGCATCGAGGTCGGTGCCGATCTTGAAGGTGACGGTGATGGTCACCTTGCCGTCGCCGGTCGACTGCGAGGACATGTAGAGCATGTCGTCGACGCCGTTGATTTCCTGCTCGATGGGAGCGGCCACGGTGTCGGCGACGGTTTCGGCGGAAGCACCGGGATATTGGGCGGTCACCGTCACCGTCGGGGGGACGATGTCGGGATATTGGCTGACCGGCAGGCCGAAGAACGCAAGCGCACCCACCACGGTGAGGATCACCGCGATGACGCCTGCGAAGATCGGCCGGTCGATGAAGAACCGGGAAAATCGCATGGGAATATGCCCCTCTCACGGGGAGCGGTCACTCAGTTTGAGGACCGCTCCCCCGGTTGGGTGAATGTCAGTTGGCGAGCGTGGCCTGCGCGGCCACGGGCGCGCTGGGACCGGAGACGACCGCAGCCGCCTTGGGGTCCGCCGCGATCTGGCCGCGACGGGTATTGACCTTGGCGCCGGCAATGGCGGCCTGATAGTTGGAGATGACGACGCGGTCCGTGGGGGCAAGGCCGGAGCGGATGACGCGAAGGCCGTCCACCAGCGGGCCGAGTTCGACCGGCTTGGCCGCGACTACGCTGTCCTTGCCCACCGTCAGCACCACCTTGCGGGCCTGGTCGGACTGGATCGCATCGTCGGGCACCAGCATGGCCTTGACCGTGCCGCCTTCCGCCAGACGCATGTTGCCGAACATGCCCGGCGTCAGGAACCCGTCGGCATTGTCGAGCACGGCGCGCACGCGGATCGTGCCCGAGCGCGGGTCGAGCCCGTTGTCGGTGAAGTCCAGCTTGCCGTTCCAGCGATAGGCGGCCTCGTCCTGGAGGCGGACCTGGACGTTGGCGGCGTCCTTGTGCTCGGCCTTCTCGCGCTGGGTCTTGAGGAACAGCGCTTCGGAGGCATCGAAGGTGAAGTAGATCGGGCTGACGGCATTGATCGTGGTCAGCAGCGTGGCGCCGGTGCCGTTCTCGCCCGAGACGAGATTGCCCACGTCCACGCGGCGGTCGGAGATACGGCCCGAAATCGGCGCGCGGACGGTGGCGAATTCGACGTCGAGCGAACGCTGGCGCACGCGAGCATCGGCGGCAGCCAGCGCGGCAGTGGCAGCACGGACCTTGGCGCGAAGCTGGTCGACTTCGCTGGCGGCCATGGCCTCGTCACCCTTCAAGCCGGCGACGCGGGCATAGTCCGATTTCGCAAGGACGAGCGCGCTCTGGGCGGAGGCCACTTCGGCCTGCGCTTCGGCCAGCGCGGCGCGGTAAGGACGCGGATCGACGGTGAACAGCGGCTGCCCTTCGCGGACGAAATCGCCGTCCTTGAAGAACAGCTGCGTGATCGCGCCCGAGACACGCGGGCGCACTTCCACCGACTTGCTGGGTGCGAAGCGGCCGACATAGTCGTCCCACTCGGTCACGTCGCGGATCAGCGGATTGGCGGCCTGGACGACGGCAGGCGCCATCGGCGCTGCGTCGGCTTCGGAGTGGCTGAAGGTTTTCCAGCCGATGCCCGCCACCGCGACCAGCGCGATGGCGGCAATGGCGGCCTGGCGCCCGCGGGACGGGCGGCCTCGCGGGCGGCTGCGCGGAAGCTCGGCTTCCGCTTCCGCCGCGGCGAGGGTTTCTGGGGATACGGGGAAATTCACGCGGCAAGCCTCCGGAACGGGGCGCGGGAGCGCCCGATAAAATCGATGACGGCGCCGATCTTGGCTTCGCTGTGGCCGGCCGCGCGGGCTTCCTTCATGACGGAAGCGGGCAGCGTGTAGCCATGATGCCAGGCCTGGACCGCCAGGCGGCGCAGCGCTTCCAGCTCCTCGTTGGCGAGCGTGGGCGAAGGCGGCTGCGGGCCGAAGATCAGGCGGGCAAACCAGCCGCGCTTGCGCTGCGGCCGGAGCGTTTCGAGACCATCTCCCCGCGCCAGTTCGACGATCCTGCGCTCGAAGCGCGAGAGGATTTCGGACACGGCGCCAAGGGGCGTCTCGGGAATGGGGCGGGTTACGGGCAGCGCCTGGAGCGCCGCATCGGAAAAGTCGATGAAGGCCATGATTCGTGCTCCCTGGAAAGTGCCCGGCACGCGCCCTCGGGACAGGAGGGGAAAAAGGGCGCGCGCCGGGGTTCTCCGGCGCAAGGGGCGTCGGAAAGTCTTGAGACGCAGAAGGACACTCCCCGGAATCGCACTTCCGAAAACGTCTTCTGCACAGGTTCGTATTCTAGGAGTCACCTGCGGGGACAGGCGGCACCGAGGGGAGGCCCGGTTGACCGGACCCTTGGGAACTTGGCCCCCGCTACTCCCTCAAGCGGCGAGTCGGGTTACCTCGTTCTGTACCAAGCGGTATATATTGCGGTGCAGTATCCCGTCAAGCGACTTTCTGTACCGCTTGGTAAGATTTGTTCGAAAGTGCTCATTTCAAGGCCTGAACGCCGGTTGAATGAGATTTTTTCGAAGGGCCCGTTTACGCGGCGTCATCCTGACACACGTTCAGGATGATCCGGGAAAGCGCGCGAATTCGGCGCTTAAGCCGCTTAACGGCCCGGCCACATCGTCAGGTAGGTATCGACGACGCCCTTCAATTCCTGCGCGCAGGAACCGCCCTGGGCCTTGACGGACATGCCCTGGAGCACCGTCGTCAGGCATTGGGCCAGGCAGCGCGGATCGACGGTGTCGGGCAGATCGCCCTCGGTCTTGCCGCGTTCGAAGCGTTCGATGAGCGCTTCCTCGGTGGCGATCCGGCGTTCGGTGACGAAGTTGCGGATCGAGGGATCTTCCATCGTGCAAGTGACGGTGGACATCACGCCCAGGCAGCCATGCGGATCGCTGCCGCCGCAATGGGTGGTGATCGCCCCTTCCAGCAGCCGCTCGGCCACGCCGCGCGCGGTGGCGGCTTCCAGCGCCTTGCCGACATAGGCCAGCTTGTCGCGCTCGTAGAGGTCGAGCGCCTTCTTGAAGAGCGCTTCCTTGTTGCCGAAGCAGGCATAGAGGCTAGGCTTGGTGATGCCCATGGCCTCGGTCAGCTCGGCCATTGACGCGCCTTCGTAGCCGCGCTGCCAGAACACCCGAAGCGCCGCCGTCAGCGCCTCTTCGGGGTCGAACTCACGCGGACGACCGCGAGTCGTAGTGGGGGCCGAACATTTCATACCGGTCGGTATATAGGTAGCACCCTGCCGTCCGTAAAGTGTCACGCTCGATCATAGACCAAGCGTGACAGGCAACGGAAGAAGCCGGGACTTCCTTAACCTACGAACGCACGTTCGATGACGAAGTCGCCCGGCTTGGCATTCGAACCCTCGGTGAAGCCCCAGGATTCGAGGTCGGCCGAGAAGTCCTTGATCATGTCCATCGAGCCGCAGAGCATCACGCGGTCGGTCTCGGGGTTGAAGCGCGCATCGCCCTTCAGACCTTCGAACATCCGGCCGCTTTCCACCAGGGCGCCGATGCGGCCGCTGGTATGGAAGGGTTCGCGCGTGACGGTGGGCACATAAGTCAGCTGCACCAGCGCCTGCTCGGCCACCAGCGGATCTTCGGCCAGCTGGCTTTCCAGTTCCTCGCGGTAGGCCAGGTCGCTGACGCGGCGGACGCAGTGGACGACGACGATCTCGTCATAAAGGTCATAGACGTCCGGGTCGCGGATCAGCGACATGAACGGCGCGAGGCCGGTGCCGGTCGAAAGCATGAACAGGCGCTTGCCCGGCAGCAGCGCGTCCGTGACGAGCGTGCCGGTGGGCTTGCGGCCGAGATAAATCTGGTCGCCCGGCTGCACGAGCTGCAGGCGCGAGGTCAGCGGGCCGTCCGGCACCTTGATCGAGAGGAACTCGATTTCCTCGGCCCACGAAGGACTGGCGATCGAATAGGCGCGCAGCAGCGGGCGCTTCTCGCCCTGGAGGCCGAGCATGACGAACTCGCCGGAGCGGAAGCGGAACGATGCCGGGCGCGACATCGTGAAGCTGAACAGGTGCTCGTTCCAGTGGCGGACGCTGAGAACTTCCTCGACCGAAAGGGCCGTCGTGGGTTCAAGAGTGGGCATCACGGCCTGACCGTCGCTCATCAATTCATTCCTCGGGTGGTAGAGTGGCTAAGCTCACATGTGGGCCCAAACAGGCGCGAGCCCGCAGAGTCAAGGCTTTCAGCGGGGCCGGAAGCATTCCGCATCGCTACGGAACCGACGCCCCTCCGCACGCCATGCGCGCGCTGGCGGCGCATAGCAGATGCAATCGCAGGCGCAAGCGCCCGGTGCCGGGAGAGGCGAAAAGGGATCATGGGCTTGGAGGTTTCGCCTAGTAGCCCGGTTCGCCGGGCTTGCAACGCAATTGCATTTTCACGCCCGAAAGCCAGACTTGGCCACGCATCCGGGAACGCCGGTGCCGCACATTGCGCGGCCTGCGGCGCGAAAACTCTCACCGCACCATGCGCCGCTCCGCATGAAAGACGCCTGCTGCGGCCACGTCCGGGTGCGGCGACGCGGGAGGCATCGATCGGAACCGGGAGCAAGGCAGCAGCGGCAAACATAGCGGCGCGACTACTATTGTTGCTATCGACTTGCAATAGCACACATGCACACATCTGTTGACGTGCAGCGCCGGCGACGTGAGGCAAGGCGCGACCCTTCAAGAAACTGGAACAAGACGAACCAACTTATCCCAATACCCTGAACGGCCGAAACGGAGGAAACAGATCCCGCCACCAACGCCGCGAAAGACCCTGCCATGACCCGCCTTCTCGAACCCTTCCACGACCGCGCCAACCGCTTCGCCGACATGGCGCAGCCGGTCATCATCGCCATGGGAACTGCGGGCCTCACCGGCGGCGCCATGGCGGCCTTGGCCCTGTTCACTGATCGCGCCATCCAATCCCGCGCCTCCGCCGCCGCGCACCGCTGACGGGACGGCCCAGCGCCCGGGCCGCGCACCCGCCGGCCTTGCGCGCCAGAGGCTTTCCCCGAGGCTGCGGACAGTCTATCTGTCGCCGCGAAAACCGCGACCATGCCTCCCTCCTCACCCCCTTCCCCCTCCCGATCGGGCCTGGAAGCCGCCTTTCTCGAGAATCGGGACAAGCTGCTGCACTTCCTGCGCGCGCGCGGCGCCGGAGATTCGGCGGAGGACATCGTCCAGGAAGTGTGGCTGAAGATCTCGCGCAGCAGCCCCGGCCCTGTCGCCTCGCCGCTCTCCTATCTGTTCCGCACCGCCGACCTCCTGATGATCGACCGCTTCCGATCCGCCCGGCAATCCGGCACGCGTGAGCGCGACTGGACGGACGCGAATGCAGACGACGCCGGCGCCTCGCCCGAACCTTCCGCCGAACGCCGCCTTGCCGCCGCGCAGGAAGCCGGGCGCGTGCTCTCCCTGCTTGAAAGCCTGGGCCCGCGCGTCTCGGCCATTTTCCGCAGCCACCGGATAGACGGCATGGCGCAGAAGCAGATCGCGGCCGCATTCGGCATCAGCGTCAGCACGGTGGAAAGCGACTTGCGCATCGCTTATCGGGCGCTCGCCCAATGGAAGGAACGCAGCGATGAGGCCTGAGACCGAAAGGCCTGAGACCGAAAGGCCTGGGACCGGCAGCCTCAGAACAACAAGGCCGTCGCCCATCGTCTCCGTCTTCGCCGCAGAAGGAGCGCGCGATGAGTGAAGACGACAAGATCCGGGCCGAGGCGCTCGACTGGGCCGTGCGCGCGGGCGATCCGGCCTTCGAGGACTGGGAAGGCTTCACGCGCTGGCTCGACGGGAACCCCGCCCATGCCGCCGCCTACGACCGGATCGCCGCGTCCGTTCTGGACGGGGCCGAACTGATCGCCGCCGCCGCGCCGGCCAATGACGATGGGGGCGAAACGCCCGTTCCGACAGGCGCCGCGCCGCGCCGGTCGGCGCGGCCGTGGATCGGCGGCGCGCTGGCCGCGTCGCTGGCGCTCGTCGCGGGCCTGTGGATGTGGCAAGCCGGCAGCCGCGACCTCTACCGGATCGAGACCGCACCGGGCCAGGTCCGCACCGTCGTGCTCGACGCGCAGACACGGGTGGATCTTGCCGGCGGCACCGCGATGGCGTTCGACCGCAAGGACCCGCGTTTCGCCCGGCTCGAAAGCGGCCAGGCGCTCTTCACCGTCCGCCACGACGAGGCCAGGCCGTTCCGCGTGACGGTGGGCAAGGACACCCTCGTCGACGTCGGCACCGTCTTCGACGTGCGCAGCCAGAGCGGCGACCTCAGCGTGGCGGTGTCGGAAGGCGCCGTGCAGTTCAATCCCGAAGCGCAGGACCTGCGCATCGCCCCGGGCGAGATCCTGCAGCGGCGCGGCCGGTCCGGCGACTATACGCTGGGCAAGATCGCGCCGGAGCAAGTGGGCGAATGGCGGGGCGGGCGGGTGACCTTCCAGGATACCGCGCTCGGCGCCGTGGCCGCCGATCTCACCCGCGCGACAGGCGTGGACTACCGCGTGGCGCCCGGCAGCGCCGAGCGGCAGGTTTCCGGTTCGCTGCTGGTGGCACCGCTGCGCAAGGACCCTGCCGCCCTCGGCCCGCTGCTGGGCGTCGAGGTCCGCGCCGAACGGCCGGACGGCGCCGAACCGCGCTGGGTGATCGGCGTGCGCTGATCGTGAAGGGTGCGGCGTGGCTTCTGGCGGCCCTCGCGGCCATGCCTGCGACTGCCTTGGCGCGCGATGCCGACGTGCTGACGCGCGCCGGCACGGCGAGCGAAGCCGTCGTCGAACTGGCGCGCCAGACCGGCACCAGCATCGTCATCGCCGATCCGGCGATCGCCCGCCGCCCGATCCCCGCACTGCGGGGGCGCATGCCCGTGGCCGAGGCGCTGAACCGGCTTGCCCGCGCGGCCGGGGCGCGCGCCGTTCCGGTCGGTCCCTCGGCCTGGCGGCTCGAAGCCGCGCGGCCCGCAGCACCCCTCGCCCGCCCGCCGCGCGAGGCAGCCCGAACCGCAGCGCCCTCCGCCCCTGCCGAAACGCGCGGCGAGCCGATCGTCGTCCAGGCCACCAAGCGCGACTTGCGGGTGGAGGATGTGCCCGGCCAACTCGCGATCCTTGACGGCAAGGCGCTGGAATCGGGCGGCGTGGGCGGGACGGAGAAGTTGACCCGCCAGCTGGCGACCGTGTCCTCGACCCATCTCGGCAGCGGGCGCAACAAGCTGTTCATCCGCGGCATCGCCGATTCCAGCTTCACCGGCCCGACCCAGGCCACCGTCGGCCAGTACCTGGGCGACATGCGGCTGACCTACAATGCGCCGGACCCGGACCTTCGCCTGTCCGACCTTGCCCGCGTGGAAGTGCTCGAAGGACCGCAGGGCACGCTCTATGGCGCCGGCTCCCTGGGCGGGATCATCCGTCTGGTGCCTCATGCCCCGGTCATGGGGGAAACGGGCGGCACGGTGATCCTGGGCGGCTCGTTGACGCAGCACGGCACGCCCGGTGCCGATGCCAGCGCAACGGTCAATCTGCCGCTCGCGGGCGAGAGCGTGGCTCTGCGCGCCACCTTGGACAGCTCCACCTCCGGCGGGTACATCGACAAGCCACTGCTCGGCCGTACCAACGTCAACCGTTCCAACGTGCTGGGCGGCAAAGTGGCCCTGCGCGCCCGGATCGCGCCCGACTGGACGATGGACCTGCTCGCGCTGGCCCAGACCACCGAGGCCGACGACAGCCAATATGCGGACCGGGACGGCAAGCCGCTGGAAAGCTCGGCGCGGGTGCCCGAAGGCTCAAGGGCGGACTATGCCCTCGGCCAGTTCGTGATCTCGGGCCGGATCGGCGCGGTGAATCTGCGGTCGACCACCGGGATCGTCGCGCAGGACCTGCACGAGCATTATGACGCCAGCGAACCCGGCGGCGATCCGCGGCTGTTCTCGCAGACCAACGATACCCGCATGATCGTGCACGAAACGCGCCTCTGGCAGAGCGAGCGGCACGGCTTCGGCTGGCTGCTCGGCGCGAGCTACACCCACAACCGCACCACCCTCAATCGCGACTTCCAGAGCCCGGCCTTCTCGGTGCGCAAGGCAGCGACGGGGGTGCGCAACACCATCGACGAATTCACGCTCTACGGCGAGGCCAGCCTGCATCTGGCCGGTCCGCTGACGGCGACCGGCGGCGGCCGCCTCACCCGCTCGCGGCTCGGCGGCGACGGGGAGGATATCGCCATGGCCACCACCATGGCGCTCGCCGCTTCGGGCGTGACGGCAAAGCGCACGATGAGCACTTTCCTGCCCTCCTTCGCGCTGAACGCCCGTTTCTCGCCGGAAGATTCGCTCTACTTGCGCTACCAGGAGGGTTTCCGCCCCGGCGGCTTCGCGATCGAGAGCAATGCCGTGCGCCGCTTCCAGAGCGACCGCACCGGCACCTTCGAAGTCGGTGCCCGCCATGGCCGCGCCGGCGCCAGCCCGTTCGACATGGCGCTCAGCCTTTCCTACACGCGCTGGCGGGACATCCAGGCAGACTTCATCGACGGCTCCGGCCTGCCCAGCACGGCGAACATCGGCGACGGCCGCGTCTGGTCCGCCAGCATCTCGGGCGGCGTGCTGCTCGCGCCAGGCCTGCGCGTGGAACTGGGCGCGACCTGGAACGAGAGCAAAGTGGACGAACCGTCCGCGGCGCTGGTGCAATACGTGCTGGCGCCGGTCGGCCTGGCAGCGGCGACGCTGTCGCGGGCGGACGTCCTGCGCTACGTGTCCGCGCGGGGCATGCAGGTGCCGAACATCGCCCGGTTCGCCGGCCACTCGGCCCTGGCATGGACGCATGAGCTTGGCGGGTTCCGGGACGGAGACTGGGCCATCAACGCCAACGGCTGGGTCAATTACATCGGCCGCTCGCGCCTCGGCATCGGGCCGGAACTGGGCGCACCCCAAGGCAACTACGTCGACAGCGGGTTCGACATGCGGTTCGGCACGCCTGCTTACGGCCTCACCCTGAGCGTGACCAACCTCGCCGATGTCCAGGGCAACCGCTTCTCGCTCGGCACGCCGTTCAGTACCGGCCGCGAGCAGGTGACGCCGCTGCGTCCGCGCACCTTGCGCCTGGGTCTCGACGCGCGGTTCTGACGGCACGATCCGCGCACCGGCCATCGCCGGATTCCCGCCTTCCCTGCTGACGGGCGGAGCAAGCGCAGACGGGAAGCGAAACTTTTTTCCAAGGCTGCCGGCGAGTGTCTCCGTCTCAGGTGTCAATACGACCTGAAGGGACGAAGATGCCTCGCTACCTGCTTGCTTCCACCGCGCTTTTCGCATTGGCGACTGCCGCCCACGCCGAAGACGTGACGACCAAGAAGACCACGCCGCTGCTCACCTCGACGATCAAGGCCGGTGCGGCCGACGCGATCAACGTGACCAAGGACGGCTCGGTCGTGCTGACCGGCGGCACGGCCGTGACGATGGACAGCAACAACAACGTCGCCAATGCCGGCGCCCTGACCGTCACCAATGCCAACGGCGCGCGCGGCATCGTCGCCAATGCCGGGACCACGGGCGACATCGTCAACACCGGCACGATCACGCTGGACGAGCCCTATACCCCGACCGACGACGACAAGGACGGCGATCTCGACGGTCCCTTCGCCCTCGGCTCGAACAGGATCGGCATCCGCACCGAAGGCGATCACATCGGCAAGATCACCCAGAGCGGCACGATCACCATCGAGGGCAACGATTCCGCAGGCGTTTCGCTGGGCGGCAAGCTCACCGGCAATTTCACCCATGACGGCAAGACCAGCGTGCTGGGCGACAACGCGATCGGCGTGAAGACCGGCCAGATCGACGGCAACGTCCGCCTCGCCGGTTCGGTCCAGGCCCAGGGCAAGAACGCCATCGGCGCGCAGTTCGGCGGCGACGTCAACGGCGCGATGGTGGTGCAGGGTTCGATCGTCTCGACCGGCTACCGCTATCCCACCCCGCCTGCCGATCCTTCCAAGCTCGACGCCGACGACCTGCTGCAGGGCGGCTCCGCGATCGTCATTGCGGGCAATGTGACCGGCGGCATCGTCCTGGCCGTGGCGCCCAAGGACAGCGATCCCAACAATGCCGACGAGGATGGCGACGGCATTCCCGACGCCACCGAAGGCGCGGCCAAGGTCTCCAGCTACGGCAAGGCGCCAGCCATGGTGATCGGCGCGGCCGGCAGGGATATCGCCATCGGCCCGGTTGCGGCCACGGCCAGCAAGTACGGCCTCCAGATCGACGGCACCGTCGAAGGGCACGGCCTCTACACCGGCATCGACGGCAATGGCCTGGCCATCGGCGGCCTTGGCGGCAACGTGACCATCGCGGGCGGCATCGGCATCAACGGCTCGGTCGCGGCGACTTCCAAGGACGCCGCCGCCACCGCCCTGCGCCTCGGCGCGGGGGCGAGCACGCCGCTGATCCAGAACGCCGGCACCATCAGCGCCTCGGGCGCCCAGGCCGTCGCCGTCCGCATCGACGCCGGCGCCAGCCTCCCCATCTTGCGCAACTCCGGCACGATCAAGGCAGCCGCGGTCAACGAGAACGGTTCGGCCACCGCCATCAGCGATGCCAGCGGCACGCTGGCCCTCGTCGAGAACAGCGGCGCCATCTCGGCCACCGGCGCCAAGGCGGGATCGGGCAGGAACGTCGCCATCGACCTCTCCAGGGCGGCCGGCAGCGTGACGGTGAAGCAGACCCAGGTGGGCGCGGGCTTCACCGCCCCCTCGATCGTCGGCGACATCCTGCTGGGCGGCGGCAACGACGTGGTCGACATCGCCGACGGCACGGTGACCGGCAACGTCGCGTTCGGCGGCGGCAACAACACCCTCTCGCTTTCGGGCGATGCCGTGCAGACCGGCAACGTCACATTCGGCGCCGGATCGGACAGCATGACCCTGGCGGGATCGTCGCGCTTCGTCGGCACGGCAGACTTCGGCGGCGGCACCGATACGCTTGCCCTTGCCGGCACTTCGGTGTTCTCGGGCGCGCTGGCGAATGCCGGCAATCTCGCGGTCAAAGTCACCGGCGGCACGCTCGACGTGAAAACGCCGGCTTCGATCGGGTCGCTCGAAGTCGGCAAGGACGGCGTCCTTGCGGTGACGCTGAACAAGGCACCGGGCCAGGGCTCGGCCTATAACGTCGCCGGTACCGCCTCCTTCGCGGACGGGGCCAAGCTCTCGATCAAGCTGGCCGACGTCTCGACCGCCGAAGGCAGCTACCAGGTGCTCACTGCCGGCACGATCCAGGGCCGCGACACGCTGAAGGCCGCGACCGACCTCGTGCCCTACATGTTCAAGGCCACGCTGAACGATACCGCCGCCGCCAATACCCTGGTGGTGGACATTGCCCGCCGCACCGTGGCCGAACTGGGCCTCAACCGCTCGCAGGCGACGGCCTACAATGCGATCTTCACGGCCCTCAGCCAGGACGAGAAGATCGAGGACGTGTTCCTGGGCATCACCAATGGCGACCAGTTCCGCCAGAGCGTGGGCCAGATGCTGCCCGACCATGCTGGCGGTGCGTTCGAAGGCATCAGCCTCGGCGCACGCACGCTCGCGCGCCAGCTCATGGACCCGGTCAACCCGGTCTGGGGCGAAGGCCGGTTCAGCACGACGATGAACCTCTCGTTCTGGGGCAGCGACAAGAACGCGGGCAGCACCGCGGCCTACAACCTGCAAGGCTACGCCATGTCGCTGGGCGCGGAGTACCTCACCGGGCTCGGCCGGTTCGGCGGCACGTTCTCGTACTTGTGGAACCGCCACACCAGCGGCGGCACCAGCGAGATCAAGTCGAACTCGTTCGAATTCGCCGGTCACTGGCGCGGCCAGTTCGGCGCGGTCCAGGGCTTCGGCCGCGCCTCCGTGGGCCGTTCGAACTACGACAGCGAGCGCCAGTTCATCGGCGCGATCGGTACCGAGAACGTCAACCGCACGATCAAGGGCAAGTGGAACGGCACGTTCGTGACCGCAGCGGGCGGTGCTTCGTGGGAGGGCGGCGGCAGCCACTTCTTCTACCGTCCCGCCGTCTCGGTCGACTACGTGCGCCTGAAGGAAGACGGCTATACCGAGAACGGCGGCGGCAAGGCGCTCGACCTCACGGTGGCCTCGCGCACCAGTGACGAGCTGGGCGTCAACGGCGGCCTGACCCTCGGCATCGACTTCATGGGCATGCAGAGCCGCGACGAGAACTGGTTCCGCGTCGAGACCGAGGGCGGCTGGCGCGAAATCGTCAGCGGCGGCATCGGATCGACCACCGCCCACTTCGCCGGTGGCCAGAACTTCACGCTCGACGGCGACGAGGCCACCAGCGGCTGGTTCGCCCGCCTGCGCGCAGTGGGCGGCACGCTGGGACTGACGATGGGCGGCGAACTCTCGGCCGAGGATCGCCACGGCCATGTCGACCTCGCCTTGCGCGGATCGGTCACCATCGGCTGGTGATCGCCCGCGCCTGAGCAAGGCTGGAAACGGCCACCGGACCGGCGCCCCAGCCGGTCCGGACCGCCGCGCAAGGAACGCCGCCCCACCCCAACCCCGCGCCCCCAAGGCGCACGGCGTTCCTTCCGCCCAGCCTCCGGCCCCGGTCGTCCCCAAATACGACCGGGGCCGGACCCTTTTCGGCCCGCCTCTCACCGGCGCGACGCTTGCCATGATCCCGATATCCGGTATTCAATTTCGCAAAATGGAACGGAGATGAGGATGAACAGAGCCCTGTCGGCACTCGTGGCGGGCGCAGCGGGCGCAGCGCTGATATTCGCGGCGCCAGCGTCAGCATCGGGATCGGCTGGACCCGGCCCGCGCGAATGGGTCGATCCGGTCACCGGGCACCGCATCGTCCGGGTGGACGACCGGCCCGGCGTCTATGGCCTCTACTTCAATTACAACGCCTTCACGCCCGGCGGGGATCGCATGGTCTACCTGACGGCGGAAGGCATTCGCACGGCCTCCACCCGCGACTGGTCCACCAGACTGGTGTTCCGGGGCAAGGTGGACCGCCTGCTCTTCACCGGCCATACCCGCGCGACGGCCTATTACACCACCCGCCCGGCCGGCAGCGACGATGGCGAGGGACCGTTCACCGTCTGGATGCTGGATCTGGACACCGGCAAGTCGCGGCAGGTCGCCAGCATGCCCGGCGGCCGCATCGAATCCATCAATGCCGACGATACGCTGCTCGCCGGCCACCGCGAACTGGCGCCTCCGCCGCCGGCGATCGCCGCGCAGGGACGGCGCGATCCGAAGACCGGCTCACCGACTTATTCCGGTACCGACGCGCAGGGCCGCCCGCTGCCTTTCGCCGAAGCCAAGGCGCGCTGGATGGACGCTCGGCTGGCCGCGAAAGTGCCGATGGAGATCTTCACGCTCGATATTGCCACGGGCGCCAGCCGCAGCATTCACCGCGCCACCGACTGGCTCAACCACGTCCAGTTCTCCCCCACCGATCCGGCGCTGATGATGTTCTGCCACGAGGGCCCCTGGCACAAGGTCGATCGCATCTGGACGATCCGCACCGACGGCAGCGATCTCACCCGGATCCACCACCGCACGATGCAGGGCGAGATCGCTGGGCACGAATACTGGTCAAGCGACGGCAAGGCGATCTGGTACGACCTGCAGATGCCCCGCGGCGGCATGCTCTGGCTCGCCCGCCACGAGATCGGCGCAGGCCGGGATGCGGCGAAAGGTCCTGCACGCCGCACCTGGTACAAGGTCGCGGCCGACCAGGGATCCTACCACTACCTCACATCCCCGGACGGCACGGTCGTCGCCGGGGACGGCAACGATGCGGGCAAGTTCATCAGCCTGTTCCGCCCCGTGCCGGACCCTTCCCCCGAAGCCGCCGAGACGCTGGACGGAGACCGCCTGATCGCGACCGGATCGCTGAAGAGCGAGAGGATCGTCGATCTCTCCCGCCAGGACTATACCCTGGAGCCGAACGAGCACTTCACGCCGGATGGGCGCTGGCTGGTCTATCGCGCCAATGTCGAAGGCCGGCCCGCGCTCTACGCCGCGCAGCTTTGAGGATCGACCCGGCCAGCGGGCATGCCGGCCCGGTGTGGGCGGCGCGCGGTTTCGGCCTGGTCTGAGCACTTATGCCCACAGGAGCCAATCGGCTTCTCGCGCGCTTTCCTAAGGTCACGGTCCTTCGTGACCAGAAACGCCAGGAGAGAGAAATGAGCATCAAGGGCCAAGCAAAGGAAGCCGCCGGCTACGTGAAGGAAGAAGCCTTCGAGCACGGCAAGTCGCCCGAAAGCCAGGAAAAGGCCCAGGAAGGCCGCGATCTTCGTAACGAAGGCCGCATCGAAGACGGCAAGGCGCCGAAGCCGGGCGCTCCGGGCACCGAAAAGCCCTGACCCCTTACAAGGCCGCCTGCGCTCCATTCCGATGGCGCCAGGCGGGCCTTGTCCCTTTCAAAGGTCCGCTGCCGGGACCTTGTTGCCGGTTTCCGCGTTAAGTCCGGCATGATTACTGTCCATCACCTTGAAAACTCGCGCTCCCAGCGTGTCCTCTGGCTGCTGGAAGAGTTGGGGCTGCCTTATGCGGTCCGCCGATATAAGCGCGACGAGAAGACGATGCTGGCGCCACCCAGCCTTCGCAAAGTTCATCCGCTCGGCAAATCGCCCGTGATCGTCGATGACGCGCCTGTCGAGGACGGAGGCGCAGGGCAGGCCTCGCGCACGGTCGCCGAGACCGGTGCGATCATAGAATATCTCACGGAAAAGGCCGGTGGCCGCCTTGGCCCGCCGCAGGACCGCGAGGATGCGCTGCACTATCGCCACTTCCTGCACTATGCCGAAGGTTCGCTGATGCCGCCGCTACTGGTCAAGCTGGTGCTCGGCCAGATCCCTATCCTCGGGCGCCATGCCCAGAAGCGGCTGCAACCGATGATCGACGTTCATCTCGACTTCGTGGAGCAGGAACTGTCGCGCCGCGAATGGTTCGCCGGTAGCGCATTCACCGCGGCCGATGTCATGATGAGCTTCCCGCTGGAAGCCGCGCGCAGCCGTGGCGGGCTGGACGATGCCCGGCCCGCCACGATGGCCTGGCTCGACAGGATCCACGCCCGCCCCGCTTATCAGGCCGCGCTCGCCAGCGGCGGTCCGTACAAATATGCCTGACGCGCCCGCCGCTGCCGCTTGCCTGAATTGACAGGCGGCAAGGCGGCGGAGCAAAGCGCGGAACGGCGCGTTTCGACGCGTGACGAATTTCGACAGGGGCAATTCCAGAAATGACCATGAACCGGGCGCGCGTCGAGAACGGGGGCTTGATCCTCTTCCTGGCCGCGATCACCATCGCCCTCACCCTCGTGGTGTCCAGCTTCATCGGCGCCCTGCTCTGGGCCGCGCTGGCCGCGCTGCTGTTCCAGCCGCTGTTCCAGCGCCTGCTCGCCCGCTGGCCGGAACGCCGCAACCTTGCCGCGGCCCTCACGCTGCTGGTCATTTCCGTGGCGGTCGTGATCCCGGCGCTCATCATCACCAGCCTGGTCGTCGAACAGGCCGCCGGCGTCTACGCCCAGATGCGCGATGGACAGATCAACTTCGCGGAATATTTCCAGAAGGTCCACGACGCCCTTCCCTTCCGCATCCAGGAACAGATCGACGGCTTCGGCTTCAACTCCTTCGAGCGCGCCCAGGCCCGCATCAGCGAGGCGGTGAGCAACAGCGTCAGCGTGATCGCCAGCCGCGCGCTGGCCATCGGCGCCAATGCCGCGTCCTTCATCCTCGCCTTCGGCGTGGGCCTCTACGTGACGTTCTTCCTGCTGCGCGACGGCGAGAAGATCGGCCCTGCCGTGGTGCGCGCGCTCCCGCTCGAACTCGACGTGGCGCGCCGCCTGTCGGAGCGTTTCGTGATCGTGGTGCGGGCGACGATCAAGGGCAGCGGCCTGGTCGCCCTGGCGCAAGGCGCGCTGGGCGCCATCACTTTCGCCATCGTGGGCCTGCCCGCCGCCCTGCTCTGGGGCCTGCTCATGGCCATTGCCGCCCTGCTGCCCGCCATCGGCCCGGCCATCATCTGGGCCCCGGTCGCGGTCTACCTCCTGGCCACCGGCGCGATCTGGCAGGGCGCCGTGGTCGTCGGTTCGGGCGTGCTTGTCATCGGCCTGGCCGACAATGTCCTGCGGCCCATGTTGGTGGGCCGGGACACCGGCATTCCAGACTGGCTGGTGCTGGTGACGACGCTGGGCGGGATCGAACTGGTGGGCCTCAGCGGCATCGTGATCGGCCCGCTCGCCGGCGCCCTGTTCATGACCGGGTGGAAGATCATGACCGAACAGCGCATCGGTCACGAAATCTAGGTTTCTTCGGCGCCGTTTCCGCTCCGGCGGAAAGGCTGACCACGAAAAACGCCGCGGGGAGCAAACCTCCCCGCGGCGTTTTTGTCGTTCCGGTCAGTCGACCAGGAAGCTGGTCGTGGCGATGCGGTGCAGCACGGCCACTTTGCCGACCGAGGTTTCGAAGGCGCCTTCATCCTTCTGCGAGGCCGTCAGCAGATAGCGCCCCTTCCCGCGCAACGGCACGGCGACCACGCCCTGGGCATCGGTCTTGAGCGACTTCTTCCACTTGTCCGGCGAGATCACCGTGACTTCGGCCCCGGCCACGGGCTTGCCGTCACGCACGACCACGAAGCGATCGGCTCCGGCACTGGCAGGGGCGATTTCGAAGGGCATGACCGCGCGCGCATCGGCGCGGCCGGCGCGGGCGTAATAGGCCACGGCCTCCTTTTTGCCGTCTTCGCCCCAGGGATCGAAGACGCTGTCATCCTGCGCGCGCACGTCGCCCGCAGGCACCGCCACTTCGAGATAGCCGGCCTTGCGCGTCATCGGTGCCTTGCTGGCGGGGACGAGCTTGGGCGCCTTGAGATGGTCGAACTCGGGATCGCCTTCAGGAGGAAGGACTTCCTCGGGTTCACCCAGGTAGATCCGCGCGGGACCGCTGCCGTCGCGTTCGATCCAGACCTCGTGGGCCTGCACGGACGGTGCGAGAATGGCCAGCGCGAGCGGGGCCAGGTACTTGGCTTTCATGGTCGAACTCCTTGCTGAAGGATGGGCTCAGGGATAGGCGAAGCGAAGCGTGGCGAAGACCGTGCGCGGCGTGCCGAAATAGTTGCCGCGTCCGGTGGAGGAGATGCGCGCATAATACGTCTTGTCGAGCACATTGTTCACGTTGACCGACAGGGAGATGCGCTCGTCGAACTCATAGCCCGCGCGCAAGTCGACCACCGCATAGGCGCCCTGCCGCACGATGGACGAGCGGGTGACGAGCGCGCCGGCTGCGTTGAAGGTTGCCGGATTGCCGCCATAAGTGGAACTGAACCAGGTCAGGCCGCCGCCTAGGCTGAGCCCGGCCAGCGCGCCTGCCGGCGCCTTGTAATTGGTGAAGACCTTGACCGAGTGCTTCGGAATGATCGGCACCAGCGGCAGGCCTTCGAAGCTGGCGTTGGCGTCCTCGAGATACTTGGTGCGGGTATAGCTGTAGCCGCCGTTGATGCGCCAGCCCGGCAGGATTTCTCCGGCCGCCTCGGCCTCGAACCCGCGCGCGCGGACTTTGCCGATCTGCAGCACGACAGCGGCATCGTCAGGATCGTTGAACAGGCGGTTGGTCTGCTCGATCTGGTACGCCGCCGCGGAAAGCAGAAGCCGGTCGTTCATCAGCGAGAGCTTGGTGCCCAGTTCGTACTGCGCACCGACCAGCGGCTCGACTTGCTGGCCATCGGGACGGGTCCTGCCCGCGGGCGCCGCCTGCGGCGTGAAGCTGTCCGCATAGGAGGCATAGATGTTCCATTCGCGCGTCGCATCCCAGACCAGGCCGGCATAAGGCGTAAAGCGCGCGTCGATGGAATAGCCGCCCTTGCGGCCCAGCGTCGGCAGCAGGGTCTGGGTATCGGTATCCCACCAGGTCAGGCGTCCGCCGCCGATCGCGGTCAGGCCCTCGACCGGGCTGAAGCGCATCTGGCCATAGGCGCCGAACTGCGCGATCCGCGTGTCGCTTGCGCTCAGGTTCTGCGTGACCGTCTGCCCCGTGCCGCCTTGCACCGGGTAAGGGGGCGAAGGCTTGTAGGGATCCAGCGGCGGCTCCAGCGGGGAAACCGGATTGTAGACATCGATCCGCGCATAGTTCGAAAGGCGCGTTCCGTAGGACTGATAGGAGCTGTCCTGATAGTCGAAGCCCAGGATCAGCGTTTGCTCGCGCCCTAAAGCCGGGAAGCTGCCCACCGCGTTGAAATCGAACGAATGCGACTTCATGAAGCTGTCGCCGCGATAGGCGATATGGTTCGTGAGCCCGTTGGTTTCCGTGATCGGCTGGTTGCCGATATAGCTGTAGACGTCGACGCGCTCGACGTCGGTGTAGAGCGCGCTGGCGCGGATCGTCCAGCGGTCGCTGATTTCATGAGTAATGTCCGCGAAGGCCGACCAGATGTCGGACTTGAAGCGGTTCCAGTCAGCACCGAGGTAAGTGGAGCGGCGAATGTCGAGCAACTGGCCGTCGCTGCCGTCCGCCCCGCCGATCAGGCCCGGCAGGCCCGACTGGATGGCCGGCTTGAAGCGGTCGTAAGTCGCGCCGAAGGTGAAAGTCGTACGCTCGCCGATATCGATCTTGCCGACGCCGAACGCGGTCACGCGGTTGCGATGCGCCACGTCGAAGAACTGGTCCTGGTCCTGCACCATGGCGCCTGCACGCACGGCCACGCCCTTTGCCAGCGGCGCCGAGACGTCGATCTCGCCGCGGAAGTTCTGGTAGCTGCCATAGCCGAGCGAGCCCTGCAGCTTCAGCTCGTCCAGCGGACGCTTGCGCACCAGGTTGATACTGCCCGCCGGATTGCCGGAACCGCTGAACAGCCCCGCGGGACCGCGCAGCACTTCGAGCCGGTCATAGGCGAACAGGTCGGGGACGACCGAGGGGAAGCCGAAAGACAGGGTCGGCGTGCCGTCGATCAGGTAATTGCTGATCGCGAAGCCGCGCGACATGTAGGAGGGATCCTCGCTGCCGACGCCGGTGACGGTGATGCCGGGCGTGGCGGTGAGCGCATCTTCCAGCGTGAAGAGGTTCTGCGCCTGGATCTGCTCCCGGTCGACCAGCGTGACGGTATTGGGAATGTCCTTGAGCGGCGTGACCGTCTTGCCGACTTCCTCGCCATAGCTCTTGCCGAGGACGACGATTTCCGGCCCTCGCTCGTTTGCGGCATCGGCCGCCTCGTCGGCCCAGGCCTGCGCCGGGCATAAGGAAAAGATGGCGGCGCCGACGGCGCCGACAGAATTCAACAGACTGGTTTTCACTGGGTCGCTCCCTGATTCGCAGGGGCGGATAGCCAATCCGCTATCGCGAGTCACTCGCAATAGCGGATTGGCTGGAATATTTATCGCTCAGCATACTGTTGAAACATGCAGGAAATGTTCGGAAACACCAGCCCCGAGCCTGAGCTGTCGGCCCTCACCCCGCGCGCTGCCTGCCCGGCCTAGTTGGCGCGACTGACGCTGTTGCCCACACCGGTGTTGCTGACCCTCGGCGCGGCCTTGCCCGGCGCGCGCCAGCTGATCCGGTTGCTGGTGCCCACCACGCTGATCGTGGCCTTCTCGGCCAGTGCGGCCGTGACGACATTGCCCGATCCTTCGACCACGAGACGAGTGCATGCTCCTTCGACGGTGACACGGTTCTGCGACCCGGTGATCTCGGCGGTACCGCCGCCGCAATCGAGCGTGGAAGTCTGCCCGGCCCCTTCGAGACTTGCCTGGGCGCTGGCGGGCAGCGCAAGGCCTCCACCGGCAAGAAGGGCAAGGCCCGAATAGAGAAAGCGGCGAGAAGTGCTCATGGCCATTGCTTCATCCTCATCGTCTGCACAGGTCGAACTTGCGTGCATGACTTGCACGCTTTTCGTCCAGCATAAATGCCGATGCGGCCATAAGGCTGCCGGGTCGTGAAATGCCCGCATGGGCATTTCCAAACGAGCGTTCAGGCCGCCTTCTGGGCGAACAGGATGACGTGCTCCAGATCGTCACCGCCGATCGTGTCGCCGGTGCGCGCTTCCACGGGCACGACCGTCACCGCGAACCCCATCTGGACCAGCAGCGCCGCAAATTCGGCATCGGGCGTGGCCGACCATATGGCCAGGATACCCCCGGGCGTGAGCGCCGTCATCGCCGACTGGAGGCCCCTGCACGAATAGAGCCAGTCGTTGACCCGGCGCGTCAGCCCTTCCGGGCCGTTGTCGACGTCGAGAAGGATCGCATCGTAAGCGCAATCCGCCGCGTCGATCAGGATGGCGACATCGTCCTGGACGAGCCGCACGCGATCATCGTCCAGGCATCCCCCGGTCCAGGCTCCCATCGGTCCCCTGGCCCAGGCGATGATTTCCGGCACGATTTCGGCGATCGTCACGCTCGCGTCCCCGCCCAGCACCGCCAGTGCGGCCCGCAGGGTGAAGCCCATGCCGTAGCCCCCGATGAGCCACTGCGGCGCCGGGCGTACGCCCATGCGCTCGCAGGCCATCGTCGCCAGTGCTTCTTCCGATGCGTAGAGGTCCGTGCTCATCAACTCGTGATGGTCGAGCAGGATGACGAAATCCTCGCCGTTGCGGACAAGCCGCAAGCGGTCTCCGTTCGGGACATGGGCAACGTCGATCAGTTCGTCGCCGGGAAGAAGATCAAGACTGACGGCGGTCACCGGAAAGCTCCGGTGCCGCACGGGGAAAAATCATGCATTTACCGTGTCAGTTCCGGCGTGCCTTGCGCGCTGCATATCGCGCATCGCGAGCGGCCTTGCGCTCTGCTTCGGTCGGCGGCGCTGCTGCGGCGGCCTGCTCGGCCTTGAGCGCTGCGGCGCGTTCACGCTTTTCCTTGTCCGCCTTGCGCTTCTCGGCCTGGGCCTGTTCGCGGGCCTCTGCCTTGGCGATGCGTTCCGCCTGGACGGCCGGATCGATCGGCGGCTTCGCCTTCAAGGCTGCAAGCGCTTTCGCGCGCGCCTCGTTCGCGGCCTTGCGGCGGGCCTCAACCCCTGGTTCCTTGTATGCTGCCATTATGCCTTACCCGATTTGAAAGTGGTTAGCGAAAGCGCAGACGCGCCGCGCTCGGTTGAAAGTGCCGCTGATGCCTGCAGCTGCGAGATCACGCCGGCGACCGATCGACCGCAGCGGCCATGAAGCTCTGCATTGAAAACCCAGCGTTGCCGGAGATCATGGACCGATCCTTGTTCGTAGCGTCGAAAGACCAACGTCGACAGGACGCGGCCCCTGGCTCTTGCAGCGACTATGGAACGAGGAAGCCGACTGAACGGTCCAATATCCGTTTAGAGCGACATCAGCGCCGCCCCGATAGCACGATTTCCCGCAAGCGCCCAGCGACATCGAAAGGCGGCACCCCCGCCTGCCTCCACGAAGCACGCGTCAGGTCATATCGTCATGCTGATGGATCTGGCTGCCGCATCTCCGCCGACAAACGCACCGGGACCATGTCGCGGAAGCGGCCTTGCAGCGAATACCGATGTCGTTGTAGGTAACTGCGCATCGCAGTAGCTCTTGGCGGAGAGGGTGGGATTCGAACCCACGGTACGGTTTCCCGTACACTGCATTTCGAGTGCAGCGCATTCGACCACTCTGCCACCTCTCCGCTAGAGATGCGATGCAGCGGACAGAGCCGCCGGGTCAGGAAGCGCGCCGATAGCCCGGCTTATCGGACTTGCCAAGCCCCTGTTTTCAAAAAATGGGGATTGTCCACAAGGCTTGCTTGTGGGCAGGCCGCAGGAAACCTATATTTCTCCTATGAACAAGGCGTCATTTTTTTCTCCGACAGCGGGCCGCGTCATCGACGCACCGCGTGAAACGCGTGCGCGATTCGCGATCGGGGATGTCGTTCGCCACCGGAACCACGACTTCAGGGGTGTGGTTTTCGATATCGATCCCGTCTTCGCCAACAGCGATGAATGGTACGAGTCCATTCCCCTGAACGTCCGTCCGCGACGCGATCAGCCGTATTACCACCTGCTCGCCGAGAACGAGGATTCCAGCTACGTCGCCTATGTCAGCCAGCAGAACCTGATCACGGATTCCGATGGCGGCCCGGTGGACCACCCCTCGCTCTCGCAGATCTTCGATGACTTCGACAATGGCCGCTATCACTTGCGGCGTGGGCTGACGCATTGAGGGCCTGACAGGCCGTCTCTCCAGACGCAGAAAACCCCGGCCGGAGGGTCCGACCGGGTTTTTCGAAGACTTTGAAGTGCCGGACGGTCAGCCCTTGATCTTCCAGCCCGACCGCAGGACCATGTAGACGATCGCCGCCAGGACCGCGTCGAGCAGGCCCATGCCCAGCGCGCTGTGCAGCACCGCCATGTTGGTATCGCCAATGTCGCTGACACCCAGGAAGCCGAAGCGGAAGCCCGAGATCACATAGAAGAACGGGTTGAGACGGCTGACCACCTGGAAGGCGGGGGCCAGGTTGTCGATCACGTAGAACGTGCCGGACAGCAGCGAGAGCGGGGCGATCACGAAATTGGTGACGGCCGCGTTGTGGTCGAACTTCTCGGCCCAGATCGAGGATAGCAGGCCCAGCAGCGAGAGGAAGATCGAGCCGGTGAGGCCGAACCATACGACAGCCCAGGGGTGCGCCATGGACAAGTCGACGCCGGGCCACAGCATCATCGCCGCGGTCAGCGCCAGGCCGACAAGCAAGGCGCGGGTTACTGCGGCGCCCGTCATGGCCAGCATCAGTTCGCCTTCGCTCAGCGGCGGCATCAGGTAGTCGATGATGGTGCCCTGGATCTTCCCGGCCAGGAACGAGAAGCTGGCATTGGCGAAGGCGTTCTGCATCATCCCCATGACGATGAGGCCCGGTGCCACGAAAGTGGCGAAATTGACGCCGAGCACTTCCCGGCCTCCGCGCCCCAGCGCGACCGTGAAGATGACGAGGAACAGCATCGTCGTGATCGCCGGTGCCCAGATCGTCTGGGTCTGGACCTTGAAGAAGCGCCGCACCTCCTTCATATAAAGCGTCTTGAGCCCCTCCCAGTTCACCTGGTGGATCAGGGCTTCTCCCTTCGCCGGGAAATGGCGCGCCGAAATTGCGGCGGGCGCGATCCCGTCGGACGTCGGCAGTTCGGTCGAATTCGTTTGATCGGGCATGGACCGGCGAGTATCGGCTGCGGCTTTCCAAGGCAAGCCGCGCCACGGAATTTTGGCGATTCTCAGGTCGCCCGATGAAGAGATGGAACACGAATGAGCTGGACGGACGAGCGGATCGAGAAGCTGACCAAGATGTGGGAAGGTGGTGCCACCGCCAGCCAGATCGCGGACGAGCTTGGCGGCGTGAGCCGCAATGCAGTGATCGGCAAGGCCCACCGCCTCGGCCTCAAGGCACGCCCTTCGCCGGTGAAGGCCAACGAGAAGCCCGCGCGCCCGGCGCCTGCCCCCAAGAAGCCGAAGCCGGTGGAAGCAGCGCCCGCTGCGCCCGAGCCTCAGGCCGAAGCCCCGGTGGTACGCGCTGCTGCGCCGCAGCCGGCCGCCGCGCCTGCTCCGCGCGCGCCGGAACCCGCCGCGCCGCCGGTTGCCGCCGACGATGCCGCTCCCGCGCCGGCCCCCAAGGGGCCGCGCGTGGTCTCGGTCGGTCCTGGCGGCTTCCTGCGTCAGGGCCCTGGCGATCAGCAGCAGCCGATCCCGCCGGCGCCGCCCCGCCGCCTGGTGCCGGCCAAGCCCAGCGCGGAAATCGCCGACAAGACCAGCCTGCTCGACCTCAACGACCGCGTCTGCCGTTGGCCGATGGGGCACCCGGGCGAGCCCGACTTCCACTTCTGCGGAGACAAGGTGAACCCCGGGTTCCCTTATTGCGTCGAGCACTGCGGCCGGGCCTATCAGGCCCAGCTGCCGCGCGGCGCGCGCCGTCCCCCTCCGCCCCTGCCCTTCGGCGGCCCGCGGGTACGCTGATCCGATGATGAAGGCGCGGCCCGTGAACCCGGCATTCCGGCTCCTGGCCGCGCCTCTTTCCGCAAGGGCATCGCTCGCTCTTGTGGCGGCCTTCGCGGCGGGTGCCATGGCGTCCCCTGCCCTGGCCCAGGAAGCGCCGGTCGCCGCGCCGCCCGTGGCGGCAGCGCCTGTCGAGCATGTCTATGTGGCGCTCACCACGAGCGCGGGCGTCATCGTGCTGGATCTCGACAAGACCCACGCCCCGCTGACCGTCGCCAATTTCCTGAAATACGTGGACAGCAAGCGCTTCGACGGCGCGAACTTCTACCGCGCCATGCACATCGACTGGGGCGACCAGCCCAACGGGCTGCTGCAGGGCGGGCTTCAGGGCGTCAATGTCCTGCCGCCCGTCGCCCATGAACCGACCAACATAACCGGCATCAGCCACAAGGCCGGGACGATCTCCATGGCCCGCTTTGCGCCGGGTAGCGCCACCGCCGATTTCACGATCATGCTGGGGGACATACCTTCCCTCGACGCCAAGCCGGATTCCGACAACCCGGACACCCGCGCCGGCTTCGCCGCTTTCGGCCACGTCGTGTCGGGCATGGACGTGGTGCGCAAGATCTGGGACGAGCCGCGCTCCGCCACCAAGGGTGACGGTGTGATGAAAGGCCAGATGCTGGAGCCGATGGTGAAAATCGTCAGCGCCCGCCGCCTCGCAGGCCCGCCAACGGCCCCCTGAAGGCCGGAAATGCCGCTGCGGGAGCCTTGTGAAGGCTTCTCACCCTCCGATTACCAAGAATTCACCGCCTCGCGGAGCGTTAGCTGCTATGCGCAACGCCGCCCTCGCACGCCCCCTCGGCGAATCGATTATCTTGTAATTTCAACGTCGCATCACACCGCTATCGCTCTCGGAATCTCGCCGGTTTTCCGCGGTAAGAGATGATTTACTTTAATTCCGATCGAATACGGGAAATCCCTTAGTTGGTCCTGTCGACCCCTACAGCCATTGCTCTGGCGGGGGTTGTGGAATTCCCTCTCAGGTCCGGGGGCACGGACTGCATCTATTCGGTTCGCTGTACTATTGAGAGTGCGATGGTAGAAAATTTACCTTGGAATTGCGCCGGCGAGGCCGGTCCAAATGTCGTTTCGCACGAAGAGTTCTGGTTCTCGCTGAAACTGAGGGTTGATTCAACTTCTCAGCTTTGGCAGGCGGCCGCGCTTCGCTGCATGAGCCATGCGGACATGTCCTATGAGGACGTGGACGAACTGATCGGTCCGATCGAGGATCCCTCGATCGCCGATTGCCTGATGATCCTGGCGCTGCCGGACCGTATTCCGGGCTGCACGCGGCTGGACGTGGCCCTTCAGGCCTCGGAAAGCCCCAGCCTGGCGGCCACGATCGGCAGCAGCGATTGTCGCTCCACGGTGGGCCAGGCCTGAACCGGAGCACTCGATCCCACTGCGTCGGATCGAGTGCTTCAGGTTTCCGGTTTGTCGCGTTTTTCCGGGGCATCGGGTCATTCCACCTGATGGGAAAAGACTTTGGCCGGCCGAACGAAGAACACCCCTGAACCGCGTGGTTCAGGGGTGTTCTTCTTTTACGGACCGGGGCGCCGTGAAGCCCCGGTGGAAGGCCTCAGTTGTCGATATTGGTCCCGGCCGCGGCAATCGCGACGAGGCCCGATGCCGACATGCGGATGCCGTTCACGCCGAGCATGATGTTCGTGCCGTCCGTCACCACGTCGTTGACGATCGCCACCGAGTTGATCGTGGTGTCCAGTGCATTGCCGGCGCTGTCCGTGGCCGCGACCGAGAAGGTATAGGCGCCGTCCGCAGCCTTGCTGCCGTCCGCCTTGGTACCGTCCCACGAGTAGGAACCCTGCGTTTCGGGATCGAGCGTGACGGTGTTGACGACCGCGCCCGAGGAGTCCTTGATCGTGGCGGTCATCGCGGCGGGCGTGCCGTCCACGTAATAGGTCCAGTGCGCCGGAGCATCGCCGAGACCGGACACCGGGGAATCGAAGCGCGCTTCGCGGCCGATGTAGCTGGAAGCCTGCGACATCTGCTGCGAGGAAAGCTGGCTGAGGATGTCCTTGAGCGAGCCGGTCTGCTGGATCGACTGCTCCACCTGCGAATACTGCACGAGCTGCTGCGTATATTCCGAAGTGTCCATCGGATCGAGCGGATCCTGGTTCGTCATCTGCGTGGTCAGCAGCTTGAGGAACAGGTTGTAATCGGTCAGCAGGCCCGAAGTGGAGGCCGCGGTCGTGTCGGTCGTCGCGGTGGACGAGGTGCCTGAAACGGTGGTCATTGCTCTTGTGCCTTATGCCATGAGATCGACATGGCCGCTGCTGCGCAGAGGCCGGTAGATCGGGTCGTCGCTCCCGCCGAAGCCGTCGGACAGGCCGCTTTGGGCCTGACGCTGGTTCTGTTCGCCCTGCCAGCGCTGCCCGCCGCCCTGCCCGCCAGAGCGGCTGTCGAAGCGCAAAGACTGCCCGTCGGACCGCACGCCGGCATCGGCCAGGGCACGGTTGAGATCGGTGCTTTCGCGGCGCAACATGTCCAGCGAGGACGCGCTGTCGGCCGAGACCACCGCGCGCAGGACGCCGTCGTGGTCGAATGAGAGCCGCACGTCGATCCGGCCCATGTGGCGCGGGTCGAGGCGGATCAGCAGGTCATCGCTGCCCTGGTCGAGCGCGCGGGCGATCTCGACCCCGATGTCGTTGCCGAACTGCCCCTGCTGCACGGCAACGGTCGCGCTCTGCGGCGCGGACTGCGCGGTCGGCGCGTAAGGCAGCGCGGCGGGGCGGCTGGCGGCGGCGTTCAGCGTCTGGCTGAACAGCGGTGCGGAAAGATTGCCATCGGGCGTGGCGGCGGCCTGGTCGGGCGCCTGCGCGGTATCGACCGGGCTTGCGGCATTGGCCGCCGCGCCCTGGCTGCGAGCGCCTGCCGGTTCCGCTGCGGCGCGCTCGGCCCCCGCGAACGTCCCGGCATTTCCCGTTTTGGCCAGCTTCACCGAAGCCTTGCCCTCACCGTCGGTGGCGCTCTTGGCGGGCTCCCCGGGCACTTCCTCGGACGGCGCCGGCACGGCCTGCGGCGCGACCGCGAGTTGCGGCTGCACCGCAGTCGTCGGCGTCTGCGGGACTTGCGCCTGGGCGGCCGGGATCAATGCGGAAGCGTCGGCGTCAAGGTGCTTCGCCTTCGGGGCATCGGCATCCTCCGCCGCGGGGTCGGCATCACCTGCGGCTTCGCCGGCCTCGCCGGTCGGGGCTGCATCTGCCGAAGCTGCCGCCTCGGCGACGAGCTGCGGCAGAACTGCCTCGGCTTTCGCGACAGGCGGCTTGATATGGTCGGCTTTCGCCGCGTGGCTCCCATCGGCGGGCTTGGCCCCCGGCGTGGACGTCGCCGGCTTCGCCAGCAGGTTCTCGGCCGGCAAGGCGCCCGCAGCGGCTGCCGCGTCCTGAGCAAGCGTATCGGCGGAAATGACAGGTGCCGGGATCAGCTCGGCAGCAGCCGGTGCCTCACCCGTCGCTGCGGTCGCTGGCGCGCCTGCCTGGACCGTGCCGGAGGCGGCACCCGCGGGCACCGCCTGCGCTGCGCCGAGCAGCGACTGGAAGGAACCGGTAGCCTGTTCCGCGCTCTTGAAAGCCCCCCCGCCGGCAAGCCCGCCGGCAAGGCTGTCAGCGGCCGCAACTCCGGAGACGGCGGCGGCCGAGGTGCTGCCGCCCGTCGCGGCGGCCATGGGGAACAGGGAATTCACGGAAACCGGCATTAGAGGACGTCTCCCGGCCGACGATCCGCGGCCAACACTTCATCATAGAGGGATTGCAGCCTGCCCGGTCGTGCGATCCTATATTCAGGCCCCTGGCGCGGGACCGCTCAACCGACCGTGCCGAGGCTGCGCAGCCGCGCGCGCGGATGGATCTCGTTCTGCGAGAGCACGACGGTCGCCGGGCGCACGCGCTCGATGATGGAGCGCACGAAGGGCCGCAGCGGCGGGCTGGTCAGCAGGCAGGGGATTTCGCCCTGCCCGGCCAACCGGTCGTAAGTGTCGCGGACCGAGGCGATGAACGCCTGGAGCTGCGAAGGCGCCATGGCCAGGTGGCGGTCGTCGCCGAGGCCGACGATGGCCTCGCCGAACGCCTCGTCCCATTCGCCGCCAAGCGTGACGATGGGGATTGCGCCGTCGAAGGTCTGCTGCGCCGAAATCTGGCGGGCCAGGCGCGCGCGGACATGTTCGGTCACTTGCGTCAGGTTTCCGGTCATTGCCGTCGCCTCGGCCACGCCTTCGAGGATCGTGGGCACGTCGCGGATCGAGATGCCTTCGGCCAGCAGGTTCTGCAGCACGCGCTGCACGCCGGAGATGGAGATCTTGCTGGGGATCAGGTCCGCGATCAGCTTCTCGGTGTCCTTGTGGACTTCGTTCAGCAGCTTCTGCGTCTCGGTATAGGAGAGCAGGTCGGCGATGTTGTCCTTGACGATCTCGGTCAGGTGCGTCGTCACCACGGTGCCGCAGTCCACCACGGTCAGCCCGCGGAAACCGGCTTCCTGGCGCATGTCGCGGTCGATCCAGAGCGCCGGCAACTGGAACACCGGCTCCTTGGTGGGCTCGCCGCGAATGCCGATGTCCTGCCCGGCCGCGTTGATCACCAGCAGCTTGCCGATGCGCAGTTCGCCGCGCGCGATCTCGGTTTCCTTGACGAAGACGATATATTCGTTCGGCTGAAGCGCCATATTGTCGAGAATGCGGACCGAAGGCAGCACGAAGCCGTAGTCGATCGCCATCTGCCGGCGCAGCGCGCGGACCTGGTCGTCGAGGCGCGGCTCGGCCTGGGAATCGTTGATCAGCGGCAGCAGCCCGTAGCCGAGTTCGATGCGCAGCGCGTCGATGGCCAGCGTGCGCGAGATCGGTTCCTCGGCCTGCGCTTCCATCTGCTGCTGCTGCGCCATCGCCTCCTGCATGCGCTCCTGCGCAGCGCTGGCCTGCGCCTTGCGCGACATCGACCAGGCCATCCACCCGCACATGCCGCCCATCGCGGCAAAGGGAATGAACGGCAGGCCCGGCATCAGCGCCAGAACCGTCATCAGCACGCCGACGATGCCGAAGGCCTTGGGGTAGCGGCCGAGCTGGTCGCCCAGCGCGGCGCCGGTCTTGCCGACCACGCCGCCCTTGGAAACGAGCAGGCCCGCCGCCGTCGAGACGATCAGCGCCGGGATCTGGCTGACAAGGCCGTCGCCCACCGTGAGGATGGTGTATGTGGTGAAAGCCTCGCCGAACGGCACGCCGTGGATGGCAACGCCGATGATCAGGCCGACGACGATGTTGATCGCCGTGATCAGCAGGCCGGCAACGGCATCGCCCTTCACGAACTTCGAGGCACCGTCCATCGCGCCGTAGAAGCCGCTCTCGGCCTCGATCTCGGCGCGGCGCTCGCGCGCCTGGCTCTCGGTGATGGTGCCGGCGTTGAGATCGGCGTCGATCGCCATCTGCTTGCCGGGCATGGCATCGAGGCTGAAGCGCGCCGCCACTTCGGCAATGCGGCCCGCGCCCTTGGTGATGACCACGAAGTTGATGACGATCAGGATCGCGAAGATGGTGAGGCCGATGACGGTCTCGCCGCCCATCAGGAACTCGCCGAAGGCCGCGATCACGCCGCCCGCCGCATGATGCCCCTCGTGCCCGTGGCCCAGGATCAGGCGCGTCGAGGCCAGGTTGAGGCCCAGGCGCAGCATCGTCACGATCAGCAGGATCGTCGGGAAGCTCGACAGTTGCAGCGGCTTCTCGATGAACAGCGCGGTCATCAGGATCAGCACCGAGGCGGTGATCGACAGGGCCAGGCCCATGTCAAGCATCCAGCCGGGCATCGGCAGGATCAGCATGCCGATAATGGCGCTGACCCCCAGCGCCAGCGCGAGATCGCGGCTGGGGCCGAGGCGGGCCAGGAACTGGTCCAGCCTTGCAGAGACGAGTGCGTTCATCGCTTCACCGGGCTTTCAGGAGGTCAATGACGGATCAGGCCGGGCGGCACCGCGACACCGTCGGACAGGAACGTGCGCAGCTTGTTGCGCATGGTCCGGACCGAAATGCCCAGCATCGAGGCGGCGGAAGTGCGATTTCCCCGGCAATGTTCCAGGGTCTTGAGGATCAGCTCGCGCTCGACATCGGCGATGTTCTGCCCGACCAGCTCGGAGACGGCCATGGCCACGGGCTGGTTCGCCCGCTCGCCGCGCAGCCGCGAGAGCACGTCCTGCAGGTTCACCGCGATGTCCACGACCACGAGATCGTCCTTGGCGCGCTGCCAGTCCTCCAGCACGGTGGAGCTGGCGGTGCCCACGGCGATGCTGGCGGGCGAACCGCGCACCATCTCCACCGCCAGGCCCATCGCGTTGCCGAGGTCGCCGACCAGCATCAGCCGGGTCGGATCGTGTTCGGAGTAAGGCATCATGCCTCCTGCCGGACGATTTCGGTGAGCGTGATGCCCAGCGTGCTGTCGATCAGCACGACTTCGCCGCGCGCGATCAGGCGGTTGTTGACGAAGATGTCCACCGGCTCGCCGACGCGGCGGTCCAGTTCCACCACCATGCCGGGCTTCAGTCGCAGCAGGTCGCCGATGTCCATCCGCGACCGGCCGAGCACGGCCTGGACCTTCACCGGCACGTCGAACACGGCCTGCAGGTCGTCGGGCGTGGGCGGCGTGGTGGGGCGGGGAGACCAGGCGGCTGCGGCATCCTCGCTCGCTTCGCCGTTCGGGTTTTCGTCGGACAGGTGAGCAGGCGCCAGCTGGCGCGGCTCGAGCTCGTCGCTCATGGTCATACCTTTCAACTGTTCATCCACTGACGGATTACGGATGCGGATTCTCCGGGACTGGCCGAGATGGCGTCACCGATGCGGCGCAGGGCGGAGAGCTTGATGCGCCCGTCCACTTGCGCCAGGGCAATTTCCTGGTCGAGCATCTCGCCTTCGTTGGCGCGCATTTCGTCGAGCTGGCGGATGGCCTCCTCGTCGCCGGCCGCGGCCCGCTCGTTGAGGGCCATCATTTCGGCATCCTCGGCGGTCAGGCGGCGCTCCACCACGCCTTCGACCAGCGGCGGCTCGGCCAGCTTGGGCTTGAGCATGCGGATGGCGAAGAGGATGATGCCGCCCACGATCAGGATCTTCAGCACGTCGAAGATGCGGTCCATGGTCAGGCCGAAAGGCAGGCCGCCTTCGGCGCCGTCGAGATCGGTCGGCGCGTTGAAGGCCATGTTCTCGACCACCACGCTGTCGCCGCGGTCGGCATCGAAGCCGACGGCATTCTCGACCAGCCGCTGCAGGCGCTGGACCTGCGGCGCGGGAAGGCCCTGCGGCCCGCCGTCCACCATGACCGCCACGGTCAGGCGCTTGACCTGGCCGGGGGTGCGGACCGCGACCTTCTGGGTGCGGCTGTTCTGGTAGGTGGTGTCTTCCGAGGTCTCGTTCTGCGCCGAGCGGCGGGCGTCGCCGCCATTGCCGTTGACGTTGCCCTGGTTGTCGGGAAGCTGCGAGCCGACCGTCACGCCCTCGGCGCCGGCGGAATTCTCGTCGCTCTGGTTGTTCGATTCCACGGTAACCGTGTGGGCCACGACCTGGGTATCGGGATCGAAGACTTCCGATTCCTCGCGCACCTGGTCGCGTTCGAGCACGGCGGCCACTTCGGCGCGCACTTTGCCCTGGCCCACGATCGGTTCGATCATCGCCTCGATCTCGGTGCGCAGGCGCGCTTCGACGGCGTTCTGGCGGTCTTCGAGATTGCCTGCACCGGCGTCACCGCCCTCGCCCGCCCGCGCCAGCAGCGCGCCGGTCTGGTCGACGATGGAAACCGCCTCGGGATTGAGATCGGGAACGGCCGAGGAGACGAGGTAGCGGATCGCCTGGACCTGCTCGCTGGAAAGGCGCCCGTTGGTCTTCACCGTCACCGCGGCGCTGGCCTTGCGCGGTTCGGTCTCGAACATCGCGTGGTCCGGCATGACGACATGGACGCGGGCCTTGCTGACCTTTTCGAGGCTCTCGATCGAGCGGACCAGTTCGCCTTCGATGGCGCGGGTCTCGTTCAGCTTCGCGCGCGAGGAAGAGATGCCGAAAGGCTCCTCCGCATCGAGCACTTCGTAGCCGATCTTGCCGCCCAGCTGCTCGGAGGCCATCGACATGCGAAGCTCCGCCAGCTTGTCGACCGGGGCCATGACCGCAGAGCCGTCGGCGGAGAGCTGGAAGGGCACGTTCTGGCCCTTGAGCTTCTCGCTGATCGACTGGGCCGCCGAAGGATCGAGATCGGTATAGAGATAGCCCATCTCAGTCGCAGGACTGCGAAACGCCATCCATCCGAGCCCGGCCAGCAGGGCAAGGGCCACGCCGCCCATCAGCAGGGCACGGCGGGGACCGACCTGCTCGATAAAGTTCCGCAACGGGTTCAAAAGTCGCCTCTTACGTCAGCGGCGTCACCCCCTGGTGTCGCCCCTGACATTATAGGATAAACGCTAGGCAACTCTTGCCGGGAACAGGAAAAGTTTATGCAGGAATTTCCGGGCCGGTAGTCGAACTAGGACACGGCTCCATGCAGATGCCGGACGGGCTGGGGATGTCAGGGGCGCAACCAGCGCGCCGCCGTCAGCGAGGCCGCAGTCCCGCTGGCCATTGCCACGCGGTCTGAGCGCCGTTCTTCGCCCAAGTCTTCGCCCCGGTTTTCACCCAGGTCTTTTCGGTGGAAGCGGCTCCCGGCCGATCGGGAACGTGACGGTCTGCAGCGCGCCGGAAAACCGGTCAAGCGCCGGACCGGCTCACGCCGAGACGGCGTCGCTTTCGGGTTCCTGCCCCAGAACACCGGCGAGTTCGGCCATGACCGCGGCCCGGCGCGAGGCCGCGTCGATGTTCAGGCCGCCTTCGGCCCAGCCAATATGGGCATCGCCGGAAGGGAGCGTGTCGTCGTCGACCACGACGATGGAGATCGCCCGCCGCTCGCGCGCGCGGCGTTCCTCGACAAGGCGCTCGATATCTTCACGCATGGCCGGATTCGCGCGGATCGACAGCGCGGTATCGCGCGAAACCTGATCGAGCGCGCGGGTCAACGCTTCGTCGATGGCGCGCGCGGGCTCGGCGGCAATGGCATGTCCGGCCAGCAGTTCGGCGGCCTGGAGCGCAATCGCCCCGGCCTCGGCAATGACCTGATCCATCACTGCATCGAAACGGCTCTCGACATCGTCGATCGAGGCATGAAGCGCATCGGTGGCGGCCAGCATGGCTTCCGCCCGCTCGCCCCGCGCCTGCTCCAGGCCCGCCTCGAAGCCATCGACCCGCGCCCGCGCCAGCTCGGCGACGTGGTCCTCGTGCAGGCGCTCTATACGGGCCTGGAGTTCCTCGACGTGCTCGCGCAGTTCATCGTGTCGTCGTTCGTCGACCTGCTCGCTGGACGGAAAACGAAATATCCTGTCGAAACCGAATGGCTGAATGGTCATGGGATCCTCCATCATCGCCGCACCCTCGGAATTCGGACGACCTTCCGGTCGCGCATCGCGGACATGGTCCCGCGAGGCATGAAACAGTTCGAAATCGTTCGGCCGATACGCCATTGGCTTCCCCAAATGGCAAGCTCGCGACACAAGCCGCGAGCGCACCGGATACCGGAATCTTCCCTGCTCGTTCCGTACGTTAACCCGGACGAGCAGGATATCAAACAGGTCATCGCACCGATCAATAGATCATGGCGTCGTCGCTCTTGGGATCGACGAGCATGATCTCGCCCCGATCCCCAAGCGACTTGGCAAGACGCACCAGAGCCGTCTGCGCTTCCTCGCATTCGCGCGCGCGCACCGGACCCATGGCCGACATGTCGTCGCGCATCAGCTTGGCGGCACGTTCGGTCATGGCGCCGAAGAACAGCTTCTTCATCTCGTCCGGCGCACCCTTGAGCGCCAGCGCCAGTTCGCGCTTGTTGCAATTGCGCACGATCGTCTGGATCGCGCCCGGCAGCAGATTGCCGAGATCCTCGAAGGTGAACATCAGCGCGCGGATACGTTCGGCCGATTCCGGCGCCTTCTCGTCGAGCGCGCCAAGCATGGCCTCTTCGGTCGAGCGGTCCAGCGCGTTGAACAGTTCCGCCATGGTCTCGTGCGGATCGCGGCGCTGGGCGCGCGACAGGTTGGTCATGAACTCGCTCTTGAGCGTCTGCTCCACCTGGACGATCACGTCCTTCTGCACGGTATCCATCCGCAGCATGCGCATGACCACATCGGTCGCGAAATCGCGCGGCAGCTCGGACAGCACGCGCGCGGCATGGTCCGGGCGCAGCTTGTGCAGGATCACCGCAACGGTCTGCGGATATTCGTTCTTGAGGTAACCCGCGAGGACGGCCTCGCTGACGTTGGACAGCTTGTCCCACATCGTGCGGCCGGAAGGACCGCGGATGTCCTCCATGATCTCCTTCACGCGGTCCGCCGAGAGAATGCCTTCCAGCAGCCTTTCGGTGGTCTCGTAGGAGCCATGCAGCGTCGCCATGCTCGCCACTTCGCCCGAGAACTGGACGAGCAGGTGCTCGACGACGACTGCGGGCACCCGGCCGAGCTGGGCGATCGTGGAAGACAGCTCCTTGATTTCCTCGGTGGTCAGCTGTTCCCAGATCGGACCGCCATGGTCGCGTCCAAGGGCCAGCATCAACGCGGCAGCGCGCTGAATTCCCGAGTATTTCTTGAGCTCCGGCGGCTCAGCCACCGCGGCCATCATCGTCACTTCGATACCCCCGAAAAATTGCTCAATTCCGCACGGTTTGGGCGCTGTTCCTTCTATTTATAGGAGGAAGGCTTGCGCAACCGCCCGATGGAGACAGAATTGACGATAAATATAAACAACGGGTTGATCGGACTGTCGGTTCTGGGTGGCACCAGTGCCTATTCCGCCCTGTCGTCCTCTCTCGCCGCCCTGGACAGCGCTGCCGTTCTCAAGGCCAAGAAGGCCTTCACCCTCGCCACGCCGGAAACGACGCCGCCCTGGCAGGAGGCCGCCGATACCCGCCCGGTCAGCGCCCAGATCGTCGCGCTCAAGCGGATGCTGTCGCTGGTGGACACCACCAAGGACAGCTCGCTGGGCGATCTGCCGGATGTCCAGACCGCCTTCACCACCTACAAGGCGCTCGACCGTCTCCGCATCCTGGCCGAAAGCGCCGCCAAGGCCACGACGTCGTCCACGGAGCGCACCTCGCTCCAGAAGACGTTCGCGCAAGGGCTGCTGGACCTTCAGTCCTTCCTGGGTTCGGCCGACACCGATCTCGTCTCGCTCTATTTCGGATCGAAGACCAGCAACGCCACTTCCGTCGCGATCAAGTCCACGAACTCCAGCGGCGCGGTCATCGGTGAAGGCGTATCGGCCACGCGCAACGCGGCCATCTCCGGCATGACCGGCAGCGAAGTGCTGCAGATCAAGCTGACCAAGGGCAGCACCACCGAGACCGTCAACGTCGACCTTTCGGCAACGACACAGCCGCCCACGCTCGATTCRGTCGCAGCCGCGCTCAATGCCGCCATCGGCAGCAGCCAGGCACTGGACACCAGCGGCAATCCCGCGGTCGATGCCAATGGCGACCCGATCAGCAAGTGGAAGTCGAACTTCACCGTCGAAAAGAACGACGGCAAATGGGGGCTCGTCTTCAATCCGGCGGGCAGCGAGAAGGTCGCCATCGACCAGGTTGGCGGCGGCGACGCACTGATGGTGGCCAGCGGCGAGACCGCGAAGGATGCCGCCACCGCTGCGCGCGTGTACCGGGTGGAAGACCTGGACGATTCCCTGTCCTGGCAGCGCCTGAGCAAGCTCAACGCGGTAGACGGCACCGCCACGGCAGACGCCAAGGCGAACGCATCCTCCACTGACGACGAGGACAAGGACTATACGGTCGCCGCGGCCACCCAGGCCAAGGCGATCGCGACGGATTCCGAGGGCTTCAGCTATGTCGTCGGCACCACGGCCGGCGATGTCGGCACGCGCATCTCGGACGGCTCCGACGATCTGTTCCTCACCAAGGTAGACAGCGAGGGCAATGTCGTATGGCAGCGCAGCCTGGGCGCCGCAGGCAGCGCGCAGGGCGCCGCCGTCAGCATTGCCGCCAATGGCGACATCGTGGTCGCCGGCACGGTAGACGGTGCCTACAACGGCGGCGACGACAGCCAGACCGACATGCTGGTCGCGCGCTACAACATCAAGGGCGACCAGCTTTCCGCCACCGTCATCCGGCAGGTCGGTAACGAAACCGCAAGCGCCGTGACCGTGGGCGACGATGGCAGCATCTATGTCGCGGGCAAATCATCGACGGGCGGCGGCGATGCGTTCATCGCCAAGCTCGATGCGACCGGCAAGCTTCAGGAACGCCGCGCGATCGACAGCGGCGGCCTCGATTCCGTCACCTCGCTCGCCATCGACAACGACGGCAACCTCCTTGCCCTGACCAGCGAAAGCGGYGTGGCCACGATCCATCGGATCGACTCCACCTCGCTCTCCACCGATCTCGGCTCGATCACGCTCGGCAAGGTTTCTGCACGCGCCATCGCCGTGTCCGACAGCGGCGAGATTGCCGTCGTCGGCACCACGAGTTCGGCGGTGAGCGGCACGCAGGTCAACAGCATCAATGGCGGACAGGACGCGTTCGTTACCCGCATCGATGCCGCCCTGTCCTCGGCCAGCACGACGTATATCGGCACGTCGGCCACCGACCAGGCCGACAGCGTCACGTATCTGAACGGCACGCTCTATGTCGGCGGCCGCACGGCGGGAGACCTGTCGGGAACGAAGTCCGGCACTGTCGACGGCTTCGTCGCGCGGATCGATGCTTCCACCGGCGCGATCGAGAAGATTTCGCAGTGGGGCATGTATACCTCGACCACGGAGCCGGTGAAGATCTCCGCCGTGGCGGGCGGCTCCACGGTGCTGGGCGCGCTGGGCCTCAACCGCGGCACACTGAACGAGCAGGAATCGACCACCCTTTCCTCGCAGACCAACCTGCAGGCGGGCGACAAGTTCACGATCCGCGTCGATGGCGGGGCCACGCGCACCATTACCATCGGCAAGGACGAGACGATGGTCTCGCTGGCGCAGAAGATCCAGAAGATCACCGGCACCAAGGCCACCATCACCACCCCGCGCGTGAACGGCCAGACGACGCTCAAGATCCAGGTGAAGTCCGGCTACCAGGTCGAACTCGGTTCCGGTCCGGACAACAAGGACGCCCTGTCCAAACTGGGCATAGACCCTGTCCGCCTGGTCGCTTCCAAGGCACCCGATGCCGATGCGCCCAAGGTCACGCCCGGCGGCACCTACAGCCTGGGCCTCGCCACGACCCTGTCGGTGAAGGATGCCAAGACGGCTGCGGTCGCGCTGGCGCAGATCAAGTCCGCCCTCTCCATGACCCAGACCGCCTATCGCTCGCTCTATTGGGACTCGTCGAAGGCGACCCTGGTGGACGGCGCGATTACCGGCGGCGGCACGGTCTACCAGCAGAAACAGCTCGCCAACTACCAGGCCGCCTTGTCGCGGCTTACCGGTTACTGAGGTAAACCTTGATGTCTTCTCTTCCTCCTATTTTCGATGGCATGGGCCAGGCCATGAAATACATGGCCGAGCACCAGCGCGTGATCGCCGAGAACATCGCCAACAACGAGACGCCCGGGTTCAAGGCGCGGACCGTGGACGCGCCGGACTTCTCCTCGCTCGTCTCGCAATATGGCGTAGCGGGTACGCCCCGCGTCTCCCGGCCGAAAGTGGAGCTGTCCAGCGGCATGTCCGCGCTCGGCGCCCGCCCGCCCCTGGCCGGCAGCCATGTCGTGCTGGACGGCGACACAACCGAAACCAAGCCGGACGGCAACAATGTCACGCTGGAAGACCAGTTGCTGACCCTGGGGCAGGTCCAGGCCGACTTCGCGGCCATGACCAATCTCTACCGCAAGCAGATGGGCCTCATGAAGACGGCACTCGGCCGCGGCTAAATCGCTTCGGGAGAGGATGTCCAGGGGCGCGGTACCTCACAGAGGGCCGCGCCCTGTAAAAGGACGATCCGACAGGCGTGAAATCCGGCGTGCGATACCTCGAAAGGGGTAGGCCGCCCTCTGCAGGCGAATCGCCGATCAGGCGGGTTCGTTCAGCCTGCCTTCAATCTACCCCTGCCTTATCCTAAAAAATCGACGAAGCGATTCTGATAGGAGGGAACTGGATAAGCCGCAGCACGTTCAAAAGCGAAACTATTTGTATTTCAGCTTTTTAACTCTGCCTTTGCGGGACGAGGACGCCTCCTGGACAAGCGGCACTTGATAGGAAAGTTTTTCCTGCAACGAAGCTGAAATTTCCGGGAAACACCACAAGACTAGCCATTATGGTGCAAAATAGGAAGGCAACTGGTGGAAGTTATTGCCGGTCACGACAATCCGACCCACTTTGGTACGATATACATAATGGATTATTGACCAAGTGGGCGTTCCGTGGAACAAATTCCTCATTCATAGCCAGATAAGAGCTTCAATGACCCAAAAACCGCTTGGATCGCAGAAGCGGACTGGGAAGGCGCTTGCCACGGCGCCGACCGCAATCGAGATCGATGCATATCGAACACTCGTCTTTCCGAACCGCATCCGGAAATTTCGCAAGCAGCTGAATATTGGATCGCTGCTAGAGTTGTCGGAGAAGCTTCCGACGATCACCTATATTCGCCTTTCGAAGATCGAGAGGGGAGAGATCTTTGCGCGTGCCGGAGAGCTGCGCGATATCGCGGCCGCCCTCGGCATCGATGCCGGCGAACTCCTGATCGACATCGACGATCCCGATTTCGACATCTCGGCCTGGGCGGATCCGCTCCATGGCAGCGACCGTGTCGATCCCGCTGCCGAGCGTTTCGCCGTGCTTCTGGCGGCGGCCCTGCGCACACGCCGCGCGGCGGACGATGCCCTGACGATCGCCGCTCTCGAACACGAATATGGGATCGCCCCGGTTATCCTGTCGCGTATCGAGAATGCCCTGAAGCCTTTCGATCGCTGGAACGAGGAAGTCCGTGCTTCCCTGCGCCGGCTGTTCGCGGCTGCGGACGACGGCGAACTGATCGCCATCGTCACCGAGGCGCATCAGCGCGGAGACCTGGACCCGGTGCTGCCGCTCGTGGCGAACCCGGAACTGCGGATCGCCAAGTCCCGCGGTCGCATCGCCGCCCTGCGCGACGAACTGCACGGCCCTTCTCGCGCGCAAGGCATCGCACGCGCCGTGCCGCATCCCCTGCTGGATCGTCCGCCGCTCGATCGTCCTTCCCTGGGCCGCGCCATGAGCGAGCGCCCCATGCTGGAACGGGGTGCCGGCAGGCGCCGCGCTGCGGAAGCTCTGGCGGAAGATGCTGGCGGCGATACCATGGTGGCGGAGCACCCCTCCGTTCGCCTCGTGCCCGTCTTCGGCAGCCCCCTGGCCGATGGACTGATCGCCCTCACGCCGGCCGGCGCCCAGGTCGAAGCGCCGCGCAATGCCGGGCCCCGCGCCTATGGCCTGCGCCTGGGCCGGGCCACGCTCGGTGCCGGACTTCCCGGACGCTCGGTTCTGATCGTCGATCCCGACCGCTTCCCCTCTGCCGGCGGCCTTGCCGTGGTGACGGAAGCCGAAGGGCTGCGCGTCCTCTCGGTCACGCTCGACCGTCATGGACGGATGCTCGGCTACAGCGAGAACCCCGATCTCGAAGTCGCCATAGACGAGCTGGATCCGGCCAATCTGGCCACGGTCCTGGCGGCCGTGTTCGAATAGTAACAGCAATTGACATGAGGCCGGGCCCATAGTCCCGACCGGCCCCATATAATGGTATGTGTCAGACCCCCCGGAAGGCACGATGCGCATACCTAAACTGTTCAAGCCGAATGGAAAGCGGCCCCCGCCGCGATCCACGGCCGACCCGGCGGGCTTCTCCGCCGCGCGCGTTCCGCCGCTGACGCTGGTCTCGCACGCCCTCGCCCGCCTCCGGGCGCCCGATGGAGCCCGTCCTCCCGACGGCAGCGCTCTCTCTGAAAGCGCGCCTTTCACACGGGCCATGCCACCGCGGGCCGTCTCGCTGCTGATGGTCAATCTCGACCGTTTCAAGCTCATCAACGATCTCTGCGGCCCTGCTACCGGCGACTTCCTGATCGACATCGTTCACGAGCGCTGCCGCCGCGTCCTGCGCCGCTCGCATGTCATCCATCTCGGTGCCGACGAATTCGCCTGCTTCCTGCCCGAAGATCGGCCCCGCGCGGCATCAGGCATCACCGCATCCGATATCCCTGCCGAGCGCCTCGCCGCGCAGTTGCTGGAAGCGATCGGCGAACCGGTCAGCCTCGGCCGCCACATGGTGCACCTGACCGCCTCCATCGGCATCGCCACGGACCACGCGGGAACAGTCCCCGCGGAGGAACTGCTGCGCGGCGCCTCGATCGCCCTCACTCATGCCAAGGATGCAGGCGGCGATTGCGCCCGGCGCTTTTCACCCGAGATGTTCGCCAGCCTGGCCGAGCGGGCCTCGCTGGAAGAGGACTTGCGCGGCGGCCTGCTGCGCGGCGAACTCGTGCCCTATTACCAGCCCATCGTCGCGCTCGCCTCGCGCCGGGTGGTCCGCTTCGAGGCCCTGGTGCGATGGCGACATCCGCAGCGCGGCCTGCTCGCCCCGGACAGCTTCCTGCCGATCGCCGAGGACGTGGGCCTCAACGATGACCTGCTTTATGCGATGTTCCGCCAGTCCTGCCGCGATGCGCACGAGTGGGGCGGCGGCACCGGCCTCGCGCTCAATATGTCGCCATGGCAGGTCTGCGAACCGCACATCGCCTCGCGGCTGCTGCGGATCGTCTTCGCCAGCGGACTCAGGCCCGACAGGCTGACGGTGGAGATCACCGAGAATGCAGTGATGCACGACGTCGCCGCTGCCCAGGCCACCGTTGCCGCCTTGCGCGAGGCGGGCATCAAGGTGGCGCTCGACGACTTCGGCTCGGGCTATGCCAGCCTCAGCCGCATGTGCAAGATCCCGCTGGACATGATCAAGATCGACCGCACGCTCGTCCAGTCGCTCGACAGCGATGCCGGGCGCAAGCTGGTGAAAGTGGTCGTGGATCTCGGCCAGAGCCTTGCCATGCCCGTGACGGCCGAAGGGATCGAAACCGAGCAGCAGGCACGCTATCTCGCCGATCTGGGCTGCACGTTCGGCCAGGGCTACCTGTTCGGCCGCCCGGCGCCGGCCGACGAGACCGCCGCCCTCCTGGCGGGGGGCCTGACGGTTCCGCTGGCCTGTTGATCGGCGCGCCTCGCCGCCCCTGATGTCGCACGGGGCGGGTCCGAATTCCGCATAAGAGGTGTTTGGCCGGGATTGCCAAGCAGCGTCCCGTTGGAACGCAATGGAAGCGCGTGAAGGGTCGAGAGCTTTCAGGACCGTCGGAGCCATGCCCCGGAACTTCCATCCCGCAAAGGCCGCGTGCCGCAGCTTCCGTGCGGCCGGAAGGCAACCGTGCGCGCCGGTGCTGGCACAAGGTCCAGCCCGACACCAGGCAAGGCCCGGTCGAGAGACCGCTGGTCCCCCGCCGGGCCTTGCCGGTCAGTATTCGCTGTTGAACGAGATGGGCGTGGTCAGGTCGAGGCGCGCGATGTCGCCTTTGGAACCATAGGTATAAGTGCGGTTGCCAGAGAGACGCTTGGCCTCGTTGGCGATGGCGCCCATCATTTCCATCGAGAGTTCGATCTGGCGCTCCAGCAGGGCCGAGTTCACCAGCGAGGCCGCGCGCAGTTCGCCCAGGGCTTCGGCCAGGCGCTCGCGCGTCTCGTCGTCCATCTGCTCGGTCCATTCCGGGTCGAGCCGGTTGCGCCGCGCCAGGACTTCTTCCAGCGACCCCACCAGCCGCGTCTTCGCCGCCGCCAGTTCGGCCAGTTCGAGCGCGCGCTCGCGGCCTTCGAGACGCTCGGTCTCCTCGCGCATGACCATCGAGAGCGAGGTCATGATCTCGATCAGCTCATTGGGCATGGCCATTGCCTCCCTGCAAACGGATGATCTGCGCTTCCACCGCCGAAGCGATGCCCAGGCCCTTGCCCTTGGCGATCTGGGTGCCGATCTGCTCGGCCAGGACGCCGCGGAACATTTCCTCGCCGTGGCCGCCGTTGAAATCCTCGCCCTGCTCGACGGTCTCCAGCATGATCTTGGTGATCTGCCCTGCGAAGACGCCTTCGAAATCGCGCGCCACTTTGGCGGGGCTGCGATCCGGCGTCTGGACCGCGGGACGGGAAGGAAGCGAAGCAAGAATCGGATCTGCCATCTTTACTGTACCGCTATTTCGGCCTGCAGCGCGCCCGCCGTGCGCAGCGCCTGCAGGATGGTGATGAGGTCGCGCGGGCTGACGCCCAGGGCATTGAGCCCGGCAACCAGGGTCTGGAGCGAAGTGCCGCCGTTCAGCACCGCCAGCGAGGCGCCGCTGCCGTCGTCCGCCTGGACGTTGGTGCGCGGCACCACGGTGGTCTGGCCGCTGGAGAACGGCGCGGGCTGCGAGACGATCGGCGTCTCGGTGACGCTGATGGTCAGCCCGCCCTGCGCGATGGCAACGGGGCTGACGCGCACGTCCGCGCCCATGACCACGGTGCCGGCGGCTTCGTTGATGACGATGCGCGCGGGCTGGTCCACTTGTACCGGCAGGTTCTCGACACGGGTGATGAGATCGATCACCGAGCCGCCGGCCGGGTTGATCTCCACGGTGCCGGGGTCGAGCACCTGGGCGGCGCCGGGCGCCTCGCGATTGATGGTCGCGGCGATCTGGCGGGCGGTGGTGAAATCGGGATTCTTCAGCGCCAGTTTCAGCGTCTGGGCGGAGCGCAAGTCATAGGGAACCTCGCGCTCGACGATGGCGCCGCCGGCGATGCGCGCGGTGGTCATCACGCCGCGGCTGAGCTTGGCCGCCGCGCCCTGCGCCTTGAAGCCGGATACCGCGACGGGGCCCTGCGCCACGGCGTAGATCTCGCCATCGAGCGCGCGCAGCGAGGAGACCAGCAGGATGCCGCCCTGCAGGCTGGTGGAATCGCCGAGCGCGGAGACCTGCACGTCGATGGTGGAACCCGCGCGGGCGAAGGCCGGCATGGTCGCGGTCACCGTCACGGCGGCCACGTTCTGCGTCAGCATCTGCGTGCCGCGAATGTTCACGCCCATGCGCTCCAGCATGGCCTGCAAGGTCTCTTCGGTGAAGGGAACGTTGCGGATGCGGTCGCCGGTGCCCTGGAGGCCGACGACGAGACCGTAGCCGACCAACTGGTTCGACCGCACGTTCTCGACATCGACGATGTCCTTGATGCGCGGCTGGGGCCCGGCGAAAGCCGCCGTGGGCGCCAGCGCCGAAGCAAGTGCCACCAGGCCTGCCATCATGGCGAGACGCGGACCTTGCATCCTCGATTTGAAAGGCTTGGGCATCACTGTCCTTATAGGAAGAAAGAGGCGGCTGGCGGCGGCTGCGGCAGGGATTTTCACGGGTATTTCCGGGCCGCACCGGCGCCGCTGCCCGTGCGCGCCAGGCGCATGACGTAGCCGATGATCTCGGCCACGGCGGCGTAGTGCTCGATCGGGATCGGCCGGTCGATGTCGACGGCGGCGTAGAGCGCGCGGGCGAGCGGCGGGCTCTCCACGATCGGCACCCTGGATTCGGTGGCGATCTCGCGGATGCGCAGGGCAATGGCGTCCACGCCCTTGGCCACCACCACCGGCGCGGCCATGGCACCGTGGTCGTACTTCAGCGCGATGGCGTAGTGCGTCGGGTTGGTGATGATGACGCTGGCCTCGGGCACCGCGGCCATCATGCGTTTGCGCGAACGCTGCATCTGGATCTGACGGATCTTGGCCTTGATCTTGGGATCGCCGTCGCTCTGCTTGTGCTCGTCCTTCACTTCCTGGAACGTCATCATCATGCGCTTCATGAAGGCGCGGCGCTGATAGATGAAGTCGAACAGGGCCAGGGCCATGACCAGCATCAGCACTGCGCGGATCGCCTCGTATGCCAGCGTTCCCGCCGCGGCGCCGATCGCGCCCGGCGCGAAGCCGACCAACTGGTCCAACCCGGTCACGCGCGGCTTCAGCACCAGGAACACCACCAGGCCGATGGCGCTGAACTTGGCCAGGGTCTTGCCGAATTCCACCAGCGCGCGCATGCCGAAGATGCGCTTCATCCCGCTGGCCGGGTTGAGCTTGGACCACTTCGGCTTCAGGCGCGACCAGCTCAGTGTGGCGCGGCCCTGAAGGAACATCGTGGCCACCGCGCAGGCGAACAGCACGCCGAACACCGGCAGCATCGAGAGCATGAAATGGCGCGCCACCCCGGTCATCAGGTTCTGCGCGCCATCGGGATCGAGCGGATAGTCCTCGGCGCTGCCCCAGAGGCGGGTCAACATCATGCCGAGATGGCGGATCGCGGAAATGCCGACCCAGCCCGTGACGATCAGCGCGCCGGCCATCATCGTGGCGTGGCGCACTTCCGGCGCCATCGCCACTTCGCCGCGCTTGCGGGCATCGTCGAGCTTCTTCTGGGTCGGCTCGTGAGTCCGCTGGTCCTTGTCGCTCTCGGCCATGGCTCTAGAGGCTCCATCCGTTCTGCATGAAGGCGCCCATGGCGTTCGCGAAGGCCGTCAGCATCGTGCCGAGAGTCATCGCCAGCAAAGAGATGCCGAGCAGCAGGTTGAGGGGCTGGGTGATGAAGAAGACCTGGATCGACGGCGCCACGCGGGCGGCCAGGCCGAGGCCGACGTTGAACAGCGCGCCATAGAGGATCAGCGGCGCGGCCAGGCTGACGCCCAGCGCCAGCGACTGGCCGGTGACTTTCACCGCAAGATCGGCGAACTGCGCGGCGGGCGGCAGTCCGCCTACCGGGAACACCGAATAGGACTGGAAGATCGAGGCGATCCACAAGTGGTGGACGCCCAGGCTCATGCAGACGATCACCGCCGCGATCCCGAACAGGCGCGAGAGCAGCGGAGACTGCCCGCCCATCGAGGGGTCGGCCACGAGCGCGGAGGCCAGGCCGACATGCAGGCTGGCAATCGATCCGGCGACGGCAGCCGCGCTGAACAGGATCTTCACGATCATGCCCATCGCGATGCCCACCAGCACTTCGCCGATCACCAGGAGCGGCAACGAAACGTCCGACTTAACCGCGGGCGCGACCTGGCCCTGGAGCATGCCGTAAAGGCCGACCGTGAAGCCCAGCGACATCACCAGCCGGATCTGCGGCGGCACCGAATCTTCGGAGAAGGCCGGCAGCAGCATGATCACCGCACCCACCCGGCAGAACAGGATCAGGAACGTCGCCGCATCGATCGGCAGCGCCGCCAGGGTCACCATGTCGAGGGATGCGCCGGCCATGGTTTCAGCCGGTGACGATGGCGTCGGCGATGCGGTCCATGAAGGCGCCGAGGGCATGACCGATCATGGGCAGCGAAACCAGCATGACCACGCCCAGGACCAGGATCTTGGGCACGAATGTCAGGGTCATTTCCTGCACCTGGGTAAGGGCCTGAAGCAAGCCGATGGCGACGCCGACGATCAGCGCCGCGATCAGCATGGGGCCGGCGATGGTCAGCACCAGCACCAGCGCCGCGCGCGCGATCTCGATGGCTTCGGGTGAGGTCATGACTGCCGTCTGTCTTTCGGTGGAAGGATGTGGCGTTTGCAGGATGTGGCGGTTGCAGGCCGGGATTCCGTCCCGGCCGGCCCCGCCACTGCGCGGTCGTCTAGATCTGCATCCGCATGATGTCGGAATAGGCGCTGACCACGCGGTCGCGCACGGCCACCACGGTGTCGAGCGCGCTTTCCGCTGCGCCGATGGCGGTGACGACGTCGATCAGATCGCCCTTGCCGGCCACTTGCTTGGCGCTTTCCGCCTCGGCGGTGCGCAGCGAGGACGAAGCGTCGGTCACCATGGATTCCACCATGGTGCCGAAGTTGCCGCCCGCGCCGGATACCGCGCCGGACAGGCCTCCGGCCATGTCGCCGAGGCCGGCGAGGCCGCCCCCGCTACCACCGACCGACGGCCCAGCCGTCTTCATCGCGCGGCCATAGGCGGCCGCGGCGTCGAGTGCTCCGATTGCCATGGAGATGTTCCTTACTTGAGCAGGTCGATAGTGCGCATGGTCATGCCGCGCGCGGATTCGATCGCATTGAGGTTGGCTTCGTAGGACCGCTGCGCCGCCTTCATGTCGGCAGCCTCGATCAGCGGGTTGACGTTGGGCTGGCTGACATAGCCCTGCGCGTCGGCGGCCGGGCTACCCGGCTGGTAGACGCGCCCGAACTGGCTCTTGTCGCCTTCGATCGACTTGACGGCGACCTGGGTGGCACCGCTGGCACGGTCGACTTCGGCAGTGAAGGTGGCGACCCGGCGGCGATAGGGATCGGCATCGGGCGTCTTCGCCACGGAATCCGAGTTCGCCAGGTTTTCCGCGATCACGCGCATTCTCAGCGACTGGGCGCGAAGGCCCGATGCCGAGACGCCGATCGAGTTCTGAAGTTCCATCAACACAGCTCCTGCCCTGCCCCTTGCGGCAGTCAGCATCCTTATAGGCATTTTTTGCCTAGCGGCGGCATGCTCCTATAAAATAATTCCTATAAGCAGGCTTGAAAGGAGACGCGTCATGTCCGTTCTCGAAGGCATTCCCATCGACATGTCGATCGTACTCGGATCGACCAGCATCCCCATCCGGCAGGTTCTCAAGATGAGCCGCGGCGCAATGATCCCGCTCGATTGCGGGCACAACGATCCCACCCGCGTCTATGTGAACGACCAGCTGGTGGCAGAAGGCAAGATCCTGGTGAACGGCGAGGTGATGTCGCTGGAGATCACCAAGGTCGTCGAACGCGAGCGCTGAGAGGATGGATTTTCTCTCTCTGCTGCGCACCATCGGCGCATTGGGCGTGGTGCTCGGCATGCTGGTCGGCGCGCTTTGGGTGGTGCGCCGCTATGACCTGAAACTGCCGCAGAAGTGGCTGAACGGCCAGCTTTTTGCCGGCATGGGCCAGGCTCGTCCCGATCGTCGGCTGGAACTGATCGAGCGCCTTGCCATCGATCCCCGCCGCTCGGTCGTCCTCATCCGCCGCGATTACCGCGAGATCAGCCTGCTGATCTCGCCCGAAGGCGTCGTCATGCTCGATTCCGCGCCGTGCATCGGCCCGGTCTCCCCGAAAAGTACACCGAAAGCCCCTGTCGATGCATAAACGCTATGCCATTGCCGCCGCGCTGTGCGGGGCGGCAATTCTTGCCGTGTTGCCCGAAGCCGCCATGGCCCAGAAGGCCGCCGGCGCCCTTGGCGAAGGCGCGATGTCCGGAAGGGTGATCCAGCTCGTCCTGCTGATGACGGTGCTGAGCCTGGCGCCCGGCATCCTGATGACGGTCACCTCGTTCACGCGCATCATCGTTGCCCTTTCGCTGCTGCGCTCGGGCCTTGGCGCCCAGGGCGTGCCGCCCAACCCGGTCATCATCAGCCTGGCGCTGTTCCTGTCGTTCTTCGTCATGGCCCCGACGTTCGATGCAGCCTGGAAAGAGGGCATGGTCCCCTACAACCAGGGCCGCATCAACGAGACCCAGGCGCTGGAACGTGCCAGCAAGCCGTTCCACACGTTCATGCTCAAGCAGGTCCGGGACGACGACGTGAAGCTGTTCGTCCAGCTCTCCGGCAAAGTGCCCGCATCGCGCGCGGATCTGCCGATGACGACGCTGATGCCCGCCTTCATGATCTCCGAACTGCGCCGCGCTTTCGAGATCGGCTTCCTGCTGCTGCTGCCGTTCCTGGTGATCGACCTGGCAGTGGCCGCCGTGCTCATGGCCATGGGCATGATGATGCTGCCCCCCGCGACGATCTCGCTGCCGATGAAGATCATCTTCTTCGTGCTGGTGGACGGCTGGGCGCTGATCGCCGGGTCGCTGGTGAAGAGTTTCGGGGTGCCCGGGTAGCGCCCTTCGCCGTCCGGTTCGCCTGAAGGGGGCGCGGCAGGATCAGGCCTGCCGCGCCCCTTTTGTCATCAGGCGCCGTAGCGCAGCACGCGGTTCATCAGCCAGGGGCCGAAGTCCGCAAAGGGCAAGGGTTCCAGGAAAGAGAGGCCATAGGCGCCCTCTCCCACCCAGCGCACCGCGGCTTCGCGTTCGCCCAGGCCCGGAAGGGTGAGCCTGACGATGCTGTCGCGCGCGACCTGCACTTCCGCGACCAGGCGTGCGCCTCCCTGCGAAAGGTCGATCAGGCGGACGTCGTGGCGCTGGTGCGCAGCCAGCAGCTCGGCGCCGCAATCGACGTCGAAGCGCGGCCCGCGCGCAATGCCCTCGGGACCGATGCGATTGGCGACATGACCGAGCAGTCCCGCGACGTCGACCGGCGCATCGAACTCCACGCCGATCCGGCCATTGAGCGACCAGCGGACTTTGCCGCGCAACACGTCTCCGGCCTTGAGCGTCGCCTCGACCTTCTGGTCCACGGCGAAAGCACCGTGAACTTCGGCCATGAAGCCGTTGTCCGAGATGTTGCGGATGCGGCAGATCGTCTCGCCCGAATGGCTGGCGAGCTTGCCGATGAGCAGGATCGTCGTGACCCGCGGCCCGCGCGCAACGCGCGGCGGCACCGGCGACGATGACGGGACGGCCCCTGCAGGCTGCGGCATGGCGGACGATGACAAGGGCATCGCGTCTTTCTCCCCCGCCCCGCTCAGACCGGCGAGGCCTGCGTGACCACCACGCGGTGGACGAGATCCTTGCCGTAGACTTCCACGGCGGCGTCCATCACCACCCGGCGGAAGGCCTCCACGCCAGGGATCATGCCGTCCGGCCCGCTGGCCAGCGGCGTGCGATAGGTGCGCATGTTCACGGCATTGAGCAGCAGCGGCAGCTGGCCGGTCACATCCTCGGCCTTGCCCTTGTCGACTTCGATCTGGCACTCGAACGAGACGTAGCCCGACAGGCGGCCATCCGGGAATGTCAGCGGGGCAAGGATGGTGCCCGTGGGCACGAATTCGGTCTCGACCCGGACAGGGCCAAGGTCGGGCATGACCTGCGGCAGGAAATGCCGGGCCGCATAGGCGCCGCCAATGCCGACACCGGTGCCGGCGATCAGCGCGACAAGGCCGATCACGATCCGCTTGATCACGATAGTCTCCAGTCTCGTTTATCTGAAAATACGCCGAAGGCGCATTTTGCGGCACCGGCCCAGGCCCCAATCGGTGCCGTTCTAAAAATGCGAGCCATTTTTATGAGGGCTCTCAGAACTTGAAGCTCGCATCCTGCGGCAGCGCAGAAGGTTCGGCCATGACGACGATAGTGATGCGGCGGTTTTCCGGGCGGTCCGGGCGGTCGGGATAGACCGGCTCGGTCCCTGCCTTGGCCACCACTTCGGAGAAACGATCCGCCGGCAGGCCGGAGGCGACCAGGGCCGCGCGGGCCGAGAGGGCGCGCTGCGCGGAGAGGTTCCAGTTGGCCTCGCTCTGCCCGCCGGTGCTGTCCGTATGTCCTTCGATGGCGACCTGGGCGCCGGTACCGGCCAGCTTGTGAGCGATACGGCCCAGCAGGTTGCGGGCATAGTCGTTGAGCTGGGCGGTCGGGCCCTTGAACATCGAGCGGTTGGCGTTGTCCATCAGGTGGATGCGGAAGCCGTCGCGCGAAGGCTCCACGTCGACGCTGCGCTTGCCCTCGCTGGGATCGACAGGCGGATCGAGCGAGAGCTGCATCTCTTGCGCCATGACGCGCAGCGCCGCCTCGGGCACATCGGCCGTGCCGCCGCGTGCCGCACCCTTGGTGCCGGCTTCGGCGGAAGGCTGGCCAACGGCCCGGTTGTCGGCCGACTGGTTGCGGCGGCTGTGCCCGCCGAGCCCCGGCTGCGAGCCGGGCTGGTTGGTCAGCGTCGTCGCCGGCGAAGACCGGTCGGCATTGGGCGAGAAGTATTCCGCCAGGCCCTTGAGCTGCTCCTTGTCCGGGTTGGCCAGCAGCCAGAGCAGCATGAAGAAGGCCATCATCGCGGTCACGAAGTCGGCATAGGCGACCTTCCACGCACCGCCGTGATGACCAGCGTGCGCATGCTTCTTGACCTTGCGGATGACGATCGTGGGATGATCTTCGTTGCCCCGTGCCACGCTTTGAATTCCTCAGTCCAGGGCGGCGCGAAGCCGGTCCTGCATGACGCTCAGCCGCACCTGGCCGATCGCCTCGCCGGGGCTCTGCCCGCCGGCCACGCGGTCGAGCAGCGCGGCGCTTTCATCCACATGCTGGGCGATCAGGTCGAAGGCCTGGAGCTGGTCGATATAGTCCAGCACGAAGCGCTCGTCGTTCACCAGCACGCCGGCCAGCTGTTCCAGCAGTTCGCGGGCCACGCGCATCTCGCGGGCCAGGGCCTGCCAGAGCGGGGCCGCCGGACCCTGGCCCGGTTCCGTGCCCAGTGCCGTCCCGAGTCCCTCGGATTCGATTGTCATTGCTTCCCCCTGAATGTCCGCCCGTTCCATGATCAGAACAGCTCCAGTTCGCCGGTCGGCTGGAAGACCGGCATTGGCTTGGGACGGACGACGGGCGGCAGCGGCTGGTCCATCACCAGCGTCGCGCGCACCCTGCCCTCGTAAGGCATGAATTCCACCTTGCGGGCTTGCGTGCCGCCAAGGTCACTGTGATCGAGCGCAATGCCTTCGGTCTGCATGAAGTTGCGCGCGAACTGGCCGTTCTTGGTGCCGATCCCGCCCAGCCCGGCGACGATGTTCGCCCCGCCGTAGAGGTGGCCGCGCAGACGCGAACGCTGCGCGCCGCGCTTCATCAGGGCATTGATGAGCAGTTCCATCGCATGGACGCCGTAGCGCTGCATGTCCGCCGGGTTCACCGGCGCATCGGCGCCCGGCTCTCCCAGCAGGAAATGGTTCATGCCGCCCACCCGCGCGACGGGGTCCTGCAGGCAGGCCGCGACGCACGAGCCCAGCAGCGTCGAGATGACGACGCCGGACTGGTTGACCACATGATATTCACCCTGGACGATGGCAACGCGGCGCATGGCGTTCAGACCAGTTCGCCGAAGACGCGTTCGATCTTTTCCTTCAGCGCCGCCGGCGCGAAAGGCTTCACGACATAGTTGTTCACGCCCAGGGCCGCGGCCTTCTGGACCACTTCCTTGTCGGCAGAACCCGTGAGCATGATGAACACGGTCTTGCCGATCACCGGATCGTTGCGGACGGCTTCCAGGAATTCCAGGCCGTCCATTTCGGGCATGTTGTAGTCCGAGATGACCAGATGGACCCGGTCGGTCTTGATGGAGGCGAGTGCTTCCACCGCGCCGCCCTTGTCGCGAATGTCCTTGAAACCCAGATCCTGTAGCGTGCGACGGATCATCGCGCGCATGGACGTCTGATCGTCGACCACCATTACTTTTATTGCAGACGCTGCCGGCATGAACCGCTCCATTTACCTCCGACACGCGCCGAGGATTCCCTCGGGCATGGCGGACAAACTCAATTCCTTCTCCACCGCGCCCGCCTCGAAGGCAGCGCGGGGCATTCCGTAGACCACGCAAGTATCGCGGTTCTGCCCGAGCGTGCGGGCGCCGGCGTCGCGCATGGCCTTGAGGCCCATGGCGCCGTCCGAACCCATGCCGGTGAGGATCACCCCCACCGCGCGCGAGCCGAGCCGTGCGACCGAACGGAACAGCACGTCCACCGAAGGCCGGTGTCCGCTGACCGTGTCGCCGGCCACCAGCTTGACCTGCCCACTGGTGCCGCCCAGCAGCTCCATGTGCTGGCCGCCGCCGGGCGCGAGATAGACCGTGCCCCGGCGCAGGTTCATGCCGTTCTGGGCCTCCACCACCTGCACCCGCGCGGTCTTGTCGAGCCGCGTGGCGAAGCTGCCGGTGAAGATCGCGGGCATGTGCTGTACCACCATGACCGGCGGGCAATCGGGCGGCAGGGCGCCGATGATCGAGAACAGGGCTTCCACCCCGCCGGTCGAGGCACCCACCGCGATAACGACGTCGCGCAGGCTTCCCTGCGCGGCATTGACCGGCGTGGGCGGGCTGGCCGTGCGGCGCACCGACGAACGGGCCGCGGCCTTGACGATCTTGCGCAGCAGCGCCCCGTCCTGCGCGATCTCCAGCGGATTGCCGGAAGGCTTGGCGATGCAGTCCACGGCGCCCAGGCGCATGGCCTCGATGGTCGCCTCGGTGCCGCGCGCCGTCAGGGTGGAGCACATGACCACCGGCATCGGCCGCAGGCGCATGATGCGTTCGAGGAAAGACAGTCCGTCCATCCCGGGCATCTCGATGTCGAGCGTGACCACGTCGGGATTGAGCGACTTGATCATCTCGCGCGCGGCGTGGGGCTCTGGCGCCATGCCGACCACTTCGATGGCGGGGTCGTGGCTCAGCAACTTGTTCAGCAGCGCGCGCATGGCGGCGCTGTCGTCCACGATCAGGACGCGCGTCTTTTCAGGCGCCAGGGTCATGCCGCGCCTCCGTCGTTGCGGACGTAGATCGTCTGCCCCGCCGGCTTCATCAGCCGGGTGGCGGGGCCGATCAGGCGCTCCGAATGGCCGATGTAGAGATAGCCGCCGGGCGCCAGCATCTCGACGAAGCGCGCCTCCAGCTCGGCCTTGGCGGTATCGTCGAAGTAGATCATCACGTTGCGGCAGAAGATCACGTCGTACTTGCGGCGCATCGGCCAGGGCTCGAACAAGTTGAGCACCCGCGCCGCCACCAGCTCGCGCAGCGGATCGGCCACGACATGGTCGCCGTTCGCTTCGGCCCGCATCCAGCGCCGGCGATAGGTCTCGGGCACCGGCTCGACCGTGGCCGCCGAATAGCGCGCCTCCTGCACGGACTGCACGACATGCGGGGCGATGTCGGTGGCGAGCAGGCGCACGTCGCCCTGCTGGAGCCAGGCCGCGCTGGTCGGCCCGTCTCCTGCCAGGCACATGGCGATCGAATAGACTTCCTCGCCACTGGAGCAACCGGCGGACCAGATCCGCACTTTCTCGCCCTTGCGCGCACGGTCCTGCAGCTTGGGCAGGACGTCGCGGCGCAAGTGGTCGAAGTGGTGGTTCTCGCGGAAGAAATGCGTGTGGTTGGTGGTCAGCGCCACCACCATGGCGTGGCGTTCCCCGGCATCGCGCTGGACCAGCGCGACGTAGTCCACGAAGCTCGTCAGCCCATGCTCGCGCAGGCGGCGGCTCAGCCGCGAGTGGACGAGCGTCATCTTGGCCTCGACCAGATGGATGCGCGCCTCTCGCTGCATGATCGCGGCAATGTCGCGGAACTGGGCAGGACGCAGCTCGGCCGTGCCGCCCAACGCGCTGCCGCTCGTCGCTTCAGGGGAAGCCAGCACGGTCATTATGCGAAGTCCGGCACCTGGCGGGTGAGGCTCAGCGCGTCGAGGTCGAGCAGCAGGCACATGGCCTCGGCATTGGCCGCGGCATCATGGGTGCGGCGTTCGATCTTGACGAGACCGGCGATGGCGCCCTGCTCGTTGATCTCGACATCCGGCGCGGGCTGGATCTCGCTGCCCTGGATCACGACGATGTCCTGCACTTCGTCCACCAGGAAGCCGGCATGGCGCCCGGCGATGGTGACGACCAGGATGCACGAACGCGAGTGCAGCTCGCTGGGCGCCCAGCCCAGGCGCTCGGACAGGCCGACCACGGGCACGACCGAGCCGCGCAAGTTGGTCACGCCCTTCACATAAGGCGGCACGCTCGGCAGCGGGGTGGGTTCTTCCCATTCGCGGATTTCGATCAGCGAGCGCATGTCGATGCCGAACAGGCGGTTGCCCAGGGTGAAAGTGACGATCTTGCGTTCGTCGAGTTCGCTATCTTCGGTGCTCATGCTGCCATTCCTTTCAGCGCATACTTGGATGAGCCGCCGGTCGGCGCGACCAGGGCATCGATGTCGAGGATCAGCGCGATCGAGCCGTCGCCCAGGATGGTCGCACCGCCGAGGCCGCGGATCGGGTGGAGGTTGTCCTCCAGGCTCTTGATCACGACTTCGCGGCGGTTATCGATCGTGTCGACCATGAGGCCGACGTTCCCGGCCGTCTCGCTCTCGACGATGATGACGAGCGAGTCCTCGGGCACGCGGTGGGACCGCATGCCGAACAGCTCGCCCACGCGGCGCACCGGCAGGTACTGCCCGCGCAGCTCGATCACTTCGGAGCTGGGCGAAGTCGCCTGGACCTGGCCCGGCTCGGGCTGGACGGTCTCGATCACATTGGCCAGCGGCAGCACGAAGCGCTGGTCTCCCAGGCGCACGATCATGCCGTCGAGGATCGCCAGAGTCAGCGGCAGCGCCATCGTGAAGGTCGTGCCCTCGCCCGGTACCGAGTTGATCTCCAGGCGGCCGCCCAGGGCCTCGACGTTGGAACGGACCACGTCCATGCCCACGCCCCGGCCCGAGATGTTCGAGATCGTCTCGGCCGTGGAGAAGCCCGGCGCGCAGATCAGGCCGTCGATCTCCTCGTCGGAAATCGGCGCATCCGCGGAAATGATGCCGCGCTCGATCGCCTTGGCGCGCACGCGTTCGCGGTTGATGCCGCGCCCGTCGTCCCGTACGCGCACGATGATGCGCGCGCCCTTCTGCTCGGCGGACAAGTGGATCGTGCCTTCGGCAGGCTTGCCGGCGGCAAGGCGTTCCTCGGCGCTTTCGATGCCATGGTCCACTGCGTTGCGGATCATGTGGGTCAGCGGGTCGCCGATCTTCTCGATCACGCCCTTGTCCACTTCGGTCATCTCGCCGATGGTTTCGAGCACGACCTTCTTGCCGGTCTCGGCCGAGAGATCGCGCAGCATGCGCGGCACGCGCGAGAAGGCCTGCTTGATCGGCTGCGCGCGCAGCGACATCACGTTGTCCTGGATCTGCCGCGTCAGGCGCGAGAGTTCCGGCAGTTCGACGCGTTCCTGGTCGGCGGGCGAGAGCCGGTCCGACAGGATCGACCCGCGGATCACCAGTTCGCCCACAAGGTTGAGCAGCTGGTCCAGCTTGGACAAGTCCACGCGGATCGACTGCGCCACTTCGACGTTGCCCTGGCGGGCTTCCGCCTTGGGCTTTTCGGCCTGGGCCGGTGCCGCTTTCGCAGGCGCCGCCTGCACGACAGGGGCCGGTACCGCCGGAGCAGCGGCCGCGGGCACCAGCGTCAGCATCGGCTCGGCTGGTGCCAGGTCAAGATCCGGCAGGGAAACCGGCAGCGGCTCGAATACGCCGAAGCCGTCGAAGTCCTCTGCGGCCGGCTCCTCGACCACCACCATCACCACGGCGGCGGCACGCTCGATCTCGATCAGCGAGTCCGGGGCCACGAAGTCGAAGCAGTCGCGGATGTCCTGTTCGGCCACGCTGCCGGGCAGGGTCAGGGTCCAGACGAAATAGCTGTCCTCGGGATCGAGATCGCGCAGGCCCGGAAGCGCGCCGGTATCGACGGCGGTGACCGCCGCGCCCATCTCTTCCAGTTCGCGGATGACCAGCATCGGTTCGCCGCCATTGGCCAGCGCGCCGCGCGAAGGGCCGAAGCGAACGGTCCATCCGGCAGGCTCCGCCGGTTCCGGAGAGGCGAAATCGTCCAGCTCGACCGCCACCGGCTCGAAGCCGAAGGGATCGAAGTCGTCGATCACCGCCGCGACCGGCATGAAGCCGAAATCATCCAGCTCGGCCACCGGCTCGGGCGCAGCGACGACGGGCGAGGCCTGCGGGGCGGCGCCCTTGCTTTCCAGGATCGCGTCGAGCTGTTCCAGCATGACTGCGTCGGCCGGCGGCTCGGTGCCGCCCTGTGCCGCCGTGACATGATCCGAGAGGATGTCGAAGGCGCCCAGCATGGTCTGGGTCACTTCGCCGCTGGCGGGAATGCGGCCGGCGCGCACTTCGTCAAGCACGTTCTCGAAGCGGTGCGAGAAGGCGAGCAGCGCGGCATGGCCGAAAGCGCCCGAACCGCCCTTGATCGAGTGGACCGCGCGGAACACGCCGGCGATCGTCTCGGACGAGACATCGCCTTCGGCCATCGCCGAAAGACCCTGTTCGGCCACGGCAAGACCTTCGGCGCACTCCTCGAAGAAGATGCCCTGGATTTCGTCGAGTTCGTCGCTCACGGACAGACGCGGCGGACAGCCGCTCCCAGCTTGGCGGCTTCGAAGGGCTTGGTGATCCAGCCCGTGGCCCCGGCTTCGCGGGCACGGGTCTTCTTCTCGTCCGAGAACTCGGTGGAGAGCACCAGGATCGGGGTGCCGCGGAATTCGGGCACCGAGCGGACCGCCTCGATCAGTTCGAAGCCGTCCATCTTGGGCATGTTGATATCGGTGATGAGCAGGTCGGGCTTCACCTCGTGCATGCGCTCGAGGCCGTGCTCGCCGTCATCGGCCGCTTCCACGCGGAAGCCCTGCGCGGCCAGCGAGGCCTTGAGAAGCATCCGCATCGAGGCGGAATCGTCGACGGTCAGGATGAGTTTGCTCACGACGGGAATTCCTCTTCAGATAGGCCGACGGCTTCTGCCAGTCCGCAGGCCTGCACGCGCTCGACGAAGGCCGTGCTGGGATTGACGATTTCGAATTCGTGGCCGGCGTCCAGCGCCTCGGTGCGCGCGGCGACCAGGAGTTGCAGCACGGCCTGGCCCACCGTCTCGACCCGGCTGGCGTCGATGTTCATCGCACCTTCGAAGTCGCAGGCCAGGACCATGCGGACACGCAAGTCTTCGGCCGTCACGGTGGAGCCATGGACCGGCAGTTGCAGCGCGCGGTCCTCTCCGGCGAAATCCGCGGCAGCGGCGTCCAGTCCGAACTCTTCGAACGGCACGGGTTCAGGCAGGTTTGGCATTGAGCTGATCCTTCACTTCGTCGAGCGCGGTCTCGAGCTGCGTGAACGAAGGGGCATAGGGAGACGGCGTCATGCGGCGCGCAAGCTCGATGGCCACTTCGGTCGGCTGGCCCTGCGCGTGTCCGACGATCGCGGTCTTGACGATGAGGTAGGGCTTGAAATCGGAATCGATGATCTGCTGCAGCTTCTGCGCGATCGGCCCGACCAGGCAGTAGGCCAGCAGCACGCCCAGGAACGTACCGACCAGAGCGCCGCCGATCATCGCGCCGAGGATCTCGGTGGGCTGGTCGATCGAACTCATGGTCTTGATGACGCCCAGAACGGCGGCGACGATGCCGAGGGCAGGCAGGCCGTCGGCCATCATCTGCAGCGCGTGCTGCGGGGCCAGTTCCTCGGCATGGTGGCGCTCGATGTCACCTTCCATCGCCTCGGCCAGCTGGTGCGGGTCCTCGAAGTTGACGGTCATCATGCGCAAGTAGTCGCAGATGAACTCGATCAGCCCCTCGTCCCCCAGCAGGCGGGGATAGCGCATGAAGATGCTGCTTTCCTCGGGCGCGTCGAGATGCTTCTCGATCGAGTTCGCGCCTTCCTTGCGGAAAGTGGCGAGCAGCGTGAAGAGCAGCGCCAGGAGATCGCGGAAGTCGACCTCGGTCCAGCGTCCGCCCTTGAAGACGCGCTGGATCCCCGCCCAGGTCTTCTTGACCGTGGTCATCGAGTTGCCGAGGATGAACGCACCCACCGCCGCGCCGGCAATGGCCAGCATTTCGTGCGGCAGGGCGTGAGCGATGACCATTATGTTACCGCCCGACATCAGGAAGCTGCCGAAGACGCACAGCAGGATGACGACGAGGCCGATGGCGTTGAGCATGAAGAAGATCCGCGATTGATGGCCGCAAAAGGTTACGGGGCCGAAGCCCTGCGTTAGTTATAGGATGCTCGGGCCGGGGGCGGTGCGGGGCGATGGAAATTAGGCGCAGCGATGCCCGGCGGCGTCCTTGCGGATCCGGCAGTGGCCCCTTTGGTGCTCGCCATCGCCAGGCGCCTTCGGGAGGACGGACTCAGGCTCCTCGGCGGTCCCGGATCGGGAATGCCGCCGCGGCGCATCGCAAAACGGACCGCCCTGCGACCGCTCGGCACGTCTTTGTCCTATATGAGGGAGGCGGACGTCCTTGCTGGAGCCATCATGTCACTCAATGCCTACCAACGCGTGCAACAGATCGCCGCGACGCCTCGCCGGAACGAATACCGGCTGATGAGCCAGATCACCGGCGAAATGATCGCCGCACGCGATGCCGGCCTGCGCGGCGCACAGCTTGCGCCCGCGCTTCACCGCAATCGCCAGGCCTGGTCCACCTTCTCTTCAATGTGCGCGGGCCAGGGCAATCAACTACCGGACGACTTGCGTGCGCGGATCATCTCGATCGGTCTGTGGGTGGACAAGTATACGTCGGAAGTCATTACAGGCCATGACACCATCGACGATTTGATCGTGGTAAATCGCGCGATCATAGAAGGACTTGCAAACGAGAACGGTACTGGCAACTAAGGAAAATCACTTAACGATTTCCTTCATCTTTTTTAGAAAAGATAATCAAGCGCTTATTCGTCTGCCACCGGAAAGCACCGGATTGCCATCTCGACCGTCTATTTACAAAGATGCGTAAAGCTCTATTTGCCCGTTCGCCTTGAAGCCAAAGTGCAAGGCGCAATAAGCGGGTCGGAATGCAGGAATTGAATCCACCGCCGCAGCGCTTGGGCGGGTCGCTTCCTGTCGGGATGGCACCGGCCATTCCCGCCCTCGTCCTCGCGGCCCAACTTGTCTGCGCCATCGTCCTTTGCGGCTGGGCTTTCGGCATGCCGGGCCTTGCCGGAATCGGCACGGACGGCTTCCTCATGCAGCCGCTGACGGCCGTGGGCTGCAGCGCCATCGGCATCGGTATCCTGCTCGGCGCCGCCTCCCGGCGCAGCGCCGCACGATGGGCCATGGCCGTACCCCTCGTCATAGGATGTTCCTCGCTCATCCAGGAATGGGCAGGCGTCTCGCTCGGCATGGACCGCCTGCTGTTTGCGGACAGCGTCCTTCACCAGACCCGGCCCTACCCCGGCCGCCCGGGCGTGCTGCCCGCGCTAGGCCTCGTGCTGCTGGCTCTTTCCGCCCTCTCCCTCGGTTCCTCGCGCCGCGCCCTACGCCGTCTCACCGTGGTCTTCGCCTGCATCGCCATCGCCGTCGCCGCGATTTCGGGCATGCTCCTGCCGCTGGGCATCAGCACGCCGGGCCCGGAGACCCGCCACGCGCTCATGTCCGTGCCGACGGCCGTGACCATCTGCCTGCTCGCGGTGGGCCTCATCGCCCTGCGCCGCCAGAGCGCCTGGCCGCGGCAACCCGATTGCGGGTTCGGCTCCGCCACTCTCCAGGCCTGCCTGCTGCTCTGCGTCTCCCTGCCGGTCGTCTCCGCGCTGGCGCATTTCTGGGTCGAGCGCTCGGGAGCGGTCTCTGCCGAGATGATCGAGATCGTCCAGGCCGTGGCCCAGGTGGCCCTGTCCTGCGGCCTGATCGCCTGGGCCTGGATGCGCATCGCCCGCGAGAGCGGCGCCCGCTGGGCGGTGAACCTCGCGCTCGATTCCGCCCCGGTCGCCATCACCGATGTCGACGGCAGGATCCTGCGCTGGTCGGCCGGCTGCGAGCGCCTTTACGGCTGGACCTCGGAGCAGGCGCTCGGCCGCTTCCAGCAGAAGCTCACCGGCACCCCGCCGATCGCCACCAGCGACATCGAGGCGCTGCTCGCCGGTGCCCGGCAGGAGCGCGAAGTGACCGCCTATCGCAAGGACGGCACCATGCTGCGCGTCCTGCACAGCAGCCAGGCCGTGCAGCCGCGCTCCGACATCGCGCCCATGGTGGTCCATGCCATGACCGACATCACCGCCCGCACCCGCGCCGAACACGCCATGCTCGCCAGTGACGCGCGCCTCTCGCTGGCGGTGGACCTCCACGAACTCGGCATCTTCGAATGGTCGCTTGCCACTGACCGCTTCGTCTTTCACGGCCATGCCGAGCGCCTGTTCGGGCTGGAGCCCGGCCTGTTCGACGGCGGGATCGACGCCTGGAAACGCCATCTGCGCCAGACGTTCGGAACCTCCTTCCGCATGCCCGGCCCGCCCGAAGCCTGGAGCGCGGGCCGCTACGGCTTCCGCCTGGTCGCGGTGGAGGCAGGCGTCGTCAAAGTCGTCGAGGGAACCGCGCATATCCACCGCGGCCCGGGCGAGAACGATGTCTCGATGATCGGCATCGTGATGGATGCCACCCAGCGCGAACAGCATGCCGAAATGCTGAAATCGCGCGAATCCGAACTGCGCTCGATCCTGGAAACCGTGCCGGAGGCGATGATCACCATCGACGGGGGCGGGCAGATCCGCTCGTTCTCGACCACCGCCGAAACGCTGTTCGGCTATGCCGCGGCCGAAGTCCTGGGCAAGGACGTGCGCCTGCTGCTGCCGCGCTATGTCCGGCCCTCCACCGACCCGGCGCTGCCCGGCCAGGGCAATCCCGCCATCACCAGCATCACCGCCGGCCTCGACCGCAACGGCAACGAACTGCCGATCGAAATCGCGGTGGGCGCGGCCAATGTGGGCAACGAGCGGATCGCCATCGCCTTCATCCGCAACTTGCGCGAGCAGATGGCCACCCAGGCCCGCCTCAACGAACTGCGCGAGCAGGTGCTCCACGCCTCGCGGGTCAGCGCCATGGGCGAGATGGGCGCCGGCCTGGCGCATGAGCTGAACCAGCCGCTGACCGCCACTTCCAATCTGCTGGGCGCCATCGACCTGGCGATGGCGCGTGGCGGCGATCCCGAGCAGGTCCGCTGCATGCTGGAACTGGCGCGCCAGGAAGTGCTGCGCGCCGGCTCCATCATCCGCCGCATGCGCGCCTTCGTTTCCAAGGGCGAGCTGGAAATTCGCGCCGAGCCGCTGGACGAGGTGATCGCCGAAACCCTGCAGCTTGCGCGCTCGCGCAGCCGGGTACCGGGGGTCCGTCTCAGCTATCGCCCCAGTGTCGTGGCTCCATCCATCCTTGCCGATCGCATCCAAATGCAGCAGGTGCTGGTGAACGTCCTCAACAACGCCTTCGACGCGCTCGCGGGCCTCAACGACAGGCTGCCGGAAATCACTCTTTCAACCCGCCAACTGAACGATGGTCACATCATGATCAGTGTTATCGACAACGGCCCGGGCTTGCCCGAAGCCATCATAAACCGCCCCTTCGAGGCCTTTTCGTCTACCAAGACGACGGGCATGGGGCTTGGTCTGTCGATCTGCCGCCGCATCGTGGAAGCGCATGGCGGGCGCTTCTCCTTGCGGAACGTCCCCGATGGGGGCGCGGCGGTCGAATTCACGCTGCCCAGCTACAGCGAGCTGGAGCTCAGGGCAGGATGACGTCGCGGCGCATCTATATCGTCGATGACGACCTGGCCGTACGCACTTCGCTCGAATATCTGCTGTCGATGATCGGGGAGAGCCGGATCAGCTGCTTCGATTCCGGGGACAGCTTCCTGGAAGCGGCGCCCTTGCTGGAGCCGGGCTGCCTGCTGCTGGATTTGCAGATGCCGGGGGCGTCAGGGCTGCAAGTGCTCAGCACGGTGGGCGGGCGGCCGACCCGGTTCGTGCCGATCGTGCTCACGGGGGAAGGCGACGTCTCCGTGGCGGTGCAGGCGATGAAGCTCGGTGCGATCGACTTCATCGAAAAGCCCTGCGACCATCTCAAGCTGATGAACGCGGTGGAATCCGCTTTCACCCAGCAGGCCGTCTCGACCGCGGAAGAGCGGCGCAAGGAAAAGGCGATCTCGCTGCTGGAGCAGCTTTCGCCGCGGGAGCTGGATGTGCTCAAGGGCCTGATCGACGGGCAATCGAACAAGATCATTGCCCATGCGCTCGACATCAGCCCGCGCACGGTGGAAATCTACCGCGCCAAGCTGATGGAAAAGCTGCAGGTGCGCAGCCTTTCCGAAGTGCTGCGCATCGCCTTTGCGGCGGGCCTCGTGCCGATGGATTGACCGGGCCTTTCGAAAGTCCGCCGCGCGTCTCGGATGCTCGGGCGGCGGCTTTCGCGATACCAGGGATGCCCCGCCCGGCTCAGGAGAGAGGCCGGACGGGGCAGGTCCACAGGGTACGCCGGTTATTCTTCAGAAGTCGAAATAGAGATCCACGTAGCCGTATCGGGTGTCGCCGGTCTGCGGGGCATTGGGCGCGTCCTTGAGGAAGCCGCCCTTGGCGAGATAGGCCACGCCCGTGTCGACCCGCAGCACGTCCGGGATCAGGGTGCGCCGATAGCGGGCTTCCACCTGGTTGCCGGCAAAGCTGCCGCTCCGCCCGGACACGTCCTTCACGCCGGTGTTGGAAAAGGCATCGGTCTTGGAATCCAGCCAGAGCGCGCGGTACATCACCATCACGTCCGACTTCTTGTCCGGCTTCACTTCAAGCCGCGCGCCGCCCGAAATCGTGTTGAAGCGGCCAACCGCGCCGTAGAGCCCGGTCGGGCCGAAATCGAACCGCCGGGCGCCGAACAGCGTGTCGAAGCGGTTGTAGGTCCCCGCCTTGGAACGGTCGCCGCTGGCGATGTCGAAGTCGAGCGAGACGCGCGGCTTCCATCCGCCGGCGAACGTGTTGCCCGCTTCGGCGTGGATGAAGTAGGCCGAGACGTCGAGGTCGGTCCGGTCGGTGGGCGCGGTCGTCGCCCGGGTGCGGCCGAACTGGTAGGCACCCTCGACATCGTAGTCCAGATGGCCAGCCTTCGGCGCGCGATAGGCACGCAGGCCAGGCGTGAAGATGTGGCGGTTGCGGGTCGGCCGGTCGGCGCTGTCGCGTTCCGCCAGACCATAGCCGTAGACTTCCAGAGAGCCGCCGAACACGCCGGCCTTGGTCAGCGAGCCGCCATAGAACTGGAGGTCCGTGGTCTCTTCGTCGCGCTTCACCGAATTGTCGTGGATGCCTTCGGAATCATCGGGCAGGCGCAGCTGCGGCATCGTCCAGAGCAGGGTCAGCTGGTCTCCGCCGCGGCCCTTCCACTGGAAATTGACGCCGGTGAAGGCATTGGTGCTGTTGCGGAACGACTGGCGCGCGACCAGGCGGCGCGATCCCAGGTTCATCGTGAAGCGACCCGCCGTGAGCTGCGCCTTGGAACCGCCGCCCATGCCGAAGTCCAGCCCGACATAGGCCTGGACCATTTCCAGTGCATCGACTTCGCCGGTGCCCGCGGAGGAATTGGACTTCTCGCCATAGGCGCGGGCGTCCCAGAGTTCGCCGCCGACCCGCCAGGGCCCACCATCGTATTCGACCAGGAGCGAGGTCTTGAGGGAGAACATGGCGTCGTCCTCGGCCGCGGTGGGACGGAACTGTCCGTCGATCCCTTCGACGCGGGCGCGGACTTCGCCCTTGATGGTCAGCCCTTCCGGCGCGCCGACCGCGGTTTCCAGCAGGCCGTCGGCATGGGCAGTGCCGGTATGTCCGACGAGCAGCAGACCGCCGCCCATCATGCCCAGCAGCGCGCGGGCGCGCCAGGATTGCGGACCGAAATTCCAGTCCTTGCGGACCGGGTCGAACAGGCAGGCACTCATCACGATCTCCCGAAGTAGCGGTCCATTATAGGATAATGACCGCAACCGCAGGCGACCGGATCCCGGTTTTCGCCCTCAGCCCTGTCCAATTTTCCTGGCAGCTTCAAAGCACACCCGGCAACGATGAAAAAGCCCCTTGCGCCGGGTAGAGCGGGGGGTGCAGCGGCCCCGCGTTACAAGGCCGCTGCGAAGTCTCTGGATCAGGCCGGGACACGCGCGGTACGCGCATTTCCCGGCGGCAGCGCCCCAGGTCGCGCCGGCGCGCTCAGTGCGCGGCGGCCGGCGCCAGCATCGACTGGCGGTATTCCGCCATCATCGTGAAGCGCGGATCGGCCACGGCCAGGTCGCTCATGGTCTTGGCGGCGCGCTTGGCGATCTGGCGCACGCGTTCCTTGGCCACGCCGTTTTCATCGTCCGCCGTCTCAAGCGCGGTCATCTCGAAGAGACGGCCTTCCACGACCTTGCGGTTGTGCTCCAGGCGCTCTTCCAGTTCCGCCAGTTCGGTGGGATCGAGCATGGACTTGCCGGTGCGCCAGACCGAGCGGCGCGTGCCGGCCTCGGGACGGGGCGCCTTCTTGGGCTGAGCCTTGCGGCGGATGCGCTCCACGCCGATGTTGCGCAAGTGATCGACATAGCTGTCGGTCAGTGAGGCCATGGCCTGACGGGCAAGATAGTCCGAAGCGCCCGATTCCGTGCGGCCCAGGGCATCCTCGTCCTCGATCGAAGCCACGATCGACTGACCCTCGCCGTCCTCGCCCCCGGCGATCGCGTCGAGCGATACAGTGACCGCCTCGACCTTCTTGGCGGAAGGACGCTGGTCGGTCATCAGGCGGAAGCGCAGGCTCTGCAGCTCGCCGCGGATCTGCCAGTTCACGAAAGTGGTGAACTGCGCCTTTTCGGGATCGTAGGCCTGGATGCCGCGGTGCACCGCGATGGCGCATACCTGCTCGGCGTCGTCCCAATGGGCGACCAGACCGTACTGGCGGATGAAGTGGCGGATGCGCGGCGCGATCAGCTTGATGATCTGCGCGAAGGCGCGGTCCACGAGCACGCGCTGACGTGCGGACTGCGGCTGGCCATCGGCCGGCATGTTCGCTCTGACGGCGGCGACCGCGGCTTCCAGAGCGATTGTGATCTTCGACATGTTGAACCCCCGGTTAGAGAGGAGCCTCGGGCGCCCATCGCCGCTGCTCCACTTCAACAAGACCTGTTGTCTCGTGAATTTCTGAACGCGAGGTTAATCCTATAAACGTGTTTCCTATATTTCCTATAATTTTTTTCACTTCGTCGGGAACCAAGTGCATTTTGCCGTAATATCAGCCGGCGAAACGGTCCGGACGGATGTTGCGGCCGACATAATCGAGCAGCCAAGAACGGTGCGCAGCCGTTGCGCTGCCCGCCATTTCGATGCGGCGATTCGCACTGGCGGTGCCGACCTGGGCATTGAGCAGGGTGCGCGCGCGGTCGGGAGAGAGCCCGCCCTTCAGGAAACGCACCGCATCGCCCAGGCCGAGATGGTGACCGAGATAAGCTGCCTGCGCGACTTCGACCACGTCTCCGCCGATCCGCACGCCCGATCCGCGCAAGGCGTCCAGGTTGGTGCGGGCATAGTCCGCAATCGTCTCGATCGCGGCCTGGGGGTCGTAGCGCAGCGCCAGCAAGGCACCGCGGCTCTCGCCGCGAACGTGCCCGCGCTCGTTGAGCCAGCCGTTCTGCTGGGCCATGGCATGAAGCCAGGTACCCTGGCGCTCTGCCTGCCCTTCCCAGGTCCGGTTGAGAAACTGCCCGAGCCCGGCGGCGCTGGATCGCGGGTTGCGCGAATAAGGGAGCCACCGGCCATCGGAGCCTTTCGCCGCCTCGGCATTCACGATCGTGGCGAGTGCCGCCGCCGGAATGCCGGTGCGCGAAGCCGCCGTGCCGAGCGTACCGGCGTAGCGGGCATTGGGCCCTTCCTGCATGGCCAGGGCGCCGCTTGCGTCATCGTTGCGGCCGCCCCTGCCCTCGCCGCTGTCGCGCCGCGCCTCGCGGTCCCAGCCGCCGGCAGCCGATCCGCAGGACGGATCCTCCACCGGAGCCTTGGGCATGGCCGGATCGGCCACGGAGGCCTGTCCGCTCGCCGCTCTGGTGCGTTCGTCCAGCAGGGTGAGCAAACCGTCCAGTCCCAGCGGGTCGGAACGCTTGTCGGCCAGTCCTCTCGACTGCGTGTCGTCTTCGCCGCCCAGGGCCGCACGCCAGAGCCGGCCCGACAGTTCGCTGCGGGCCTGGCTGTAGATCAGCTGCGCCTTCTGCGCCGGCGTCATGCCCTGGAGGCTGCCGGCCTGAGCGCCATGGGCGGTTGCGCCCTCGATCATCACGAGGTCTCGCGCCGAACGGCGCGGCGGGCCTTGATGAAGGACATGGCGGCGAAGTCGTCGATCCCGGCCTGCTCGGCATTGGCGAGCACCCGCTCGGCGTCCTGCCGGTAGCCGTCCGCGGCCGTCTCGATGGCGCGGAACGTGCCATAAGCATCGACCGCCTGATCGCGCAGCTCGTCGAGCCGGGCCTTGAGCTGCACCTGGCGGACCGTCAGGAGCCGGCGCTCGCCGCGCATGCGCTGGAGATAGGCGTGCGAGCAGACCGCCAGATCGCCGGCCGCCAGATCGGCCTCGCGGCTCATCGACACGGCCACGCGGTCCCGCGCCTTTTCCACTTCGCCCAGCACACCGGACTGGTTGCTGATCGCCGCGCTCATTTCGTCGATCTCACGCTGCTGCACGCGCAGCGCGGCGTCATAGGGTGTCTTCATCCGGGACCTCCATCAGCGCCGCCAGCGCGTCGAAACTCTCCTGCGCGAAACCGCGATCCTGCTTGCCCTGCTTGAGCAGGTCCTCGATGCGCGGGGCCAGCGCCACGGCGCGATCCACTTCCGCGCTCGACCCGGCGCGATAGGCACCGAGGCGGACCATTTCTTCCATGTCCTTGTACGTCGCCATCTCGCGGCGGGCGGCCAGGCGGATATGGTTTTCCTCCTCGCCCAGGCAGTGCGGCAGGGTTCGCGAGACGGACTTGAGCACGTCGATCGCGGGATAGCGCCCGCGTTCCGCAATCTGGCGGGTAATGACGATGTGACCATCGAGAATGCCGCGGACGGCGTCCGCCACCGGCTCGTTATGATCGTCGCCGTCGACAAGGACGGTGAACAGGCCGGTGATCGCGCCCTGCCCCGGAAGCCCGGGTCCGGCGCGCTCCAGCAGGCGCGGCAGTTCGGCGAAGACGGTGGGCGTGTAGCCCTTGGTCGCAGGCGGCTCACCGCTGGCCAGGCCGATCTCGCGCTGCGCCATGGCGAAACGGGTGACCGAGTCCATCAGGCACAGGACATTGAGCCCCTGGTCGCGAAAATGTTCGGCCACAGTCAAGGTGGTCCATGCCGCCTGGCGGCGCATCAGGGCGGGCTCGTCGGAAGTGGCGACCACCACGACGCTGCGGGCCAGGCCTTCCTCGCCGAGGTCGTCCTGCACGAATTCCTGAACCTCGCGCCCGCGCTCGCCGATCAAACCGATCACGGCGACATCGCACTCGGTCCAGCGCGCCAGCATCGACAGCAACACCGACTTGCCCACGCCCGAGCCTGCAAACAGCCCAAGCCGCTGGCCGCGGCACAGCGGCGCGAACAGATCGAGCGCGCGAACGCCCGTGGAAAGCCGCGAGCCCACGCGCGCACGTGCCGAAGCGGGCGGCGGCGATGCCTTGATCTTGCGCAGCAGGGCGCCCTGTTCGAGCGGCCCCTTGCCGTCGACCGGGCGGCCGAGGCCGTCCACCATGCGACCGAGCCAGGCGCTCGATGGGCGCAAGGCGAACTGGCTGGCGGAAAGGTCTGCGCGCGATCCCGAGGCGATGCCCTGCGGCTCGCTGAACGGCATGCAGTGTGCAATGCCCCGGTCCAGTCCGGTGACTTCCGCCTCGACTTGTCCGGTCGGCGAATTCAGCGTCACGCGGGAGCCGATCTGCGCCGCGCCCGAAAGGCCCTCGACCTCGATCAGGGCGCCGCGAACGGCCACGACCCGGCCATAGCGCTGGTCGGGGGTAAGCAGGCGAAGACCTGCAGCGGCGGCGGCGAGACTGGCCATCGGAGGAGCGCTTCTTCGCGTCAGGCGGCCGGCGTGGCCGCGATGGCCGAGGCCACCTCCACGACGGGCGCGGCTTCCACCGCCGGTGCAGGTTCGGCAGGTGCCGGCTTCGGCGCCACCACGATGCGCGAAAGCGCGTCGGATTCGTAACCGATCAGCCACCGGCAGTCGGCCAGGGCATTATAGAACTGGCCGGTCGCCACCTTCTGGGCGAAGCGGATGCAGACGGCCTTGGCCTCTGCGGTCTCCAGCGCCAGCATCAGCGCTTCCAGCCGGGCCAGCAGCACCTGCTGGTGCCGCGAAAGGTCGGCCGGGTCGATATAGGCCATCATGCAGGCGAAATAGAGCTGCCGAGCCGGAGAAGTCGCTTCCTCCGGCTTCATGACGTCGCGTCCGCGCAGGATGGTGGCCTCGTTCTCCACGACGAGATCGGTGCGGCCGACAGCGCGCAGAACCGCGCCGTTCACGATCACCGGCTCTCCGTTGCGAAGCGAAATACGAAGTGTCATGTCAATTGCCCCCAAGACATCTGCATCAGTTATAGGATGACTGAGACAGGTCCGTGGCGAAGCGTCATAAATTTTCGTGCGCCTGCGAACGCGGGCCGCGCCATTCTTCCTACAATGCCTCTGTTCGGTGGCCGGTACGCCACTTTTCCCGGCCGACACGCACAGGAGAATGAAATGAGCCTTTATTCAGCTCTTTACGCCGGCGTTTCCGGCCTCGGCGCGCAGGCGAGCGCCATGGCCACCGTCGCGGACAACATTACCAACGTCAACACCATCGGCTACAAGGGCGTTTCCGCCCAGTTCCAGACGCTCGTCACCGATGGCAAGATGAAGAGCAGCTATTCGGCCGGCGGCGTCACCGCCGCGCCCAAGGCGCTCATCTCGAAGCAGGGCCTGCTCCAGGCTTCGAGCAGCCTGACCGACATCGGCGTCGACGGCGCCGGCTTCTTCGTCGTGCGCTCCAGCTCGGATACCAGCGGCCAGATTTCCTATACCCGCGCCGGCTCCTTCACGCCCGACGCCGACGGCTATCTGCGCAACACGGCCGGCTATTACCTGACCGGCTGGCCGCTCGACGCCAACGGCAGCTATACCAACAACGGCAGCATGAACTCGCTGGAACCGATCAAGCCGAATTCGCTGACCGGCGCTGCCCAGCCCACCACCAAGATTTCCATGCGCACCAACCTGGACTCGACGGCCGCCGAACTGGCGGGCGGCAGTGCAGGCTACGTGCGCGGCTCGATGGCATCGGGCGCGGTCGCGGAGCAGTTCTCCCGCCCGATGGAAGTCTATGACGCGCAGGGCACCTCGCACAGCCTGACCTTCAACTTCGTCAAGACCGGCCCCAACGAGTGGGTTGCGGAAATCTCCGGCACGCCCGGCGAAATCACCAGCTCGAACGGCACCGGCATCACCGATGGCGTCCTGGCCAGCGGCGTGGTGAAGTTCAACCCCGACGGCAGCCTCGACCTGGCCGGTTCGGACCCCTCGCTCTTTGCCAACCTGGACATCGGCTGGGCCAATGGCGCCGGTTCGACGCCGATCACCCTCGGCCTCGGCACCAACGGCGGCCTTGACGGCCTGACCCAGTTCGGCAGCGATTCCGCCCTGCTTTCGTCGAGCGTCAACGGCGGCGTGCTGGGCACCGTGTCCTCGGTGGAAATCTCGGACACGGGCATCGTCAGCGCCGTCTTCGACGACGGCACCACCCGCGCGATCTACCAGCTGCCGATCGCCACCTTCCAGAACCCGGACGGCCTGACCCGCATCAGCGGCAATGCCTACGTTGCCTCGGCCACTTCGGGCAACGTCGCGATCAACCAGCCCGGCGCCCTTGGCGGCGGCTCGATCTCGGCCGGTACGCTGGAAGCCTCGAACGTCGATCTGGCGGCCGAGTTCTCGAACATGATCCTCTTCCAGCGCGCCTACAGCGCCTCGTCGAAGATCATCACCACGGTCGACGACATGCTTCAGGAAGTCAGCAACCTGAAGCGCTGATCTCGGCCCTTACCCTCAAGACCTTCCCTCTCCCGGCGATATTTTCAGGAAGACCAGCACCGTGTCCCTCAACCAGATACTCAATTCCGCCATGTCCGGCCTTTCGGCCTCGCAAGCCGGAATGCAGACGGTCTCCAACAATATCGCCAACGTCAGCACGGTGGGCTACGCCCGCCAGAAGCCGACGCTCTCCACGGCAGTGGCCGGAGGGAAGGTCAACGGGGTCGTGGTCGGCGAACCCTCGCGCGTGGCGGACAAGTTCCTGGAGAACGCCGTCTACCAGCGCGCGGGCAACGCCGGGCGCAGCGAGGCGGCTGCCACTTACCTCGACCGTCTCCAGTCGCTGCTCGGCGCCACCGATTCCAAGTCCGGCATCGCGTCGAGGCTGACCGCCCTTTCCACGTCGGTATCCCAGATCGCCAGCCTCCAGGGCTCGGCGCAGTCGATCGCGCTGTTCACCGGCAACGTGTCCGACACCATCGACAGCCTGAACCAGCTCCGGGGCGACGTCTCCAACCTTCAGGCCGATGTCGAGAGCGAAGTCTCCGACACGGTCGAGCGCACGAACGTGCTCCTCAAGAAGATCCACGACCTCAACAGCGAAGTCGCCCGGCTCCAGGGCCTGGGCAAGAGCGTGTCCGGCCCGGCCGACGAGCGCATGTCCGCGCTGGAGGAACTCAGCGGCCTGGTCGACGTGACCGTGCGCGAACAGAGCGACGGCCGCGTGACCATCGACACAGCCTCGGGCCAGGTCCTGCTCGACAAGCGCCTGCGCCAGCTCAGCTACCCCTCCGGCGCCGCGTCCTCGCAGGCGACCTATCCGGCGATCGACATCCGCTTCGCGTCCGACAGCGGCGTGATGGGCGCCTCCACCGGCGAGAAGATCGATTCCACCGCCGTCGGCGGCAAGCTGGGCGGACTGCTGGACATCCGCGACCGCGCGCTGCCCAATTTCTCGGAACAGCTGGGCCAGCTGTTCAGCGGGCTTGCCGAGACGCTGAACAAGGTTTCCAACGCGGGCACCACCCTGCCCCCGCCGAACACGATGACCGGCGAGCCGAACGGCCTGATCGGCACGGACCGCCTGGGCTTCACCGGGAAGGCCACGTTCGCGGTCGTCGGCAAGGACGGCACGCTGGTTTCCAAGACAACCGTCGACTTCGATGCGCTGGGCCCCACGGCCACCGTCGATGACGCCATCGCCGCGATCAACGCCGGCCTCTCGCCCGACGGCACCGCGAGCTTCACCAACGGCGTCCTGTCGATCGGCGCCGCATCGAGCGCGAACGGCATCGCCATCGCCCAGGACCCCGACAGCCCGAGCGACCGCGCCGGCGTGGGCTTCTCGCAGTTCTTCGGCCTCAACAACCTGATCCGCTCGGACACGAGCGCACTGGCGCCTTCGGGCTTCACCGCCAGCGATCCCCACGGTTTCGGCACCGGCGAGACCGCGCAGATCGTCCTGCGCGATCCCACCGGCAAGGTCCTGACCCAGTATACCCTTACCGGTTCCACCGGATCGACCTGGGGCGACCTGGTGGGCGAACTCAACGCCAGCCCGCTTTCCGCCTATGGCAGCTTCGAACTCGACGACCGCGGCCGCATCCAGTTCAACACCAATGCGGCAAGCTCGGGCTCGACCATCTCGATCCCCTCGGATTCGACCGACCGGAACGGCACCGGCCTGTCCTTCTCCTCGCTTTCGGGTCTCACCGGCGCGGCGAGCGGCCTCGCTTCGGCCGAAGTGCCCGCCAGCCTGCTGGCGGATACCACGCGGCTGCCGCTCGCCCAGCTCCAGCTGACGGCCGCGGTGGGCGAAAAGGCCATCGGCTCAGGCGACATCCGCAATGTCTCCGGCTTCGTCGACGCGCTTTCCGGCGCGGTCGATTTCGGCAAGGACGGCAGCCTCACCATCGGCACTTTCGCCAACCGCCTGCTCGGCAGCGCCGGTTCGCAGGCCTCGCTGGCGCTGACCAATTACAACGACGCCTCCTCGCGGCTGAGCGACGCGCTCGACCGCCGCGATTCCTTCTCCGGCGTCAATGTCGACGAGGAACTCGCGCAGATGGTGATCCTGCAGAACAGCTATTCGGCCGCGGCACGCGTGATGACCACGGCCTCGGACATGTACGACACCCTGATCGGCATGCTCCGCTGAGTTAGAGAGAGGATACGAAGATGACCCGCGTAGCCACCATCCCCCTGCAGCGCACGCTTGCCAGCGCCATCACGCGCTCGCAGGAGAACCTTGCCACCAGCCAGCTGCAGTTGACGTCGGGCAAGAAGGCCACCGACTATGCCGGCCTCGGCCTCGATGCCGTGCGTACGCTCTCGGCCCGTTCGATGCTGGCGCAGCAGGAATCGTACAAGGACAATGCCGGCCGGGTCTCGACCACGCTGTCGCTCTACGATGCCAACCTCAACCAGGTCGATTCCTCGCTGTCGGATCTCAGCACCCAGCTTCTGAGCGCAATCGGCACCGGGGATTCGCCGGGGCTTCAGGCCGCCATCGAAAGCGCCTTCGGTGACTTGCGCACCGCGCTCAACGCCAACGAAGGCGGCATTCCCCTCTTCGCCGGCTCGCAGACCTCGGGCTCCCCGTTCCTGCCCAAGACGCTGCAGGACACCGTCGGCCTCGACGCCGCGGACGCCTTCGCCAACGACGACGTGCGCCAGTCGACCCGCGTGGGCGAGAACATCGAGCTTGAATACGGCATCGGCGCCAGCGACGTCGCCACCAACCTGATCCCCGCGTTCCGCACCCTGGCCGAGGCCGGCCCCTTCGGCGAGAAGCTGACGGATACGCAGAAGCAGGCCATCACCGATGCGCTCGCGCAGCTGGACACCGGCGTCACCGACTTGCGCAACGTCAACGCCACCAATGGCCGCAACCAGAACAAGATCGACAATCTGACCGACCGCGCGGACGACCGAATCAACTTGTTCAAGGAAGTGATCGGTTCGGTGGAAGACGCCGATCTCGGCCAGGTCGCGATCGACATCACGCAGCGACAGACCATCCTGGAAGCGAGCTATTCGGTCTTCGCCCAGCTCAATTCGATGTCGCTGGCCCAGTTCCTCAAATAGGCACCGGGCGGCAGCGCAGCGCATGAGAAAGGGCGCCGGGATCTCGATCCCGGCGCCCTTTTCCGTTCGGCAAAGCTCGGTTCAACGAAGCCGGGTCCGGCTTGCAGCGCGCGCCCGGCTCCGGTCAGCCCTTGGGCGCGGCGCTTCCGGGTGCGCGCTCCAGCAGGTCGGCAAAATCGCCCGCCGGGCTGGCCGAGGGCATGGCCGCCATGGCCCGCGCCAGTTGCGGCCCGTTGCTTTCTGCCGGACGCCCGGTCAGCATCTCGAAGACGGGTGCGGAAGGCAGCCCCTGGAAGGCCGCGGCATAGCGCGCATGAAGGCCGGCAAGGCCTTCCTCGCGGCCCAGCATGGCCAGGGAGATGGCATGGCGCAGCACGACGGCCTGCGCCACTTCGTCCAGCGCCCGGCCCTTGGGCAGTCCACCGGCCGAAGCCTCGGCATAGCGGGACCAGTCGCGCTGCTTCCACAGGATCTCGGCGCGCAGGGTATCCGCATCGGGCACGTCCTGAAGCACGGCCATGGCCTCGTCGATACGGCCGATCTGGCTGAGCGCGGCGGCCTCCACGCGCTTGCGCGCGGCGATCATGGCATCGGGGAACGAGGGATCGTCCGACTTGCGCAAGGTTTCCAGCGCGCGGTCCGGGCGGCCCGCCAGGATGAACAGCGTCGCCACCCGCGCCGAGAGCGGCCCGCGGGCAAGGTCGCCCGCCCGCACGAAAAGCTGGTAGGTGAGCAAGTCGCCTGCACGTTCGTAGAGCCCGGCCTGCTGGAGCCGCTCGGCAAGATGGCTGGCCATGAGGTCTCCCTCGGCGCCGCCCGGTGCGATGTCGCGGTAATCCCAATAGAGCCCGGCCGCCTTGTCCAGCGGCAGCTTGCGCGCAGGGTCCAGCGCGGTCGTCAGCTTGGTCCGGAGGCCGGGCAGGAAGTCCGCCCCCTGCCGCGTCGCATCGTGGTAGCGGAACAGGGCCGCCCCCGCCGCCAGCGCGCCGGACAAGTCGCCCCGCGCATCGTAGAGCCGGTAAGTGAGGCGCAGGGCACGCTCCTCGATGGCATCGCCCCGCCAGGCATAGCGGATCGCGTCGAGCCGCTTGAGCGCCGCCTCGGGGCCGACCGCCTTGTGAGCGACTTCGGATTCGATCTCGCTGAGGCGCGCGTCCATGCGCTGCTCCATCGTGCCCGAGCGCTCGACGCGGGCGAAGCGCAGGCGGGCCTGGTCGGCATGGCCCTGTGCCAGCTCGGCGCGACCGCGATAGAGATTGGCCGCCGGATCGCGGTCAGGCAGCGGCGCCAGCCATTGCAGCGCCTTGTCCGGCGCCCCGCCTTCCACGCCGGCGCGGGCCGCCGCGAGCACGAAGGCCTTGGGCCGCGGCGTCTTGAGCGCGGACCTTGCGCAATCGAGCTGCTGCAGCGCCTGTTCCCCCAGCGCGCTCTGGGCCAGCGCCCGCAGACGCCAGGCACAGGCCTCGGGATTGGTACCGAGCCCGGGCGCGCCCAGCGCGGACAGTGCCTCGGGATAGCGGCCCAGAAGCGTCAACGTCGCGCCTTGCGCCAGGCGGAAGGTATCGACCATGACCAGGTCCGGATCGTCCTGCCGCATCACTTCGAGCACGCCGAATGCCTCGCCCCCGCGCTCCTGCCCGATCAGGCTGCGCGCGTAGTTCCAGCGCGCCTGCTGCCGTTCGGGGTGCGGTACGCGCGCCAGTCGGGTCCAGGCGTCGGCGTCGGAAATCCGGGTCCAGGCGGCCGGTCCCACGATCGCGGGCTGCTGCGCGAGATCGGCGGCGAAGCCGGGCAGGCGCGGCGCGGGCGGCAGCAAGGCCGCCTTCGGCGCAGCAGCGCCCGGCGGCGCCAGCGACGCCTGCGTGGCAGGAGCAGGGGCAGGAGCAGGGGCAGAAGCAGGCAATGAGGCCAGCGGCGTGGCAGGCGGCGACGCCGCCGGGGCAGCGAGCAGCGCAGCGCCGGGGACGAGTGCGGCCGTGGCCAGCAGACGGGTAAGGATCACAGCAGGGCTCCGGGAAACAGGACCGAGGTCGCAAAGAGCACGCCGCCCAGCGCGCTGCCGATCAGGAACAACAGGACCGCCAGAGCCACCCAGAGCGCACCGCCGCTTTTGCCGGTCGCCGTGGGGAGCGCCTCACCTGCACTTATCTGCGGTGCATCGGTGCGGCGGCGTCCCGGGTTGGGCACACCATTACCGGCTGCTCCACCGGCCTGCGGCGAGGAGGAGGCGTTCCCGTCCGGCGTTCCGGAAGAGAAGACCCTGACTTTCGCCGGGCGCCGATCGTCACTCATCTTAACCTGACTCCTGGGGTTTCGTTCTATTATAGAGGAACAAGCCGCCGGGCGGTCCGTCCTGGTCGGCCCGATCTGGAGTCTTCGATGCCGCGTTCCGCCCGTTCCCCCAGAGCCGCTAAGCTTGCCGCCCGGCTTGCAGCGCTGCTGGCCGCGAGCCTCGCGGCCACGGCGGTGACGACGCCGGCCCTGGCCGAAGCCAAGAAGCCCGACCCCCTGCCCCCGCCCGATCCCTCTTTCGTGGTGATGGAGCCGATCGACGCCCCGATCGTGGACAGCGGCCGACTGGACGGCGTGCTCCACGTCTCGATCACGGTGAAGACGAAATCTGCCGCGAACGCCGCGGAACTGGCGAAGCGCATGCCCGAACTTCGGGCCGCCTCGCTGGCCGCCGCCATCGAGTTCGCCCGCCTTCACGCCTCCCCCTATACGCCCGTCAACGTCGCCCGGCTCTCCGCCATGATGGCGCCGCCGATCAAGCGGCTCGACAAGGGCATCGAGAAAGTGCTGATCGTGAAGGTCTCCGCCGACGAAGGCTGACGGCTTTCCCTGCCAGGCGTGCAGCAAACCAGGTCGTCCAGCAAAAAAGCCCCCGTCCGGACTGGACGGGGGCTTTTTCGTTTTTGCCTGGGGCGTCGTTACTGCGCCGGCGTCGCAGCGGGCGCTGCGGCCGGCTTGGCTCCGGCCGGCTTGGCCGTGGCCGCCAGCGCCTGGGCCTTGCCGCGCTTCGCTTGCGGCAGAGGAGCCGGCGGCGCCTTGATGACCTTGCGGCCGGCCAGCGCCATGGACAGTTCCACGGCCGAACTCGGCGTCATGTAAGCCATGATCTGCGCGGTCGCACGCTCGCGCATGCGGCGGGCGACCTGCGCCTGCACTTCGATGTCGAGCTTCTCGAAAATCGGCGCGGCGCGCTGGGGCTTCATGGTCTGGTAGATGCGCGCCAGATTGTCATAAGGCACTTCCGGCTCGGGCGCACCGTTCTTGCCGCCCGTGGGCGCCGCCGCCGCGGCCTGGTTCTGCTGGGCCTGACCGGCAAGGCGCGATTCGCCGGCCTTGACCGCCTGCTCGCGCATTTCCAGCTTGCGCCGCTCGGCGGCCAGCACGCGGTCGCGCTGGACCGAAGCGTCCTGGAGCGAGGCGCCGAGACGCCCCGAATCTCCCTTGCCGCTGTCCACCGCAGGCGCGGCGAGGGCAATGGCGTTGGCCACTGCCGCCACGCCGGCCACGCCGAAGATCAACCGGGAGGGCGTCACCAGCGCACGCAGCGGGGCGAGCACGCCGGCCATCAGTCCCGAAGCCTCAGGGCGTGTCATGCAACCGCGCTTTCACGCGATGCGCGGGCGGCGGCGATGTCGCGCACGACGCCGGTGGTGTCGCCGCGGGTCACGTCGTTGATAGCGGCCGGAACGGCAACCTTGCGGCGCGAACGGGTGCGGGCCGGGGCAGGAGCGACGACCTTCTCGGCTTCGAGAATGCCGGCAACGACCTTTTCCGCGTCGCTGGACTTGGCTGCAGCAGCCTTGGGAGCGGTCTTGGCGGCCGTCTTGGGCTTGGCGGCGCGGGGCTTGCGGACGGCGCGCTTCTTCGGCGCCGCTTCCTCGACCTTGGGGGTCTGCGCGGCCGCATCCATGATACGGTCGGCCACGGCATTGCCGATACCCACCATCAGGGTCAGCTCGTCGCGGATTTCCTCGGCCGCGGCAATGGCGCTGGCCTGGGCGGCGCCGTCAGTGGACAGGACGCGCTTGAGATCGCCCAGCACGACGCGGGCCTGGCTGGTGGCGCGGTCGATCTGGGTCACGCTTTCGGAAATCTGGGTGTCGCGCAGCTGCTTCATGCGGCGCCCCATGCGGGCGCTCTGCACCAGCACGGATACGCAAAGCAGGATCAGCACGACATTGATCATGGTGGCGAAAGTCATTTCGGATACCCCTTGGAAATGTCGGTGGCCATGCGAATGGCGATATTGCTCGAACGCTGGCCGATATGCGCGCGGCCCAGCGGCACACCGCCGCACTGGACCTGAAGCGCATCGTTCGGGCTGTGGCTGAGGGCGATGGTCTGCCCCACCTTGAGAGTCATGACGTCGCGCAGGCTCATCTGCTTTTCGCCGAGCACAACGTCCACGGTGACTTCGGTATTGTAGAGTTCACTGGCCATGTGCGCCGCCCACATGCGATCGCGGCCGAGCTTTTCGCCCATGAAGCGCTGCAGCAGCTTGTCGCGCACCGGCTCCATCGTGGCATAGGGCAGCAGCACCGAGAACTTGCCCCCGCGCCCTTCCATGTCGACACGGAAAGTGGCGACGGCAGCGATATTGCTGGGTCCGGCAATGGCAGCGAAGCGCGGGCTCGATTCCATGCGCTCGACCACCATGGTCACCGGCTCGATCGCTTCGAAGGCCTGCGACAGGTCGTCGAGAGCAAGCTGGACCATCTTGGCGACCAGCATCGTCTCGATCGTGGTGAAGGCACGCCCCTCGACCCGCATCGGGCGCGAACCCTTGCGGCCGCCGAGCAGCGCATCGACGACGGCGTAGATCAGCCCGGAATCGACCGTGACGACGCCGTAGTTCTCCCACTCGGTCACCTGGAACACGCCGAACATCGCCGGGAGCGCCACATGGTTCATGAATTCGCCGAAGCGGGTGGAGGTGATTTCCTCCAGGCTGACGTCGATCGCGTCCGAGGTGAGGTTGCGCATGCTCGTGGCGAAAGAGCGCACCATGCGCTCGCACACCACTTCCAGCATGGGCAGGCGCTCGTGGCTGATCACGTTGGACTCGATCATGGCCTTCAACCCGCTCTTGGGCTGGGTGGGCATGTCGCTGTCGAACCCGAACAGGGCATCGATACCGGCCTGGTCGAACATGTCGTCGTTGATCGCGCCCATCTTGGGCGGATCGGGGAGGACGAAGTCGTCGAAGTCGTCGCTCATTGCTGGACGAGGTCCTGGATCAGCACGTCCTTGACCATGCCCGCGCCGAGCGCCTGGGTGGCGCGCGTCATCATCTCTTCCTTGATGCGGAACACCGCGGCCGACCCGTTGAGATCGTCCGGGCGCAGCTCGCGCAGGAAGGGCTGCAGCGCATCGAGCACCGCCGGCAGCTTGTCCTTGACCTTGTCGGTCTTGCCGTCTGCCGCAACGATGATGAAGCGCAGCTTCAGGAAGCGCGCCTGACTGTCACTGCCGCGCAAGTTTACGATCATCGGCGGCACTTCGATATAGGATGAAGACCCGGCTTCACCCTCTGGCGCTTCCGCCGCGGCCTCGTGCTCGCCGCTTGCCTCGGCGCTGTCGCCGCCGCGCATGAACCACCAGGCCCCGCCGCCGCCCGCAAGCAGCGCCAGGACCGCGGCCCCGCCGATCACCAGCATTTTCCGGCCGGACTTCTTGGGCTCCGGCACATCGACCGCCGTAATGTCGATCACGTCGTCGCTGGACAACTTTCATCCCCTTGGCTGTCGGGATGCGCGCTTCACCGAAATGGTGTCGGCGCATCCGCTTTCGCGATTTCGCCTCTATTATAGGAAAGCTACACGGCAAAATCTGCCTAGCGCCGAATATCTGGAACTTTTTCGCAAGGTGCTTGAATGGACGTCTCTTCCTTCGTTCTGCTGAGCCACGAGCAGGCCCTGCGCCGTCAGCTCGACATCACCGCCAACAACATGGCGAACACCAGTACCGTGGGGTACAAGCGCGAGCAGGCGCTGTTCCACGAATATGTCGAGACGGTGAAGGACGCTCCGGTGGAGGATGCGCGCAAGACATCCTTTGTCCTGGATTTCGGCGCGGTACACGACACGTCGCAAGGCGCGTTCCAGTCGACCGGCAATGCGCTGGACGTCATGATCGACGGCCCCGGCTACCTCAATGTCGAGACTCCCGAAGGCGGCGTCGCTTATACGCGCGCGGGCTTCGTGAAGATCCTGAGCACGGGCGAACTGGCGACTTCGGGCGGCCAGCGGCTGCTGGACGAAAACGGCCAGCCGATTGCCGTGCCCACCGATCAGCTCAACCAGGTGACGATCACCGAGGACGGCTCGGTCATGGTGGGAGACGGCCCGGTCGGCCGCCTTGCCGTGACCAACTTTGCCGACGAGAACATGCTGGAGCCGCGCGGCGACGGCATGATGACCGGCACGAACGGCCGCATGCTCACGGCGGCGCAGACCAAGCTCAAGACCGGCGGGGTGGAAGCCTCCAACGTCGAGCCGATCACCGAGACCACGCACATGGTCGAGATCCTGCGCTCCTACCAGACCAGCCAGCGCCTCTCCGCCGATCTCAACGACATGCGCAAGCGGGCGATCGACCGGCTGAGCCGGGTCAGCTGACGGCCTGCGTCCTTACAGCATTTTCACGCCTATCCCTTTCTAACGAGGAGCCATCATGCGTTCGCTCTCCATCGCTTCGACGGGCATGCTTGCCCAACAGACCAACGTCGACGTCATCTCGAACAACATCGCCAACATGAACACCACCGCGTTCAAGCGTCAGCGCGCGGAGTTTCAGGACCTGCTCTACCAGCAGGTCTCGCGCCCCGGCGCCAATACCAGCGACAGCGGCACCAAAGTGCCGACCGGCATCCAGATCGGCGCGGGCGTCCGCACCGGCGGCGTCTACCGCATCACCGAACAGGGCGCGCTGACCAATACCGGCAACACGTATGACATGGCGATCGACGGCCCCGGCTACTTCCAGATCACCATGCCCTCGGGCGACGTCGGCTATACCCGCGCGGGCTCTTTCCAGCTTTCGGACCAAGGCGAACTCGTCACCACCGACGGCTACCTCGTTCAGCCGAACATCACGATCCCGCAGGGCGCGCTCGACGTGACCGTCTCGAAGTCCGGCGAAGTGCAGGTGAAGATCGCCGGCCAGGCCGAACTCCAGACCGTCGGCCAGCTCGAACTGGCCACTTTCGTCAACGAAGCCGGCCTGGAAGCGATCGGCTCGAACCTGTTCCTGGAAACCGGCGCATCCGGCCAGCCCACCGTCTCGACGCCGGGCCAGCCTTCGTTCGGCACGCTGAGCCAGGGCTTCATCGAAGCCTCGAACGTCAATCCGGTCTCGGAAATCACCTCGCTCATCACCGCGCAGCGCGCCTACGAGATGAACAGCCGCGTGCTCAAGACCGCGGACGAGATGCTCCAGACCTCCACGCAGATCAGCTGAAGCCATGCTCACCGCACTCCTTCTCGCCCCGGCACTGGCCGCCGCCCCGGCGATTCCCGCCGGGGAAGCGGCGCCCGTCCTCGCCCGCACCGTCGAACGCGGCGAAGTGCTGTCGAAGGCGGACTTCGTCACCGCCCCGGTCTTCCCGGCCATTGCGCGCAATGCGCTGAGCCCGGCCGAAGCGGCGGGGCAGGAGGCGGTGCGCCGCCTCAACGCGGGCGCGCCCGTGCGCTCCACCGACCTCACCCCGCCGCGTCTCGTGCGCCGCGGGGAAGCGGTGACCATCTCGCTCGTGTCCGGCAACCTGAAGATTTCCTCGCCCGGGCGCGCGCTCAGCGACGGTACCAAGGGCGAGCAGGTGCGCGTGCTCAACCTTGCCACCAACCGCACGCTCGACGCCGTGGCCGAAGGCTCGGGCGACGTGCGCATCACCGCGCAGTAGGGAGACTGGCCGTGAACAACCGCTTCGCAACCGTCGCTTCCGTGATCCTCGCCGCCAGCCTGGTTTCGGGCTGCGGCTCGGTGGGCCGGCTCAAGAACGTCGGCAAGGCGCCGAAGATGTCGGAAGCCGAGGACCCGGTCGCCCCGCGCCTCGAACCCTCGATCGGCAACCACTCGGTGGACGACCGGGCGCTGGCGGCGGGCGGTCAGCAGGCCGACGCGGCGCGCGGCGCTTCCCTGTTCCGCACCGGCGGCGGTGCCTTCTTCCGCGATCAGCGCGCCTCGCGCGTGGGCGACATCGTGACGATCCGCATCAACATCGCCGACAATGCGCAAGTCGCGAACTCCACCACGCGCACCCGCAACGGCAGCGAGAACAGCGGCATCGCCGCCTTGCTCGGTCTGGAAACGGTGATCCCCAAGATCCTGCCCGGCAACCCAGACCCCTCGAAGCTGGTCAGCACGGATTCGAAGTCCAGCGCCACCGGCGTCGGCAACACGACCCGCAGCGAGCAGATCAACATGACCGTGGCCGCCACCGTCATCGGCGTGCTGCCCAACGGCAACCTCCAGATCCGCGGCAAGCAGGAAGTGCGCGTCAACTACGAGCTGCGCGAGCTGGTCGTCACCGGCGTGATCCGGCCCGAGGACATCGCCCGCGACAATTCGATCAAGCACTCCCAGATCGCGGAGGCCCGCATCAGCTACGGCGGCCGCGGCCAGCTCACCGACGCGCAGCAGGCGCGCTGGGGACAACAGATCTACGACGCCCTCTTCCCGTTCTGACGAGGCGTACTATTGCGATGTGAATTGCACCTCTCCGGCATCAGCCGGAGGGGTCTTCTGCGTATTTGCAAAGTCCTTACACCGCGCTATCCGCAATCTACGCGCCGTTCACCCCTCATTTCGTCATTGCGAGCGTAGCGAAGCAATCCAGAGTCGGTCTCAAGCCGCCCTCGATTGCTTCGCTACGCTCGCAATGACGAGGGGTAACTGTACACCGAAACGCCGCGACAAATTTTTTCTTCCATAAAATCCGAAGCCTTCTTCCGTCTTCCTAGAATGAACATGCAGCCGGAAGAACCAGCTGCGCGCATGGCGGCGCTTCCGCTATCTGGCCGCAGAACTTGGCCTGTATTCTAGAAGGAAGAAACAATGGCGTTTTCGGTTAACACCAATGCTGGCGCAATGGCCGCTCTCCAGAGCCTCAACGCGACCAACAAAGGCATGAACACCGTGCAGAGCCGCATCAACACCGGCTTCAATGTCGCTTCGACCAAGGACGATTCGGCAAAGTACACGGTTGCCCAGACGCTTCGCGGCGACCTCGGCAAGCTGAGCGCGGTCACCACCTCGCTCAACAACGCCAAGAGCGTCACGGACGTTGCTGTTGCCGGTGCCGAGCAGATCTCCGACATCGTCAACCAGATGAAGTCGAAGACTCTCGAAACTTCCGACGCCGGTCTGGATGCCGAAAGCCGTAAGGCGATCGCAAAGGACCTCAGCGCTCTGAAGAAGCAGATCAACACGATCATCGACGGTTCGGACTTCAACGGTACGAACCTGCTGAAGGGCGCAGGTGAAGTTGCACCGGTTGCCACGGACGGCAGGGTTAGCGCTCTGCAGTCGATCTCGGGCACCGAAACGCTGCAGGTCGGAAACCAAGGCTTCACCACCAAGGCTACGACTGCTCTCGGCGCAGCAGGCACCGACACCGACATCGATGCCATCGCCGCTGCTGCTGATGGTGCGACGGCCAAGACGGCGGCTGACACCTTCTCGGGCAAGCTCGACACCTTCTTCGACGAGGTCAAGACCAGCCTCAGCGAACTGGGTTCGGCTTCGCGTCAGATCGACGGCCAGCTGTCGTTCAACAGCAAGCTGACCGACGTCGTCACCGCCGGCGTGGGCAACCTCGTCGACGCCGACCTGGCCAAGGAATCGGCGAAGCTTCAGGCCCTTCAGGTCCAGCAGCAGCTGGGCACGCAGGCTCTGTCGATCGCCAACCAGGCGCCGCAGACGATCCTGTCGCTCTTCCGTTAATCGGAAGATCGATGGTCTCCCGGTTCGCCGGGAGACAGGTCGTCTGGAAGGCCGGGATGGTTCGCCATCCCGGCCTTCTGTCGTTTCGGGAACCATGAAGCGGGGTGAGGCCGAAGACGCACCGGAAGCCTTCCTGAGATTGCCGCCAAAATTCATCGAGCGCCGCAGCCACGCAAGCCGCCTTCACGGCGGTTTCGCAAGGAATTCCACGCCTCCCACGCCCGCGATTTGCCCGTCGATCTATAATAAAAATGGCGCGCCCACGGCGGGACCGACCCCCCAAGCAGGAACTGGACTACAAATGCTTGAATTTCTGAACAATTGGCGTTTGCCCAAGAAATTGTGGGCTGCCTTTTCGATCATCAACATCATGATCGCCATCGTCGGCATCAACGGCTTCCTTTCGACCCGCGAGCTGAAGTCCGTGGCCGAGGCGCATGTCTCGCGCGGGATGGCCGGCATGTCGGGGCTCACCGACGTGATCAGCAACGTCAAGGAGCTGCGGATCATCGTCTACAGCTACTACAACGCCGCTTCCGCCGCCGACGCCCAGAACCTGCGCGACCGCCTGAAGTCCGGGGATGAGGACCTGCTGAAGTCGGTCGAAGCCTACAAGGTCATCGGCGACGAAGCCTTCGCTGCCGAAACCGCCGACCTGCGCACGCGCGCACTGGCGCTCACCCAGGTCAACGACCGGATCTTCGCCCTGCGCACCGCCGGCGACAACGACGGCGCCATGGCGCTCATCAAGGGCGACGGCAAGAAAGCCTCGCACGACATGATCGAGCAGACCGACAAGCTGATCGAACTGACCCGCGAACGCGTTGCCGCCAAGGCCGAAGACGGCGCCCAGACCGCCCGGACCGCCATGATCCTCTGCGTGACGCTGGCGCTCGGCGCGATGGCGCTCATCGTCTTCATCTGGCTGCTCATCAACCGCTCGGTCGCCGCACCGATGAGCCGCATCGCCCAGGTCACCTCGACGCTCGCCGAAGGCGGCAAGGCCGAAGTCCCCTACCGCGAGCGCGGCGATGAAATCGGTGAGATCGCCGAGGCTGTCGAACAGTTCCGCGCCGCCGCCGAAAGCCGCGCCGAAGTGGACGCCAAGGGTGCCCGCGAACAGGAACTGGTCACGTCCACCTTGCGCTCCAGCCTCCAGGCGATCAGCGAAGGCGACCTGACCCAGACCATCAATGCCGACTTCCCGCCCGCCTATGGCGAACTGAAGAGCAACTTCAACTCCGCCGTCGGCGCCCTGCGCGACCTGATCGGCGCCGTGGCCGAAAGCGCCGTGGCCATCCGTACCGGCTCCAGCGAAATCGCCCAGGCTTCGGAAGACCTGGCCCGCCGCACCGAGAGCAACGCCGCCAGCCTTGAGGAAACCTCCGCCGCCATCACCCAGATGGACGAACGCCTGCGCGCCACCGCCGCGGCCGCCGGTCGCACCGTCCAGCGCGCCGATGGCGCGATGAACGTGGTCGGCTCGGGCCGTGAGATCGCCGACGAGGCCGTGCAGGCCATGGGCCGCGTCAGCGAAAGCGCCAAGGGCATCGACTCGGTGATCGAAGGTCTCGACAAGATCGCCTTCCAGACCCGCGTGCTGGCCATGAACGCCGCCGTCGAAGCAGGGCGTGCCGGCGATGCCGGTCGCGGCTTCGCAGTCGTGGCCGATCTTGTCTCGGCGCTCGCCATGCGCTCGGAAGAGGAAGCCAAGCGCGCCCGCGAACAGCTCACGGCCACCCAGACCGACATCGGCACTGCCGTGGAAGCGGTGCAGCGCGTCGACGGCGCCCTGCAGAACATCTCGGGCGACGTCACCGAAGTGCACTCGCTGCTGAGCGACATCGCCAGCGACAACCAGGCGCAGTCCTCGACGATCACCGAGATCAGCGCGACGATCGGCACGATGGACCAGGCCACGCAGCAGAACGCGGCGATGGTCGAGGAAACCTCGGCCGCGGCACGCAACCTCAACAGCGAGGTCACCTCGCTTTCGGATCGCGCTTCCATGTTCCGCACCGGACACGAAGGCATGCGCGCGCCGGTCCGTACGGTTGCAGCAGCCTCGTTCGCCCCTGCTCAGCCGATGCAGCCGGCAGCGATCCGCAAGCCGATGAAAGCGCTCGCCACGGCGGACGACTGGATGGACTTCTAAGCGTTCACCGAAAGCTGAAAACGGAAAAGCCGCCCTGTCCCGGGCGGCTTTTTCTTTGCCCTATTTCAGCGCCAGCGGCAGGCCGGCGGCGACGAAGACCGCCCGCTCCACCGTGGTGGCAACACGCTGGTTGAGCCGCCCGGCCTCATCGCGAAACCGCCGCCCGAGCGGTGTGTCCGGCACGATTCCCAGCCCCACTTCGTTCGCCACCAGCACCAGCGGCTTGGGGCATGCCGAGATCGCCCGGCACAGACCATCGAACTGCGGTTGCAACGCCGCCTCCGCCAGCATCAGGTTCGACAGCCACAGGGTGAGGCAGTCGACCAGGACCCCGTCCGCCTCGTTAGCGGCCCGCGCGATGGCCTCGCTCAGGTCCATCGGCGCTTCCAGAGTGGACCAGCGCGGCCCGCGATCCTCTCGGTGGCGAGCGATCCGCGCTTCCATCTCGTCATCGAGCGGCTGGGCGGTGGCGATATAGATCAACCGTCCCGGCCCCGCCTCGACGAGCGCCTGCGCATGGCGGCTCTTGCCCGACCGCGCGCCGCCCAGAACCAGCGTGCTCGTCATGCGCGATACTCCGTGAGGGCCAGCAGGCCGTCGATGTCGAGATGTCGTTCCATGTCCGCCGCCAGTTCGTCGAGCGCGGCATCGACGGCAGCGCCGTGGTCGAGCCCGTCGCTCTGCGCCCCCAGTCGCGCCAGCAGCGCGGCGCGCAGTCCGGTCGAGGCGAGCAACCCGTGGCAATATGTCCCCATGATCCGGCCCGAGGCATCGACCGCACCGTCCGGCCGGTCATCGCCGAGCAAGGCGAAAGGCGCCGCGCCGCCGCGCCGGGTGACGCCCATGTGCATCTCGTAGCCGGTCATCCGTGCGCCGAGCGCCGTGCCGGAAACCTCGCGCAGGGCCTTGCGGTCTCCCAGCACGGTGGTCACGTCGAGCAGGCCCAGCCCGGCAATCTCGCCCGGCGGCCCCTCGATGCCGAGCGGATCGGCGATCGTGTGGCCGAGCATCTGGTACCCGCCGCAGATGCCCAGGATCAGCCCGCCGCGCCGCCGATGCGCCAGCACATCGATGTCCCAGCCCTCGGTGCGGAGGAAAGCCATGTCCGCCATGGTGGCCTTGGAGCCGGGCAGCACGACCAGCGCGGCTTCGGCCGGGATCGGCGTGCCGGGCGGGATCATCGCCACGTCCACGCCGGATTCCTGCCGCAGCGGATCGAGATCGTCGAAATTGGCAATGCGGGGCAGGATCGGACAAGCGACGAGCAGCTTGCCGTTGCCGCCGCCCAGCCCTCTTTCGAGCACGACGGCATCCTCGCTGGGCAGGCGCGAGACGGCGCGGGACCACGGCATCACGCCATAGCCGGGCCATCCGGAAAGCTGCGCGATGGCGGCATAGCCATCGGCGAACAGCGCCGGATCGCCGCGGAACTTGTTGATGAGGAAGCCCCGGATCATCGCCGCGTCATCGGCGTCGATCACCGCGCGGGTGCCCGCCACGGCCGCGATCACGCCGCCCCGGTCGATATCCCCGACCAGCACGACCGGAACCCCGGCCTCGCGCGCGAAGCCCATGTTCGCGATGTCCCCTGCGCGCAAGTTGATTTCGGCCGGGGAACCCGCCCCTTCCACCACCACCAGATCGCAGCGCGCCTCCAACCGGCGGTAGCTCGCCATGACTTCCGGCAGGAGCGTGCGGCGCGCCTCGCGGAAATTGGCACTGCCCAGGGTGCCACGCACTTCGCCGTGGACCACCAGCTGCGAGGTCCGGTCGGCCTGGGGTTTCAGCAGGACCGGGTTCATGTCGACATGAAGCGGTGCCCGCGCGGCCAGGGCTTGGAGCGCCTGGGCGCGGCCGATCTCGCCGCCCTCCGGGGTGACGGCGGCATTGTTCGACATGTTCTGCGGTTTGAACGGCAGGACCTTCAATCCGCGGTGGGTGAGCGCGCGGCATAGCCCCGCCACGAGCACGGACTTGCCGACATCCGACCCCGTCCCCTGCAACATCAAGCCAGCCATACTGCTCCCCACGCCGCGGCGAATGCGCCAAAGGCCAGCAGGACGCAGGCCCGGCGATAGATCGCCAGCGCCCGTCGCAAGTCCGCCGCGCCCGCGATCCGGCCCTCCTCCCCGATCCAGGGCTTCGGGGCAAGAACGCCGTCGTAAAGGATCGGCCCGGCGAGCCTGACGCCGAGCGCACCCGCCATGGCCGCTTCGGGCCAGCCGGCATTGGGCGAGGCATGGCGGCCGTGGTCGCGCAGCATGACGCGCCAGCCAGCCCGGCCGCCCACTCCGGCGGCAAGACAAAGCACCGCGCCCGCCAGCCGGGCCGGGAGCAGATTGGCCAGATCGTCGATCCGCGCGGCGGCCCAGCCATAGGCCCGCAGCGGTTCTTCCGGATGGCCGATCAGGCTGTCCGCCGTGTTGATCGCCTTGTAGGCCCAGGCGCCCGGCAGGCCGCCCAGCAGAAGCCAGAACAGCGGCGCGGCCACCCCGTCGCAAAAGCTTTCGGCAAGGCTCTCGATCGCCGCGCGGACCACCCCGGCGGCATCGAGCCCGGCCGTGTCCCGCCCGACGATCATGCCGACGGCGCGGCGCGCCTGCGCGAGGTCGTCCGCTTCCAGCGCGGCCAACACCGGCCGGACGTGGTCATCGAGACTGCGCGCCGCCAGGGCCGGCCATGCCAGCACCGCCAGCAGGAGCCAGGCCCAGTCCCCTGCCGCACCGCGCACCAGCCAGACCACCAGCATCGTCGCCAGCACCACCGCCGCGATCAGGCCGAGCATGGCGCCCAGGCCGGCGATGCGCCGCGCCATGTCCGACCACTCCGCACGGTTCAGCTTGCGCTCGCAGCCAGAGATCACGCGGGCGAAGAGGCCGACCGGATGACCGATCAGCCCGTGGAGCCGCCCCGGCCAGCCCAGCGCGCCCTCCAGCGCCATGGCGGCGAAAGCGATCGGCTCGATCACGCCGCGCGGCCTGCCAATGCCGCGTCCAGACGCGCCAGCGCATTCGCATCGCCGGGCACGCCGAAGCGCAGCCAGTCGGGGCGATCCGCGAAAGGGCGCACCAGAATGCGCGCGCGGGCCAGGCGATCGAACAGCGCGCCGCCCGCGCAGCCGGTCACCAGACGGAACAGCGGACAGTCCCCCTGCGGCTCCAGCCCATGGCGGTACAGCACGGCATCGAGCGCGGCGGCGCGCACGGGCAACGCGCTGCGGGTGCGCGCGATCCAGTCGCCATCGGCATAGGCCGCCGCGCCGATGGCCAGCGCCCCGGCATGGACCGGCCAGCTCCCCAGCAATTGCCGCAGCAGCATCATGAGCGCCGGCGGGCCGAGCACGAAACCCAAGCGCAGACCCGCCAGTCCGAAGAACTTCCCGAACGAGCGCAGCACGATCAACCGGAACCCCGGCGCTACGGCGCGGGCGACACTGGCGCCGGGATGACAGTCCGCGAAAGCCTCGTCGACGATGAGAAAGCCGCCCGTGGCATCGATGCGCTCCGCCCAGGCCACCACATCCTCGGGGTCGCGCAGCACGCCGTCGGGATTGTTGGGATTGGCGAAGACGAAGACTTCCCGGGCTTTCGGCTGTTCGCCGAACAGCGCCGGGCGCGAGGGGGCGAAAGCCTCCCGATGAGTGCGATAGGCGGGCACCAGCGCGCGGCCGGGCAGGTCCAGCGCCCTGGCCAGCAGGCGCAGCGCGGTCTCGCTGCCCGGCACCGCGCAACAAAGTTCCGGCGCGACGCCGAAATGGCGCGCGGCGGCGGCTTCGAGGCGAAGCAGCGCATCGGGATCGGGCAAGGCCGTCCAGTCGACCGGCGCGATGCCCGAAGCGGGAAATGCCAGTGGATTGAGGCCGGTCGAGAGGTCCAGCCAGTCTTCCGGCGTGCCGCCGAAAGCCCGCGCCGCCTCGCTTACGCGGCCGCCATGAAACAGGAAGGCCGCGCTCATCGCACGACCGCCAGCGCCAGCAGCAGCAGGGTTTCGACGACCTCGATCCCGGCGCCATGCCCGTCGCCCGAAATGCCGCCGATACGGCGCCGAAGCCACCAGCCCCAAGCCGGAACCGCCAGGAACACCGCCAGCAGGGCGGGTGCCACGAGCAGCGCCGCGACAGCCCCGATGACACTCCACGAGGCCAGGTGCCGCCATGTCACCGCGCTGCGAAAGCGGCTGCCCAGACCTTCGTGCAGCGGCGGCAGCGCCAGCGTCCAGGCCAGCGGCGCCGCGCGCGCCAGCGGAGCGACGAGCAGCAGGGCCCAGACCTGCCCGGGCGCCAGTGCATGGAGCAACACCAGCTTCGCCAGCAATTGCATGCCGATCGCCACCACCGCAAAGCTGCCGACATGGGGATCGGCCATGACCGCCGAGAGCCGCGCCGGATCCTTGTGCGCCGCGCCCGCGCCATCGGCCACGTCGCCAAGCCCGTCGAGATGCAGCGCGCCCGTCACCGCCACCCAGGCGCCCAGGCCGCAAAGCGCCGCGATCCAACCGTCGCCGCTGCCGCCACCCATGGACGGGGCCATGAACGGAGCCACGGAGCGGGCCAGCCACCAGGCCAGCGCCACTGAACCGCCGACGGCCAGTCCGGCCGCCGGGAACCAGCGCATCGACCGGGCGAAGTCGTCCGCATCGGCGCGAACCGCCGGAAGCGGCAGCCGCGTCAGGAACTGGAGGGCTAGAACGAGCTGCTTCATCCTGCCTTGCCCTTCATCCTGCCTTGCTACTGTCGAGCGAGAGGATCTGCGCGGCAGGCAGGCCCTCGCCCGGCCAGATGCGCAAGCTCACCAGCGCGCCATAAGGGAGTTCGAAAGCCCAGACCTGGCGGTGGTCGAACCCGAACAGGACCGAGAGCGCAGCGCGCATCGCCCCCCCGTGCGTGAGGATGAGACTGGCCCTGTCGATACCCGCCACGGCCTCTCCCACGCGGGCGCAGAGCTGCGACCAGCGCTCGCCTCCCGGCGGGGCGAAAGCCTCGGGATCGTCCCAGAACCGCGCCTGCACGGCCGGATCGAGCTGATGCGGCGCCATGCCGTCCCAGGCGCCGAAATCGATCTCCCGCCACCGCGGGTCGAGGCTGTGCGGCAGGCGGCGCATGGCCGCGATCTGCGCGGCCGGAATGCTGGAGCGGCGCAAGTCCGAGGAAATCACCCGCTCGAACGCCAGGGCCGCGCTGCGCGACACGCAGCGGGCGATGCCTACCGGGGTCGGCGCATCGTCCCGGTGGCCCAGCAGCAGGCCCGGCTCGTAAGGCGCCCCGTGGCGCATCAGGTGGACGAGGATGCCGCTCATGATGCCCCGGACACGGAGGATGCCACTGCCGCCTCGGCAAAAGTCGCCATGCCGTCATGCGCCGCCAGGGCCGAGCGCACGATCTGCGCCGCCACCGCCGCGCCGGATCCTTCGCCCAGCCGCATGCCGAGGTGGAGCAGCGGGTCCAGCCCGAAGCGATCGAGCAGGCGCGCATGGCCCGCTTCGGCCGAACAATGCGCGGCAAGGCAGTGGGCCAGAACATCGCGATTGCCAGCGAACAGCGGCGCCATGGCCGCGCAAGTGATGAACCCGTCAAGCAGGACCGGCACCCGCAAATGCCGCGCTGCCAGCACGGCGCCCGCCATGGCCGCGATCTCACGCCCGCCAAGGCGGCGCAGGGTCTCGAAAGCATCGTCGCAGGCCGCGCCGTGCAGGGCGAGCGCCGCCGTCACCGCCTCGGCCTTGCGCGCCACGCCGGCATCGTCGAGCCCGGTGCCGCGCCCTACCCAGTCGGCCGCAGCCCCGCCGAAGACCTGCGCCGTCAGCGCGGCCGCCGGGGTGGTATTGCCGATCCCCATTTCACCCACGAAGAACAGATCGCTGTCCGCCGACACCGCGGCAGCGCCGCGATCGAGCGCTTCGAGGCACTCGGCCTCGCTGAGAGCGGGCTCTCGCGTAATGTCTCCGGTCGGGCGGTCGAGATCGAGCGGGACGACCGAGAGCGCCGCCCCGCAGGCCGCCGTCAGCGCATTGATCGCCGCGCCGCCGGCCTCGAAATTGGCGACCATCTGCGCCGTGACTTCGCTCGGATAGGCGCTCACCCCGCGCGCCGCGACCCCGTGATTGCCCGCGAAGACCACGGCGCGGATCCGCTCGGCCCGTGGCCGGATGCGCCCCTGCCAGCCAGCCATGAACACGGCGATGTCCTCCAGCCGCCCGAGCGAGCCCGCAGGCTTGGTGAGCGACGCCTGGCGCGCACGCGCGGCGGCCAGCGCGGGCGCGTCCGGTCCGGGCAGGTCGGCCAGGGCGGCGGCGAAAGCGGCGCGGTTCTCGAAGCGGATCATGTGCCCAGGTACCCTTCCGGCGGGGTGCGGGTGATGAAGTGGCCCTTCACGCCCTGTGGCCACTCGCGATAGGGCACCTGCCCCTCCTCGCTGGCGGCATGGCGCACCGCATATTCAAGGATCGCGCGGGCCGCCTCCGCATCGGGTGCGAAATCGCCGAGCACGTAGCCCAGCTTGCCCGGCGCCCGGATCGCCACGGTGCAATGGCGCTGGCAGGCGAAGAGGCAGGGCATTTCCTGCACCGCCACGCCCTGAAGCGCGGGATCGGCGGCCTGCGCCGCGCGCATGGCCTCTGCCAGGACCGCACCGTCGCGCCGACCGTCCTCGTCCTCGCGGACTTCGGCGGAATGGCGGCAGGTGTTGCACACGACTACGGACGGGCCGGGTTCGACTGGAAGCAGCATCAGAACCGGCTCCTCAGTCCGAAATAGACGGTGCGGCCAAGCGTGCCGTAGCCGCTCACGGTTTCGTACTTCTGATCGCCCACGTTTTCGATACGTCCTTGAAGAATCAGGCGTTCCATGACCTGCCACTGCGCGCGCACATCCACCAGCCAGTAGTCGTCCAGCACGGCGGTGCCGGTCGCCGCATTGTAGCTTTCACCCGAATAGCGCGCGGCCAGGCTGGCGCGCAGGCCCTGCGGCAGCGCCACGCCCAGCTCGGCATTGGCGAGATGACGCGGCACGCGCTGGAGCTGGCGGCCGTAAGTGCTGCTACCTTGCGTGCGATCCTCTGCCGCGATCCAGCTGTAGTTGCCCTGGGCGAAGAGAACGCCCCACTTGGCCGACGCGGCGAGTTCCAGCCCGCGGGCATGGCTGGCCTTGACGTTGCCATAGTAGCCGAAGCGCGACGTGCCCGTGCCCGTGCCCGTGCCGGGAACGTAGCAGATGTCCGGCAGGGTGCCGCTGGCGGGGCAGTAGGCAAAGTCGATCAGGTTGTCGGTATCGCGCTCGAACCAGGTCGCCGACAGGCGGAGGGCTTCGCCGAAGCCTTGCTCGGCGCCCAGTTCCCAGCCTTTCGCCTTCTCCGGCTTGAGATCGGCCACGCCGTACATGCTGAAGAGCTGATAGAGCGAGGGCGCCTTGAAACCCTCGTCATAACTGGCACGCAGTATCGTGGCGCCGCCATTGGGGGTGTAGACCGCGCCCGCGCTGAACACCGTGTTGCCGCCGAAGCGCGACTGGTGATCGTAGCGCGCGCCGCCATTGAGCGTCAGCCCGGTGAGCGGGGTCACGCGCAGTTCGCCGTAGACGCTCTCGGTATTCGCCCGGCTGGGCACGAGGGCATAGGCCGCCGTGCTGTTCGCGGGCGAGGCGGTGGTCATCCGCTGTTCCTCGCGCTCGGCGCCGAACACGGCCTGGATGGCCTCGCTGAACGTGTAGGTGCCCTGGTACTCGAAACGGCGCACGCGGCCATGGGCGTCGAACGTGAGCTGGCGGACCTGCCGCGCGGGGTCGAAGTTCTCGCGGTCGGTCTCGGTCTGGAGCACGGCCACGCGGTTCGCCAGCCGGCCGTCCAGCAGCGCGAAGATCACCCCGGCATAGCCCGACCATTCGCGCGTCCGGCCATAGGCCAGGGAGTCGCCGGAGGTACCGTCGAACGCGTTCCGCGAATCCGACCAGTAGCCGCGCAGATCCAGCGAGATGCCGGGCGCGACGCGGTAAGTCATCGTGCCGCTGGCCGCGCTGCGCCGGTAGCCGTCGTCCTCCTTGCCGTTCGCGCGCGCGGAGATGCCGTCCGTGGCGAAGCGCGAGGCGGCAATGCGCCAGTCGACGGCCTCGGAGGTGCCGCCAAGACCCGCGCGGGCCGAGACGGTGTCATGGGTTCCTGCTTCCACCGCGAAGCTGCCTTCCAGCGGCGCGGCCGCGCGGCGAGTGCGGACGTTGACGACACCGCCGATGGCATCGCTGCCCCAGAGGATCGATTGCGGACCGCGCAGGATCTCGATGCGATCGGCATCGTCGATCAGGAAATTGGCAAAGCCATAGCCTCCCGCCGTCGATGAGGCGTCCGACAGGCGCATCCCGTCGATCACCATCACCGTCTGCCCGGCATCGGCACCGCGAATGCGCAGCGACGTGGTGGTGCCGTAACCGCCGTTGCGCGACATGCTGATGCCGGGCGTGCGCAGCAGCACATCGGTCAGAGCGATCGGCTGGGCCGCAACGATCTGCGCCTCGTCGAGCACGGTGACGGTATCGGCCACCCGGTCGGCCGCAACGGGCGTGCGCAGGGCGGTGACCACGATGCGTTCGTCCAGAGGCACTGCATCGGCCTCCTCGGCCAGGGCCGCGAGCGGGTGCAGCGCCCCTGCAAGGGCGAGCGCGAGAGCCAGGGGGCTGGCGGCGGGAATTCGGCAGTTCACGGCATGTCCTTCGCACGAGCATCGACCCGGCCGGGTCGGCACGCATGCGAAAGGCAGGGCCTCTGCCGCCCATGCAGCGGACGACGCCCCCCTCCCGCGCGGCGCGTGCCGGCACGGCAATGGCTGTCGTTGCGCGAGGAATGGCCCCGTTCGCCCGGCTCACCCTGTCCGGTCGAAGAACGACGGCGTCAGGCAGGTCTCCTGGCTCACGGGTCAGTGCCATTTCGGCCGCCTTCTCAGGGACTTGCATCCCCAATGGCGAATTGGCCGCACGGCTCGCCGCTTACAGTTGCAGGGGCAGCCCGGGCATTCACCCGCGTTCCCTTTTGATCCCCTTGCGGGGAACCTGTCGCTGGAGCGCCCCTATCCCGGTGGGGTGCCGCGTGCAAGAGCCCGGCGCTTGCGCTGGTCATGTCCCGCGCTTGCGCTGGTCATGTCCGACGCTTGCGCTGGTCTTGTCCGACGCTTGCGCTTGCCTTGTCCCGCGCTTGCGCTCTCTGGCGAAGTACCATAGGCCCGCCGGGCCAGGGGTGCCCGCAAGGGCTTAATCGGGAAGTCCGGGCCAGAGGGGTAATTCCGCTGGAATCCGGCACTGCTCCCGCAACTGTAACCGGGGATGCGCCCCGCCAGCACGCCATTGGCACCGCGCGGTGCCGAGAAGGCGGCGGAAGGCGCGCCGATTCCAAGAAATCGGGCCCAGGAAGTCAGGAAACCGGCCCCCAGCCGTCGATCCTTCGCGCGGGCGGGATGAACCGGGCGGACGGGGGCCATGCCCGATGCGGAGCGCTGCTCCCCGCGGACCCGGTCTTTCGCGAGACGACAAGCCGTACTTGCGCCCAGGAGGATCGAACCGTCATGCCGCCCTGCCCCTTCCGCCTTTCGGATACCGCTCCGTCCGGACGATATTCGTGCCTGCCCGCATGACGGCCTGTCCCGCCCTGCTGGTCACCGCGCCCTCGTCGGGACAGGGCAAGACCCTCGTCACCGCCGCGCTGGCCCGCCGCCACCGCCGCGCCGGGCGCAAAGTGCGGGTGTTCAAGTGCGGGCCGGACTTCCTGGACCCGATGGTGCTGGAAAGGGCCAGCGGCGCGCCCGTCCACCAGCTCGACCTGTTCATGTGCGGAGAGCGGGAATGCCGCGCCCTGCTGCACGAGGCCGCGCGGGACGCCGACCTGATCCTTGTCGAAGGGGCGATGGGCCTGTTCGACGGCACCCCCTCCTCCGCCGACATTGCCCGCCTGTTCGGTCTGCCGGTCATGGCGGTGATCGACGGGGCATCGATGGCGCAGACGTTCGGTGCGCTGGTCCACGGCCTTTCCACCTACCGCGCCGACGTGACCCTGGCCGCCGTGCTGGCCAACCGCGTCGGCAGCGCGCGCCATGCCGAACTGCTGGAGCGCGGCATGCCGGACGGCGTGGAATGGCTTGGCACCCTCCGGCGCGATGCCGGGCTCGGCCTGCCCGAACGGCACCTCGGACTGGTGCAGGCCGGGGAGGTGGCGGATATCGAGGCGCGCATAGACCGCGCCGCCGACAGTCTGCCCGAAACCGCGCTCTGGCTGCCCGAGCCGGTGCCCTTCCCCGCCCCGGAAGCCGCCGAAGCGCCGCCTTCCGCGCTGTCAGGCCGCCGCATCGCCATTGCCCGCGACGAGGCATTCGGCTTCATCTATCCCGCCAACCTCGCGTTTCTGGAACGGGCCGGGGCGCGGCTCGCCTTCTTCTCGCCGCTGCGCGATGCCATGCTGCCCCCTTGCGACGGCTTGTGGCTACCCGGGGGCTATCCCGAGCTGCACCTGGACGCTCTTTCCGCCAATCGCCCGATGATCGCGGCGATCCGCGCCCACTTCCAGGCAGGGCGGCCGATCCTGGCCGAATGCGGCGGCATGCTTTACGCCTCCGAGAGGCTCGAAAGCACCGACGGCGCCAGTGCCGCCCTGCTCGGCCTGCTGCCTGCGCGGGCCGTGATGCAAAGGCGGCTGGCAGCGCTGGGCATGCAAGAGATGGAACTGGGCGGTCATGTCGCGCGGGGCCACACGTTCCACTATTCGCGGCTGGAAACGTCCCTTTTGCCCACCGTCAGCGCCGTCACGCCGGACGGGCGGCCGGGCGAACGCCTGTTCCGCCACGGACCGCTCACGGCCAGCTACATGCACTTCTACTTCCCCTCGGCGCCGGAGCTGATCGCCGACCTGCTGACCTGCCAAACCGCCGACCTGGGATTCAGGCGATAGCCGGCAGCTTCGCAAGGTGCTTGTCCAGCGTGAGCGGATAGTCCCGCACGCGCACCCCCGTGGCGTTGTAGACCGCGTTGGCCACGGCCGCGCCGACGCCGCAGAGCCCGAGTTCGCCCACGCCCTTGGCCTTCATCGGCGAGACCTTGTCGTCCGCCTCGTCGAGGAAAACCACGTCCTGGTGCGGAATGTCGGCGTGGACCGGCACTTCGTACCCGGCAAGGTCGTGATTGACGAAGAACCCGAAGCGCTTGTCGACGGCCAGTTCCTCCATCAGCGCGCCGCCCACGCCCATGGTCATGGCGCCGATCACCTGACTGCGCGCCGTCTTGGGATTGAGGATACGTCCGGCCGCGCAGACCGCCAGCATGCGTCGCACCCGCGTCTCGCCGGTATAGGCGTCCACGGCCGCTTCCACGAAGTGCGCGCCGAAGGTCGACTGCTGGAACTTCTTGCCCAGGTCGCCCCACTGCATCGTCTCTTCGGCAACGATCTCGCCAGACTTCGCCGCCTCGGCCAGGGCGGCGGAGCGGTTGCCCGCGCGCACTTCGCCATCGGCGAATTCCGCGGTGGCGGGGTCCATGCCGAGCCGCTGCGCCGCGGCTTCGCGCAGCTTCACGCAGGCCGCATAGACGCCAGACGTGGAGCTGTTGGCGCCCCATTGCCCGCCGGAGCCTGCGGAGGCCGGGAACGAGGAATCGCCCAGCTTCACGCGCACTTTCTCCACCGGCAGGCCCATCATCTCCGCCGCGGTCTGGGCGATGATGGTGTAGGAGCCGGTGCCGATGTCGGTCATGTCGGTCTCCACCGTGACCACGCCGTCGCTCGACAGCCGCACGCGCGCGGCCGATGTCATGTTGATGTTGTTGCGGAACGCCGCCGCCACGCCCATGCCGATCAGCCAGCGCCCGTCACGCATCTTGCCCGGACGCGTCTGGCGGCGTTCCCAGCCGAAGCGCTTGGCACCGTCCTCCAGGCATCGCACGAGGTTGCGCTGCGAGAAGGGCCGCTCGGGATGCTCGGGATCGACTTGCGTATCGTTGAGCACGCGGAACCGCACCGGGTCCATGCCCAGCTTCTCGGCCACTTCGTCGATGGCGATCTCCAGCGCCATGAGGCCGGGCGCTTCGCCGGGTGCGCGCATGGCATTGGCTTCGGGCAGGTCCAGTTCGGCCAGCCGCAGGGCAGTGAGGCGATTGGCGCCGGCATAGAGCAACTTGGTCTGCTGCGTCGCCGATTCCGGGCCGCCGCCGGGAAGGTCGCCGGACCAGCTTTCATGGCCGATCGCGGTGATGCGCCCGTCCTTGCCGGTGCCGATGCGGATGCGCTGGATCGTGGCCGGGCGGTGCGTGGCGTTGTTGAGCATCAGGGGCCGCGGCATCGCGATCTTCACCGGCCTGCCGCAGGCCTTCGCGCCCAGCGCCGCCATCACCGCATCGGCGCGCAGGAACAGCTTCCCCCCGAAACCACCGCCGATGAAGGGCGAGCGGACATGGACTTTCTCCGGCGGCAGCTTGAAGGTGGCGGCCAGCTCCTTCTTGTTCCAGGCGATCATCTGGTTGGACGTCCAGACCGAGAGCGCATCGTCTTCCCACCAGGCGATGGTGGCGAAAGGCTCCATCATCGCGTGGTTCTGGTCGGGCGTGGTGTAAGTCTGGTCGAGCTGCACCGCGGCCGAGGCGAAAGCGCCCTCGAAATCGCCGGTATGGGTGTCGGCATCGCTGCCCGTCAGCGGCTGCGCGCCGGGCTTCGCCTTGGCGAGATCGAAACGGCCGTTACCGCGCTCGTATTCGATCCGCACGGCATTGGCGGCATTGCGCGCCTGCTCGAAGCTCTCGGCCACGACCACCGCCAGCGCCTGATGGTAATGGTCGACAGCGGGACCGCCCAGCAGCTTGGCCGTGTTCATGCTGCCCTTGCCCAGCGGCTGTGCATTTTCGGCGCTGACCACCGCGAGCACGCCGGGCATGCGCTTGGCTTCGGCCGTGTTCATCGCCGTGACCCGCCCCTTGGCGATCCCGGCACCGATCACATACCCGTAGGCCGGCTTGGCCGGCACGTCCTTGTGCTCGTAAGCATAGGGGGCCTGCCCCGTGGTCTTGAGCTTGCCGTCCACGCGGTCGACCGCCTGGCCAATCACTTTCATGGCGTCGATGGGATTGGAGCCCGCAGGCGTATCGAACTTCATGCCCGGTTCTCCTGGATGATCGCCGCCAGCGTGCGCTCCGCCAGAGTGACCTTGAAGGCATTCTCATGGGTTGACCGCGCGTCTGCGAAAGCCGTGCGCGTCACGGCGCCCGCGCCGTTGCGCAGCTGCGCGTCGGCGGCTTCGACCCGCCAGGGCCGCGGCGCGACGCCGCCGAAGGCCACTCGTCCGCTGCCGTCCTCGTTCAGCACCGCCGCCACGGAAACGAGCGCGAAGGCGTAGGAGGCCCGGTCGCGCACCTTGTGATAGACATGCCGTCCGCCCGGCGGCTTGGGCAGAGTGACGGCCGTGATCAGCTCGCCCGGCTGGAGCACGTTCTCCAGGTGCGGCGTATCGCCCGGCAGGCGGTGGAATTCGCCCACCGGCACGCTGCGCGTCTTGCCCTGGGCATCGACCGTCTCCACCGCGGCATCCAGCACGCGCAGGGCCACCGCCATGTCGCTGGGGTGCGTGGCGATGCAGGCCTCGCTCGTGCCGACCACGCCGAGCTGGCGGCTGAAACCACCGATCGCCGCGCAGCCGGAGCCGGGCTTGCGCTTGTTGCAGGCCTGGTTGGTGTCGTAGAAATAAGGACAGCGGGTGCGCTGCAGCAGGTTACCGCCGGTCGTCGCCTTGTTGCGCAGCTGGCCCGAGGCGCCTGCCACGATGGCGCGCGTGAGCACGCCGTAATCGCGCCGCACGCGCTTGTCCGTGGCCAGCGCAGTGTTGCTGACCAGCGTACCGATGCGCAGCCCGCCTTCCGGCGTCTCCTCGATGCGGTCGAGGCCGAGATCCTGTACGTCCACGAGATGCGTCGGCGTCTCGATCTCCAGCTTCATCAGGTCGAGCAGGTTGGTGCCCCCGGCGATGAACTTGGCGCCCTTGTGCCCTGCGACCGCGGCGGCGGCAGCGGCCGGCGTCCTGGCGCGCTCGTATGTGAAAGCCTTCATGCCTCGATCTCCGCGCCGTGAGTCTCGGCAAGCTTGACGCCCGCCACTTCCGCCATCGCTTCGGCAATGTTCGAATAGGCGCCGCAGCGGCAGATATTGCCGCTCATCCGCTCGCGCATTTCCAGAACCGTCATCTCGGGAGCGCCGCCGACGTCCTCCTGCACATGGCTGGGAATACCCGCCCTGATCTCTTCCAGCACCGCGACGGCCGAGCAGATCTGGCCCGGCGTGCAATAGCCGCACTGGAAGCCGTCATGCTTCACGAAGGCCGCCTGCATCGGATGCAGGTCTTCCGGAGTACCGAGACCCTCGATCGTGGTGACCGCATCGCCTTCGTGCATGACCGCCAGGCTGAGGCAGGAATTGATCCGCGTGCCGTTCACAAGCACCGTGCAGGCCCCGCACTGACCGTGATCGCAGCCCTTCTTGGTGCCCATCAGGCCCAGGTGATCGCGCAAGGCGTCCAGCAGCGTGGTGCGCGTATCGACCATCAAGGCCTGCGCCTTTTCGTTGACCTTGAACGAAACGGCCATCGTCGGGGGCTTGCGCGCCATGGGAGCCTGTCCTTCCGCCATCGTGGGCACCACGGTCAGCCCCACGCTCGCCGCGCTGCCTGCCAGGACCGCGCGCCGCGATACCTCGAAATCCGCCGTTTCGCTCATTGCCCGTCCTTGTCGCACCAGGACGGCAGTTTCCGTCCATCGGGTACGATAACGCACGGCGACGGATTCCGGCACTGTGTGAAATCACATGCCGTCATGAACGAGGCTCATCAAAGAGCGTTCCCGGATCAGGACCGGGACGATGGATTTCTCAGGCGGCGGTCCTGGTCCTTCCCCGCAGGAGCGAGGCGAGCAGGCCCGCGCTGCCGGCCAGCAACACGGCGTCGATCAGCACCGCACCCCCTTGCGGCAGCGCCGCCGCTCCGTGGATGAAGGCCAGGATCGCCAGCAACGCCGTCAGGGCCCAGCGCCAGGCACGCGCCAGCCGGGGGCCGGGAACCGTCTTCGCCAGCGCCGAAGCCAGGATGGAAAGCACGGTGAAGGCGAGCCAGGCGGCGGGCAGGGACGCTTCGGGCGCAAACCGTGCCAGCAGCGCGGTAAGGCAGAGCACGACCGGCTGCCCCCAGCACACCGCAGCCCAGATCCGCTCCCACTGCGGTGCGGGGCGGCCCCGGTCGCGGCGACGGGCGAGCCAGATGGTCACGCCGCTGGAAGTCACCACGCACAGCGCGATGCCCAGCAATCCATAGGCAAGCCGCACGGCCAGTCCGCCATACCAGCCGAAATGGACCTGGCCGATGCCGCCAAGCACGCGGGTGCCGGTCACGAAGTCTTCGGGGTGTTCGTCGGCCACCACCTTGCCCGCCGCGTCGAACCGGGTCTCGTCCTGCTGGACCAGCAGCTTCGCGCGGCCGCTGAGCACGGTGACACGCATGTCGGCGCGGCCCGCGCGCTCGACCATGACGTTCTGCGGCGCGGCATCCGGCGCACGGGCGCGGGCCTGCGCGATGAGAGCCGCGATATCGGGCATCGGCACCGCCCGCGTATCGACCGGCGGCGGCGCATCCAGGAAGAGTTCGTAGACCTTCTTCATCCCGCCCTCCGGATAGAGCAGCAGGGCCAGCACCGCGACGATGATGGTGCTGAGGCCGAGCAGCGCCCCGGTCAGCGCCAGCGTGAAGTGGAACGGCAGCGCCCAGATCCCCAGGCGGTTGTGCAAGTCCGCCTCCTGCAACCGGCGCGAACCACCGAGCCGCAAGTGGAAGGCATCGCGCAGCACGCGCGGATGGGCGAGGATCCCGGAAACCAGCGAGGACAGCAGCGCCACCCCGGTCAGCCCGACGATGAATTCGCCCCAGCTACGCGGCAAGTGCAGGTTGACGTGGAGGTGGATCAGGAAATCGGTCCAGCCGGCTTCGAGGTCCGACAGCGAGCCGTCCTCGGCCACGGCCCACTTGCGCTCGAAAGTCGGGCTGAAAGCAACCAGCGACGCGCCCTCCTTCGCAGGTGTGGGCAGGGCGAGGTAAAGGGCGGTATCGGCGGGCGCGTGCTGCGCACCTTCGGCAATGGCGCGCGCGGCAGCGGCATCGCTCAGGCTGCGCGCGACCGGGGTGGCGGGCACTTCCCAGCGTTCGAGATCGGGCGCGAAAACGGCCACCGTGCCGGTCACGCAGACGAGGTAGATCACCGCCGCGAAGGCGAGGCCCAGGATCGAATGGCTGCTGAGCACCGAACGCACCGTTTCGGGCGAAAGCGGCCAGCGCCATTGTTTCTTGCGGGTATTGCTCATGCCGACGCTCCCAGATGGGCAAGGCCGAAGCCGACTACGCTGGTGGCGACCAGCACCGCGGTCGCGCGCAGGATGCGGCGGTCGGCCAGGGTCCAGGTCATGGCGAGGCCCCAGAGCACCGGCATCAGCAGTCCGCCGATCACGATGCGGGTGCGCGGGTCGCCCGGCAGGTAGACCGTGACGCAGAAGGCGACCGCCATCGCGGCGGTCATCCCCAAAGGGCCGGCCAGCAGGGTCCGCAGCACGCCGCGCCACAAGCGCCCGGGCTCGTCCAGCGGCTCGGGCGCCGCTTCCATCTCGCGCAGGCGCGCGGCCTTGCGCCGCACGCGGCCCAGCCAGACCACCGCCAGCGCGCCGATGCCCTCCATGACCAGCCCCAGCGCGAGGCCCTTCACCGGCCCGACCAGGAACGCCGCGGCCAGCAGCAGGCCCAGCAGAACGACCCAGCCCCCGGCAATCATGCCGAGGGCCGAACCGTCACGCCGCAGCCACGAGCGCCGCAGCAGGAAGGCGCCGAGCGCACCTCCCGCAAGCAGYAGGAGGCTGGCCGGCCAGATCACCAATGCACTCCCGCGCCCAGCCCGAAGGTCTGCGGCTCGCCCAGGATCGCCTGATGGATCGCCGCATATTCGTACTGCTTGTACTTCTCGTCGAAGATGTTGCGCGCGAAGAGGAACAGCGACCAGTTCTCCGTCTCGTAGCCGAGCTTGCCGTTCACCAGGGTGCGGGCCGAGACCTTGTATTGCGACTGGTCCTGGCCGACGCCGGTATAGACCGAGGTGCGGTAATTGGCATTGACGTTGGCGGTGAACCCGCCGCCGAACTGCGCATTGGCGCCGCCCGAGAGCGTCCAGCGCGGCGCATAGGGGAACTGCGTGCCCTGAAGGTCCACCGTGCTCGTCGCGCCCGTAGGCAGGGTGAAATCGTCGAACTTGGTGCGAACGTGGCCGATCGAGGCATAGAGGTCGACGCCCTTCGCCACGTTTGCATTCGCCTCCACCTCGAAGCCGTAGAGGTGCGATCCGGCGGCGTTGACCGTGTTGTAGTCGTAGGCGTTGAGCCCGAAGTAGGCGGTGACCTGCTGGTCCTTCCACTCCATGTAGAACAGATTGGCGTTGAGGGTCAGCCGCCCGTCCAGCCACTTGGAGCGCAGCGAGGCCTCGTAGTTCCAGCTATATTCGGGATCGTAGGGGATCAGTTCGGCGCGGGCCGGGTTCTGGCTCGACCCACCCGAGCGATAGGCCCGCTGCACGGTGAAGGCGGTGGTGAGGTCCGGCGTCCAGTCCATGCTGATCCCCGCCTTGGGCAGGAAGGCATTGAACGTGCGGCTGTTCGACGCAAGCGGCGAAGACGCGTCGGACACGAGGCCGAGCACGCCCTGGTTGATGACCGAGATGACCGGCGCATAGGCCGTGCCCATGAAGTTCACGTCCGGCAGCGTGCCGTTGAAGGCGGCGACGGTCTCGGCCGCATAGCGGTTGCGCTCGTGATCGAAACGGAAACCGCCGATCAGCGTCAGCCGGTCCGCCAGCTTGAAGCGGGCATCGCCGAACAGGGCCATGGTCTCGACCTTCTCGGGCTGCTCGGCGCTGTAGGCCACCGGGATCACGGGAAGCTGGGCGCTGTAGGCATTGGCGATGAACTGCGAGGTCGCGGCGTTGAAGCCGCGCGATTGCAGCAGGCCCGCGATCGTTGCGGTGGGGGTGGCGATGTTGACGCGGCTGTTCTGGTCGATTGCGCCGGTGCGGCGATAATACCAGGCGCCGAGCAGGCCGCTCAGCCAGTCGCTCTCGTAATTGAGGCGCAACTCCTGCGTCAGCGTCTTGTAGAGATAGCGATTGTCGATCGCCTGGATGTCCTCGGGCGTGCCGTCGGTATCGATCACCGAATGGACCTTCGAACGATTCCACGAGGTCACGCTCGACAGCTTGAGACTGTCGGTCAGCGGATAGCTGATGTTGAAGACCGCCAGATCGCTGTCGATCTTGCCGCGGCTGGGCTGGTCGCCCGTGGAGATGCGGTGGTCGTAATAGTCCGGCACGTCGGTCCGGGCATATTCGTAGAGGTAGCCGCCGTCGCGCCGCACGCGGTTGTAGCTGGCCACCGCTTCGAGACCGGGAATGGCGCTCGGCGTCCACTTGAGCTTGCCGCGCAGGTTCAGCGACTTGAGTTCATCGTCATAACCGCCGCGGGTGACGTTGCGGATCAGTCCGCGATCGGCGCGGCGCTCGGCCGAGAGGCGCAGGCCCAGTTCGTCGCGGACGATCGGCCCGCCCACGGCCGCCGAGAAGGTGCGGTCGTCATGCTCGCTCCAGAGCACGCGCGCGTCGCCGGTCCAGCGGTCCAGCGACGGGTCCTTGCTGGTGATGACGATGCCGCCGGCCAGGGCATTGAGGCCCTGGATGGTCGATTGCGGCCCGCGCAGCACTTCCACTTGCTGCACGTCCCACATGTCGGTCGGGCCGCCATAGAGCGCCCACTTGGGAATCGGCGCGCCGTCGACATAGACGCTGGCCGTATCGGCCTGCCCGCCCGCGCCCACGCCGGTATTGCTGATGCCGCGAATGGTGAAGCCGGACGAACCGTAAGTCTCGGCCAGATTGGCGGTGCGGTTGTAGACGTCCTGGATGGTGATCAGGTTTTCCCGCTCGATCCGCTCGGGCGTGATGACCGCGATGCTGGTCGGCGTTTCCTGAAGCGTGCGGGCGCTTTTCTCGCCGGTGACGATGATATCGTCCGGGCTGGTGGTAGTCCCCGCCGCGGGATCGCCGGGCACGCCCTGCTGCGCCTGGACGGGAACGGCGAGCGCGGCAGCGGCAACGCCCGTAAGCAATACGGAAAATCTGAACATGAAACCCCCTGTTTCCTCAGGCGGCGACATAGATTTTCTCGATATTGCGAGTCAATCGCATTCTCAATAGCCGTGACCGTAAATCCGATGGCGTGTCCTTCCTGCTTCGGCCCGGCCTGCTCAGATGCGCAGACTGGCCATCACCACTTCCCGGTTCTGGCGGTTTGCCTCGAAGCGGGTGAGATCGGGGTCGTTGTCCAGGATAGCCGCGATGATCCGCAGCCGCCCCGCCCGCCAGAGCCCGACACCCGCGCCGAACGATTCGACCACCGGGGAGGCCCGGGTCGAGGCATAGTGCAGGGTCACGCGCGTCAGCATTTCGAACAAGGGCCTGCGGACCATCTGAAACAGCAGCTCCTGGAACTCCAGCTCGAATGCCCCGAATTCCGCCATCGAGCGGAAGGCGGCCGCGCGTTCGCCCAGCCCCGCCAGCCGGTCCCGCAGGGCCTGGTCGGTGCATCGCGCGGCCGCCGTCGCCAGTTCGGTGAACAGCAGGGAGGTCATGTCGAGCGCCTCCTCGTAACCCGCCGGGTTCATCCGCATGTAGGAAACCATGGCGCGTTCCAGCGCCGCATCGTCGGGCCGCGTGCCGTAATAGCCCCCGCCCGGGCCGCGCCGCACTTCCAGCAGGCCCTCATGTTCCAGCACCCGCGCGGCCTGCTGCAGCGTGACGATGCCCACTTCCAACGCGCGGGCCAGCTGGTGAAGCGAGCCGAGCAAGGCGCCGTCTTCGCAGGCGAAAATGCGTTCCCGCAAGGTTTCGGTCGTGCGTGCCACCAGGTTGGTTCCCCTGCGGCGTCCCGGCGACAGATCCATACACTCTCCATAATGTGCCTATTATTTGGCATTCATGGCCATTCTCGGCCCAATTTTGGCAAATTCAAGTCAATTGACCGCGTATATTTGCCTTCATACCTTTCGCCTGAAACCGAGCGGCATCAAGCGCCGCCCCTGGAGAGGATCGAAAGAGGATGGGCTTCCAACATCCCGACATCTCGGCATTCCCCGAGATTTCGCTGGTCATTGGCGACGAACGCGCACGTTCCGGCAGCGGCGCGGACTGGGGCCATGTCTACCCCGGCACCGGCCGCGTCACGCGTGAAGTTCGCCTTGCCAGCCCGGCCGATGTCGACCGCGCCGTCGCCGCCGCCAAGGCCGCGCAGCCGGCATGGCGCGCCCTGCCCGGCGACAAGCGGCGCGACCTGATGTTCCGTCTTGCCTCGGTGATCGAGAGCAAGGCCGCCGAAATGAGCCCTCTGCTTACGGCCGAGAATGGCTCGATCCTGATTGCCGGCGGGCACATGAGCCTCGATGCCGCGCAGAAGTTCCGCTATTACGGCGGCTGGGCGGACAAGATCGACGGGCGCACCGTCTCCACCTGGGGCGGCCCGGCGCACGACTACGTGATGTACGAGTCTTACGGCACACTGGGCGTGATCGTCCCCTGGAACGGCCCGCTGTTCGCCGCCACGATGGTGATGGCGCCTGCGCTCGCCGCCGGCAACTGCGTGGTGCTGAAGGCGCCGGAACTGGCGCCGTGGTCGCTGATGAAGCTGATGGAGGCGATCCACGAAGCCGGCTTCCCGGCAGGCGTCGTCAACCTCGTCACCGGCGGGCCGGACGTGGGCGCGGCGATGGTCGATCACCCCGGCATCGACAAGATCGAATTCATCGGCAGCGGCGCGACGGCGAAGAAGATCCTCGCCAGCGCCGCGCAGACGTTGAAGCCTGTCGGCCTCGAACTCGGCGGCAAATCGGCCGTGGTGGTGTTCGGCGATGCGGACTTGCAGGCGGCGGCCAAGCGGGGGCTGTCCGGGGCGGTCAGCGCCAATGGACAGGGCTGCGTCAACGGCACGCGCCTCTTGGTGGAGCGCTCCGTCTACGAGCCCTATCTCCAGATGCTGAAGGCCATGGCCGCGCATGTGAAGGTGGGTGATCCCTTCGCCATGGACACCTTCATGGGCCCGGTGATCTCCGAAACCGCGCTCGATCGCATCGACGGCATGGTCCAGCGCGGGGTCGAGCAAGGCGGCGAAGTGCTTTGCGGCGGCGCGCGGATGGAAGGCGATCACGGCGAAGGCTACTTCTATCCGATCACCGTTCTTGCCGGTGTCGCCCCCTCCAGCGAGATCGCCCGCAATGAAGTGTTCGGCCCGGTCCTCGTCGTCACCCCGTTCGACAGCGAGGAAGAGGCGATCGCGCTGGCCAACGACAGCGACTACGGCCTCGGCGCCTATGTCCACACCACCAATCTCACCCGCGCCCACCGCGTCGCCGGGCGGATGATGGCAGGACAAGTGCAGGTCAACGGATCGGGCGAGGCGATGACGCCTTGCGTGCCCTTTGGCGGCATGAAGCATTCCGGACACGGCCGCCTGGGCGGGATCGAGGGCCTGCGCGAATTCCAGCAGGTCCGCAACGTCTGGGTCAACCTTCAGGACTGAGGAGACGGTCATGGCACTGCTAGACCCCATCGAACGCGGCCAGCGCGGCCTTGAGACCGAGGCCGAAGTCACCGGCCGCACCGCCCACGAACCGGCGACGCTGTTCGAACAATCGTGGCGCGATTTCGTCTTCGCCGAAGTATGGACCCGCCCCGGACTGCCGCGCCGCCCGCGCTTCCTGGTGGCGATCGCCAGCGCGGTGACCTGCGGATTGCAGGACAGCCAGATCGATGACTTCGTGCGCGGCGCATTGAACACCGAGGTTCTGACCCTTGCCGAACTGCGCGAGGCGGCACTGCACCTCGCCGTCTACGCAGGCTGGGGCAATGGCGGCAAGCTGGACCGCGCGGTCACGCGCGTGGCCAAAGAACTCGGCCTGCCACCTACCGAAGTCCCCGCGATCTGCCCCGACCCATGGGACCCGGACGTCCGCAGCCAGCGCGGGCATGACGAATTCGCCAAGGTCATGACCTTCGCCCCCGGCCCGCCGGCAACGCCCTATCTGGAAGGCATCAACAACTTCGTGTTCGGAGAGATGTGGTGCCGTCGCGGCTTGGACGAGCCTTCGCGCCGCTGGATCACACTGGTCGGCGTCTGCGAATCCGGCGCGGAAATCCCGATCCGCAGCCATATCCATGCGGCCATATCGAGCGGTAACTGCCAGCCTGCCGAGATGCTCGAATTCTGCCTGCAATATGGCACGCACGCCGGCTGGCCCAAGGCCTCGCGCATTCAGAGCGTGGTGCTGGAGATGATCGACAAGGTAGCAAAAGGGCTCCCCTGGCATGCAAGTGACAAGATCACGACCGGCTTCATCGGCCTCGGCTCACAAGGCGGCCCGATGGCAGAGCGAATGCTGGCGGCCGGATACGAACTGACCGTCTGGGCGCGGCGGCCGGAGGCGACCGATGACCTCGTCGCCAAAGGCGCGCATCGTGCAGCCTCGGTTGCCGAACTTGGCGAGCGCTGCCGGCATGTCGGCGTCTGCGTGGTGGACGATGCCGGTGTCGAGCAAATCTGCGCCGAGCTTCTCCCGGTCATGAAGCCGGGCAGCGTCCTCGTCATCCACTCCACGATCCTGCCGCAGACTTGCGAGCGATTGGCGACCGAAGCCGAAGCACGCGGCATCGCCGTGCTCGATGCCCCGGTCAGTGGCGGCGGCGCGGGTGCGGCGGCAGGTACGCTCACCGTCATGTGCGGCGGCAGCGAAGCGGCCTTCGCCAAGGCCCTTCCCGTGATCGAGAGCTTCGCAGGCAAGACGGTGCTGCTCGGCCCGGTCGGCTCCGGCCAGCGCGCCAAGATCGTCAACAACGCGCTGATGGCAGCCAACATGGGCCTTGCCCATGCCGCGCTCTCCTTGGGCGAAGGACTGGGCATCGACCGCGCGGCGCTGGCCGATCTGGTCAAGCATTCCAGCGGCCGCAGCTTCGGTTTCGAGGTCTACGCCCGCCTGCCCTCACCCAGCGCCTTTGCGCATGGCGGCAAGCTGCTGCGCAAGGACGTGGATCTGCTCGGCACGATCACCACGCCCGACAATGCGCTTGCCTACGCCGCCGATCCCTTCCTCGACGCGGCGCTGACCGCAATGGAGCAAGCCGCCTCATGAGTGTGATCTTCAAGACCCTGGACATGACCGGCAAGGCCGCCGTCGTCACCGGCGCCGCATCGGGCCTTGGCCGCATGACCGCGCTGAAACTGGCGGAGGCCGGCTGCGACCTCTGGCTGGTGGACGTGAACGAAGCGGGCCTCGCCGAAACTACCGAGCTGCTCGCCCCGCATGGCCGCAAGGTCGGCAGCGAAGTGGCGGACTTGTCCGATCCCGCCGCCTGCCACGCCGTGATCGCCCATGCGGTGGAGAAATTCGGCCGGCTCGACGCGCTCTGCAACGTCGCCGGGCTGATCTACCTCGCCAACACACCGCAGATGCCGCAGGCGCAGTACGAGCGCACCATCGACGTCAATCTCAACGCCCCGTTCTTCCTCTCGCAGGCGGCGATCCCGCACTTGCTGGAAGCGAACGGCGCGGTGGTCAACGTCGCCTCCTGTGCGTCCTACATCGGGGAGGCCTATGCCGCCGCCTATTGCGCCAGCAAGTGGGGCCTCGTCGGCATGACCAAGGCCATGGCGATGGAATTCCAGAAGAAACCCATCCGCATCAACGCCGTCGCGCCCGGCGGCATGATTACCAATATCGCGACCAACTTCACCCCGCCGGAAGGCTGCGACTTCGAACTGCTCAAGCGCTTTTCGGGCCTGCGCGGGCAAGTGGAGGTGGAGGACGTGGCCGACCTTGTCGTGCTGCTCGCCTCGCCCGCCGGTCGCGGCTTTCACGGCGCCTGCCTCTCGCTCGATGCGGGCATCACGGCAGGCTGACAGGAGACAATTGCAATGACATTCTCACTCGACCAGTTCCGCCTCGACGGCAAAGTGGCGGTCGTCACCGGCGCGGGCGGACGCGGCAATTCCATCGGCCGCGCCTATGCGCTTGGCCTTGCCAACGCAGGCGCTTCGATCGTCGTCGCCGATCTCAACGGCGATGGTGCCAAGGCCGTGGCGGACGAGATCATCGCGGCCGGCGGCAAGGCCGTGGGCGTGCAGGTGGATGTTTCGGATGAAGCCTCCACCCTCGCGATGGGCGCCGCTGCCAAGGAAGCCTTCGGCGGCGTCGACATCCTGATCAACAACGCCGCGCTGATGGTCGACGTCAGCTACGACAATTGCGAGACCATCGGCCTCGACGCCTGGAACAAGGCTTTCGCGGTGAACCTCAACGGCGCGCTGCTCTGTGCCCGCGCGGTGATCCCCTCGATGCGCGCGCGCGGTGGCGGGCGGATCGTCAACCAGACCTCGGGCGGTGCTTTCCCGGCAACCGGGCTCTACGGCATCACCAAGCTGGCGCTGGTCGGCCTGACCACTTCGCTGGCCAAGCAGTTCGGCAAGGATGGCATCACCTGCAACGCCATCGCCCCGGGCAATGTCACCTCGGACGCGGGCAAGATGCTGGTGCCGGACGATTCGCCGTTCATCCAGTTCCTCAACATGACTTGCGCGCTCAGGGCTCGCGGCGCGCCGGACGAACTGGTCGGCACGGCCCTGCTGCTGTGTTCGGACGCAGGCGCGTGGATTTCCGGCCAGACCATCCATGTCGATGGCGGCTGGGTGCTGCGCCCCTGAACGCGGCGATCAGCAGAGTTCCCTGACCTCGAGGTCGCGGCACGCCTTGGCCCGATAGAGCGAGCGATCCGCGCGGACGATCACGTCGTCGATCCGCCGGTCGTCCGCTTCCACGGCGGCAAGCCCCATGCTCACGCTCCAGCGGTCGGTGAGAGCCCCGCTCATTTCGAGACGGCGGCGCAGGCGCGTCATGAAGCCCTCGGGATCGCGGCACTCTACCGGCAACAGCACCAGGAACTCGTCGCCGCCCAGTCGCGCGGCCTGGCCCGCGTGTTCACCGGCCAGCGCAGCCGCCTCGCGGCCCAGGCTTATGAGCACCTGATCCCCCGCGCCGTGGCCGTGACGGTCGTTGATGGCCTTGAAATGGTCGACGTCGATGGCGATGACCGCCGCGCCGGGGCGCAGGAAGCGCAGCGCCACTTGCTCCAGCCCCGCCCGGTTCCAGCAACCCGTCAGCGGATCGCGCAGAGCAGCGGCGCGCAGGGCCCGCTGGACCTGCTCGACGGGAATCGCCAGCAGCGCCAGATTGAGCACGCCCAGCAGCACCTGGTCAGAAAGCAGCGCCAGGAGCGCCACGAGGTTCTTCCCCGGCAGCTCGAAGAACATGCCGCATATCGAGAGCGCATATCCGGGAAGATATCCCAACATCGCCAGACCGGCGAGGCGCCCGCCCACCGAGCGCCGCGCGCCGTGACCGAAGGCCAGTATGAATCCGGCCAGCCCCATGGAAATCGCCAGCCCCGCCGCATCGCAGACGCTCTGCCCGCGCTCGGTTCGCGCCATCCAGCCCAGCGCATCGAGCATGCCCGGGAGAACGTGGCCGAGGACCGCGCTGGCCACCGGCACGATCATCCACCAGCGCCAGGGCCGCCCGCCTTCCAGCGCATAGACACCGGCGACCGGAAGCGCCTGGGTCAGTCCCAGCACGGCATAGATCGCCATGCCCGCCGCCAGCGAACCGCGCGGAGCGGCGGTGAAGGCAAGGAGCACGGCGGTGTAGAGAAACGACGAGAGCGCCCAGTGGACGAAATGCCGCGCGGATCGGTCCCGCAACCAGAGCACGCCGAACACGAACCCGAAGGCGCTCGACGACAGCATGCTGCACAGGCGGAGGGTATCGACGTCGGGAAAGGTCATCGGACTCGCTTGGATCGAGAGCAGCCCAATGCCATGCAATGGTTAACAATCGTCTCCGCAGAATGCGCCGCAACCCACCGCCGTCTCGCCTCGCTCGATCTGGACAAGGTAAAGGGCCGGCCTTGGGTAAAGGGGCCGGATCCTCACGGCGAGGCACCGGGATAGCTGTCAGCCGGTCTGGCGCAGCAGGTTCCGTCCCTCGTCCTTGGCCTGGTAGAGCGCGCGATCGGCCCGGCCCATGAGTTCCTCGCGGTCGATATTGCCCTTGAGCGGCGTGAGGCCGATGCTCACCGTCACCTGCTGAAGGTCGAGCGGCTCCCAATCGATGGCCTCGACGGTGCGGCGCACGCGCTCGGCCACGGCGAAGGCCATCTCCGCGTCGGTGGCCGGCAGGACGATCAGGAATTCCTCGCCGCCGACCCGGCCTACGAGGTCCGATCCCCGGATCGCCAGGGCGCAGACTTGCGCCACGCGGCGGATCACCTGATCGCCCACGGCATGGCCGAAACGGTCGTTGATTTGCTTGAAGCGGTCGATGTCCAGCACGGCGATGGACAATGGCCCGCCCAGGACGGCGGCCTTGGCGATCTCGGTATCGAGGAAGGACAGAACCTTGCGGCGATTGGCGATCTCGGTCAGCGAATCGGTTTCGGCCAGATGGATCGCCTCGTCCGCTCGGGCTTCGGCGCGGGCCCGCGCGCTCGCAAGTTCCATTGCCGCAAGCACGCGGTTGGTCACGTCCTGGAAGATGCCGAAGATCGCGCCGGGCTTGCCATCCTCGCGCAGTTCCACTTCGCTGCAGCTGTAGACGTAGCGGATTTCCCCGTCCGAGCGCACGATTCGCGATTCGAAATCGAGAGGCTCCAGCGATTCCAGGCTCTGGGCCAGCTTGTCCTGCACCAGCGACCGGTCTTCGGGGTGGTAGAAGTTCATCGCCGTGTCCAGCGCCGGATGCGTACTGGCTTCAAGGCCGTGGATGCGGAACACCTCTCCCGACCAGAACAGCCGCTGTTCGGCCAGTTCGAGCCGCCAGTGCCCCACTTTGGCAATGCCCTCCGACATCTCGAGCCAGCGCTTGCCGCGCTCCACTTCCGCGAAGCTGCGGTCGCGCATGGCCATCAGCGCGGCCAGGGGCAGCGCCGAGACCAGCAGGGTGAAGAGGTAGAACTGGAAGAACAGCACTTCCAGTTCCGTGTCCCTATGCGCGCTCAGAAGGCTGATCGACCCGCGACCCTGCCAGATCGCCACGGAACCGATCGCCGCAATGATCAGGATGCTGCAGGTGGCGCCGGTCGCGCCCAGGAAATAGGTCGCGAACAGCACGCCGAGCAGGGGCAGGAACAGCAGCGGATAGCTCGATTGCGTGAAGACCGCCGCCGCCAGGAACGTGACCAGCACGAGCACGACCGCCGTGCTGCCGGCATGGCTGCTCGTCTTCGTCGGTCCGCCGGGCCCGGGGTGAGCAAAGTTCATGATCAGCGGCACCACGATCATGATGCCCAGCGCGGCCGTCGTCAGCCAGGAGACGAACATGTGCCCGAAGCCGTTCCCGATCAGCAGGGCGGCGATCGCCGCGCTGACCGAGGCAGCCAGGATCGCGGCAAAGCAGAAACGCAGGATGGCGGCGATGTGGAAAAAGGAATCGTTGCGCCGCTCGATGTCGCGCATGATCCAGAAGGCGACCAGCGCCTCGATCACGTTGGCGGCCGTCTGTCCCAGCGCGAGCAAGGGCAGTCCGCTCCAGGTGAAGTTGGCGAGGAAGCTGGCCGCGGTCAGCGACAGCAGCACCCATCGCCTCTCGCCGGGCTGCGCCAGCAGGAGTGCGGCCACGGCCACGCCGCTGGCCGGCCAGACGGTGGCGATACCGTCGGCCCCCCTCGTCAACTGAAGAGCTATGGCGGCGAGGACGAAATAGAAGAGGCCCGCCAAGACCGCGACCAGAATCGTCCTACGGAGATTACTGCTACCCACATTCCGGAGATAGCCGTCCGCTCGAACGATTTCGACCGAATAACGCAGAGATGGAGATTTTTCGGTGCGCCGATCCGGGACATGTCCCGGCGATCCGCCTGCTTGACCCGAAGGCCCGTTTCACATTCGCAGGTGGGATCGAGAACAGATGGCGGAGCGGGAGGGATTCGAACCCTCGATACGCTTTTGGCGTATACTCACTTTCCAGGCGAGCGCCTTCGACCACTCGGCCACCGCTCCGCATGCACTGGTAAGGCGGGCGCCCTAGCCTGCGTTGCAGGGTTTCGCAAGCCGTCTCGGCATGCCATCACGCTCTCGATGCGAAAATTCTTTTCAGCCCTCGTGGTTTCCGCCCTTTTGTCCGCTCCGGGCATGGCCCAGGACGCCCCCGCAGCGCGAACGCCGAACGATATCGTCGCGGGCGCACCGGCCGGGGACTGGGTGAGGATCGCGCCGTCCGACCTCCTGGTCATGGACCTCGCCCCCGATCCTTCCGGCCAGGCGCGGCGGGTGGTGATCCAGCTGATCCCGGCGCCCTTCTCGCAAGGCTGGGTCGGGAATATCCGCAGGCTCGTGGCGGCGCGCTGGTACGACGGGATTGCAGTCGTGCGGGTCCAGGACAACTACGTGGCGCAATGGGGCGATCCCGAAGGGGAGAACCCGGCGAAGGCCAAGCCACTGCCCAAGGGCCTCGCGGTGGTGCGCGAGGATTATGCGGCGAAGGTCAAGACCTCCGTCCTTCACCTCGACAAGGCCGGAAGCCGGGACAGCGCCCGGCTCGACCTTGTTCTGGAGGACGGCGGCAGGAAGACCGCCCGGCCCATGCTCGGCGACCGGGACGCTTATGCCCAGCGCACCTTGTTCGTCGATGGCTGGCCGGCGGCCATGGGAGAGCGCGGGCCTGCAGATAGCGCAAGCCCCGCCGGGAACCCGGACGTCTTTTCGCAGCGAGAGGCCTCGCTCTGGCCGATCCACTGCTACGGCTATGTCGGCGTGGGCCGGAACAACGCGCCCGACACCGGCACCGGCGCCGAGCTTTACGCCGTGATCGGCCACGCGCCGCGACAGCTCGACCGGAACGTGGCCATTGTCGGCCGCGTCATCTCGGGCATCGAGAACCTCTCCGCCCTGCCGCGCGGCACCGGCGAGATCGGTTTCTACAAGACGCCTGCCGAGCGCGCGGCGATCCGCTCGGTTCGCCTGGGCAGCGAGGTGCCCGGCCTGCCCGCTTATGAATATCTCTCCACCGACAGCCGCAGCTTCGCCGCCTATGTGGACAAGCGCGCGAATCGGCAGGACGATTTCTACGTTCATCCCGCCGGCGGGGTAGACGCCTGCAACGTGCCGGTGCCGATCCGCGAGGCAGCACAGTGACCCTGACCGAGCAATTCGACCACACCGGCCTGCTCTGGCGCTGGACCGGCGGCGCCAACAGCGGCCCTGGCACTTCCTCACTATCGAGGGGGCGGCGGGCGAGGCCCTTTCGGGCACGGCGGTGATGCGCAAGCTGGAAGGCACGGCCCGCGGCTTCGGCTCGCTGAAAGTCAGGGCGCGGATCGGCGAGACGCATTTCGCCACCTCCGTTTTCCCCAGCAAGTCGGACGGAGGCTGGCTGCTGCCGGTGAAAGCCAGCGTGCGCCGCGCCGAAGGGCTGGCGGAAGGCGACGAGGTGGAGGTCAGCCTGGAATACTGACCTCCCTCGCAGCCGTCAGATGCGGGAGGCTTCCGCTACCGCCTCGCTGGCGCGCAAGGCGCTGACGATGCGGGTAAGGTGAGCCAGGTCGCTGACTTCCAGGTCCACCTCGTAGGTGCCGAAAGGCTCGTCGCGGTGGACCATCTGCAGATTGGTGACGTTGGCGCGGTTGGTCGCCAGGATCTGCGTCACTTCCGCCAGCGTGCCAGGACGGTTGTAAAGTACCAGGCTCAGGCGGCCGACGGCGCCCGTGGTGCGTTCCCCCCAGGAGAGGTCCAGCCAGTCCACATCGGCGCCATTGGCCAGGGTGAGGCAGTCGATCGCATGGACTTCCACCTTGTGATCGGGACGGCGGATGCCGACGATGCGGTCTCCGGGGACGGGATGGCAACATTCGCCCAGCTCGAAGCCGACGCCGGGCGTGAGCCCGCGGATCGAGATCGCACGCTCGGTATGAGCCCATTCGCCATCGTCGGGGAGTTCGGCGGTACTGCCCGGCACCAGCGCCTCCATCACTTGTCGGTCGGTCAGGCGGGCGGAGCCGATGGCAAACATCAGGTCTTCCTCGTCGCGCATTTCCAGGCGCTGGATGGCGCCGTCGATGGCCTTCTTGCCGATGCGGCCCGGCAGGCGGCCGACGATCTCGTCCAGCAGCTTGGCGCCGATCTCCGAGACTTCCTGCCGCTCCTTGGCGCGAACCGCGCGGCGGATCGAGGCGCGCGCCTTGCCGGTGACGACGAAGCCCAGCCACGAGAGCTGCGGCTCGGACGTGGGGCTCTTGATGATCTCCACCACGTCGCCATTGGCGAGCTGGGTGCGCAGCGGCATGTGGCGCCCGTTGATCTTGGCACCCACCGTGGCATTGCCGAGATTGGTGTGGACGGCATAGGCGAAGTCCACCGCCGTCGAACCCTTGGGCAACTGGAACAGCGCGCCCTTGGGCGTGAAGGCGAAGATGCGATCCTGGTAGATCGCCATCTTGGTATTTTCGAGCAGTTCCTCGGCATCGTGGCTGGCATCGACAATCTCGATGAGGTCGCGCAGCCAGCCGACCTGCCCGTCGGGACGGGAACCCCCCTGCTTGTAGGCCCAGTGCGCCGCCAGGCCGAACTCGTTGAGGCGGTGCATGTCGCGCGTGCGGATCTGCACTTCCATCCGCATCGAACGCTCGAAGATCAGCGCCGTGTGCAGCGACTGGTAGCCGTTCGACTTCGGCGTGGAGATGTAGTCCTTGAACCGCCCGGGGATCATCTGCCAGGTCTGGTGCAGCACACCGAGCGCCTTGTAGCATTCGTCGACATTGTCCGTCAGGACGCGGAAGGCCATGATGTCGGTGATCTGCTCGAAGGTCACATGGCGCTCGGCCATCTTGCGCCAGATCGAGTAGGGGTGCTTTTCGCGTCCCGAAACCTCGACATTCAGGCCCGCTTCCGCCAGCGCCTGCTTGATGGACAGCGCGATGGCGTCGACCTGCCCGCCTTCCTCGCTGCGGATCTGCGCGAGACGGCCGGTGATCGTGGCATAGCCCTCCGGCTCCAGCTGCTCGAAAGCGAGCATCTGCATCTCGCGCATATATTCGTACATGCCCACGCGCTCGGCCAGCGGGGCGTAGATATCCATGGTCTCGCGGGCGATGCGGCGGCGCTTGTCCTCCTTCTTGATGTAGTGGAGGGTCCGCATGTTGTGCAGCCGGTCGGCCAGCTTGACGAGGAGGACGCGCAAGTCCTCGCTCATCGCGAGCAGGAACTTGCGCAGGTTCTCGGCCGCGCGCTCGTTCTCGGTCATCACGTCGATCTTGGAGAGCTTGGTGACGCCGTCCACCAGCCGGGCCACGTCCGGGCCGAACAGCTTCTCGATCTCCTCGATCGTCGCCAGCGTGTCTTCCACGGTATCGTGGAGCAGCGCGGTGATGATCGTCTGCTGATCGAGCTTCAGCTCGGTCATCAGGCCCGCCACTTCCACCGGATGGCTGAAGTAGGGGTCGCCCGAGGCGCGCTTCTGGGTGCCGTGCTTCTGTACGGTATAGACGTAGGCACGGTTGAGCAGGGCCTCATCGGCCTGGGGCGCGTATTCCTTCACGCGTTCGACAAGTTCGTACTGGCGCAGCATTCCCGGACTTCATGTCAGGATTTTTCGCGGCGCGGCAAGAGGCCGAGTCTTCACATGCAGATTATGCAACGAAACTGTGACATTGGCACCACCTCGTTTTCGAGCGCGCGACGGCGAGTATGACGCCGGCGGGCGAGCAATCGATTCCATCGGAATTCCCCGGTGTCTGCGGTTAAGCCGCGAGGAACATGACCTGCGGCACCATCGCGCCGGGACCGCGCCGAACCCTGGAAAGAGATTTTCCGGCGTCTGGAAGCGCCGGAGCCGCCGTCCCTCCGATTCGAAAGCACGAGAGGCAGCCATGGCGAGCGAAATGGAAACGGCGATCTATGCGGCCCTGCTGGGCATGACCGATTCGGAGCTGGTGGAGGCCGCTCTGCTGCCGCCGCGTCCTTTCGCCCCCGATCACCTGCCGCGCGCGCCGCGCCTGCGCACCCTGATCAGTGCCACGCTGCTGCGCGACATGCTGCCCGCGCAGACCATCATCGTCCGCAATGTCTCCGAACGCGGCATGTGCCTTGCCTGCAAGGGCGATTCCGGGAACGGCGGCTACAAGGCCCTGCCGCTCGGCGACGAGATCGTCTGCATCCGCCTGCCCGAGAATGTCGAGCATCTTGCCCAGGTCCGCTGGGTGGAAGGCCATGCCTTCGGGGTAGAGCTGTTCTGCACGCTGGATGTCGAAGCGCTTGGCGCTGCCAATCGGCGGCGCAATGTCCACTTCCTGCATATGCTGGAGCCGGACGGTGCCGCGACGGCGATGGGCGACGGGGCCGTCCGGGATCAGTAGTACTTGAAGGCGGTGATCACCCCGCCGCGGGTGTCGCACTTGAAGGTCTTCTTCACCGTCTTGGTGGTTCCGTCCTTCTTGCGCAGCACGACATCGACGAGTGCCCGCACCGAGGCGCGGTCGTCGCTCTTCTTGTCGGTGTCTTCCACCTGGCGCATTTCCACGTCCACCGCGCCTAGCTTTGCGCCCCGGGCCTTGGCCTCGGTCATGCAGGCGGCCACGGCCCGGTCGCGCGCATCGGCTTCGGAAGGGACTGCAGGGGCCGCAGGGGCTGCCGGTGCCGCGGGCGGCGTCGGATCCTGGCTCCAGGCACGCGGCACGATGGCACAGGCCAGCAGGAGGAAGCTGGCGCCGCTGAAGACTTTCCAAGACTGATCCTGCATGAGCCTCTCCCTCTCGCTGCCACGGCGGCAACGAGGGAGGATCATGCGCGCAGGATGGCGGCTACCCTATCGGGGCAAATACCGAGACGGCCTGATGCCTTCCCCTATCGCCGGCCACCGGCCGAGCCCCCTATCGGCCGGGGTGGACCAGGCGCCCGAACGAATCAGGCGCCTGAGCCGGTCAAACACTCGGGCCGATCAGGCGCCCAGGCCGATCAGGCAATGGTCGGCAGGATGCCGCCCTCGGCCCGGATCGCCGCGCCATTGGTGACGGCCGCCAGCGGGCTGGCCAGGAAGGCGACCATGGCGGCAACCTCGTCCGCCTCGATCAGGCGGCGAATCAGCGAGAGCGGGCGCAGCTTGGTGAAGAATTCCTCTTCGCGCTCCGCTTCCGAGGCGTCCTTGTTCTCCACCACCGAGCGGATGAACTCGACGATCCCTTCCGACCGCGTGGGCCCCGGCAGCACCGAGTTCACGGTAACCTGCGTGCCGCGCGTGGCGTCCGCCATGCCGCGCGCCACGGCCAGCTGCGCCGTCTTGGTCATGCCGTAGTGGACCATCTCACCCGGCGTCATCAGGCCGCTCTCGCTGGAGATGAAGATCACCCGCCCCCAATCGCGCTCCAGCATGCCCGGGAAATAGTGGCGCGAAAGCCGGATCCCGCTGAGGACGTTGACGTCGAAGATCTCGCGCCATTCCTCGTCGGTGATTTCCACGAAGGGGCGCGCCTCGTAGATGCCCAGGTTGTTGACCAGGATGTCCACCTGGGGAACCGCCTCCGTCAGCGCCCTGGCCCCTTCGGCCGTCGCCGGGTCGGCCAGCACGGCACGCACTTTGCCCAGCTGGCCCACCGTCTGGGCAGCGGCGTCGAGCTTGGCCTGGTTGCGGCCGGTGACGATGACTTCGGCGCCTTCCGCCGCCAGCTTCGCGGCGATGGCAAGGCCGATGCCGGCGGTCGATCCGGTTACGAGCGCAGTCTTTCCGGCGATCTTGAGATCCATGAAGCTATCCTTCTTGCAAACTTGCGGTGTCGGGGCGCTAGATAGGGGAAAGAATGAAAGCCGATTAGGACCGCTTCAAGCCGGTCAGTTTTGCTTGCGGCGCACAGATGCGGTCAGGACCAGGTGGCTTCGGGCGGCAGGCTCATGAGGATCGCGTCGATATTGCCGCCGGTCTTCAGGCCGAACAGCGTGCCCCTGTCGTATACCAGATTGAATTCGGCATAGCGACCGCGCCATTCCAGCTGCACGGCCTTGTCGCCGGCGGTGAAGTCCATGCCCATGCGCCTGCGCACCAGGCGCGGGAACACCGCCAGGAAAGCCTCTCCCACGGCGCGGGTGAAGGCGAAGTTCGCCTCCCATCCCGCCGCGTCGGCGCATTCGAGGTGATCGTAGAAGATGCCGCCGACACCGCGATGGACCTTGCGGTGCGGGATGTAGAAATAATCGTCCGCCCAGGCCTTGTAGCGGTTATAGTAGCCCGCCCCGTGCGCATCGCAGGCCGCCTTTAGCTCGGCGTGGAATTCGTCCGTATCCTGCGCATAGGGGATCGGCGGGTTGAGATCGGCGCCGCCGCCGAACCAGGCCTTGGTCGTCGTGAGGAAGCGCGTGTTCATGTGCACGGCCGGGACGTGAGGATTGGCCATGTGCGCGACCAGGCTGATGCCCGTGGCCGAAAAGGCGTTCTGCTCGGCCGAGGCGCCGTTGATCGTGCCGGCAAAGTCCTTCGACAGTGCCCCGACGACGGTGGAGACGTTCACGCCGACTTTCTCGAAGACCTTGCCCTTCATCAGCCCGCGCGTGCCACCGCCCGTCTCGGCACCGGCCTCGCCTTCCCCGCGGCCCTCCACTGCGGCGCGCTGCCAGGGGGTATATTCGAAAACCGCCGAAGACCCCGCCTCCCGCTCGATCGCCTCGAACTCGGCGCAAATACGGTCGCGCAGGGTTTCGAACCACGCGCGGGCTCGGCAGGTTTGGTCATTCCAGTCTTGGGCAATCCAGTCGGTCATCGCATTTCCTCTTCCGCCGGGCGCTTGCCAAATCGCACGGCCTGCGGCAAGGGAAAGCCATGGTTCCCTTTTCGTTCCTTTCACAGGAGTTGCAACTGGTCCCGCCGCCCGCCGGGTCTCCGGCCGGTTCCGGGGCCGCGCGGGGCGCCGCGCTCTACTGGCCGCGCGAACAGGCGCTGCTGGTGGCGGACCTGCACCTGGAAAAGGCCAGCTATTTTGCCCGGAGCGGGCAGATGCTCCCTCCCTACGACAGCCGCGAGACGCTGGAACGTATCGCGCTGGCGGTACGGCAGACCGGCGCGCGCCGGGTTTTCGCGCTGGGGGACAACTTCCACGACAGCAAGGGGACCGAGCGGCTCGATCCCCATGCCGCCGGAATGCTGGGCGCTCTCACCCGCGCGCTCGACTGGGTGTGGATCACCGGCAACCACGACCCCCATCTCGGCAGCGAGGCTGGCGGCACGCGGGTAGAGGAAATCGAGGTCGCGGGTATCGCCCTGCGACACGAGGCGCGGCCGGGTACCACCGGCCCCGAACTGTCGGGCCATTTCCACCCGCGCCTGATCATCAACGCCCGCGGCCGACGAATCGCGCGGCCTTGCGTGGTCCACAGCGGCAATCGATTGATCCTGCCTGCTTTCGGCGCCCTGACGGGCGGCATGGACGCTGCCGATCCGGCGATCCTCAAGGCCCTGCAACCCGCGCGCGAGATCGACGCGATTCTCTCGGCAAAGGACCAGCTGCTGCGCTACCCCCTCTGGCGCGCGGCCGCCTGAGTACCTATATGCACTTTCGGTCGATCCGAGGGCCGAACAGAAACGGCCATCCGGTCGTTGTTTGCGGCACCGGCCCACTATCGGGCGTGAGCCCGGACAAGACACTTTAGGCGTCCTATAGATTTCCTTGAAATCGTGCTTTGCGTGTCGACGCGATTCGCATTAATGACGCCTCCACTCGCCTAGCGACAGAAACGATTCAGGAGAACGCTTATAGCACCCCCACCCCGGCGCATGATGACGCCACCGGTCAAGAGTGGCCCGCGCTACAATAACATGATCCAGTCGGACAAGGTCCGGGTTATCGACCAGGACGGCGAGAACATCGGCGTCATGTATACGCGCCAGGCGATCGAACAGGCGGCCGAAGTCGGCCTCGACCTGGTTGAGGTCTCGCCCAACGCGGATCCGCCGGTGTGCAAGTTCCTGGATGTCGGCAAGTTCCGGTACGAGGCCCAGAAAAAGGCCAATGCCGCGCGCAAGACCCAGAAGACGCAGGAGATCAAAGAGATCAAGATGCGTCCGAACATCGACGATCACGACTACGACACGAAGATGCGCAACGTCCATCGGTTCATTCTCGATGGCGACAAGGTGAAGGTCACCCTGCGCTTCCGCGGTCGTGAGCTTTCGCACCAGCAGCTGGGCATGAACCTGCTGCGCAAGGTGCAGGAAGACGTCGCGGACATTGCCAAGGTTGAAGCCTATCCGCGCATGGAAGGCCGCCAGATGCTGATGGTGCTTTCGCCCAAGTAAGCATTCGGCCCGTCATTCACGGCAAAAACACGAAGAGCGCGCCGCAAGGCGCGCTCTTTGTCTATGGGCCGCATGTTGTTTCTGGGCCGCATGGTCATGGCCGTCCTGATGACGAATGACCGGGATCAGCCGTGAACCACGCCCGGCTTCCCGGTTCTCAGCCCTTCCACTCCCGGCGCTCTTCCGCTGCGCGCAGGACTTCATAGGCTAGCTGGTAGGTCTGGAACGCCTTGGCCGCCTCGGGATCGTTGGGCTTCACATCGGGGTGCACTTCCTTGGCCTTCGTCCGCCAGGCCCTGCGCACCGCATCGAACTCCGCATCGGGATCGAGACCCAGCGCTTCCAGCGCGCGCAATTCGTCACGGCTGCGCGAACCGTCGCCGGAGCCTCCCCAGCCATAGTGCGCCGATTCCTTGAATCCCGCGCTCTCGGTGCGCTCGTCCGATTCCCGGCGCGCTGCCTCTTCGGCGTCGAGCCCGGCGAAATAGTCCCATCCCGCGTTGTATTCCGCGGCATGCTTCTGACAGAAATACCAGCGATCCGGACTGTTCGGGCTCTTGGGCGCGGGGCAATTGCCCGGCTCGGTGCAACCATGCCGATCGCACAGGCGCACTTGCGCAGCCTCGCGCGAGCTGCCGTAGCTGCGCCAGCGCGGGAAACCCCAATCCATCGATCGACCTGCGCGACTCATTCGAAGGGCGATACCTGCCGACCCGAAGCCAATGCAAGTGCGTAAGGCTCAAGGTCCATGCGGGAATTCCGGTTCCAGCCGGCCCGGCAGCCTGGAAACCCTCGGATCCCTCATGCAAAAGGCCCGGCTCGCCATCGCGAACCGGGCCTTCTTCACATCTTGCGACCGAGAGATCAGTCTACCGTGACGGTAACCGCGCGGCGGTTCTGGGCCCAGGAGGCTTCGTCCGAACCCAGAGCGATCGGGCGTTCCTTGCCGTAGCTCACGGTGTTCAGGCGCGAGGCGTCGATGCCCAGGCTGATGAGGTAGTTCTTGGCCGCATTGGCGCGGCGCTCGCCCAGGGCGAGGTTGTATTCGCGGGTGCCGCGCTCGTCGGCATGGCCTTCGATCGTGGCGCGCTTGTTCGGGTACTGCTGCAGCCACTGGGCCTGCTTCGACAGCGCCGCCTGGTCAGCCGAATCGACGGTATCTTCGTTCAGCTGGAAGTAGATGGTGTCCGAACCCATCATGCGGGCCACGAAATCGGCCTGGCTGCCCGGCTGCGGGCCGCTGGGCGGCGGCGTGGTCTGGGTGGTGGTGGCCGGGCCCGGCTCGGGCGGCAGTTCCTTGGGCGCCTTGGACGCGCAAGCCGACATGGCAAGAGCCCCGGCGAGGAGGAGCATTGTCGATCCGGTCTTCACATGACGGGGGTACATGAGGGCAGGCATGAGGCAATCTCCTATCGTGCGCAGCCAATTATGAATGGCCTGCGTAGTTTGAAGTTCCGATTAATTTATTACCCTGTCAACCTGAACGAACGCCCCGTCTTGGGCACGTCGTCCAGGCAGATCTGACAGGGCGCTGGTCTCAGAGGGTAATCAGGGGCGAACGGGGCCCCATGCCGGGTCCGAGGCACCCACCGGGGTCGGCAGCCTGCGCTCGTTGCGGCCGGTGAGATCGACCTGCCAGATGGAGGCCGTTCCCGCCGTCTTCGCGGTACGGAAGAACTGGATGATGCGGCCGTTGGGCGACCAGGTCGGCGCTTCGTCCTGCCACGAATCCGTGAGGTGGCGCATGCCGCCGCCGTTCGGGTTCATGACGGCGATGCGCAAGTTGCCGGCAACATGGGTGAAAGCGATCTGGTCGCCGCGCGGGCTCCACTCGGGCGTGGCCGAGCGGCCGCCGAAGAAGCTGATGCGGCGCTGGTTGGAGCCATCCGCGCCCATCACATAGATCTGCTGGTTGCCCGAGCGGTCGCTCTCGAACACGATCTGGCTGCCGTCGGGCGAATAGGACCCGCCGATCGAGATGCCCGGCGTGTTGGTCAGGCGCTGCGGCGTGCCGCCGCCGGCCGACGAGATGCGATAGATGTCGGTATTGCCGCCCGAAGCCATCGAATAGAGCACCCACTTGCCGTCAGGCGACCAGCGCGGCGCCATCGTGGGGTTGCCGGTCCGGGCGATCAGCTTCTGGGTGTTGCTGCCCAGGTCGTAGACATAGATGCTCGGCTGCCCGTTGAGGTAGGACAGATAGAGGATCTTCGAATAGTCCGGCGAATAGCGCGGGGTCAGCGCGGTGGACTGGCCGCTGGTCAGGTAGCGGTGGTTCGCGCCGTCCGAATCCATGATCGCCAGGCGCTTCATGCGGTGGTCCTTGGGACCGGTCTCGGCGATATAGGCGATCTTGGAATCGAAGAACGGGCTCTCGCCCGACAGGCGCGAGTAGACCATGTCGGCGCACTTGTGCGCGGCGCGGCGCCAGTCCGAAGGCGGAACCTGCCAGCCGCCCTTCACGAGCTGCTGCTTCAGCGCCACGTCGTAGAGATAGCAGCCCACCGTGAGCTGGCCGCCAGCGCCGGCACGGACATAGCCCTGCACCAGCATGTCGGCGCTGCGGGCCGACCATACCGGAAAGTCCGGGGTCTGGATCTGGGCATAGGCCGGCTGCGGCAGACCGTCCGGGCCCGAGGGCTTGAACAGGCCGTTGTTCTTGAGATCCGCGGCGACCACTTGCGACAGCGCCCGGCCGAGTGCGGCGGTGGAGCCGGCATTGGTGCCGGTGGGCACGTCGGCATCGGTCGCGAAGGTGGTGATGGCGATGCCGAGGTCCTGCCAGTCGCTATCGTCCGAGACGGTCACCTGAAGGCCGCCATCCTCGTCGGCAGGCGCGGCAGGCGCGCCGGGCGCCGCGGGAGCGGGCTGGACGGGCGTTGCCGGCGGGGCGCTCTGCGCGAGAGCTGCCACGGAACCGGAAAGCAGCAGGCCAAATGCAGCAAGGTGGATGATCTTTTTCATTGCGATAGCCTTCTGTCGAAGTTGGTCGTGATGACCTTCCAACCGTTGTAGAGGTCTTCCGGCAGATTGAACGGGGCGGCAAGTTTCACGGCGCGGATCGCCTGTTCCTGGTGCCGCTGGACTTGCGCCGAGTTGGCCGCGTTCTGGCCGGTCGTGCGCAGGACCTGCGGCTCCCCGTCGAGGCTGCCATCCTTGTTGAGGCGGAAGCGCACGGTCGTCACCAGAAGTTCCGCATCGGCGCCTTGCGGGGCCGCCCAGTGGGGCTTGAGCTGGCGGCTGATCGCGCCGTTGAGCGCGGAAACCGCTGCCGGGCCGAGCGCCGCGGCCGGCTGTCCCTTGCCCTGCGTCGAGGTGGCACCCGAAACGCCCGACAGGAAGTCGGCGCCGACGCGGCTGCCGCCTGCCTTCTTGGGCGGCGTGGTGGCCTTGCTCGCGGACGAACCGGGCTTGCCCACGATCCGGTCGATCGCGCTGTCACGGCTGGCGGGCGCCTTGGGTGCGGGCTTGGCCGGAGCCTTCTTCGGCGGCGCGGGCTTTTCGGCGGGCTTCGGCGGCGCCGGCTTGGGGGGCGCGGGCTTCGGAGCAGGCTTCGGAGCGGGGCGGGGCGCAGGCCGAGGTTGGGGCGGCTGCGGGCGCGGCGCGGGCGCCGGCGGCACCGGCGCGGGCTGCGGCTCCGGACGGGGCTGAGGCTGAGGCTCGGGGGCTGGAGCGGGAGCCGGCGGCGGGGCCGCTTCGCCCAGTTCCGGCGCCATGTCCGGCGCGGCCTGGCTATAGGGGTCGGGCGAGGTGGACGTCATGCCCACCTGATCGCTCAATGTCACTTCGATGCGCTCAGGCGGCTTCACCACCTCGTTCTGCGCCGGACGCAGCACCATCACCGCCAGCACCGCCACATGCAGTGCGACAGCCAGCGTAAGGCCCAGCCCTTCGTCCTTGCGCAATCCCAGCATTGCCATCGTGCCAGCCTAACTCAGCCGCCTGAACCGCTGCTGACACCCGTCACCAGCGAGATCGACGTGAATCCGGCGTGGTTGAGTTCCCCCATCACGTCGATCACCCGGCCATAGTCGAGCGCCTTGTCGGCGCGCAGGGTGACTTGCGGCTTGCGGCCATCGGCACCGTCCGGAACCGAAGCGAGACGCTCCGCCAGTTCGCCGGGCGCCAGTGACTCGGTCTCGTAATAGATCGTGCCGTCGCGCTGGACCGAGATCGTGATCTGGTCCTGCTCCTCGTTCATGGCCTTGGCGCGGCTGTCGGGCAGCTCGATCGGCACCGCCGCCTTGAGCAGCGGCGCGGTGACCATGAAGATGATCAGCAGCACCAGCATGACGTCGACCAGCGGCGTCACGTTGATTTCGGCCATCGGCGTGCGTCCGCCGCCGCTACGGCGCCCGCGCCTGCCGCCGCCGGATAGGCCCATTCCCATCAGCGCTGCTCCAGCTCACGCGTGAGCGCGGAGTGCAGGCGATCGGCGAAGCGCTGCAGGCGCGATTCGAACAGGTTCACGCGGTGCGAGAAGCGGTTGTAGGCGATGACCGCCGGGATGGCCGCGAACAGGCCGATGGCGGTGGCGAACAGGGCCTCGGAAATGCCGGGGGCAACCACGGCGAGCGAGGAGTTCTGCTGCTGGCCGATCTGGAAGAAGCTGTTCATGATGCCCCAGACGGTCCCGAACAGGCCCACGAAAGGCGCCACCGAACCCACGGTCGCCAGGAAGTTCAGGCGATTGGAGATGCGGTCGCTCTCCTCGCCGACCGAGGAGGTCATGGCCAGGCCGATGCGCTCGCGCGCGCCTTCGGGGTCGAACTTGGGCATGGCGGCATTGCGGCGCCATTCGGCCAGGCCCGCGCCGGCGACTTTGCCCATCGGCACGTCGCCGCGGCGGCGTTCCTTCTGGTAGGCCTCGAAGTTCTGGGCTTCCCAGAAGCCTTCCTCGYAATCCGCGCATTTGCGGTTGAGGCTGCCGATGCGCAGCATGAAGCTGATGATGATGGCCCAGACCCAGACGCTCGCCAGGATCAGCCCGGCCATGATCGCCTGCACGACGATATCGGCGTGGAGGAACAGTTTTACCGGATTGAGGTGATCGGAATCACTGCCGATGGTCACGGCAGAGGCGAGCAGTTCGAACGTCATTCTAGTCCTCTCGGATGCTCTTGCATGAGCGAGGCGAAAGCATGTTGCCAGGCGGCGGGCTGTTTGCGCGGTCGTCCTTCAGGACTGATGAACCCGACCTTTACCGTGGCTTCGGCAAGGCGAATTTCTCCGCGCCGCACGACTTGCCGAAGGGTGCAGCTCACCCTTCCGACCTGAAGCGCGTGAGTGTCGATCACGACCGCGTCGCCGAGGCGCGCGGGCGAGAGGTAGCGGATATTCACTTCCGCCACGGTGTAGAGCCCCTCCCCGGCCTCCAGCGCGGCGCGCTGGTCTATGCCGAGCAGGTCGAGCAGATCGGAGCGGGCCCGTTCCATCCAGCGGATATAGTTGGCGTGATAGACCACGCCGCCGGCGTCGGTGTCCTCATAGAACACACGGAGCGCATAGCGGTGGGTCGGTCCATCGAGGACGCCGCTGGGGGGAATAGGGTCGCTGCTCATGCCACCGGAATGTGTAGCGGGCGAGACCGGCAGCGCAATCCGTTCGTCGCACTTATCCCGCGCGTGCGGGCGGATGGACGGTTAATTGCGTCGTAATTGTCGGATTTGTCGTTGCCTGGCGTCGGCATGGTCCCGGATCGGGTCCGGGACCATGTGCAGACTTCCCGATCCGCGCCTTACTCCGCGATCATCTGGAAGAACTGCCGGCCGCCGAAGATGTGGACGTGAAGATGCGGCACTTCCTGGTGGCCGTTGGTGCCCATGTTCACCATCAGGCGGTAGCCCGGCTCGTCGAGTTCGAGCTGGCGCGTCACATGGCCGACCGCGCGCATGAAGCCGGCGATTTCCGCATCGTCGGCATTGGCGGTGAAATCGTCCCAGGACACATGAGCGGCCTTGGGGATCACCAGCACATGGACTGGCGCCTGCGGGCGGATGTCGTTGAAAGCAAGCGCGAATTCGTCTTCGTAGACTTTGTCGCAAGGCAGTTCGCCGCGCAGGATCTTCGCGAAGATATTGTTATCGTCGTAGGGCAGCTTGGGGTCGATCGGCATGGGGTTCTCCCGGAGATGCGAATACGGGCGAGCATTCAGTCCGCGGCGCGAGCAGCCTTCTCGGCAATGCCGGAGATGCCTTCGCGGCGGTCGAGTTCGGCCAGTACGGCCGCGAAAGGCACGTCGCGCGCGCCCAGCAGGACCATGAGGTGGAAAATCAGGTCCGAGGCTTCGCCCACCAGCGCCTTGTCGTCCTCCGTCAGGGCGGCGATCACCGTTTCGGTGGCCTCTTCGCCCAGCTTCTGCGCGATCTTGCCCAGCCCCTTGGCATGCAGTTTGGCGACATAGCTGCTGTCGGGATCGGCGGCGCGGCGCGCGGCGATCGTCGCTTCGAGGCGGGCGAGAGTGTCGGGGCTGCTCATGCCATGCCCATGCGACGCGCGGGCGGCAGGGTCAAGGCCGGCCCGACATGCGCGGGCCGGCGATCAGTCCGGGGCTTGGAGGAAAAGCGGCGGCCGATCGCCACGCCGGTGACGCCCAGGGCCAGGAGGAACAGTCCGCTCGGCTCCGGCAGGCGCGTGGCGTCGGCGGCGAAAGCCGGCAGGGGAACGAGGACCATCGCCGCAAAAGCGGGCAGGCAGCGGTAGCGAGGCACGGGGGGCTCCTGCGGGGGACTGTTGACAGGACCCATGGCAGGCCTGCCGGGAACGGCAAGGGATGATCGGGGCCTGTCCCGATCCGGGGCATGATCGGATGGGTCATTTCCGTCCTGTCGTCCCGAAAGACGCCCAGGCATCCGCCCTCACCCGCGCGCGGGCAATCCCGCCGCGCGCAGCGCCGCATGGGCCTGCGCGATCGAGTGCTTGCCGAAATGGAAGATCGAGGCCGCCAGCACGGCACTGGCCTTGCCCTCGGTCACGCCCGCCACGAGATGATCGAGATTGCCCACCCCGCCGCTGGCGATCACCGGCACCGAGACGCTGTCCGCGATCAGCCGGGTGAGGTCGAGGTCGTAGCCGCTCTGCGTGCCATCGCCGTCCATCGAGGTGACGAGCAGCTCGCCCGCGCCGTAGTCCGCAAGCTTCACCGCGTGTTCGAGCGCGTCGATCCCCGTGGCTTTACGGCCGCCGTGAGTGAATATCTCCCACTTTCCGGGCGCAACCCTGCGCGCATCCACCGAGGCGACGATGCACTGCGATCCGAACTTCTCGGCGATGTCCGCCACCACTTCCGGCCGCGAGACGGCGGCGGAGTTGACCGCTACCTTGTCCGCGCCGGCCAGCAACAGGGCGCGGGCATCTTCGGCCGTGCGCACGCCCCCGCCGACGGTGAGCGGCATGAAGCAGACTTCGGCCGTGCGCTGGACCACGTCGAGCAGGGTGCCGCGCCCTTCGTGGCTGGCGGAAATATCGAGGAAGCACAATTCGTCGGCCCCGGCGGCGTCATAGGCGCGCGCCTGTTCCACGGGATCGCCGGCATCGACGAGATCGACGAAGTTCACGCCCTTGACCACGCGCCCGTTGGCAACGTCGAGGCAGGGAATGACGCGGATGCGGACGGTCATGGGATCACTCCACCGGCTTGAAGAACAGCAGCACGCAGAACACGCCCACGGTCAGGCACACGGCGAGGTTGAACGCGGTGTAGCCCCAGAACTTGCGCGGGTTCTCCTGAAGCGAGGTTTCCACTTTCGACCGCGCCCGGCTGAACAGCATCAGGCGCGCGCGGCCTTCGCGATAATCGCGCAGGGCATAGAGCGCGCCGGGCACGAAGATGGCCAGCGCCAGGACCGCGACGAGGCGGTTCTCGTTCACGCCTTCTCCGCCATGGCGATCGCGGCGGCCAGGTCCAGGCGGCCGTCGTAGAGCGCGCGGCCGGTTATCACGCCTTCGATGCCGTCACCGGCATGGAGCGCCAGCAGGCGAATGTCGTCGAGGCCCTTCACGCCGCCGCTGGCGATCACCGGCATGTCGGTGCGGCGGGCGAGATCGACGGTGGCGTCGATGTTGCAGCCCTTGAGCAGGCCATCGCGGCCGATGTCGGTGAAGAGCAGGCTGGCCACGCCCGCATCCTCGAAGCGTCGGGCCATGTCCACGATCGAGACGTCGGACACTTCCGCCCAGCCCTCGGTCGCGACCATGCCGTCGCGCGCGTCCACCGCGACGACGATGCCGCCGGGATATTCGCGCGCCATGTCCTTGACGAACTGCGGGTCCTTCAGCGCGGCCGTGCCCATCACGATGCGCGAAACGCCGAGGTCAAACCAGCCGGCCACCGCCTCGCGCGTGCGAATGCCGCCGCCGAGCTGGACATGGCCGGGGAACGCTTCGAGGATCGCTTCCACCGCCTCGCGGTTCTCCGCCCGGCCCGCAAAGGAGCCGTCGAGATCGACGACATGGAGATATTGCGAACCCGCTTCGGCGAAGAGCATGGCCTGCGCGGCGGGATTGTCGCCATAGACGGTGGCGCGGTCCATGTCGCCTTCGGCAAGGCGCACGACCTGGCCCTGCTTGAGGTCGATGGCGGGAAAAACGATCATCTCAGGGCTTCCATTCGAGGAAACGGGAAAGCAGCGCGAGGCCGTAGGCCTGGCTCTTTTCGGGGTGGAACTGCACGCCCACGATATTGTCCTTCGCCACGGCCGCGACCAGGCCGCCGCCATGGTCGGTCATGGCCGCCACATGCGCGCCGTCGTCGGGCTGGAAGTGGTAGGAATGCAGGAAATAGGCCTCGCCCGGCTCGATCAGGCCCTGTGCCGGGTCCTTGCGGCCGAGCGAAACGTCGTTCCAGCCCATGTGCGGGATCTTGATCGCAGGGTCGGTACGCTCGATGCGCTGGACCTGGCCGCCGATCCAGTCGAGCCCGCGCGTCACCCCGTGTTCCAGCCCGCGCGTGGCCAGCAGCTGCATGCCCACGCATATGCCGAGGAACGGCGCCCCGCCGACATGGACGCGCTCGGTCATCGCCTCCACCATGCCGCGAATGCCCCAGAGACCCTCGGCACAGGCGCGGAAGGAGCCGACACCGGGCAGGACGATACGGTCCGCCGCGCGCACCACGTCCGGATTGGCCGTGATCGCGACGTCTTCGGCCCCGGCCGCGCGCAGGGCATTGGCCACCGAGTGCAGATTGCCCGCGCCGTAGTCGATCAGCGCCAGGATCGGCCGGCCTGCCGTCATCCGGCGAGCCCGGCGACGCTGTCGTCAAGGAAGCCGTGCGCCCATTCGATCACTTCGAACTCGGCCACGCCGCCCGCCACGAAAGGATCGGCGGCGGCGAGGATTTCCACCTCGTTGCGATTGCTGCCCTTCGCCAGGATGAGCCCGCCGTCACGCGGAACCTTGCGGCCCCAGCCGAGGAAATGGCCCGCCGCATGATTCGCGCGAAGCCAGGCGACATGATCGGCCAGCAGGCCGTCCACTTCCTCGACGGGGGCGGTGTAGCGAAGCGAGATGATGAAGCTGGCCATCAAAGCGTGTCCTGTCCGAGAATGCCCTTGGTGGAAGGAATCGCCCCGCCCTTGCGCGGGTCAAGTTCCACCGCGGTGCGCATCGCGCGCGCGAAGCCCTTGAAGATGCCTTCGCAGATGTGGTGGTTGTTGGAACCGTAGAGGAGTTCGATGTGCAGGGTGATGCCCACGGCCTGCGCGATCGAGTGGAACCAGTGCTCGACCATCTCGGTATCGAACTCGCCCAGCTTGTCCTGCGTGAAGCCGGCCTTCCAGACCAGGTAGGGGCGGCCCGAAATATCCAGAGAAACGCGGCTCAGGGCCTCGTCCATGGGCGAATGAACGTCACCATAGCGGCCGATGCCCGCGCGGTCGCCTAGGGCCTGGCTGATGGCCTGGCCGATGGCGATGGCGCTGTCTTCGGTGGTGTGGTGCTGGTCCACATGGAGATCGCCCTTGATGCGGCAGGCGATGTCGATCAGCGAATGGCGGCTGAACTGCTCGATCATATGGTCGAGGAAGCCGATTCCGGTGGAAACCTGATAGGCCCCGGTGCCGTCGAGGTTGACCTCCACGGCGATGTCGGTCTCGTGAGTCTTGCGGGTGATCGAGGCAGTGCGCATGCCAAGGGCCTATAGCCCGCTATGTCAGGGAATCAATTCCGCCCGGCACCAAGTGTGCGCGAAAAGCGTTTCTCAGGTAATCTTTGGTCGCGGCGATTTTTCACGCCCGGCACAAACGACCTAGGGAAAACCCGTCGGAACGTGTTATTTTACGCTTGAACACGCTTGACCGGCACCGGAAGCATGAGCACCAAGGGCGCGATGAACGATACGCCACAAGACAGCCTGATCCCCTACGATGAGATCGTGCAGGAGGCCCTGCGCGCCGTTGTGGGCCGGGTGCTAGGCCAGGTGGAAGCCAGCAATGGCATGCTGCCGGGTACGCACCACTTCTATATCACCTTCAAGACCGGAGCGCCGGGGGTCTCGATCCCTGCCGAGCTGCGGGCGCGGTTCCCGGACGAAATGACCATCGTCCTCCAGAACAAGTTCTGGGACCTGGCGGTGCGCGAAGACGGCTTTACCGTTAGCCTGAGCTTCAACCAGCTCCCGTCCAAGCTGGTGATCCCTTTCGCCGCGATCACCGCTTTCGTGGATCCGGCCGTCGATTTCGGCCTGCAGTTCCAGGCCATGTCCGACGACGACGAGGAAGACGAGCTTTCCGCGCCCGAGAACGATTCGGAACGCGACGTTGCTTCGCGCATTACTCCCAGCGAGGATGGATCGAACGTCGTTTCGGTCGATTTCGGCAAGAAGAAGTAAGGCGGGCAGGAGAAGGCCCGGGAAAGCAAGGTCCATGGGCGTCACCTCGGTTCCGAAGAAAGTCGGCAAAAGCGTCGGCAGCGGCGTGAGCAAGGCCGGAGCGGCGGTCAAGAACACGGCCGCCAAGGCCCGCGCCCGCGCCAACACCTTGCGGGGGCCCAGCCCCAGCACGGCCACCAACCTGGCCATTGCCGACATCGCCCTGCGCAGCGGCACTTTCTTCGCGCGCCGGGCGGTCGAGCACGCACTGCTGGGCAAGCGCTACACCCCGGAAAAGGCCAAGCAGATCCTGCGCGGCCGTTCCTTCACCCAGTCCATGCTCCATACCGCCATTGCCCGCGTGGCCCTGGGCTCCGCGCCCGGCGCGGCGCTGGTGATCGGCGGACTGGCGGCCAAGACGCTCTACGACCGCAGCCGCGCCCGCAAGGCCAGCGTCAAGGGCGAAGCCGAGATCCAGGACATGGCCGAGGACGGCGAAGACGAAACCGGCTTGGTGCCCGACATTCTAGAATGACCTGATCCGGGGCGAAGGGCTCTCCGCTCGCTCCGCGATCCTCTGCTTCACCTCACCCCTTGATTTGCGCGCCCGGCGGCGGCATCGGGGCACATGGTCAATTCTCCGGACAATCCCGCCGACACGCTCGCCCGGCGCGGCCTCATGCTCATCATGTCCTCGCCTTCCGGCGCCGGCAAGACGACGATCTCGCGCATGCTGCTTGAGCACGATTCGCACATCTGCAACTCGGTGTCCTGCACCACCCGCAAACCCCGCCCGGGTGAGGTGGACGGCAAGGACTACTTCTTCGTCAGCCAGGCCGAGTTCGACCGCATGGTGGACGAAGGCGAGTTCCTCGAATGGGCGCATGTCTTCGGCCACAGCTACGGCACGCCCAAGGCCCAGGTGAAAGCCGGGCTGAAGGACGGGCAGGACTATCTCTTCGACATCGACTGGCAGGGCACGCAGCAGCTCTACCAGAAGCTGGAGCGCGACGTCGTGCGCGTGTTCCTGCTGCCGCCGAGCATCGACGAACTGCGCCGCCGCCTTACCGGCCGGGGCACCGATTCGATGGACGTGATCGCCGCTCGTATGGAACGTGCACGCTCGGAAATCAGCCACTGGGATGGCTACGACTATGTCGTCGTCAATGACGATATCGAAGCCTGCTTCGAGAAAGTGAAGAAGATCCTCGCCGCGGAACGCATGCGCCGCGCGCGCCAGACCGGCCTGATCGGCTTCGTCCGCGAGCTGATGACGCCCTGATCGCGGTTTCGGGAAAGCAGCGAGGGTGACGGGCAACCGCGCGCCGCGCCGCTGCCTCTCCGCGCCCTGCCCAGCAGGCGGTCCGGCATTTTTTCCCGTTCGTTCGGGCACCTGCGGGCGTCTGGCGCGTAGATGTGGAACTGGCCCTGCTCGGGCGCGCCACGGGAGAGAGCGATGATGCCGCCACGAAAGTCCGCGATCCGGTCGCTCTGCCTGTCGGGCCTGCCCCTGGCGGGCCTGCTCATGCTGGGTGCCTGCAACGCCGCGCCCGATCGGCAGCCGGACTCGCAAGAGGTTGCTTCGGACCCGCAAGGCCCCGCAAGCGCCTCGGCCACGACCTCGGCCTCCCCATCGGCCTCGCCTGCTGGATCGCCGACCGCGCTGGCGGAAAACGGCGCGGCCCAGCGCTCCGGCCCGCTCTCCTGCGCGGAAGAACTGGGCGCCACCGCCGCCCAGCGCCGCGCGGACCTGTGCCGCAACGTCTCCCCGGCCACACGCCCTCCCTGCAATGTCGCCAACAGCTGCGCGATGATCGAGGACGAGATCGCCCGCAGCTGCGCCTTGTTCGATTCGAAGGGGGATCCCATGCCGGGCTGCCGCCCCGCGCCCAAGAGCAAGGAAGCCGCCGCCGCGGTGGTCGAGCGCTATTACTCCGCGCTCAATGCCCGCGACTTCGGGACGGCCTGGCAGCAGTGGGGCGACGACGGCCCGCCGCGCCAGACGATGGCGCAGTTCACGGCCGGCTTCGCCCATACCCGCGCCACCCATGTCGCCATCGGCGCGATGGAGCCCGGCGACGCCGGGGCCGGCTCGGTCTACCAGACGGTGCCTGTCACGGTGGACGCAACGCTGGACGACGGATCGAGCCAGCGCTTCCGCGGCAAGTACGTCCTGCGCCGCGTCAACGGTGTGGACGGGGCCACGCCCGGGCAACTGCGCTGGCACATCGATTCCGCCCAGCTTTCGCCGGTCCGCTGAGGCGGAGCCCGAAACCGCCGCCCGCCTGCCCGGAGAGCGCCGGCCTTATGTCCCGCGCGCCCTTCTTACTTGTCCTCGCCCACCGCAGGCTCTACGCGCGCCCGGAACAGAAAATCTGAACGACCTTTCCGGAGACGCGAACATGTCCGAACTCGAAACCGCGATCGAAGCCGCCTGGGATGCGCGCGACACCGTCACCCCCGCCAGCGCCGACGTGCGCAAGCTGGTGGACGAAGCGCTGGGCCTGATCGAATCGGGCGCGGCCCGCGTCGCCGAGCCGGACGGTCAGGGTGGCTGGAAGGTCAACCAGTGGCTGAAGAAGGCCGTGCTGCTCTCGTTCCGCCTGAACGACAACGCCCCCGTCGCCCACGGCGCCGGCGGCGCGCCTGCATTCGACAAGGTGCCGGTGAAGTTCGAAGGCTGGGTCGACGAAGACTTCCGCAAGGCCGGCTTCCGCGTCGTCCCGGGCGCCGTTGCCCGCCGCGGCACCTTCATCTCGAAGAACGTGGTGCTGATGCCCAGCTTCGTGAACATCGGCGCCTATGTGGGCGAGGGCACCATGGTCGACACCTGGGCGACCGTCGGCTCCTGCGCGCAGATCGGCAAGAACGTCCACATCTCGGGCGGCGTCGGCATCGGCGGCGTGCTTGAGCCGCTGCAGGCCGGCCCGGTCATCATCGAGGACAACTGCTTCATCGGCGCCCGTTCGGAAGTGGCCGAAGGCGTCGTCGTCGGCGAAGGCGCGGTGATCTCGATGGGCGTGTTCCTGGGCGCGTCGACCAAGATCGTCGACCGCGCGACCGGCGAAATCCACATCGGCAAGGTTCCGCCCTACTCGGTGGTGGTCCCCGGCTCGCTGCCCGGCAAGCCGCTGCCTGACGGCACCCCCGGCCCGTCGCTCTACTGCGCCGTGATCGTCAAGACCGTGGACGCACAGACCCGCTCGAAGACCGGCATCAACGAGCTGCTGCGCGACTGATCGCTTCACCGATCCCGTCCGAAAGGGGCCGGATGCCAGCGCGTCCGGCCCCTTTCTGCATCCGGCTCCCTCGGAACGGCAGGGGCGATGGGGCGTTGATCCCTGGAACATCGGCCTGAAGCGATCGAAGATCGGGCCGGAAACCGGGAGATGCCCATGGATACCCGCGGCGAGGAAGTTCACGTCGAAAAGACCGAAGCCCGTGCCGGCGCGACGCCCAATGTCGTCCGCTACGTCCTGCTTGTCAGCCTGGTCCTGGCCATTGCCGCCATGTCCGCGATCTGGATCTTCGGCGCGGTCAAGGCCCCGGACGATACCGGCGGCGCCGCCGACACCCGCGAAGCCGTGCAGCGGGGCGATGTCGATCCCCAGTCCCAACCCGGCGTCCAGAGCCCCGAGCCGGCCGCAGGCAAGGCCGGAAGTTGACCCGTGGCGGGGCTGGCGCGCTTCGTCGAGGCCCAGTCCCGCGACTATGCCCGCGTGATCGCGGAGCTGGAACACGGCAGCAAGCGCAGCCACTGGATCTGGTACATCTTCCCGCAAGTGGCCGGCCTGGGACAAAGCGAAACCTCGCAGTTCTACGCCATTTCAGACCTGAGCGAGGCCCGCGCCTATCTGGCCCATCCAATTCTCGGCGCCCGTCTCGATGAATGCACCGAGATCATGCTGGACTGGCTCGGCAAACGCAGCGCGGCCGAGATCCTGGGCGCTCTCGATGCCATTAAGTTTCGCAGCGCCATGACGCTGTTCGAAGCGGCCGGCGGCGAAGCGCGTTTCGGTCGCGCGCTCGATGGGTTCTTCCAGGGCAAGCGGGACGAACGGACGCTCCAGCTCCTCGGCACCGCGCCGGATCCCTAGCGCTTCGCTCGTTCGGGAACCCGAAGCACCGCCAGCGCGTTTCCTTTACTGGCCCTTATTGCACGGCGGCCGCAGAGCCGCTCCCAAAGCTGTCGGGCCACGGGAGAGCCGAGATGCAACGCGTCGGTGATGAAGTTCATCTGGACGAAGACGAAGCCCGTTCGGGCAGCACGCCGCATATCGTCCGCTATGTACTGCTGGCCAGCCTCATTCTGGCGATTCTGGCGATGTCCGCGATCTGGATTTCGCGCGCCTGGTGGGACCAGCCGCCGTCCCAGGGACATCCCGTGACCGCCGAGGAGCACGCACTCGGCAACTGACCCTGCCGAATTTGCTTGCCTGACGGGCCGACTTGTCCTGATCTGTGCTCGGGAGAAACGAGAAGGACCGACGTTGCCTTGTGGCGGCGCAGGATCCTCATGGAGAGGAAGACAGGAATGCAGGACACAGCTTTTGCGGCAGGGGCCGACAAGGCCGAATCCCATCCCGCGCGGACGGGCCTTTCCACTACGACGCATTCCACAACGATACATGCTCAGGACGGCGACCTGCGGCGCGGCGGCGATGCCGCCTTGCCGATCCTTCCGCATATCCTGGCAGCAATCTTCGGCGTGTTCGCCATCGCCATCGTCATTCTCTGGCTGTCGATCGGCGTCTGGAGCCGCCCCAACCCCGATCATCTCGCGCCCGCAGGCGCCCAGCAGGAAGCCCCGGCGCAATCTTCACCCTGAAGCGTGACGTGGGGCGCTTCCATCTGGAGGCGCCCTGAACCCCGCTCCGGCCTCTGGAATTCGGCCGAAAAAATTCGCCCGAAACCGGACATCGCCGAAGATGTGCGTGAAAAAATGAGCCGCCGATGGAAGCGTGTCCCGAGCGCGGCATGGGTTCATGCTGCGCTCCCGCCCCGGATCGATCTCTCGCCCCCCGACGAACAATCGATCCCTTGCACCGACGGCCCTCGTATGGACGGCGCCTTCGCGTCATCCTCTACTCGTCCGAATACTCCGTCTCGGTGGCGGGTGTATTCGCCATGTCCCGAACGGAAGACAGTCCGTTGCAGAAATTTAACGACACGCTTCGGAAACCCTGCCGGGCGCATCCTTTCCAGCATCGCCGGAGCGGGTTTACGGCGCGATTCGCGGAATGCTTGATCGCGGGGAAATCGCGGCCTAGCCCTTGGTGATGGGAGAATTCGATTACATCGTCGTCGGCGGTGGAAGCGCGGGCTGTGTCCTTGCCAATCGGCTGAGCGCGGACCCGCGCCGCCGGGTGCTGCTGCTGGAAGCGGGCGGCAAGGACGACTACCTCTGGATTCGCGTCCCCGTCGGCTATCTCTATTGCATCGGCAATCCCCGTACCGACTGGTGCCTGTCCACCGAGGCCGAAGCCGTGCTGGGCGGCAGTTCCTCGATCAACGGCATGATCTATATGCGCGGCCAGGCCGCCGACTACGACCAGTGGCGGCAGGCCGGTCACGAGGGCTGGAGCTGGGACGAGGTCCTTCCCTACTTCACTCGCGCCGAAGATCATTACGAAGGCCCCAGCGCGTTTCACGGCAGCGGCGGCGAAATCCGCGTGGAGAAGCAGCGGCTGCGCTGGGACATCCTCGAAGCCTTTCGCGAGGCCTGCAGCCAGCAGGGCATCCCCGCGGTGCCCGATTTCAACCGGGGCGACAACGAAGGATCCAGCTTCTTCCAGGTCACGCAGCGCCGGGGTTGGCGCTGGAGCGCATCGGATGCCTTTCTCAAGCCGGTAAGAAGCCGCGCCAACCTCAAGGTGGAGACCGGTGCCAGCGTCGAGCGCGTATTGATCGAGGACGGCCGCGCCGTCGGCGTCGCCTATACGGTGGGCGGCCAGCCCAGAACCGCCCGCGCGCGCGGCGAAGTCGTGCTTTCGGCAGGCGCCATCGGTTCGCCGGCGATCCTCGAACGCAGCGGCATCGGCGATGGAGACCGGCTTTCCGGCCATGGCATCACCGCTCTGCGCTACTTGCCGCAAGTGGGGGAGAACCTGCAGGACCACCTGCAACTGCGCTGCGCCTGGCGGGTGACGGGGGTGTCCACGCTCAACCAGCGCGCTGCCAATCTGATGGGCAAGGCGCTGATCGGCCTGGAATATGCGCTCAGCCGCAGCGGTCCGATGGCCATGGCGCCGAGCCAGCTTGGCGTCTTCACCCGCAGCCACGCCCGCTATGCCACGCCGAACCTGGAATACCACGTACAGCCGCTCAGCCTCGAAGCGTTCGGCGGCGCGCTCGACCCCTTCCCGGCCTTCACCGCCAGCGTCTGCAACTTGCGGCCGGAAAGTCGCGGCAGCACGCATGTGACCGGCCGCGATCCCGCCGCCGCGCCGAGCATACGCCCGAACTATCTCTCTGCCGAAGAGGACCGTGCCGTCGCGGCCCAGTCGATCCGCCTCACGCGCGAGATCGTCGCCCGGCCCGCCCTCGCCCGCTATGCCCCGGAAGAACTGCGGCCCGGCCCCGAACGCGCGAGCGAGGAAGACTTGCGCAGCGCAGCCGGCGCGATCGGCACCACCATCTTCCACCCGGTCGGTACCGCGGCGATGGGCAGCGTGGTCGATGCCCGCTTGCGCGTTCTCCAGGTGGAGGGCCTGCGCGTGATCGATGCCTCGGTGATGCCCACCATCACGTCCGGCAACACCAATGCGCCGACCATGATGATCGCGGAAAAAGGCGCGGAAATGATCCTGGCCGACAGCCGGTGATCCGTCGAGAACCAGCCCGGCGCGCCGTTCAGGCCAGCAGCGCCCTCGTGCGGGCGACCACTTCCACGAGATAGTCCCGCGCGGCGTCCACCCCCAGCGCCGCCTGCGGAAGCGAAAGGTCCAGGCCCAGCGTCTTGCCGCGCGGGAGGGCATCCACGAATTCGCGAAGGGGCAGTTCGCCCTCGCCCGGAATCAGGCGGCCGCGCTCGGCTTCCTCGGCATGATCGCCGAGGGCCTTGAGCGCGGCGTCACAAAGGCGGACATGGCCGATCAGCGCGGCGTCGAGTTCCGCCAGTTCACGCGCCACCCCGCCCGCGCGGAAGAAATGCAATGCGTCGACCGTCACGCTCACCCGATCCTCGCCGATATGCGCCACGAGAGCCAGGGCTTCGCGAAGCGTGCGAACGGTCATGACAGGAGAGAATTCGAAGCCGAAGTCCATGTCGCGCTCACGCGCCATTTCGGCCAGGCGGGCCATGTAGTCGAAGGCATGTTCCCGTTCGAGCCCGTTGTCGCGGGCGCCGATGCGGCGGGTGCCGAGCCGGGCGAAGATGTCCATGTCCGCGGCATGGTCCTCGGGCGGGCGAGTTGCCGATCCATTGATGCCCTCGCCCAGGCCGATGCGCAGGCCGGCGTCCGCCAGCGCGGCCTGGGCTTCGCGCCGCAGGGCCGCATCCTCGCGCAGCGACCAGGCTGCGTAGCCCTCGCTCCGCCCGGCCTCCTGCTGCAGGCCCATCGACACCGCCTTGCAGCCCATTTCGCCCGCCAGGCGGACATGTTCGAGCGGTCCCATCCCCGCGACCGTGCGGCTGTCGATGCCTAAGGGGTGGGGCATGGTGTTATCCTCGTGACGGCGGGTGCGACTGTTACGCCGCCCTGAATAGCCGTCATTTCAGCCGCCGCGAAGCCTTCATCACGCGATAGCCCCAGATGACACGGCAGCTCGCCCAAACGGCCCTCGGGACAGGCAGGCCGGAGAGTGCGGCGATGGCGTATCGCGCCGGTTCTGGGGCCTGAAAGCCGGAAACGCCTTGACGGCGGCGGCCTGCCCGGCGACGGCCTCTCTCCCGATCGACGAGGACCGAGCCACGCCATGATTCCCTCCGTTACCCTGCTTCCCGACCTGACTTTCGCCAACGACCGGCCATTCGTGCTGATCGGGGGCATGAACGTCATGGAAAGCCGCGAGGCGGTGATGGACGTTGCCGCCGAATTCGTGCGGGTCACCGGCGAGCTTGGCATTCCTTATGTGTTCAAGGCCAGCTTCGACAAGGCGAACCGCTCGTCCATCTCGTCCTTCCGGGGTCCGGGTCTGGACGAAGGAATGAAGATCCTCGCCGAAGTGAAGGACCGCTTCGGCGTGCCCGTGCTGACAGACGTGCACGAACCGTTCCAGGCGGAGGCCGTGGCGGAAGTCGCCGATATTCTCCAGCTCCCGGCCTTCCTCGCCCGCCAGACCGACCTCGTCGTCGCCCTGGCCCGCACCGGCAAGGTCATCAACGTGAAGAAGCCGCAGTTCCTCGCCCCGCAGGAGATGCGCCACATCATCCGCAAATGCGAAGAGGCCGGCAATGGCCGCGTGCTGCTGTGCGAGCGCGGTTCCTCCTTCGGCTACAACAACCTCGTCGTCGACATGCTGGGAATGGACGAGATGAAGGCCATGGCACCGGTGGTGTTCGATGCGACGCATGCGCTGCAACGCCCGGGCGGCCGGGTCGACAGCGCCGACGGTCGCCGAACGCAGGCTGCCGCCCTCACCCGTTCGGGCATGGCCCTCGGTATCGCCGGGCTGTTTCTGGAAGCGCACCCCGATCCGGACAAGGCGCTCTGCGATGGCCCCTGCGCCTTGCCGCTCGGCCGGCTGCGCGCCTATCTCGAACAGGTCCAGGCCATCGACCGCCTGGTCAAGGCCTTCCCGCCCCTCGACATTGATTGAGCGAAACCGGGATTGAACGAAACCGGGGCTAAGCGAAACCGGGATTGAGGAAAACAGGGCGGCTGCTTCGCGGCGCCGCCCCCTTCGGCAATCGCCTTCAGGCGATGCCGCGTTCCTTGAGGATGCGTTCGATCACTGGCTTGTCGCCCGGGTTGTTCAGCTCGATCGCATCCCAGGACAGCGGATCGAGCGTGACGACCGAGACCGGCAGGCCAAGGTCGAGGAAGCGCAGTTGTTCCAGGCCTTCCAGCAGTTCCAGCTCGCAAGGCGGCGCGGCGACGTAGCGCTCCAGCGCGGCGCGGCGGTAGGCATAGAGACCGAGGTGCAGGTGGACCGGCGGGAATTCCCGCGCGGCGGCCTCTGCCGGAAGATAGGGCAGCACGCGCTTGGAGAAGTAAAGCGCCCGGCCGCGGCCGTCGATCACGGCGGTGGTGCCGCCGACCCGGCCCTCGGCCTGGTCCTGGACCAGATGTTCGTAAACGGTACGTGAGGCGCGCACGGCGGGGGTGGCCATGATGGCCTCCGGATCTGCCGAAAGGCGCTCGACCAGCGCGGGGACCACACCTGCGGGAGAAAGCGGCGCATCGCCCTGAAGGTTCACGACGACATCGGCGACCGGCCCAAGCGTGGCAATGGCTTCCGCGCAGCGTTCGGTGCCGTTGGCGCAATCGGGCGACGTCATGACGACCTGCCCGCCGAAGCTCTCCACTTCGGCGGAGATCCGGTCGTCGTCAGTGGCGACCCAGACGCCGGCCGCGCCGGGAACGCCCATGGCGCAATCCCAGCTGCGGCGGATCAGGCTGCGTTCCTCGCCGGTGGCGCCGGCCAGGCGAACCAGCGGCTTACCGGGGTACCGGCTCGACGCGAAGCGCGCAGGGATGATGATGGCAAAACTGTTGCCGCTATTCGGGGATGTCACGGAGGTTCAGCTGAGCCCGGTGCGAAGGAAATCGTGCAGGTGGATGATGCCAACCGGGATCTGGTTGATCGTGGCCACCATCTCGTCCTCTACCACCGCGCAGCGCGGGCCGTCTTCGCCGACCACGAAAGCGCATGTGATCTGCGCATCGTTGAGGAAACGGAGGGCATCCTCCGCCGCCATGTCCGCCCGCAGCATCTTGGGGCGCGGCGTCATGACGTCGCGCGCGCAGACCTGGTCCAGCACCTTGAAGTGGCGGCGCAAGTCACCGTCGGTGATGATCCCGGCAAGGCGTCCGGCCGGATCGACGACGCCGGCAATGCCGAAGCCCATGGACGTCATGCACGTGATGACGCCGTCCATCGGCAGGTCGAGGTCGACGAGCGGAAGCTTGTCGGTGCCGTGCATGAGCTGGCTGACCGAAGCGAGACGCAGGCCGATCGAACCACCCGGATGAAGCGCCTTGAGGCTCTCCTTCGAGACGCCCTGCATGTCCATCAGCACCATGGCGATGGCGTCGCCCAGTGCCAGCTGCTGCGTGGTCGAGCTGGTGGGCGCGATATTCGAGGGACAGGCCTCGGTCGCGACCGGCAGCAACACGCAGATGTCCGAGCGGCGTTCCACCAGCGAATCGGCATGAGACGTCATGCCGACCACCGGAATTTCGCAGCGCTCCGCATGGTCGAACAGGACCTGCAGCTCGGCAGTGTTGCCGGAATTGGAAATGGCGAGGATCACGTCACCCTCCACCACCATGCCGAGATCGCCGTGGGCGGCCTCACCGGGGTGAAGGTACATGGCGGGCGAGCCGGTTGCCGAGAGGGTCGCGGCGATCTTGCGGCCGATATGCCCGGACTTGCCGACGCCAGCCACGACGATCCGTCCAGTGGCGCTGGCGAGAAGCTGGCAGGCTTTGGTGAAACTCGCGCCCAGCGATGCGGCCAGGCTATCCAGAGTGCGTGCTTCGATGTCGATGACTTCGCGTGCTCTGGATATAATGAGATTGCTTGCCCCGACTGTTATCGGGACGACCGAATTCGACAACTTTACCCCCCTGCTCGCGTGCTTTCGATTGCTGCGCATCGCCTACACCTTGCTGGCCGCACTGCACAACGCCACAGTCCTGACATGTACTGTTAGACGCCGGCATAGTCCGCGAATTTGTGCTACGCAGCACACCACCCTATGTAAACCCCACATAATCCCTGAATTGCTCGATCTGCCGCAAATTCCGCACAAGCGCCGACAGGTAGAAGTCACATATAGTTGACGAAATTTAATCGTGACAGTTCCGAGGCAAGGAAGTGCAGGCGGATCAGTCTAACGAATCTACCGCGCGCCTTATTCCGACACTGCGCCAGGGCTGCCCAGCAACTTTCTCGAACCGATCGCGCAAGGACCAGAGCCAGCCGACGCGGCGCTCGGCAAGGCCCGGAAGGCTGAGAAGATCGCCTCCCAGCCAAGGCACAAAGGGATTGCGGCGGCAATAGGACCAGATCTCGACACGCTCGATCGCCCGAACCGAATCGCCGCGCGCGTGGAAGCCCAGGGTATCGGCCACCACCAAGGTATTGGCGGGAACGGCCAGCGGCCGCGGCGCGGGCAGGCCCATCTCGGCAAGGTCCCCCGCCCGCACCCGCGGCGAACCGCGCGCGGACAGCCGGTCGATCGCGCGCGGATCGGCAAGACTCCGGCGATATTCCCAGTCCAGCCGCGCCGCGGTCAACCGGTGCGATCCCGGCACGAAGGTGAAAGGCGCTTCGTCGGCCGTGACCGCATTCAGGAACAGCCAGGATTTCAGCGATGAGTGGAAGGCATCGGCATGAAGCGATTCCTGCGGGTCCGCCTCGTTGCTGGCGTCGTGCGTCACGATGGTCTGGATATAATGCAGCGGTGCGATGCGAAAACCGGCGACATAGTGGAACAGCGCCTTGAGATCGTCGCGGTCGAGCAGGCGGCGCAGCGCGGGAATGACCCGGAGCATCGCGGGATCGACGGCGAGGCGGCGAGTGATCGCATCGCCCTGCCGCATTTCGCGCGCTTCACCCTCGTATGCCAGGATCGCCTGGCGCAGCGCCGCAAACTCTTCGGCCGGAATGACATTCTCGATGGCGACGAAACCGTCGCGGTCGAAAGCCTCGCGCCAGTCCTTCCGCACTTTCCCCGCAAGGCGCGCCCGTCGCCAGCTGCACAGCGCCCCGGCCACTTTCACCCGCGCCCGGTGCAGGCCCCAACCGTTCAATCGCCGCGAACCCAGAAGCGGATTGTCGAGAAAACTCTTTGCAGTGGTGCCGAGCTGGAGGATCCAGACAGGTAGCATGAGTAACGACTTGACCGGCTTGAGAACAATCATATGAAGAGGGCTACCGATTTCGGAGGGCTTCGCAATGGCCCCTTTGACAGGTCGCTGGCAACTGATTTCGTGGTCCTCGGATCGTCGAATGTCCTTGGCTGGTAAATGGCATAACTTTTCAGGGTAAGACGATACATGAGGATGGGTTCCCGCGGCCGGGCGGTTCTGGCGCTGGCCGCCTGCCTGCCGGCCACTCCCGCCTGGGCAGATGCGTTCGGCGGCACGGCAGCCCTTCCGGAGGCCGGTTTTTCGGCTCCGACGGGTCGGATCGAGGATCAGGCGCTTGCCGCCGGCCCGATCACGGCGTCCAGCTGCATCGGCAGTGCCGCGTCTTGCGACGGAAATGATCCGCAGCTCGTCGCCGTCTCGCGGTGGAACCTGGCCGACATCTCTTCACCCCGCGCGGTGCCGGACCTGACGACCCTGCCGCCTGCCGCCCTGGAGCCCGAGCCGGCCGCGCCGGCCGATGTCTATGGCCCCACGAACCAGGTGGTTTCCGGCCCGGCCGCATCGCTGCCCCCCGGCGTCAGCCTCAACGGCACCGGCCACGTTCCGCGCGAATATGCCCAGTACCGCGGCTTCTTCAAGCAGGCGGGCACGATCACGACCGAATTGGCGGTCCTGGCCGTCTACATGGGCGTGCAGACGATCCCCAAGCTGACGAAGAAAACCGCCCCGTTCCACTTCAAGGACGAAGGCTGGTTCGGCAAGGATACGACCAGCATCGGCATGGACAAGCTGACCCATGCCTTCAACACTTACCTGATCGCGGACATTCTTCATGCCCGCCTTCACAAGAACACCAATGCCTCGGAAGGCGACGCCGTCACGGCCGGCGTGCTGGCCGCGGGCCTGATGGCGCTCAACGAAGTGTCCGACGCCATTGAGCCCGACAGCGGCTACTCGATGCAGGACATCGCGATGAACCTGACCGGCGCGACGCTCTCGGTGCTGCGCAACACGATTCCCGGCCTGAAGGAAAAGATCGCCTTCAAGATCGAGATCATGCCGAACGACCAGATCTACAGCCACGTCGGCAAGGAACACTACGCCCAGCAGCGCTTCATGCTCTCGCTCAAGGGCGCGGGCTTCGAAGGCCTGCAGAAGACGCCGCTGCGGTTCCTGGACCTCCAGGTCGGCTATTACGCCACCGACTTCCTCAACAGCGACCGGGAAAAGGGCATCGAGCCCAAGCGGCACCTGTTCTTCGGCGTCGGTCTGAACCTGGGCGAGCTGTTCTGGGGCAATTCGCAGTCGCGCTTCGGCAAGGCCGCCTACTCCGTGCTCGATCACGTTCAGCTTCCCTACACCTCGGTTCGTGTCGATACGCATGGAGAGTTCGGCCATTGGTAACTGGGCGATCACACGCCATCGAGGCACGCTGATCATGAACCAAAGCCTTACGCCTGCCGTCGAGCAGGCGATGCGCGACGCAGCGCGCCTCGCCGTCATGCCGCGCTTCGGCACGGCGGGCGCCGCGCTCGTGGCCGACAAGCGCGAAGGCAATGGTGGCAGCGAACCGGTTACCGCCGCAGACCGCGAATGCGAGGCGATCCTGAGCGAACGCCTCGCCGGCCTGATCCCCGGCGCTCATGTGGTGGGTGAAGAGGCCGTGCATCACCAGCCGGATCTGCTCGACAGGCTCGGCGCCGGAACGTGCTGGATCGTCGATCCGCTCGACGGCACTGCCAATTTCGCGGCGGGCACCGGGCCCTTCGGGCTACTGGTGGCGCTGGCGGACAACGGCATTCCGGTCGGCGGCTGGATACTCGATCCCCTGTCCGGCCGGTTCTGCGCCGCCCTGTCCGGCCAGGGCGCCACCATCGACGGCCTGGCTTTTCGCACCGCTCCTGCAGCGCGCGCGCGCCCGGTAATGGCCGTGACGCGCCTCCTTCCCGACCCCGACCGGCGCGCCCGACTGCTCGCCGAATTGGCCGAAGGCGCCGAAGTGATCGACAGCCCGCGCTGCGCTGCCGACCAGTACCCCCGCATCGCCGGGGGCGAGAACGACATCACGCTGTTCACCCGCACGCTCCCCTGGGACCATGCCGCAGGCGTGCTGTTCCTCAATGAAGCAGGCGGCCGGGCCGCCCGGCCCGACGGCACCCCCTATCGCTGCGACGACCGGCGCGAGGGCCTGATCGCCGCCGTCGATCCGGGCATCTGGGACCGTACGGCGCGCCAGCTGGAAAGCCTGGGCGAAACCTTGGCACTGACGGTCGAGGCGGCATGACGGCAACCCCGTTCCTGCGCATCCCGCCGTTCCCGGGCCACCGCGCACCGCCCCTGGCTCAGCCCGCTCCCGGAGAGGCCCCCGCCGCGACGGACCTGTCCTCGCTTCTGCGCCAGGCCCGCGTCGGCAGTACGTTCTGGGGAGCCCCCGCTGTGCTGCCCGAAGGCCGCGACGTTCTGGCCTCCGCATCCGGCACCGCGGCAGCCGGCGAAGTCACGAGACATCTGGGAGACCTTGGGCTGACGGAACGCGCGGCCGCGCGCGGCGCGATTGTCAGCCTCGAAAACCTCCCTTCTCTCCCGTCGGACGGCGACCCCTGGACCGCCTGCGCATCGGCCTCGCTAGTGATAGCCGATGCCGAAGACGAGCTGCTGCTGGTCGCCGCCCTCTGCGGGTGCAAGGTCGCACCCTTAGGGGCCGGGCGCTTCGCCGCGCTTTCGGATCCCGCGGCGCTGGACGCCGTCGCAGCCCGCGAAATCGGCCGCTGGACCTATCGCGACCCCTTCGGCGAAGGCAGGCTCGAACCTGCGCAAGCCATTGGACTGCTGGCAGGCTGGCGCACCCTGATCGACGCCAACCGCAAGGTCGCCGGCGTCTACGGCATCGCCCGCTGGAAGCGGATCACCGCCGACAACCTGCTGTGGGACGGCAGCGGCCCGGTGCGCCATGCCGAGGGCGCGCAAGTGCCTGCCGAAAGCTCCCTGGCGCTGGCCTGGATCGCGCGCAGCGATGCACAGGCCCTCGCGGATCTCGAAGCGCGCGGCATCCGCATCGGTGAAATCGAGGACGGCATGATCCGCTCGACCGGCCTCGGCGCCAATTGCGTGCCGCCGCTCTCGATCGTCGTCGATGCCAATGGCCCCCATTTCGACCCGGCCCAGGCCAGCGAACTCGAAATTATTCTCGAAACCGCGGCAATCCCCCGGGCCGTCATCGAACGGGCCGGTGCCTTGCGCGAACGGCTCGTTTCGGGCGGGATCAGCAAGTACGGCCTCGACGCGGAGCGCGCGCCGCGGGCAGACGGCGAAGGCGGTGCCCGGATCGGCGGCCGCAAGCGCGTGCTCGTGACCGGGCAGGTCGAAGACGACCGCTCGGTGCTGCGCGGCGGCGGCGGGCTGGACAATCTGGAACTGCTGCGCCGCGCCCGCGCCGAAGAACCTGGCGCACATATCGTCTTCAAGCCGCATCCCGACGTGGAGGCCGGCCATCGCAAGGGTCATGTCCCCGACGCGCGCGCGCTGGAATTCGCCGACACGATCGACCGGACATCCTCGATCGCGGCGCTGCTGGATCAAGTCGATGCCGTCCACGTTCTGACCTCGCTGGCGGGGTTCGAAGCGCTGATGCGCGGGCGCGAGGTCGTCACGCACGGGGTGCCCTTCTACGCGGGCTGGGGGCTGACGCGCGACCTTGGGGCAGTACCCGCGCGCCGCACCCGCCGCCGGACGCTGGACGAACTGGTCGCGGCTACGCTGATCCTCTATCCCCGCTACCTCGATCCCGTCACGCGTTTGCCGTGCGGGCCGGAAACGCTGGTGGACAGGATTGCAAGCGGGCAGGCCAACGTGCGATCAGCACTTATTCGCCTGCGGGAAGTTCAAGGGAGGATGAACCGCGTGCTTGGATGGATGACCCGGCGATGAAGCATCTGCTGCTGACGACTGGGGATCGCCGGTTCTTGTTCCTTCAGGGACCACCCGGCCCGTTTTTCCGCGCCCTGGGCGAAGAACTGCGCCGCCGCGGCGCGGCGGTCCATCGCATCAACCTGTCCGGAGGCGACCGGCGCGACTGGCCGGACGGTTCGACCGACTATCGCGGCCTGATGCGCGACTGGCCGCTGTTTTTCGACCGCTACGTGCAGGAAAATGGCATCACCGACGTGGTGCTGTTCGGGGACTGCCGCCCCATGCACATGCGGGCGATGCGCCTGGCGCGCCTGCGCGGCATCCACTTCCACGTTTTCGAGGAAGGCTATATCCGGCCCGACTGGATGACGCTGGAGCGTGACGGCGTGAACGGCAATTCCTCGTTCGACCGCGATCCGCAGAACCTGCTCTCCGCGGCGGCCAGGCTTCCCGATATTCCCGATCTCCCGTCGATCACCGCCTCGTTCAACCGGCGCGCGCACGACAGTTACTGGCATTACCACAATGTCGTGACCGGACGGCTGCTGCTGCGCTTCCCGTTCTATCGCACCCATCGCCAAGGATCGATCGTGCTCGAGGGCTTCGGATGGATCCGCCGCTTCTCGCTCCGGGGCCGCCGCGCGCGGCAGGCGCAGGACACCCTGCGCGAGATCGACGGCAAGCGCTATTTCCTGTTCCCGCTCCAGCTTTCGGGCGACTTCCAGATACGGTCGCACTCGCCATTCCTGTCGATGGCCATGGCGCTCGACTACGTGCTGGCCAGCTTCGCGCGCCATGCGCCCAAGGATGCGCTGCTGGTGATCAAGGAGCATCCGCTCGACGTCGGATTCCGCAACTGGCGCTCGGCGATCCGCCGCCGCGCCGCCCATTTCGGGCTGGCCGGCCGGGTCATGCATATCGACGGCGGCGATCTTCAGCCGCTCTGCGAGAATTCGATCGGCATGGTATGCGTGAACAGCACCTCGGGCACCCTGGCGCTGGCCTCGGGAACGCCGGTCATCGTGCTGGGGGATGCCGTCTACGACGTGCCGGGCATCACGCACCAGGCCTCGCTCGACCGCTTCTGGCGCAGCCCCGAACTGCCCGACAGCAAGCTCTACGAAGCCTTCAAGAAAGTGCTCCATGCCAAGTGCCTGGTGCGCGGCGGCCTCGCGAGCCAATCGGCCACGCGCATCCTGGTGGAAAACAGTGTCGACCGGCTGCTGGTCCCCGTGGAAGCCCCCGAAGGCCCCGCCGTGCGCCGTCGCTATCCGCCGGCGTTCAATTTGCCCTGAGCCTTCAGGAAGACGGCTCCAGGTTCGCGTCGGGCAAGTGCCCTTGCGAACGCAGGAAACGGAACAGGCGGTTGACCAGCGGGTTCGACCAGCCGGAATTCGTGGCGAAGTCGCGCTTCAGCGTGTCGTGGTGGATCTGGTGTGCCTCCGGCGACATCAGCAGGCCCAGCTTGCGCATGCCGCGGATGAACCAGGGGTTGTCTCGCCGGTGCAGCGTCCCGTGGAAATACTGGGCGAAGGCCCCGCCCACGAGAAACGTGGCGAATCCGGCCATGAACCAGCCGGGAATCGGCCAGATCAGCGCGGCCCCATTGCCCAGAAGCGAGATCGGCAAGGCGCCGGCGATCACGGTGGAGCCGATCAGCCGCCACAGCTGCCGCCGCCCCAACGCATCCGGGCGCGGGTGGTGGTTCTTGAAATCGTAGGAAATGCGCTCGAACGGGTTGAGCCGCCGCATCCGCTCGCGGAAGAGCCCTTGGTACTCCTCGCTCTCACGCGAACCTTCGTAGAAGAAGATCGTGTCCAGCCCCATGCCCGGGCGGCACGGCCGATAGTCCATGTACATGTGAATCACGCCGGACAGCAGATCCGCCAGATACCAGGCGACCAGCATCGCGGGGATGGCAAGCCAGCTCGGATCCGCGAACGCCAGCACCATGCTGCCGGCCAGCGAGGCCAGGAAGGCCCAGAGAAGAATACGCTGCACTAAGGACATCCTCCCGCCAGTAACCCTTCGCGCGCCGCTTGCCAATCGATCCTGACCGCTGCTACGCGCCCGCCATGTCTTCTCGGGCGCCCGCTACCGCCACATCCCGCACTGGAACCGGCGCCGATCCGCGTCCTTTCGTGCTCGACGTCAGCCGCCTGATCTGGCGCCTCTGGGCCGGGCGCCTGCCTACCGGGATCGACCGGGTGTGCCTGGCCTATCTCGAGGAGTTCGCGGACAGGTCCCTGGCCATGCTGCAATGGCGCGAGCACCGGATCGTGCTCGGCCCGCGTGCCAGCGACCGCCTCTTCGCAGTGCTGAGCGCCGGGGTCGGCAAGCCGATCCGGGGGGCGCTGGTCGCGCAGCTGGCTTCGGCGATTCCCGCCGCTCTGGTTCGCCCCCCGAAAGTCGCGGGCAAGATCTACCTCAACGTCGGCCACACCGGGTTGAACGCAGCGGGTCTGGTGGACTGGCTGGCCGCACGGGCGCTGAGGCCGGTCTTCCTCATCCACGACCTGATCCCGATCACTCACCCGCAATATTGCCGCGCCGGCGAGGCGGCGCGCCATGCTGCCAGGATGCGTAACGCCCTGGCTGCGGCGGACGGGTTCATCGTCAATTCGGCCGATACCGGCGGGGCCCTCACCCGCTTCGCCCGCAGCCTGGGACTGGAACCTGCCCCCACGCTCGTCGCTCATCTGGGAATCGAGCCGCTCGCTGCGCCGGCCTCTGCCGTCGCCTTTACGGAGAGTGCGAAAGCGGCGCCGACGGACCGGCCCTATTTCCTGTGCCTGGGCACCATCGAGGCGCGCAAGAACCACATCCTGCTGCTGCGCGCCTGGAAGGGCCTTCGCCGCACACTGGGCGCGAACACGCCCGATCTCGTGCTGATCGGCCAGCGCGGGTGGGAGGCGCAGGACACGTTCGACCTGCTCGATTCCGAAAGCCACGATCATGGCCGGATCGTCGAACTCGCCCGCTGCACCGACAGCGAACTGGCCGCCTGGCTCGACGATGCCCGAGCCCTGCTCATGCCCAGCCATGTCGAAGGCTATGGCCTGCCCGTGCTGGAGGCACTGTCGCGCGGCACGCCGGTGATCGCCACCGACCTTGCGGTCTATCGCGAACTGGCGCCCGGCATTCCGCTGTTCCTGGCCGCCGACGACGAACAGGGCTGGCAGGATGCCGTGATCGCCTGCCTGGGCGACAGCACAGAGGCCGCGCGCCAGCGCCGCTTGCTGCAAGACTACCGCGCGCCCGACTGGGCGGGGCACATGGCGCTTGTCGAGGCGTGGCTGGGCCGGCTCTAGCCGATCGAGCAGCCGCCGCCCTCGCTGGTCTTGGACCCGTCGGGGCGATACCAGGTGGCGATCGGACCGGCCTTTTCGTCGTAATAGCAGACCGAAGAGACCGCATTCGTGGTCGCATCGACGTGGACGGCATAGTTATGCGCGCCGCAGTTGTGCAGTTCGCACTGCGAGGCACCGATATCGTTGTCCTTGCGCATGACCGGGCCCACCGGCCCCTTCATCGCGGCAATGGCATCGAGCACCTTGGGGTCGGTCACGGCGCGGGAAACGCCTTCCTGCACCCGTGGATGCTGGAAGAAGGTGTAGTCCCCCACTTTGTCCAGCGGATACTTGCCGACATAGACCGAGAGGCTGTCGACCGCGCCCGAAGGCGTCTCGCTGGCTTCTGATGGCTCCACTTCGGCCGCGGCGGATTGTTCCGCGATCGTGGGAGAGGCTGCGGGGCTTGGCTCGGAACCGCCCTTGCACCCGGCCAGACCGGCCATGACAAGGATTAGAGTGGCGCCGGCCAGCCAGGGGCGCGGGTCCGGATGCTGCATCGGGCTTCCTCCTTCGCGTTCGAAAGTCTCTTCGAATCGCGCCCGAGCATCGCCGGTTCCCGCCTGCGCTGCAAATCCTGATGCCGCCCCGCTTCGACGGGGGCCAAAAATCAGCCGCGAATGGCGGGGCGCAGCCGCATCGCGAAGGAGATGACGAAAGGCCAGAACAGCGTGGCGATCACGTCGCGAATGGTGTCGTGCCAGCTCCAGGAGCCATGGGCCAGGCGATCGATATATTCGTTGCCCGCCTCCAGGATCACCACCATCGCCAGTGGCCAGGCGGAGCTGAGCTTCTTCTTCATCACGATGGCCGTCAGCAGCCAGATCGTGAGGCCCGCATAAGTATGCGCGAACTTGTCGGGGGCCGGGCACTGCGCAACGATCCAGGTGATCGCGCGCTCGTAATGGTGGACGAATTCCATGCCGCCTTATGCTGCGGCGCACCAGGACGGTCCAGCCTCGACAGGCTCGGATACGGTGGAAATTCCGGAGATCGTGGCGGCAATACATCAATGCCGGCAAACCAGATAGGGTATCCGGCCAAATGCGGTATCAGGGCGCGTGGACTCTGGTCCGCCGCGCCCTGACCTTCTCCCTTCCCTCGGCCGTTGCGGCTTGCGCCGCCTGTTCTCCCTGCGGTCAGGCCAGCTTGCGCTGCAGCCTCACCAGAGCGCGGTCGATCGCGTCGCGCGCCGTATCGTTGACTGTACCCGAAACCACCCGATAGACGATCCGCCCATCATCCAGCGAATAGGCCACCGTCGCCATGCCGTCGTTGAAACTGGCAAGGTAAAGCGCCGGCTTGCGCTGGATGAGGGCGAGATCGTCCGCTCGGGGAACCAGACTCTCTCTCATGAAGTAGGCGCCGATCATGTTCGGCGACATCGCGGTAGGCTCCGATCCGGAATCGCTTGCCCAGCCCGCGCCGGCCGAAGCCGCAGCGCACAGGACAAATCCCACCTGCAATGCTGTCAGGAATCGCTTCATGACACCATCCTCTTCCCTGACGGCTCCATCATAGCGGGCCGCCTCTCTTGTCCTGGAGACATAACATCCGCCCCGGAGAATCGGAAGCGGTCATTGGCGCAAACCCGCAGAAATCCGTTATTTTGCGCTGCGACAGAAAGATATGGCACCCGCGAACACCGCGCTGGAACCCGCCCTGTGCCGCCCCGCGCAGGCCCGACATGCCCTGCCCCCGCCCCGGCGGCCGGTTCCTTGTCGATCACGGACAGGATCGCGCTTGTGAAAGCCCGCCTCGGCGCGATAGCTTCCGCCCCACGGCCCGGCCTGGAGGCGATTCGATGCTGCACTCGCTAACGTCGATTTCCTCTTCTCGGATGCGGTCCAGCGCACGGGCGCGGCGTCTCGGCCGTTCCTGCACATCGGACCGGGCCCCCATCCAGCGAATCGGGAACAGGGCGCGCCGCCCTTGCGTTTGCCCGTCGCGCCCGAACCCCATTCGACCGGGCTCGGGCTGAAAGATTCCATCCCCAAGCACGCACGATCCTCATGAAAGGAAATCCGGCATGACGACCAATTCCGCCTCCGCACGCTATTCGGGCCTCGGCAAGGAAGGCAAAGGCGCCATCAGCACCCGTTCCGGGGTGTTGAGCGACCAGCCCTACGGCTTCGGCACGCGCTTCGAAGGCCAGCCCGGCACCAATCCGGAAGAACTGATCGCCGCCGCCCATGCCGCCTGCTTCACCATGGCCACCAGCTTCGCGCTGGCCAAGGCGGGCTTCTCGGACGGCACGCTGGACACCCAGTGCACCGTGACGCTGGACAGCGCTGATGGCGGCTTCGCCGTCACCAAGTCCGCGCTCACCCTGAAGGCCAGCGTGCCGGGCATCAGCGCCGAGGACTTCGAGAAGCTGGCCGACGAAGCCAAGGCCGGTTGCCCCATCTCCAAGCTGCTCAATTGCGAGATCACGCTCGAAAAGTCGCTGGAGGGCTAGGAAAGCCACGTGGCGCCTGCCATGGCGCTTGCCTTGAGGATGGCGGGTCCGTCCTGATGGAAAGGACGACCATGGCAGGCGACAACGAAGACTACGTCTATGACGAGGACAGCGGCGAATGGATGCCCGCGTCCGAACTGGCGAGCAAGCGCGCCGCCGAAAGCAGCGTCGAAGTGCGCGATGCCGTGGGCAATGTGCTGGCCGATGGTGACCAGGTTACGCTGATCAAGGACCTTGAGGTCAAGGGCGCCGGACAGACGCTCAAGCAGGGCACGCTCATCAAGTCGATCCGCCTGACCGGCCACCCGCAGGAGATCGACTGCAAGTATCCCGGCATCAAGGGCCTGGTCCTGCGCGCGGAATTCGTCCGCAAGCGCTGACCGCCAAGGGAACGGCAGCAAGGCCCCGACGTTTAGCTCATCGGACGGGGGCGAGCGGAGATCCGCATTGCCGATGAAGATCAATGTTATGGGCGCCGTTGCCGGCGCCATCGCTTTCGGAGCCCTGGCCGGAGCATGCCTGCCGGCGGGTTCGGAAGGCGATACGAAGGCAGAGAACGCCTATACGGCCAAGCGGAAGCAGCACCTCGCCCCGACCCGGCCGCAGGAGCCTCAGCGGCTTTCCGTTGCCGACACTTCAGGCCCGCTGGGCCGCTGACGGTCCGTCCAGGCACAACCCTGCCGGGTTTCGTCGCCCAGTTTCAGCATCGCGGTGTAAGGATATGTCTGATCCGACATGCCATCGGTGCAGGTGCCCGGCCCGATCGCGAGAGTCAGCAAGGCGCCCTTGCGCTCGCCGCTGAAGGACAGGCCGCCCCGCCCGGCGAACCGGCTGACGGCGATCGCCTCACCCTTCGCATTTTCAGGCGTAGTAAAAGTCAGGCGCTCTCCCACGACATCCCCGCCCCAGAACGGCTCGGTACCCACGAAGCGGATGCGCTCGCCTGAACCGATCTCGTGAAACGGGGCATGGTCCTGGGCATCGCCGGGCACGTTTTTGGCGCCGCTGTGGCAGGCCGAAAGCACCATGACGGCGGCAAGCGCCAGGGCGGCACGGCTCAGCGGAGCGTCGGATCGCAGTTCCATGACCATGGCCTAGTCCGCGCGCGCAAAACGCGCAATCGCCAGATGAGGCCGCCCCTCTGCTCATCGCCGCGCTCGGGCGATTCGCCTGAAAGAGAACGCCGGTCTCTCCGCTGACGGTGAAATTTTGCATGTGCGAAAGTTTTTCCGAGAGTTCCGTTACCGCTAACATGCTCGTTTGCCGCAGATTTCCGGACAATTGCGGTTTCTGCAACACCAGTGGCAAGTAATTCCATTGCGACAGCGGTGTCAAAAAACCATGTTGCACTGCAACAAGATAAGGGGTGCCCAAGGCAATCTCCTATCGTTCAGACTAAGGATTTTGCCATGCTGAAGACCGTTTTCGCTGTTGGCGCCGCTCTCGTCGCCGTTGCCACCACTGCCGCTCACGCTGAAGATTCGCGCGATTTCTCGCACGACGGCGTGCACTACAACTACACCACTGAGCAGAAGGGCAAGGTTACCGTGATCGAAGGTACCGCTTCGGGCCAGGTTCCCTTCCGCCTTTACGTCGCTGGCAACCGCGTCACCGGCACCTACAACTCGCGCAACGTGAACTTCCGCCTCGCCGACGCCAAGGGCGCTCTGGCCGGCGCCGCTGCGCAGTAAGGGTTCGTCCCTGAGACAGAAAAGGGCGCCGTTCCAATCGGAACGGCGCCCTTTTTGTTGCCCGCGTGGTATGTCGCAGGGTGTTTCGTCAGGCGCCGGTTCAGTGCCGCTTCTGAAGCACGTCTTCGTGCCGCACGAAGCGTATCTCCAGATCGCCGCCCGGGACAAAGCCGTGTTTTTCGGCGATGGCCGCACGCATGTCGGCAATGGCCCCGGCGTCGGTGTCCGGCGGCACCTGGTAGCGCGCCAGCACCATGCCCTCTTCCACGTCCACCACGCTGAAGTGGCTGGCGATGCACGAGGCGGCCAGGGCATCGAGATCGAGGCCATCGGCCAGGTTCCAGGTCTTGCCCTCCCGCGAACGGATACGCTTGCGGCAATAGCGGCAAGTGCAGACCAGCGTGCCGTCATCGTCCCGCTCGCGCCGTCCATCCGGCTCGTGCACGCGCGTGAACCAGCAGGGCGTGAGCGAATAGGCGTCTGACCGTTTCGTAAACATGCGTTCACCATCTCATCCGGTCGTGAACGGTTGCTTGCCCGAGGCATGGGTATATTCCCCGAAGCATTCACCTCGCCGACATGGGACCTCGGTTAGTCCTATATGAGGTAGGTGGGCTGGCGTGATGTGGAGTTGAAATGGGTTTCGCAAAGTGGTTCGTGGTGCTCGCTGCCGGTGGAATCGGCGCCGGCGTGGTCGTGGCGGGCATGACCACGGGCAAGATCACGAAGTATCCCGATCGTTACGCGCTGTCGGGCGAGCATCGGCCTGCCGCCCGTGAAGACCGGCGATCCGGCTATGCCGATCGGGAGCAGGAGGACTATGCCCTGCCAGACGAGGGCTATGCGGACGACGCCTCTGGCGGCAACCGGCCCGRCTACGGACCGCCGCGCGGGCGCATGGTGATCCTGGACGGCCCGGGCTGGGCTGACGACGGCGGCCCCGGTTACGCCCGCCCGTGGCGCGACGACCGCGGCAGCGATCGCTACGGCGACCGGGACGAACGCGGCGCCCCATTCCCGGAGCGCGGGGAACGCCCGTACATGGCCGCACCCCGTGCCTATCCGCCCTCCGAACAGCGCCTCTACCAAGCGGGACCGCGCAGCTATGCGCCGCAGCCCGCCGCGCCTCAGACCCGGACTTCAGGCCCGGCGCCGCGGGATTCCGCCGCCGATTCCGCAGCCCGCGCCGCTGGCGCCGCGGCGGACGTCCTGGCTGCCGAGCGCGAGGGCGCCTGAACGTTCAGGCCAGGGTGAGGAAGACTTCCGCCTCGATCACCCACTGCCCGCCCAGTTCGCGCCACTTGGCAAAGTAAGTGCCCGAAGCGGTAAGCACGTCCGAGGTGCTGTCTATCCCTTCCCAGCGCCCGTGCTCCATCGCGATCGGCTCAACCAGGGAGAGCACGACCTCACGGGTCGTGCGGGTGTAGATCAGCCGCGCCGGACCGGAAAATTCCCGCCGCCACACTTTAACCTGGCCCATGCGCCCCTGAATCAGCGCGCTGTCGGTCCCGGTGACCATGACGCAGTCGCGCGCGAGAATCGGGGCAATGGCCGCAGCGTCGCCTTCGGCAATCGCGCGGTTGAAAGCCGCCCGGCGCGCACGGATGGACAGTTCCGCCCCGCTCATGCCTGCCCCTCGGGCCGCACCGGGTTCGCGGCCCCCGCACCGACAACGGTGTTCCAGCGCCGCACCGTCCAGCGCTGGACGATCCCGGACGTGACGTAAGGGTCCGCCCGGGCGAAGGCCTCTGCGCCTTCTGGCCCCTCGCCCGCGAAAAGTAGAAGGGCCATGTCGACGGGATCCTCCACCGCCCCGCCCAGAACCAGTCCGCCGCTCTCCGCCGCATCCCAGGCCAGTGCGAGATGCGCGTCACGAAACGCCGGGCGCCGCTCCAGATAATCCGGCGCGAGGTGATAGGTCAGAAGGTAGTGGTTCATCGCGAGGCTCTCGTGCTTCGAAGTGTGACCATCCGCATTACACGAAATGCGCCGGATGTGTCGCCTCGCCCGCATTCGCACATTTCAGCGCACCAGACCGTGAAGCGGAAAACGGGGCGTTCGCGGCCGGTTCTAGCGGCGGTTCCGGTTCAGGGTCCTATCGATCAATCCGTAATGCAGGATTTGAATCGCGACGAAAGTGACGGCCATCAGCATCGTCACCGGCAGGAGCATGCTTTCCTGCCCGGGCCTTGGCCTGACGTCCAGGAAAGTCAGCACCGTGATGACCGCCAACACGCCAATCCCCAAAGCCGGAACGAGGCAGAGCGCGAGCACGCGAGGGGCGGTCCAATTTACCGTTCCGGCAAGTGACCATTGCATCGGCAACCGCTCGTGATGCCGAAAGCGGGCATTGGCCCGTACCGACAGCCAGGCAGAAACAGCTGCAAAAACGAAGGTTATGCCAAGCACGATCATCGTCTTCAGGAGATCATGTCCAGCCATCTTCTTCTATCAGGAACATCCCTCGACATAGCCCAGCACCGGCATCATGCCGACGTGGACCATCTTGACCTTGCCGTCCTGCCCGATCTCGAAGCGAAGGGCCGGATCCCCGCTCCTGGCATTGGGTGCGGTGAGATATTTGGCCGGCGCGGCCTCGTATTTGTGGGGTTCCTCACGGAAGCCGGCGAACCACTTCTTCACGTCCGCCTCGGTGGAGCCGACGCCGACCCCCTCCACGAGCTTGACCTGCGACCGCTGCCCAAGCGTGATCCGCTGCACTTTGCCTTTCTCGACTATGGCGTAAACGCCCGGGTAGTCCGGTGAAGTGACCGTACGGCAAGCATCCGATGCCTGCGCACCGCGCTCCGCCCACGATGAGCCTGAGGGCACCGCCTGCCCCAGCCGCAAATTACCCAGCCCTTCCAGCGCCAGCACCTTGGGGTTGGCAGCCGGCCCGGCAGTCCCCGATGGCATCTCCGTAGCCGTGGCCTCGGACGCCGGCGCGGCTCCCTCGGACCCGGACATGGCCTCTTCCGGCATCGCCGAGGACGTCGCAGCCTCGCTAGCCTGATCGGGCGCCTTCGCAGGCTCGGACGAACAGGCCGCAAGTGCAAGGGCCAGGATCGATGCAGTGAGGAGATTCTTCATGAACAGCGCAATGCACATCCGAGGCCAAAGGTTGCGTTGTCGAGCTTTTCCAAGATTGCTGGTCATCGCGCCAGAATAGCGCCGGAGCCTTCGACAGCCTGCGAAAACGCATCCGATTTGCACCCATTTCTCGCCCGAAAAAACCGTTACGGATTGATTTTGCTTTGCAAATTCTCCGCATTTCGCAGATGCGGTAGAAATAATCGGGCGCACAGGGTGACATAAATTGAAAACGATTGCGGGCGCTAGCGCCCTAATGGCGGCGCTTTGCGCCCAGACGGCGTGTGCGGAACCTCTTCGCGAGGCAGTGATCACCGAAATCGAGACCGGGGCGGATGGCTCCGTCCTGGTGGAAGTTCTGCTGGTCAATGACGGTGACTCGGGAAGATCCTTTGACATTCCGGCCAGGATCGATGCCGAAATGCGCAGCAGCAAGGTGGAAATCGCCGCGCTAGAAAGGTCGATCGAGACGCCTGCCAGCCTGACAGTGGCACCGGGCGGTTTTGCAAAGGCCCACTACAGGCTGGCAGCTGGCGGACACCCATGGGCCGCAGGACACGCCCCGCTCATCAGCATTCCTCTATGGCATACTGCCCAGGTTGCAGCTGGTCCGGCGCAATCTGCGCCTGCGCTCGCTATGGCGTCGGAGCAGACCGCTCCCGCTACTTCGGCCGCTGCTCCGATGGCTAATGCGGCGACCAGCGGGGCGGGACATCGCCCCGTGCAATCGCGACTCGAAAGAGAAGAGAACGGCTTTCTTACCGATTTTTCGCCTTACGAGCCGAGCTACGTCGTCTTCGGAAATGCCAAGGACAGCGAATGGCGCGTCCAGCTCAGCTTCAAGTATCATTTGCTTGGCAGTCATAGCGATGGCGCCCGGCCGAGTTGGCGGGATGGCCTCTATTTCGGTTTCACCAACAAATTGTTCTGGGACATCGCATCCGATTCGTCGTTCCGCGATGCCAACTATTTGCCGGAACTGTTCTACCGGACACCGGAATTTGCCCTCTCCGGACATACAGGTGCGGGATTGCAGGTCGGCCTTCAACACGAATCGAACGGTCGCTCAGGCAAAATCCAGGGCCGCAGCGTCAACAATGTCTATATCTCGCCTACCATCAGTCAGGACTTGGGCGACGGCTACCGGCTCTCGCTGGCCCCGCGCGCAATGCTGCTGGTAGGCGGCAAAGCAGGCAACCCGGATATCCTGACGTACCGCGGCGCGACGTCGCTGGACGTCAGCCTTGGCAAGGACGACGGCCTGCTGCTTTCGGCCTCGGGGCGGTATAACTTCAATTCGGGCAAGGGTGCGCTGGAAACCGACTTGTCCTATCCGATCGATCGGATCGTGGGTGGACCGAATTTCTATCTCTTCGTCCAGAGCTTCACCGGCTACGGCGAAAGCCTGTTCGACTACAACCGGCGCATGAGCCGGCTTCGTATCGGCTTCGCGATCACCCGGTAAAAGACGGCAGGGAAACGAGCCGTCGCGCTCTCGTTCGGCGGCTCAGTTTTTCAACTTCTCGATCAGCGCCATTGCCGCAGCGGGTGCTCGTTCTTTGGCGCCGTTGATGAAGAACAGGAAGACGTCCTTGCCGGATTTCGACCAATCCTGCGCGCGCTTTGTCCATTGCGTGAGTTGGGTGGAGGGGTAGCCCTGCTCGAGGTCCGACTGCGCGTTCTGGAGGCGGGCGTAGATGAAGGGGCTGTCCTCGGCCGCGTCTTCGAAGGCGGGGTATTTGGCGCTGTCGGCGAGAATGACCGCGACGCCGGCCTTGCGGGCGAGGTCCAGGAAAGCCGGATCGCGGAAACTCTCGTGCCGGGGCTCGATGGCGTGGCGCAGGACCAGGCCTTCCTGCTTTGCCGGCAGCAGGGCGAAGAAGGCGGCGATCTCGTCGGGGTCGAACTGCTTGGTGGCGGCGAGTTGCCAGTTGATCGGCCCCAGCCTGTCGCCAAGCTCGACCAGGCCCTGCTCAACGAAGTTGGTGACGCTTTCGCCCGCTTCAGCCAGGTTCTTGCGGTAGGTGCAGTAGCGCGAGCCCTTGAGCGCGAACTTGAACCCGTCCGGCACGGTATCGCGCCACTTGGCGAAGCTGGCCGGCTTCTGGCGGCCGTAGAAGGTGGCGTTGATCTCGGTACCGGTGAGGTGCTGGCCGACATATTCCAGCTCGCGGGCCTTGGACACGCCTTTGGGATAGAAGGTTTCCCGCCAGGGGTCGTAGCTCCAGCCGCCGATGCCGACGTGCACTTCGCCCGGCCCCCTGGCGCTCATCAGGCCTTCTTTCGCGAAAGGCGGCGGCGATTGGCGGTAACGCGCTTGCGATAGTGGCGCACGGCCTTGTGCGCGGTCTGTTCCGGAGAGGCCAGACCGCCGGTCGCCAGCTTCATCGCCAGTTCGGCATTGGCCTGGAGCTTTTCGGTGACCATCAGCATGTTTTCGCGGTTGCTGCCCCGCCCGGTCATCATGTCGGTGGTACGCATTCCCATGACCATCATGGATTCGGCCCAGAGCCAGTAGCTGTCATGGGCGAGCTTCATCCAGTCGCCATTGGAATTGCGGGGCATTCGGGAACCCTTCGAGATGGAAATCGATGGTAGCAGCGCAATCGTTTCCTGCGAAGGGGAATTGCTGAGGCCGGAATGGGCCGCCGTCCCGGGCCGGGCCCGGGACGGCGTTATCTCCAACCGGCTTCGATACGCTCAGTCGTGTTCGCGGACTCCTGCGCCCATGTAGAGTTCGCTGCCGGTTTCCCGGAACACCTTGCTCATTTCGGCCATGCCCGCCTCGGCCTCGGAAATGGCGAGCTTGCCGCCTTCTTCCGCCGCGATGAAGCCGGTGCTCGGCTGGTTCTGCTTTGCCGCGAAATCCCGCACTTCCTGGCTGATCTTCATCGAGCAGAACTTCGGCCCGCACATCGAGCAGAAATGCGCGGATTTCGCGCCTTCGGCCGGAAGCGTCTGGTCGTGGTACTGCTCCGCCGTGTCGGGATCGAGGCTGAGGTTGAACTGGTCGCGCCAGCGGAACTCGAACCGGGCGCGGCTGAGGGCATCGTCGCGGACCTTGGCGGCGGGGTGGCCTTTCGCGAGATCGGCGGCGTGGGCGGCCAGCTTGTAAGTGACGACGCCGACTTTCACGTCATCGCGGTCGGGCAGGCCAAGGTGTTCCTTGGGCGTGACGTAGCAGAGCATCGCCGTGCCGTACCAGCCGATCATGGCCGCGCCGATGCCGCTGGTGATGTGGTCGTAGCCCGGCGCGATATCGGTGACGAGCGGCCCGAGGGTGTAGAACGGCGCCTCGCCGCAAGCCTCAAGCTGCTTGTCCATGTTCTCCTTCACCTTGTGCATCGGCACATGGCCCGGCCCCTCGATCATTACCTGGACGTCCTGCGCCCAGGCGCGCTTGGTGAGTTCGCCCAAGGTGTAGAGTTCGGCGAACTGCGCCTCGTCATTGGCGTCGGCGATGGAGCCGGGGCGCAGGCCGTCGCCCAGCGAATAGGCGACATCGTAGGCCTTCATGATCTCGGTGATCTCGTCGAAGCGTTCGTAGAGGAACGATTCCCGGTGATGCGCCAGGCACCACTTGGCCATGATCGAACCGCCGCGGCTGACGATCCCGGTCACGCGCTTGGCTGCGAGCGGCACGAAAGGCAGGCGAACGCCGGCGTGGATCGTGAAGTAGTCCACGCCCTGCTCGGCCTGTTCGATCAGCGTGTCGCGGAACACGTCCCAGGTCAGATCCTCGGCAATGCCGCCGACTTTCTCCAGCGCCTGGTAGATCGGCACGGTGCCGATCGGCACGGGGCTGTTGCGGATGATCCATTCGCGGGTGTCGTGGATATTGCGGCCGGTAGAGAGGTCCATCACTGTGTCCGCGCCCCAGCGGATCGACCATACCATCTTGTCGACCTCGCTCGCCACGTCGGAGGCCACGGCGGAGTTGCCGATATTGGCGTTGATCTTGACCAGGAAATTGCGCCCGATCGCCATCGGCTCGCTTTCGGGGTGGTTGATGTTGGAGGGGATGATGGCCCGGCCGCGCGCCACTTCCTCACGCACGAACTCCGGCGTGACGTAGTCGGGGATGGCGGCGCCCCAGTCCTGACCGTCGCGGGCATATTCCTTGAGCATCGCGCGGCCGAGGTTCTCTCGCTCGGCTACGTATTCCATCTCCGGCGTGATGATCCCGCGCCGCGCGTAGTGCATCTGGCTGACGTTCATGCCTGGCTTGGCGCGCAGCGGGCGCTTCACGACGTTGGGGAAGGCCGGGACGCCGCCCGAGCGGTCCGGGCCGAGTTGGCCGTTGTCCTCCGGCTTCACCGCGCGGGCTGCATAGTCCTCCACATCGCCGCGGGCGAGAATCCAATCGCGACGTTTGGCGGCGAGGCCGGCGGAAATGTCGATGGTGACGTTCGGGTCAGTATAAGGACCGGAGGTGTCGTAGACACGCACCGGCGCCTCGCCCGATCCCGGCTCCAGATAAATTTCCCGCATGGCAACGCCAAGCGGCCCGACATGAATCTTCTTCGACCCGCGAATGGGCCCGGTGGTAACATCAAAGTGCCCTGCCGGGAGGGGGATTTCCAGTGTGGAATTGATGTCGGCCATAAGCGATTTTCCTAGGGCTTATGGACGAAAGAAAGGTCGCGACAGATGAGTCCTGTGGCCCGCCCTTCCCTCCGCCCGTGTTAACGGGTTCAGGTTCAACGGGTCGGGCAGCGTGACCTGCCCCTCTCAGCCATTTGTTTCCTTCCGGTTCTCGCAAAACGAAAACCTTGGGCACAAGCTCCCCGGGGATGGGCGGACGATAGACGGGGCGATCCCGTCCGTCTAGGCCGACCGGCGACATGCCGATCATCTATCGCCTCGACGCACCCGCCCGCGATGTCGCCCGTGCCATGGGCGCCGCAGCCGGAGAGGACCCGTGGCGCGGCGGCCCGGTTTCGGGTGGCGGGTTCGCGCCGGTGGTGACGATGGGGCGCGAATTCGTGGCCGGACCCCGGCCGGAGCAACGCCAGCCGCGCCGCATGGTGCCGCGCCTCTGGGGTGTGCCGCCCCCGCCCGCCGCCTTTGGCGAGCGTCGCCACGGCATCCTCACCATGCGCAATCTGGAAAGCCCGTTCTGGATCGGCAACTTGCGCAACAGCGAGTTCCGCTGCCTGGTGCCCGCCACTGCGTTCATGGAATGGGGCAAGGTGGACCCGCGCGACGGCAAGCGCCGCCAGAACTGGTTCGGCGCTGCCGACCAGCCGATCTTCGCGATGGCCGCTGTGTGGAAGGACAGCGAAGTGCCCAGCTTCGCCCTGCTCACGTGCGAGGCCAATGCTGCGCTGCGGGCCGAGGGCCGGGACGCGATGCCGGTGATCCTCCCGGCCGAAGCACACGATCTCTGGCTGCGGGGGGACTGGAAGCGCGCGGCGGCGCTGGTGGTGCCCTATTCGTCCTCGCTCACGACGCTGCGCGTAGCGGGCGCCTGAGGGCGGGCGCAGAAAAAAGGCCGGACGCGGGAAAGCTGGACAAGGAAAACCCGGGCCACCGCAAAGACGGCCCGGGTCACTCCCTGCGAAGAATCGCGGATTACGGGATTACTTGAACCGGATACCGACGCCGCCCATCACGCGCTGGCGTGCCGAGTGGCCGTGGTAGTCCGAATAGACGTACTGCGCATTGACGTAGACCGGCAGGCGTCCCTGCGTGAGCGTGTATTCCACGCCGCCGCCGACCTGATAGCCGTCCGCCTTGTAGTGATCGTAGACTAGGGTGTCGCCGGTCGGGCCGTCGATGCGGCGGCGCTGTTCGCCGTTGACGTAGCCGCCCTTGGCGAAGACCAGCAGCTGCGGGGTGGCGAGGTAGCCGGCGCGCACGGCGGCGCCCCATTCCTCGAAGCCCTTGTGGCAGATGCTGTTGCCGTCGGCCAGGCCGGTGCAGTTCTCATTGCCGTTGCCGGGGCGCCAGTAGCTGCCTTCGGCGCCGATCACGAAGCGGTCGCCCAGCGTACCGTCGAAGCCGACGGTGCCGCCATAACCGAACTTGTCGTTATGATTGCCTTCGGACTGGAAGCGATCGCCGCCGGCATTGGCTTCGACGCGGATACCGCGGAAACTCGTGCCGTTCGAAGCGACTTCAGAACCTTCCTGCGCGAACGCAGGCTGCGCGGCGATCCCCGCCGCGAAAAGCGCGGCGATCGTGGTGGCTTTGATATTCATAATAGGTCCTTGAAGTAGGTCGGGGGTCACCGGGAAACGGCGATCCTACGGTCAAAGTTGCCCATTAGGGGTATATCCCGGGCGCAAGTGGGTCGATATGTGACGGCTGTGCAACAGTTCCACAAAGCGGAATTCCGGACATTGTCCGGCCGGTTGCCTGCATTTCCGCGGGTCTGGAGCCCATTGATCGTCGGGATCGCGGTTTCGCGCCAAATGGTCGCCGAACTTATTTTGCCTTGGCCGGGAACCGGTCTCTCCGTCCGGCGCCCGCGTGTTCGGGCGTTGGAGGTAGGGTGAGGATGCAGGAAAAAGCGCGCCCCTCCCCCCTCCCCCTTCGTCATTGCGAGCGTAGCGAAGCAATCCAGAGCGGCTCTGCGCGACTCTGGATTGCTTCGCTACGCTCGCAATGACGAAAGGTTGGGGAGAGAAACACGTCGTCCCGGACTTGATCCGGGACCGCTGGCGGTTCTTTAGGCGCTAAATGGCAGAACGGCGCCCCGCTGAACATTGGGCGCGGCTCTGCCAGCGGTCCCGGATCAAGTTCGGGACGACGCCTTCTTCAACGCCTTCTTCAAATCAGCATTCAGCGCCTGTGCTTCAGCCCAGCAGTTCGGCCATCTCCACCACGCGCTTCTCCCGCGCGCTGAGTTCCGCCGCCGCGCCGATGGCCACGGCCATCAACCCGTCGCGCGCGGTCACCTGCACTTCGCCCTCGCCGCGAACGGCGCGGGCGAAGGCCTCGTGCTGGTAGAACGTCGCGCCGTGGTGCGAGCCGGCATCCATCGCCGCCTCGTCCACCGCGACGTGCCAACGCTCGACCGCCTTCGGTCCCGGCCACGGCACGCGCGGCGACCAGACGAGATCGCCCGGCGGGATCAGCACGTCGAGGCGCCCCTTGTCGCCCGTCGCGCTCATCTCTTCCTGATGTTCGGCGCCCTCGGCGAACATGCAAAGGTCGAGCAGCGCACGGCTGCCGTCGGCGAAGTCCACGGTGGTGAAGCTGTTGTCGATGATGTCGGGCTGGCGGCCGTCATAGCGCTCGTCGACGTGGTTCACGTCCATCGCGCCCGAGCAGTAGACGCGCACCGGCTCCGAACGGGTGATCAAGCGCATGAGGTCGAAGAAGTGGCAGCACTTCTCCACCATGGTGCCGCCGGTGTTGACCGAGAAACGGTTCCAGTCGCGCACTTTCACCAGGAACGGGAAACGATGCTCGCGGATCGAGAGCATCTGCAGACGGCCGACCTTGCCGCCGTGAATCTCGTCGATGAAGGCCTTGGCGGGCGGACTGAAGCGGTATTCCATGCCCGTCCAGAACGGCGCCTTGCGGGCCTCGGCCCGCTCCATCACCCAGCGCGCGTCTGCCATCGTCGTGCAGAGCGGCTTTTCGCAGAGGATCGCCACGTCGCTGTCCAGCAGCGGCTCCAGCACCGCGCGGTGCGTGAAATTGGGCGAGACGACCACCACGGCATCGAGCCCGGCACTGGCGATCATGCTGGCGCTGTCGGCATATTCGGCCACGCCTTCGGCCTTGTCGCCCAGGGCATCCTTGGCCCAGCCGAGCGAGGTCGGCTCGGGATCGGCGATGGCAACCACTTCGGCGCCTTCGAGGATCTTGAGGTTGTGGATGTGCTCGACACCCATCATTCCGGTTCCGACAATTCCGTAACGCAGCGTATCTACCATTTCGCAACTCCGTGTGCCATGTGGCGATCCATGACCTCCCCAACGACGATGCGCCTATCGGCCCAACCCGTCCCGCTCGGCAAGAGCGGAATTTCCGTTTTCCCGATTGCCTGGGGCATGTGGCGGCTCGCCCGACCCGACGGTAACGACGACATCGGCGCCATTGTCGCCCGCATCGAGGCGGCGCTTGAGGCAGGCGTGACCCTGTTCGACACCGCCGACATCTACGGCTGCGACGCCGCGCTCGGCTTCGGCGGCGCGGAACTGCTGCTGGGCAAGGCGCTCGCCGCCCGCCCGGACCTGCGCGAACGGATGACCATCGCCACCAAGGGCGGCATCGTCCTGGGCGTGCCCTACGATTCGAGCCCGGACTACCTGAACAAGGCGCTCGCAGCCTCGCTCGACCGTCTTGGCCTGCCTTCGGTCGAACTCTACCAGATCCACCGCCGCGACTTCCTGGCCCACCCGCGCAACGTGGCCGAAACGCTGGGCGCCATGGTCGAGAGCGGCAAGGTCAAGGCCATCGGCGTTTCCAACTACAGCCCGGCCGAATTCGACGCGCTTCAGGCCTACCTGCCCTTCCCCATCGTCTCGACCCAGCCCGAGTTCTCGGCCGCGCGCTATGCGCCGCTCTATGACGGCACGCTCGACCAGGCGATGGCCCGCGACGTGGCGGTGCTGGCATGGTCGCCGCTGGGCGGCGGACGCCTTGCCGCCGGTTCGCAAGACCCCGTCGCGAAGCTGATCGCCGCGCAAGGCGCGCGTTACGGCACCGATGCTGCCGCTGCCGCACTGTCGTGGATCATGGCCCACCCCTCGCGCGCGATTCCCATCGTCGGCTCGCAGACCCCCGAGCGCATCCTCGCCTCGCGCGATGCGCTCAAGGTCGAATGGACGGCGCCGGAATGGTATGCGGTGCTCGAAGCCGCGATGGGAGCACGCCTGCCGTGAGCGCGCTGGACCCTTGCGAGATCAGCTGGTTTTCGGCGCTCTGCGACGATGACTACGAATTCCTCGGCCAGCCGGACCCGATGCTGCGCTCCAGCTGGGAGCATTGCCGCAACATCGTCATGGCCGCCGAGGAAGGCGGTTTCGACAATGTGCTGCTGCCTTCCGGCTATGCGCTCGGCATCGACACCACCGCCTTTGCCGCCGCCATCGCCGCCGAGGTCCGCCGCATCAAGCTGCTGATGGCCGTGCGCATCGGCGAGATGTGGCCGGCCCAGCTCGCGCGCCAGATCGCCACGATCGACCAGATCCTGGGTGGCCGCGAGGGCGGCGGCCGCCTGAACATCAATATCATCTCCAGCGAGATGCCCGGCGAAACGCTCGACGGCCCCGCCCGCTACGAACGCACCACCGAGGCCATCGAGATCCTGCGCACCCTGCTCTCGGGCCGGTCGCTCGACCATCAGGGCCGGTTCTGGAACCTGAAGCTGGATGCGCCGCGCATGATCGCACCGGGTTCGAAGTGCCCGCCGCTCTACTTCGGCGGCCTTTCCGAACCCGCCCGAGAAGTGGCCGCCAAGGGCTGTGACGTCTACCTGATGTGGCCGGACCGCATGGAAGCGGTGAAGGAAACCATCGCCGACATGCGCGCCCGCGCCGCGAAATACGGCCGCGCCATGCGCTTCGGCTACCGCGTCCACGTCATCGTGCGCGAGACCGAAGTGGAAGCCCGCGGCGCGGCCGACCGCCTGCTCTCCCGCCTCGATGCGGCAGAGGGCGCGGCGATCCGCGCGCGTTCGCTCGACTCCCAGTCGGTCGGCGTGCAGGCGCAGGCCGCGCTGCGCGAGACCGCCAGCGACGACGGCTATGCCGAGGACAACCTCTGGACCGGCATCGGCCGCGCCCGCTCGGGCTGCGGCGCGGCGATCGTCGGCGATCCGGATCAGGTGCTGGCCAAGCTCCAGGCCTATCGCGAGGCCGGGATCGATGCCTTCATCCTGTCCGGCTACCCCCATGCGCGCGAGGCGGACCTGTTCGCGCGGCATGTGCTGCCCCGGATCGATCACGGGCCGCTGGCTTTTTAACCTCAATACCCCAGCCAATCTTCGTCATTGCGAGCGCAGCGAAGCAATCCAGAGCGGTTCCGCGCCGCTCTGGATTGCCGCGTCGGCTTCGCCTCCTCGCAATGACGAGTTGGGAGAGCAAAAGAGGCCGGGGCGGACATTGACTGCGTCGGCAACATACAAGCTGCGCCGCAAGGAGCGCACGACGGATCGGTAGCGCACGGCATCGACATTCCGAGGGTCTGGGGGATCATCCCCCAGGACTTCTCTTCCCTCTCTGCCCTAGAATTTCTTGTTCGCCCCTGCTCTCCCCCATCGCTAGACGATCCGGGATGCAGATTTTCCCCAAAGCCCGGACGTGCCGCGCATGACCCTGTCCCCGCGCCGCCGCTGGCTGCTGTTCGCTCTCGCGCTGACGGCGGGCGTGCTCAATCTCGTGGATCGCCAGATCATCTCGGTACTGAAGCCGACGATCGCCGCCGATCTCGGCTGGAGCGACGACGACTACGGCACCCTGGCCGCCTGGTTCCAGGCCGGCGCGGCGTTCGGCTTCCTCGCGGCGGGGTGGCTGGTGGACCGGCTGGGTGCGAAATGGGCCAATGCGGCGGGCGTGGCGGCGTGGTCGCTGGCGGCGATGACTCATGGCTGGGCGCACAGTTTCAGCCAGTTCGTGCTCTGCCGCGTCGGGCTGGGCGCCACGGAATCGATGGGCACACCCGCTGGTGTGAAGACCATCGCCACGATCTTCCCGCCGAACCTGCGCTCTCTGGGCTTCGGGCTTTCCAATGCGATGAACAGCCTTGGCGCGATCCTGGCGCCGCTGGCGATCCCGGTGGTCGCGGCGGTCTGGGGCTGGCGCGCCGCCTTCGTGCTGGCGGGCGTGGTTGGCCTGTTCTGGGTCGCGGCCTGGCTCCTGGCGTCGCGCGGGGTGGACTTCGGCGACCGCCAGCCTTCCGCCACGGGCAACCTGATTTCGGGCGACAAGCTGTTCCTGAAGGAAGGCCGTACCTGGACCATCGCCCTGGCCAAAGTGCTGTCGGACGCGACCTGGTGGCTGATGCTGTTCTGGATGCCGGACTACTTCAACCGGCAGTTCGGCCTCTCCGGCACCGAGTTGGGGCCGCCGCTGGCCTTGGCCTATTGCGGCTCGGCAGCGGGCTCGCTGATCTCGGGCTTCGCGGCCAACCGCCTGCTTTCCAGCGGCTGGAGCGCCAACCGCACGCGCAAGACGCTGATGCTGATTTCCGCGCTCTGCGTGGTGCCGGTGCCGCTGGCGCTATACGTCGAGGGCTACTGGCCCGCCGTGGGCCTGATGGCGCTGACCCTGGCCGGGCACCAGGGCTTCTCGACCAACCTGTTCGGCCTGATCGCCGACGTGACCCCGCGCCACAAAGTGGGCCGCGTGACCGGCTTCGGCGCGTTCTGCGGCAACCTCGGCGGCACCGCGATCAGCAAGATCGCCGGTCTCGTGCTGGCGGCGGGGCTGGGCTACGGCCCGCTCTTCGGTTTTGCTGCGGTTTCCTACCTGCTTGCACTCGGCTGGATTCAGCTCACCATGCCCCGGATTGTCCCGGCAGAGGACACCACCTCGTCCCACGCATAGGGCGACTAAAGGAAAACTATCTTTCTCAACCAAAACGGTTGACTATAGATCCGCGCGACCAAGGGAGATCCGAATGACCATGACCTCGCTCCGCGCCGCCCGCACCCTGCTGCTGGCCTCCGCGGTACTGTTCCCGGCCGCCGCTTATGCCGACGAGGCACCGGACACCGCGTCCGGCGAGATCGTCGTGACCGCGCGCTACCGCGACGAATCGCTGCAGCAAGTGCCGATCGCCATTACCGCCGTCAGCGGCGCATCGCTGAACGACCGCGCGATCCACAACCTCCAGGACCTGAGCGCCACGGTGCCCTCGGTCGACTTCCGCAACGGCGCCTCCAACAAGGACCGCACGGTCTTCATCCGCGGCGTCGGCACCATCAGCACCTCGCCGGGTGTGGAATCCTCGGTCTCCACCGTGCTCGACGGCGTCGTGCTGACCCGCCCGGGCCAGGCCACGCTGGACGTGGGCGAAGTCTCGCGCATCGAAGTGCTGCGCGGCCCGCAGGGCACACTGTTCGGCAAGAACGCCTCCGCCGGCGTCATCAGCGTCGTCACCGCGGCCCCGTCGCAGGAATTCCACGCCTACGCCGAAGGTTCGGCCACGACCGATGAGGAATACCGCATCAAGGCGGGCGTCACCGGCGGCCTTGCCCCGAACGTCTCCGCGCGGATCGACGGCCTCTACGCCAATTACGACGGCAACGTCCGCAACGTCACCACCGGCAACGAGGTCAACGGCTACGAGCGTTACGGCGCCCGCGCCAAGATCGAAGCCACGCCCACCGACACCCTGAAGCTCACCCTCTCGGGCGACTACCTCTACTCGCACGACACCACCCCGAGCGGCGTCTACCTGCGTACCAGCCAGATCGCCTATCCCACCGGCGCGGTGACCAATTCCCCGGCGCTTGCCTCGTTCCTCGCCGGTCAGGGCATCACCCCCGGCGCCGAGAACCGCGAAGTCAGCACCAACTTCGACACCGACGTGCGCGACAAGAACTACGGCGGCTCGCTGACCGCGGAGTGGGGCCTGGGCGACTACACCGTCACCTCGATCACGGCCTACCGCGAATGGAAGAACCGCCAGCACCAGGACTACGACGCCCTTTCGGAGCTTTCGGCCACTTTCCCCGAAGGCGACGACCGCGGCATCGTGGACAACAAGCAGTTCTCGCAGGAACTGCGGCTGACCTCGCCCAAGGGCAAGTTCATCGACTACGTCGTGGGCGCCTACTACCTCCACGCCAAGACCGACGAAGTCTATTCACGCACGCTCACCCGCCTGATTTCCGGTGCCGAGAACGTGGTGTCGGGCGTGGCGAACTATGGGGTGACCAGCGACAACTACGCCCTGTTCGGTGAGGCCAATTTCAACTTCACCCCCTGGCTGCGTGCCATCGCCGGCTATCGTTCGACCTGGGACGACCTCAGCTACTATCACGTCCGCACGTCGAGCAACGACCCGACCAATTCGGGATCGACCGCGCTCGACGTGGCGGGCATCCGTGCCTACCACAATTCGGCCGGCTCCACCTCGACCCGCGGCGATTCCTATCGCGGCGGCCTCCAGGCGGACTTCCTACCGAACAACCAGGCCTATTTCACTTATTCGCGCGGCTACAAGGGCCCGGCCTACAACGCCTATTTCAACATGCGCTCGCTCAACGCGACCACGCCGCTGGACGAGATCGCGCTGAAGCCGGAAACTTCGGACTCGTTCGAGGGCGGCATCAAGGGCTCGGCGCTGGGCCACCAGATCACGTATGCGCTGGCAGTCTACTCGACCAAGTTCCACAACTACCAGGCCAACTACAACGACGTGGTCGGCGGCGCGCAAGTCACCCGCCTGATCAACGCCGGAACCGTGCAGACCAAGGGCGTGGAACTCGACTTCGGCCTGCGCCCGATCCCGGGTCTCTCGCTGGACACCTCGGTGGCCTATACCGACGCCAAGGTGCTGAACTTCATCTGCCCCGAAGGCGCGCCGTCCAGCTGCAACATCAACGGCGAAGTCCTGCCCTTCGCGCCGAAGTGGAAGCTCTACAGCAACGCCGCCTACCGCTTCGCCCTGTCGGACGCGATCGACCTCGAAGTGCAGACCGACATCACGCTCAAGAGCCGCACGCAGTACCAGTTGACCGAGACGCCGGGCACGATCCAGCCGGGCTATTACATCTGGAACGGCAGCGTGGCGCTGATCGGCGCGAACGACGGCTGGCAGCTGCGCGGGTTCGTGAAGAACATCACCAACCAGAGCTACTCCAACTTCCTCGCCAACGGCACGCTGGCCGGGATCGTCCGCTACGTCCCGCGTGACGACAAGCGCTACGGCGGGATCATGCTGCGCAAGGAGTTCTGAGGAAAAGGGAGAAGCAGGGGAGCATAGCCCCCCTGCTCCCCCAACACTGTCAAGGTCACGCGGACCAATAGCGTGGTGCGCCCATGGCGGCGTCGGGAGACATAATGGCTGCGCCGCAGGGAGCGCACGACGGACAGGGTGCGCGCAACGGTGACATTCCGAGGGTCCGGGGGATCATCCCCCGGGTCTTCTCCCTGCCTTAAAGCCCCTCACCCCCAACCCAATGCGCATCCGCCAGATAGCGCGCGAGGTTCCACACCTGCCGCCGGATATCGGGCACCGCGACGATCTCCCAGGCCTCTCCCTTGGTGACCGGACCGACCGCAAAGAGCGTGTCCTGCGGCTCGCCGCCGCCATCCCGAACCCGGCCGAGATGATCGACGTCCAGCCCCAGCCGGTGCGCGTCCGAGCGCACTTTGCCCTGGGCGAGCAGGTCCTTCACCAGCGGCGCGCCGCTGCGCATGAGATCGCCCTCGGGGCCGGTGCAATTGATCGTGCGCGATACCTCCAGCCGCACCAGCCGGTCCTCCCCGCGCGGGCGGTACGTCACGGCGACCCCGCTTTCCGTAGGCTCCGCGCCGACCAGCTTGCCCGCGACGAATTCCAGCCGCCCTTCGGCCTCGATCTCGGCAATGCGCCGCGCGACGTCCGGGGCAAGGCGGTGGCGGTGGACATCCCAGTAAGGGCGCAAGTGGCGCAGGAAACGGCGCTGCCCGGCCTCATCGTGGCGGCGCCAGAGATTCTGGGTATGCGGACGCAGCTCGTCCACGGCGGCGCGCCAGCCGATGTCCCCCGCGCGCCTGCGAACGCGGGCGATCAGGTGCGATCCGCGTTCTTCGGGCGCTGGCACGTAATCGACCGAGGGCCCCCTTTCCGAATGGGCCTGCGGCTTGAGCCCGCGGCGCGAAAGTGCGGTGATCCGGCCCCTGAAGCCCGCCTTGTCAAGCGAGAGCACCATGTCCGCCGCGGTCAGCCCGGTGCCGATCAGCAGGACGTGGTCGATCTCGTCGATCTTCTCCAGCGTGCCGGGCTGCCAGGGGTCGGTGAAGCGGCGATCCTCGGGGATGGGGGAGAGGACGGGGTGCGGCGAAGGCGGGAAATTTCCCAGCGCCAGCACGAGCGCCCGGGCCTCGATGGAATCCCCATCCGCCATCTCGACGACGACGCGGCCGTCCTCGAACCGGGTCGAACAGGCTTCCCCGTTGACGATCAGGGCGTCCTGCCCGGCATCGGCCAGCGCCCGGATCAGCAATTCGCGCAAGTAGAGCCCGTAGGAGAGGCGCGGGACGAAGCGGTTGGCCTGCTCGTCTCCGGCATGGCCGATCCAGCGCAGGAAATTGGCCTGGTCGTCGGGGAAAGCGCTCATGTTGGCGGCGCGGACATTGAGCAGATGCTCGGGCCAGCGGGTGCCGAAGGCCAGGCCCTTGGCAAGCTGGGCGTCCTTGCGCTCGATCAGGACGACGCGGACGCCGTTGCGCAGGAGATTGATCGCCAGCAGGGTTCCACTGAACCCCGCACCCACGATCGCGACAGGAAGCGCGCCGGTTCCGTTCTGAGTATTCAAGGGCAAGCTCCGTTGGGTATGTAATGCGCCTGTCTAGCGACAGGTGGCGGGTATTATCAACTTAATTGGTTGAGAATGTGACATCCCGGCCCTGAGGATCGACGAGCCGTCCGGTCCTCGCATTTCGCCCTTTCATTCCGGTCCAGCTTGCGGAGAGGCCAGGGGCGCGCCATCTGAACGAGGACAATGTCGCTTGCCACCGATCTTCCCGACCTGCTGACGGCCATTCGTGCCTGCCGCCTCTGCGAGGACCGTCTTCCCCACGCTCCGCGGCCGGTGGTGCAGGCCGCGCCCGGCGCGCGGCTGGTCATCATCGGGCAGGCGCCGGGCAGCAAGGTCCACGCCAGCGGTCACGCCTTCGATGACGACAGCGGCGACCGTCTGCGCGACTGGACCGGGATCGACAGCGCGACATTCTACGATCCCGCGCTCGTCGCCCATATGCCGACGGGATTCTGCTATCCGGGCAAAGGTAAAGGCGGCGACCTGCCGCCGCAGCCGGCCTGCGCGCCGCTCTGGCACGGCCGCCTGCTCGCAGCGTTGCCGGGACTTCGGCTCACGCTGCTTGTGGGCCAATACGCCCAGAAGCGCTACCTGCCGCGTGGTTTCGCGCCGAACCTGACAGAGGCCGTGCACCGATGGCGGGATGCGCCGGAGGGACTGTTCCCCCTGCCGCATCCTGCCTGGCGCAGCCGCATATGGATGGCGCGCAACCCCTGGTTCGAGGGCGAAGTGCTGCCGGACTTGCGCGAACGCGTCCGGCACGCACTGCGCGGCTGAAGGGCGGCCGGACCGCCTCAGAAGGTGTAGGCGATGCCCGCGCCGACGGTCCACTGGTCGGAACTGCCGCGAAGCGACGTATAGGGCGTGTTCTTGCCGTCCTTCAGCATGGCCGAGTAATTGAGCGCTCCGAACAGTGCGAAACCGCCGTCGCGCAAGTCGCCCGAGAGGTCGTAGCCGACCAGGGCGCCCAGACCCACCGTGTCCCAGCCGCTTTTCGCTTCGTAGACCGGCAGGCCGGACGCGGCGGACTGCTCGGGCGTCACCGAGTAGTAATAGCGGGCGTAGTCGCCGTCGGCATGGTGGGCGCGGGCGTTCACCGCCACGACCATCGCCTTGCTGACCGGGGTCATGTAGGTCACCTGCGGCTGCCAGACCATGCCGCCGTAAGCGCCGTTGACGTCCCACTTCACATCCGCGGAAACGGTGAGGGAGTCGTAGGGATTGAGCAGGCGATTGACCGTCACGCCCGCCGTTCCGCCCACCTCGATGGCGGCATCGAGCTTGCCGGCGGCGCGCACGACATCGTCCTTGATGCGGCGGTTGCGGTTGAACGACACGCCGAACACCGGACCGGCCGAGAAGTCGATCTTGGAGCCGCGGGTCGAAGGAATGAGGTTGAAGGCAAGGCCGCGGGTACGGGGATTGACCTCGATGCCCTTGTAACGCCCCTGCACCACCGGGATGGGCGAGAAGGTCTCATCGTCCGAACCTTCGTAGCTCGGGCCGTAGAGGGCACCGACGCCGATCGTCAGGTGATCGCGCTCATAGACGTTGTCGGAAGCGTCGGCGTCCTGCGCCAAGGCAGCCGTTGCCGAAAAAGCGGAGATGCAGGCGCCGGAAACGAGAGCGGCGATCAGGGGTATGCGCATGGGAATCCTTGTCAGGTTTCCCCGCGCAACGCCTGCACACCCCTAAGGGTTGCCCCGGAGTACCTCCGGAATGGATTGAAAAAATGGCAAAATATTCGGGAACTTTATCCGACCCGGATCATGCGGCCTGTTGCGGAAGGCTCTGGTCGCCCTCGCCCAGCTGGCGCTGCATGAGGAAGACGTCGAGCCACTTGCCGTGCTTCCACCCCGCCCCGTCCAGCGTCGCAACCGGGCGGAAACCCGCGCGGGCATGAAGCACGACAGAGGCCGGTTCGCTCTCGGCAATAACCGCGAAGGCTTGCCGGAAACCGCGCGTTTCGCACTCTTCGAGCAAAGTGGCGAGCAGGCGTCCGCCGATGCCCCGCCCGATGCAGGCCGGTGCGACGTAGATCGTCGTCTCCACACTGTAGCGATAACCGGCACGCGGGCCGTAGCGATGGGCGAAGCCGAAGCCGATCACGCGGCCCTGCTCGCCTGCCGCGCCGCCTTCGCGCACGACGAGGAATGGATAGCCGGCATCGACGATATCGCGGATCCGGCGCTCGCTTTCCGCAAGGTCAGGCGGCTCCGTCTCGAAAGTTGCGGTACTTTCGAGCACATAGTGTGCATAGATCTCGGTAATGGCTGCGGCATCCTCGATAGAAGCGCTGCAGACGGTCAATTCCTCGGTCATTGTCATCACAATGCCGCAAAGCCCGTGCCCTGCCAAGTTGCGGCAGGCATAACCTGTCCTTAAACGGTACTCCGATGGCCACTTTTTCCTCCGATCTGGCAATTTTGGGCGGCGGCCTCGCCGGATCGCTGATCGCGCTCGCCATGGCGCGGCACAGGCCGGACTTGCGCGTCCTCCTCGTGGAGCGGGAAGACCGGCTGGGCGGGGACCATGTCTGGTCCTTCTTCGAGACCGACGTGGCGCCCGCGCACCGCGACCTGGTAGAGCCGCTGATCGCCCGGCGCTGGAGCGGCTACGACGTCCACTTTCCCGGCTACTCGCGGATGCTGGCCACGCCTTATGCCAGCGTGACCAGCCAGCGGCTGGACATGATGGTCCGCGCCGCCCTGCCCGCCGAGGCCCTGCTCACCGGCGTGACCGTGGCCGAAGCCGGCCCGCAGCACGTCGTGCTGGCCGATGGCCGGCGCCTGAATGCCCGGGCGGTGATCGACGCGCGCGGCACGCACGGCTTGCCCCATATGGCGGGGGGCTGGCAGAAGTTCCTTGGCCAGATGCTGCATCTTTCGGTGCCGCACGGCCTGGAACGGCCGGTGGTGATGGATGCCCGCGTCGACCAGCTCGACGGCTACCGTTTCGTCTATTGCCTGCCTTTCGGCGCGCGCGAGGTCTTCGTCGAGGACACCTATTATTCCAGCGACCACCGGCTCGATACCGCCGCCTTGCGCCAGCGCGTGGGGGATTACGCCCTGGGCATGGGTTGGCATGTCGATTCCGTCACCTATGAGGAGACGGGCGTGCTGCCGGTCATCGCGGGCGGCGATTTCGAGAAGTTCTGGAACTGCGCTCCGGATCCATCCGTTGCCCGGGCCGGAACGCGCGCCGCTCTGCTTAACCCGATGACATCCTATTCCTTTCCCGATGCTGTAAGATTTGCCATGCACCTGACCACTCTCGACAACCTCTCCGGCGACAGCCTAGGAAGGACGAGTCATGCATGGGCCGCAAATCACTGGCGCGGGGGGCGCTTTTACCGGATGTTGACGCGCATGCTGTTCGGGGCCGCGCGCCCGGAGGAACGCCGGGCCGTGCTCGCGCGGTTCTACACCCTTCCCGAAACGCTGATCGAGCGCTTCTACGCGGGCCGTCCCGCCCTGGCCGACATGGCGCGTGTGCTGGCGGGCAAGCCGCCGGTGCCACTGGGCGCGGCGATGGCCAGCCTTGCTGGACGCGGCTATCCGCTGGCGGACCTTGCGCCCGCAACCGAAAGCCGTAACCGATGAAGAAGGCCTGTGTCATCGGCGCCGGCTTCGGCGGTCTCTCCCTTGCCATCCGGCTGCAAACCTCCGGCATCGAGACCACGCTGGTGGAAGCGCGCGACAAAGTGGGCGGCCGCGCCTACGTCTGGGAGCGCGAGGGCTTCACCTTCGACGCCGGCCCCACCGTCATCACCGATCCCGATGCCCTGCGCGAACTGTGGACGCTCTCCTCGCAGGACATGGCGGACGACGTCGACCTGATGCCGGTCATGCCGTTCTACCGGCTCAACTGGACCGACGGCGTCACCTTCGACTATTCGAACGACGAAGTGGCCCTGCGCCGCGAGATCGCCCGCGTCGCCCCGCGCGATGCGGCGGGCTACGACGAATTCGTGCGCTACGCCGCCGGGGTCTACCAGGAAGGCTACGTCAAGCTGGGGCACGAGGCATTCCTCGATTTCTCCAGCATGGTGAAGGCCGCCCCGGCGCTGGCCCGCTACCAGGCGTGGCGCTCGGTCTATTCGATGGTCAGCCACTATGTGAAAGACGAGCACCTGCGCCAGGCGCTCTCGTTCCACACCCTGCTGGTGGGCGGCAACCCGATGACCACCAGCGCGATCTACGCCCTGATCCACAAGCTGGAAAAGGACGGCGGGGTCTGGTGGGCGCGGGGCGGCACCAACAAGCTGGCGCAAGGCATGGCCCGCCTGTTCGAGCGGCTGGGCGGAACGCTGCGCCTCGGCGAAAAGGTGGTGCAGATCCACACGCTGGGCGATCAGGTCACCGAGGTCGAGACCGAAAGCGGCTGGAAGCAGCGCTTCGACGCGATCGCCAGCAATGGCGACATCATGCATACCTACCGCGAGCTGCTCTCGGGCAACCAGCGCGGGCAGGACATGGCGCACAAGCTGAAGAAGAAGCGCTTCTCCCCCAGCCTCTTCGTGGTCCATTTCGGCCTGGAAGGCACCTGGCCCGGCATCCCGCACCATACGATCCTGTTCGGCCCGCGCTACAAGGGCCTGCTCGACGACATCTTCGAGCATGGCGTGCTGCCGCGCGACTTCTCGATCTACCTCCATCACCCGACCGTCACCGACCCGTCGATGGCCCCGGCGGGCAAGAGCACGTTCTACGCGCTGGTCCCCGTGGCCAACATGGGCAAGCTGCCGATCGACTGGGCGGAAGTGGGCCCGATCCTGGAAAAGCGGATCCTGGCCGAAGTCGGCCGCAGGCTGATCCCGGACATCGACGACCGCATCGTCACCAGCTTCCACTACGCCCCGCCGGACTTCGAAAGCGACCTTGGCGCCTATAACGGCAACGGCTTCAGCCTCGAACCGCTGCTGACCCAGAGCGCCTATTTCCGCGGCCACAACCGCGACGACAAGCTGAAGAACTTCTACTTGGTGGGTGCCGGCTGCCATCCCGGCGCGGGCATTCCCGGCGTCGTCGGTTCGGCCAAGGCGACTGCGAAGCTGATGCTGGAAGGGTTGAAATGACGGTAGCCGAGCCGGCCAGGGCGCTCCACGCCCTGAACCTGGCCTGGGGCTGGACCGGCGTGGACTTCGCCGAGATCGCCGGCCAGAGCCTGATGGGGCACCTGCTGGCGATCGACCGCAAGGGAACGTTCCACTACGTCGATCCCGATATCCTGGCCGTGACTCCTCTGGGAGACGAATCCGCGGCGCGGCGCCACATGGCGCTACCCGAAACCAAGGCCATCTGGCGCGCCGATGCGCTGGTCGATGCGGCCACGCAGCGGCTTGGCCTGACGGTCCTGGGGGAAGTCTATAGCCGGACGCTTTCCGCGATCCTGTCCGGCGACTATGGGCATGAAAACCTGGTCCGGATCGACCTCGTCGACCTGATCTACCTGACCGGCGACCTCGCCCGGCAGACCCGCGATCTGCCGGACGGCGCGCGGGTACAACTGAAGGCTACCTGAGTCATGAAACGCATCGCCGTCTACTGCGGCTCCGCCACCCCCGCCGATCCCCGCTACGTCCAGCTTGCCCGCGACGTAGGCTCGGCCCTTGCCGCACGCGGCATCGGCGTCGTCTACGGCGGCGGCCGCCTGGGCCTGATGGGCGCCGTGGCTGCCGGCGCGCTCGAACAGGGCGGCGAAGTGATCGGCGTGATCCCCGAGGCCCTCACCGGCGCCGGCGGCAAGGGCGGCGAAGTGGCCAATCACGACTGCACCGAGCTTCACGTCGTCAAGACCATGCACGAGCGCAAGGCCGAGTTCACGCGCCTGTCCGACGCATTCCTGGTGCTGCCCGGCGGCGTGGGCACCATGGACGAGCTGTGGGAAGCGGTAAGCTGGGCCCAGCTCGGCTATCACGACAAGCCAGTGGGCGTGCTCAATTCCTTCGGCTTCTACGACGGGCTGCTGGCTTTCAACCGCCACATGGCCGAAGTCGGCTTCGTGCGCCCGGCCCACCAGGGCATCATCCTGGCCGAGACCGAACTCGACCTCCTGCTCGAACGCATGGAGGCCCACGAGCCGATCGTCCCGATCGTCAGGATGGACCCGGACACGCTGTGAGGGTTGCGGGTGGCGACTGACAACCTCCTCGAAACCGCGGCCCGGAACGGCATGCTCCAGGGCGGGGTGGCGCTCGATCGTGCCCGCCTCGTCAAGGAGGCCCACCGCTCCATCCGCAAGGGATCAAAGAGTTTCTCCGCCGCCAGCCGCCTGTTCGACCGCGAGACGCGCGAGCGCGTCTGGCTGCTCTACGCCTGGTGCCGCGCCTGCGACGACATTGCCGACGAGCAGGATCATGGCCGCGCCACCGGGCCGGTGCGGCTCGGCACCCGGCTCTCGCCCGAGGACCGGCTGGCGACGATCCGCACCCTAACCGAACTGGCGATGGCAGGCGAAACCACCGGAACGCCTGCCTTCGACGCACTCGGCCAACTGGCGCGCGAAGTGCCGCTGACGGACGCCATGGTCGAGGACGTCCTGGCCGGTTTCGCACTCGACGCGGCCGACTGGCGCCCGCGGACACAGGCGGACATGCTGCGCTATTGCTATCACGTCGCCGGCGCGGTGGGCGTGATGATGGCCGCGGTCATGGGCGTCGCCCCCGATGACGACGATACGCTGGACCGCGCCTGCGACCTCGGCATCGCCTTCCAGATCGCCAATATCGTCCGCGATCTCTGGGAAGACGACGCACAGGGGCGCTGCTACCTGCCGATCGAATGGCTGGTGGAGGCGGACATTCCGCCCGGCGAAGTGACCAAGCCGCACTACCGGGCGGTACTGGTGCCGATGGTGGCCCGCGCCTGCGCCCTCGCGCGGGACTACGAAAGCTCCGCCAGAGTGGGCGCGACGCGCCTGGCTTTCCGCCAGCGCTGGGCCGTGCTCTCGGCAGCCAATATCTACGGCGGCATCGCCCGCGAAGTCGAACGTCTCGGCGCCCATGCCTGGGATCACCGCGTCAGCACCTCGCGCGGCGAGAAGCTGACTCATGTCTGGTCGGCGCTCGAAGAAGCGCGCAGGCTGTCCGACGCGGCAGGGGACGCGCCCCGCCCCGCTCTCTCGCGGCGGCAATTGAGAGCCCTGGCCAAGACTTGATGAACGGGGGGATGGGCCGCACGGCCATCCACCGAGAAAGCCGGGGCCATACCTGCCTTGCGCGTGACAGGGCCACAGCCGATCCGGGAAAACGAAAGCCCGAAGGCTCCGGCTTGCTGGACGTCGCGGCCGACCTTGCGGCTCTGCGGAACGATATGCGGTGGACCCGAGGAACTCGCGGCGAGATGCGCCCAAGGGCGATTCGCGGTCGCAGGGAGACCATGCCGCGACTTGCCCCGGCGGACAACCGGAGCACCCCTGCCAATCTGCCGCCCGCGCCGCGCCTGAGACGAACCGTTGCCTGGCCCGATCCTGCCCGGATTCGCGCCAAGCGCCATGAAACATATGAAAACTACGGCGAACCGGTGGGAGCCTCCCGCCCCCCGGTGCGTTTCACAATTTGTAACAATTAGGGAGAACCGCCATGCTCTTCACCATTGCCGCCATTCTGCTGGTCCTCTGGCTCCTCGGCTTCGTGGTATTCCACGTATCGAGCGCGCTGATCCACGTCCTGCTGGTCATCGCGATCGTCGTCGGCCTCGTCCAGCTCTTCCGCGGCGGCCGAGCGGTCTAGTACCGACACGGTGATCGCTCCGCCTTGCCACAAGTGAGGCGGACGGCACGAAAAAGCGATCCGGGGCCAGGCGCCCCGGATCGCTTTTTCATGTCCGGCGCCGACTAAGCGCGGGACGGCCGCGTCTCAGGGACGCTTGCCGGGCGCGTAATAGCCGGGAGGATAGTTGAGGCGGCGGAACAGCCTGCCGCGCTCGGAATAGAGCACGAAGATCAGCGCCGTCAGCCCTGCTGCCACCATCGATGCCAGGATCGGCCGGGGCGTGCCGTCATAGGCCTGCCCGATCAGCGCGCCCAGCACGGCGCCCATCACCATCCGCACGAACGACATGATCGAGGCCGCCGCCCCCGCCGTGCGCGCGAAAGGCTGGATCGCGATCGACTGGAAGTTCGAGCCGATGAAGCTCATCATGCACATCGAGAAGGTCATCAGCGGAATGAAGACCCACAGCGTCTCGCCCTCGAGAGCGAGGAAGAAGTGCAGCACGGAGCTGGCGATATAGCCGAACAGCGCCGTCTGCGAGACGCGCCGCGCGCCGTAGCGCTGCACGATCCGCGAATTGACGAAGTTGGTGGAGGCCATGACCAGCGCCATGCCGCCGAACACCGCGGGGAAGAAGAAGCCGGCGCCGAAGTGCTCGGCCACCAGCTGCTGCGCGCTGTTGATATAGCCGAACATCGCGCCCTGCACGAAGCCCACGCCGAAGAGATAGCCCACGGCCTCACGCGTGCGCAGGGTGAGCGCCATGTTGGTGGCTATCACCCTGGGCCGGATTTCCTGCCGGTAGTCGGGGTGCAGCGTCTCGGGCAGGCGCAGCGCCGTCCAGATGCAGACGCACGTGCCCAGCACGCTGATCAGGCCGAATATCCAGCGCCATCCCGCCACCAGCATCACGCCCTGCCCCACCATCGGCGCGATCATCGGCACGACCATGAACGTCATCGACACCAGCGATTGCATGCTCGCCATCCGGTCGCCCTCGAAGCGATCGCGAATGACCGTCATCGGCATGACCATCAGCGCCGAAGTGCACAGCCCCGCCACGGCGCGAGCGGCCAGCATCATCGGGAACGTGGTCACCACCGCGCAGGCCAGCGCGCTCAGGACATAGGCGGCAATTGCGAAGAGCAGCACCGGCCGGCGTCCGTAACGGTCGGCGATAGCGCCGGGAAACAGCGAGCCGAGGCCCGTGCAGATCAGGAACACCCCTACGATCAGCTGTCGCTGATTGGGATCGACGACCGAAAGGTCGCGGCTGATCTCGCCCAGAGCGGGCAACATGATATCGATCGAGAGCGCCTGGAGAGCCTGCAGCGCGGCCATGAGGACGACGAACTCGACCCCCCGCATCGGAAACGGCGCGGGATTCGCTGTGTCGGAGGTCATCCCCGGCGCATGCAGCACTTGGACCGGACTGGCCAGCTTTTTCGCGCCTTGGCTCATGCTTTTACCGGCCCGTGCTTTTGCCGGTCCCTGCTCTTGGACGTATACGGCCTATATCGCCGCGGCCTATAGGACCATGATGGCAGCGCACGAAACCGAATCGGCCGCCGGGGACGAAGCGGACGGCCTGCGCAAGGTCATCCATGTCGACATGGACGCCTTCTACGCCAGCGTGGAACAGCGCGACGATCCCGCCCTGCGCGGCAAGCCGGTGGCGGTGGGCGGCTCCTCGCTGCGCGGGGTGGTGGCCGCGGCCAGCTACGAGGCGCGCACTTTCGGCGTCCGTTCGGCCATGCCCTCGGCCCGGGCGGCGCGGCTCTGCCCGGACCTGATCTTCCGCAAGCCCCGCTTCGAGGTCTACCGCGAGGTGAGCCAGCAGATCCGCGCGATCTTCCACGACTATACCCCGCATGTCGAACCGCTCTCGCTGGACGAAGCCTATCTCGACGTCACCGCCGATCTCAAGGGCATCGGCTCCGCCACCCGCATCGCCGAGGAGATCCGCCGGCGCATCAAGGCGGAAACCGGCCTGACCGCCAGCGCCGGGGTTTCCTACAACAAGTTCCTGGCCAAGCTCGCCAGCGACCAGAACAAGCCCGACGGGCTCTGCGTGATCCGCCCCGGCCAGGGCGCCCAGTTCGTGGCCGTCCTGCCGGTGCGCCGTTTCCACGGCGTGGGCCCGCGCGGGGCCGAGAAGATGGCACGGCTCGGCATAGAGACCGGCGCGGACCTGCGCGCCCGGGACATCGGCTTCCTGCGCGCACAGTTCGGCAGCTTCGCGGAATACCTCTACCAGGCCGCGCGCGGGGTGGACCTGCGGCAAGTGCGCGCCAATCGCCCGCGCAAGTCGGTAGGGGGCGAGCGCACGTTCTTCGACAACATCCAGGGCACCGAGGCCCTGCGCGAGACGCTCGGCAATATCGTCGACATCGTCTGGGAGCGGGTGCAGCGCGCCGAGGCCCGCGGCCGCACGGTCACGCTGAAGCTGCGCTACGCCGATTTCCAGACGCTCACCCGCGCGCGTTCGCTGCACCATTTCGTGGCGGACAAGGCGGAATTCTCCGCCCTCGGCCATGCGCTGCTGGAGGAGCTGCTGCCCCTGCCCCAGCCGATCCGGCTGATGGGCCTGACGCTTTCGGCGCTGGAACGCGGCGAGGAAGACAGCCGGCCGCCCAAGGATGGGCAATTGCCGCTACTCTAGCAGAAGACGCGATCTGGCCGGACGGTCGTCCCGGCCCCCCGTCACCCCCGCCCCCCGTCACTCTTCGCGCACCAGCACGACCCGCGCGCCACTGGCGCCCGGCAGCCGGTCGATCTCGCGGTAGCCCAGTTTTTCCGCCAGCTTCAGCGACGCCAGATTCGCTTCCGCGACGATGCAGGCCGTGCGCCGCGCCCCGTGCGCATCGAACCATTCAAGCGCCGCGCGGCCGGCCTCGGCGGCATAGCCCTGCCCGTGGAAGCCGGAGGCCAGGGTCCATGTCATTTCCACCTCGGTTTCCGCCCGCGCGCCCAAGTCGCGCATGAAGCGGGCATGGCCGAGCTTGCCGACATAACGGCCCGACGCCTTCTCCAGCACCGTGAACTGGCCGAAGCCTTCGAGCGTCCAGTGCCCGACATCGCGCTGGAACCGCGCCCAGGCCTCGGCACGACAAAGCGGAGATCCGCCGATATGGGTAACGACCTGCGGATCGCAGAACATCTGGCGCATCGGCTCGAAATCGGAGCGGATCGGGCGTCTCAGCAGGAGCCGCTCCGTTTCGAGGCCGATCGGCGCAGCCTCGGCGCCCTCCACCCGGTCATCGCGCATATTCGGACACCCACAGCTGCAACTCGCCCGGAAGCCGCGCCGCCATCCGTGACGGCAAGGCATCGAGGGCGAAGAAACGGGCCTCGACGATCTCGCGGCCATCGACATGCGGGCTGTCCTGCGTCCAGCCCGCGACGATGTGGACGTGATTGCTCGCGCCCACGAGGTCCTCGGTGGCGACCATGAGCAGCCGCGCATCGGCCAGCGTGCAGCCGGTTTCCTCCAGCAATTCGCGCCGCGCCGCCGTGACCGCCTCCTCGCCCCGGTTGAGACCGCCGCCCGGCGGCATCCATTTGCCCGAGCCGTAGGAATGTCGCACCAGCAGCACCCGTCCCCCGGCATCGAGCGCGAGCACCCGCACGCCGTCGAGACGCGGGCGCCGCACCCGCCACACCTGCCTGCGGCCCCAGTGGGCCAGGCGGTAGAGCGTCCGGTGCAGCGACGCCGGGAGCAGGTTCAGCAGGCCGTTCAGCAGAAGCAGGTCACCTTGTGCCGGGCCGCGCGCAGCAGCCGGGCGACGGGCAGGTCATGCTCGCCCTGGATCGCGGCGTCGAACACGGCGCGCTTGTCGGCACCGCGGATCACGAAGACGATCTCGTCGCTGTCGGTCAGCGCCGGGATCGTCAGGCTCAGGCGGTCGAACGGCGCTTCGGGCGGCAGTGGGTCGGGGGTGATCCGGCGGACCGCGTGGGGATCGTCGACCTGCGGGTCCGTGTTGGGAAAGAGCGAAGCGATGTGCCCGTCCCCGCCCATGCCCAGCCAGGCGATGGCAAAGTGCGGCGGCTGGGCCTCTTCGGTCAGCGGCACGATCCGTGCGCCGACCGGCTCCAGGCGGGCGCGGATCTTGCCGACATTGCTGGCGGCATGATCCTCGTCGACGATGCGGTCGTCTCCCGGCCAGACCGCGATGCGGTGCCAGGGCAGGTCCATCGCCGCCAGCCGGTCGAAGATCGGGAACGGGGTGGAGCCGCCGGGGACGGTGATCGCGATGTCGTCCGGGCTGGTCGCCAGCGCGGCCCTGAGGCGCTCGGCAAACCAGGCGGCGATGGCGCCATCGTCGGCGCCTTCGATGAGTTCGAGTTTCGGCATCCGCGTTGCTTAAGCCGGTTTTGCCGATTGCGCGAGAGGGAGCTTGCGTCCAGCTCCCGGCGGCGGACCCTTTAAACGCGAACGGCGCCGCCCCCGGTGGGGAGCGACGCCATCCTGCTTCCGGAACGGACCCGCAAAGGGACGGCGTTTCCGCGCCGGAAAGGGCCAGCCCGCAGGCGGGTGGCCCCTCATTCCTGTCAGGCGAGAATTTCGCGCAGGAACCAGGCGCGCTGCTCGGCCTGGTCGGTCCAGTCGTCGATAATGCCGTCCGTGGCGTTGTCGCCCGCTTCGCCGGCCAGTTCCTTGGTGGACTTGAGCGCGGCGACATAGGCGCTGTTGTCTTCGAACAGTTCCTTGACCATGCCCATCGCATCCAGGCCGGTATCGTCCTGGTTCGCGACCGAGGTCTTCGCGGCGATCGAGCCGATCGAGGTCATGGTGGTGCCGCCCAGCTTGCGAACGCGCTCGGCAATGAGGTCGGTCAGGCCGAAGATCTCGCCGGCCTGGGTGTCGAACAGCAAGTGCAGGTCATGGAACTGCGGGCCGCGGACGTGCCAGTGGAAGTTCTTCGTCTTGATGTAGAGCGCGAAGGTGTCGGCCAGCAGCCCGTTCAGGCTGTCGATCAGAGCGGCCCTGGAATTGTCCTTGGATGTCATGCCGTGGTTCCCCAATTGCTGTGTGACGTTGCATGCCGGCCTTGGCGATCTGGCCCTGGCCCTCGATGTCTTATGTAGATTTGTGAACGCGGAATTGAACCCCCGGTTCACGATCAATTTCCGATCAGAGTATCGAAAATTCCCGCAGGAACAGAACCAGCGCCGCCGCAAGCAGGCCAAGCCCGACGATCCGCCGGACCCAGCGCAAGGCGGCAAGATCGAGAAGATGAGGGCCAGCCCAGGCCGCTGCGGCCAGCACGGCCCCGCCCACGGCACCGGCCGCACCGGAAGCCAGCGGCGCCGCCATGYCCACGCCCATGCCGAATATCAGGACGCGGGCCGCGTCGGTCGCCTGGTTGGCGAGCAGCACCAGCAGCAGCGCGCCCAGCGAATTGGTCGGCTCGGCCGGGCGGCGGCGCGGCACGAGGACCAGCGATTCCAGTCCCGCCAGCCCGAGCGCCATGCCGGCGAATATGGCCCGCGCCGGTGGCGGCAGTTCCGCCAGCATCAGCCCCGCCAGCCAGGCAGCGAAGGCGGCGGTGAGCACCGCGCTCAGCAGGGCGACCAGCAGGACACCCGGCCGCCGCCCCTGCCGCGCGGCAAGACCGGCGATCGTGACCTGGTCCCGCGCGCCGAAACCGGCGAGCAGGACCGCGATCAGCGTCAGGTAGAAGGCAGGCACCCGCCGGTTCGCGCGGGAGGCGTTGCCGTCAGCCCGCCTTCTGGCAGGCGATGATCGCCGCGATCACATTGGCGGTATCACCGGCATCGCGCACGCAGATCGTGTCGAGGCCCATGGCCTTCGCCGGATAGTCGTTGCCGCCCGGGAAGATGGCATCACCGATGAACAGCATGTCGGCCTCGGCCACGCCGCTGTGCTCGGCCAGGCGCTTGAGGCCCCAGGCCTTGTCGACACCGGGCTGGGTGACGTCCACCGAAGTGGCGCCGCCAAGATTCACCGAAACGCCGGGCAAGCGCTTCACCAGGTCGGCCTGGATCACCTTGCGCTTGGCGAAGTCGGGATCCCAGACTTCCTTGGCTTCGAGCGGGGCCTGCTGGCCGAGCGCCGAGAAGGTGATCTGGCTGCCGCGATCCTCGATCCGTTCGCCCCAGGTTTCTTCCGGGGTGAAGCCGGTGGCGGCGAGCGAGGCGTCGAAAGCCTCCAGAATCTCGCGCTTCTGTTCGTCGGTGAACAGTTCGGCGTAGACCGGGGTCCAGGCCTCATCCTTGTGGACGTAAAGCTTGGCGCCGCTGGTCGGCATCAGCCAGAGCCGCGAACGGTCGGCATGGGCGGGCAGGCGGCTGGCCACCTGCTTGTCGAACTGGGGCCAGTCGCCACCGGAAATCACGGCGACTTGCGCCACTTCCAGCAGTCCGGCCATGAGCTGCGCCATCTCTTCGGTCAGCGGCTGCTTGCTCAGCGCCAGGGTTCCGTCGAGATCGAATGCGATGATCTGCTTCATTCCATGCCTTTTCGCATTTGCGTGTGAGAGCGCCCTGCCATCAACGGCGGGAGAAGGAAATCGTGTTCCTGCGCCAATACGATGACAATTTCTGCGACTTGTGCGGAAAATTCCATGAACCGCAGCCTCTTGGCGCCAAAATGCACCTGTTTTCGCCCGTCTTCGGAACGCGCTCTCGGGCCGGTTTGGAACCCTGGAGACGACCGTTCGTTGCACTGCGACATTCGGCCGATCCGGCGCAAGTTTCGCCGCAAGAGGGGTGGCCATCCTCTTTCGAAGGTGCAAGACTGAACGTAATGACCGATCCACGCGAAAGTCCATCGCTGGCGGAACATGGCGCAATTCCGCGCGATCTGCCGCCTCCTCCTCCTCTGACGCCCGGATTTCGCCCGGAATTCGACACGGAAGCCTTCGACACGGAAGCCAAGGTCGTCCCCGCTCTCCTGGACGCGGATGAACCGATTGCGCTGTTCCTCGACTTCGACGGCACGCTCGTCGAGATTGCCGACCATCCCGACGGGGTGATCGTCCCCCCCGACCTGCCGAAAAGGATCGCGCGCCTGTCGCAGCGCCTGGACGGACGCTTCGCGATCGTGACCGGGCGTTCGCTCGATGCGCTGGAAGCCATGCTCGGGCCGCTCGACGTGGCGGTCGCCGGATCGCATGGCGGCGAGTTTCGGGCCGCGGGCACCCGCGATGTCGTCCCGCTCGCCCAGCCCCTGCCCCCCGTGGTCGCGCAGCGCCTTTCGGACTTTGCCCGGGCCCATGGCGACCTGCTGGTGGAGCCGAAGCCGTTCAGCATCGCCGTCCATTACCGCCGCCGGCCCGAAGCCATGCCCGCCCTGCTCGCCTGCGCGGCCGAGACCGGCGAGGCGTTCGGCCTGAAACTGAAGCACGGCAAGCAGGTGATCGAACTGTCGATGCCCGGTTCCGACAAGGGCAGCGCGGTCGATCGTTTCATGCAAATGGCGCCGTTCGCCGGTGCCAGGCCGCTCTTCGCAGGCGATGACGTGACCGACGAGGACGCTTTCGCGGCCGTGACCCGGCTCGGCGGCGCAGGAATTCTTGTCGGGCCGATGCGCCGGACTCTCGCCCGCTGGCGGCTGGACGGTGTACCCGCCGTGCACGACTGGCTCGCGGGCGCCACGCCCGACCACGCTTCACATTCGAATAGGGAGAACAGCCCGGCATGAGCTCGCTCGAACTCTGGCCCATCGGCAATTGCCAGGTCTCCGGCCTGATCGACACCAGCGGCGCCCTCGTCTGGGGCTGCGTTCCCCGGGTCGATGGAGACCCCACGTTCTGCGCCTTGCTCCGCGGCGCGGAAGGGCAGGACGCCGGCACCTGGCGCTTCGAACTGGAAAACCAGGTCTCGGTCACCCAGCGCTATTCGCGCAACACACCGATCCTGATCACCCGGCTGGAAGACGCGGGCGGCGGGGTGGTGGAAGTCATCGACTTCTGCCCTCGGTTCGAACGCTCGAGCCGGACCTATCGCCCTGTCGCCTATGCGCGCATCGTTCGCCCGGTCAGCGGATCGCCCCGCATCCGCACGGTGCTGACGCCGATGAGCGGCTACGGCGCGCAGCTCGCGCCCGTCACGCGCGGCTCCAACCACATCCGCTACCTGGTGGAGCGCAACACCCTGCGGCTCACCACCAATGCCCCGGTGGGCTACGTCTTGGACGAGCGCTACTACCGGCTCGAAACCACCCAGCACTTCTTCCTCGGCCCGGACGAGCCCTTCACCGGCGATATCGAGCACGAGCTGGAATCGATGCTGCGCCACACCGGCGACTACTGGCGGCTCTGGGTGCGCGGGCTGGCCACCCCGCTGGACTGGCAGGACGCGGTGATCCGCGCCGCGATCACGCTCAAGCTCTGCCAGCACGAGGAAACCGGCGCGATCGTCGCCGCGCTCACCACCTCGATTCCCGAAGCGCCGGGCAGCCAGCGCAATTGGGACTACCGCTATTGCTGGATCCGCGACGCCTATTACACGGTCCAGGCCCTCAACCACCTGGGCGCGCTGGACGTGCTCGAGAAATACCTCTCCTACTTGCGCAACATCATCGACGATGCCGAGGGCGGCGCGATCCAGCCGCTCTATGCGGTGAGCGGCGGACGCGAGATCATCGAATGGGAAGCGCCGGACCTGGCAGGCTACCGCGGCATGGGTCCGGTGCGCATCGGCAATGCGGCTTATTACCAGGTCCAGAACGACTGCTACGGGCAGATCGTCCTGCCCGCGATTCAGGCGTTTTCCGACCAGCGCCTGCTGCGCATCGCCACGCACGAGGATTTCGCCAGCCTGGAACAAGTGGGCGAAATGGCCTGGAAGACTCACGACCAGCCCGACGCCGGACTTTGGGAACTGCGCACCCGCACGGCCGTGCATACTTATAGCAGCGTCATGAGCTGGGCCGCCTGCGACCGCCTGGCCAATGCCGCCGAGTTCCTGGAACTGCAGGACCGCGCCGCAATCTGGCGTGAGCGTGCGGCCACCGTGCGCAAGAACATCGACGAACATGCCTGGCACGCGGTCGAGGGCGCCGACTTCGACGATGGCGGTGCCGGGGGCCACTATGCCGCCAGCTTCGGCGGATCCCAGCTCGACGCCAGCCTGCTGCAGATGGTCGAGCTGCGCTACGTCGATGCCGACGATCCGCGGTTCCAGGCCACGCTCCAGGCGGTGCAGAAGGCCCTGCGCCGCGGCGAACACATGCTGCGCTACGATAGCGAGGACGATTTCGGCCTGCCCGAAACCGCCTTCAACATCTGCACCTTCTGGCTGATCGAGGCGCTCCACCGCAGCGGCCAGGACGAAGAGGCACGCCGCCTGTTCGAGGCCATGCTCAACCACCGCACCCGCTCCGGCCTGCTTTCCGAGGACATGGATTTCGAGACCGGCGAGCTGTGGGGGAACTTTCCGCAGACCTATTCGCTAGTAGGTATCATCAATTGTGCCGGGCAACTGTCCCGGTCTTGGCGGGACTGGCGCTGAGTCCGTTTCGAAATTTGCTTCAGGCGAATTTCGCGGAATGCTCGCCGGTCCCGCAAAACGCGTCCGCTCCGTGCTCGCGGACGCGTCACAGGGGAATGTAAATGGGTAGACTGATCGTCATCTCGAACCGGGTCTCGGTTCCCAAGGCGGCTGGGGCCGCCGGGGCGCAGGGAGGGCTCGCGGTGGCGCTCAACTCCGCACTTCGCGAACATGGCGGCATATGGTTCGGCTGGTCCGGGCAGGAGACCGAGGACTTCACCGGCCACCTCGACATGCAGCGCAACGACGGCATCACCACCGCCACGATCGACCTCGAACCGCAGGATATCGAGGAATACTACAACGGTTATGCCAATCGCACGCTCTGGCCCTTGTTCCACTACCGCATCGACCTGACCGAATACGACCGCAATTTCGGCGAAGGCTATGAACGGGTGAATGCCCGCTTCGCCGATTCGGTGCTGCCGCTGATCGAGAACGAGGATCTGGTCTGGGTCCACGACTATCACCTCCTCCCGCTCGGCTCGCAGCTGCGCGAAAAGGGCGTGAAGAACCGCATGGGCCTGTTCCTCCACACGCCCTGGCCGCCCACGCGCCTGCTGGTCTCGCTGCCGTTCCACGAACGCCTCGTGGCCTCGATGCTGGAATACGACGTGATCGGTTTCCAGAACACCGAATGGCTGGAAAGCTTCCTGCACTATGTGCAGAAGGAAATGGGCCTGAAGGTCAATCTCGACAATTCCGTCGAGTACCAGGGCCGCAAGATCATCGCCCGCGCCTTCCCGATCGGCATCGACTTCGCGGAATTCACCGAATCCGCCGCCGGCCCGGGGGCCAAGGAAGCGCATGACCGGCTGAAGTCCAGCGTGCGCGGCCGCAAGATCCTGATCGGCGTCGACCGACTCGACTATTCGAAGGGCCTTGGCGAGCGCTTCGAGGCTTTCGGTCGTTTCCTGGCCGACAACCCGGACGATGCGGGCAAGGCCGTGCTGCTCCAGATCGCGCCCCCCTCGCGCGGGGACGTCGCCAGCTATCAGCAGATCCGCGAGGACCTGGAGCGCAAGACCGGGCACATCAACGGCGCTTATGCCGATGTCGCCTTCGTGCCGATCCGCTACGTCAACCGCGGCTATCCGCGCGACCAGCTCGCCGGGTTCTACCGCGCGGCGGACATCGGCCTCGTCACGCCTCTGCGCGACGGGATGAACCTCGTCGCCAAGGAATATATCGCGGCGCAGGATCCCGAGAACCCCGGCGTGCTCATCCTTTCGCAGTTCGCGGGCGCCGCGCATCAGCTGAAGGACGCACTCCAGGTCAATCCCCACTCGATCGAGCACGTTGCGGAAACAATTCGCAAGGCGCTCGACATGCCGCTGGCCGAACGCCGCAAACGCCACGCCAAGCTGCTCGCCTCCGTGCGCGACAATGACGTCCAGCGCTGGCGCGAGGATTTCGTGAAAGCGCTGGAAGGCAAGCCCCCGCAGCGGACCAGCACGACCAGGCAGGACGAAGTGGCCTGACGTTTCAGTTCGACCCGGAAGAACGGTCGTCCATCATGAAATCGCCTGTCATTTGCGAAACGTAACTCGCCTGCCACCAATCTGACCTCTAAACTCGCTAGAAAGGGAAATGCGGAGGCGACTCCGCAAGGTCACGCGGCAAAGCCGCGGGCTGCAGGATGACCAGAAAGGGATCCGGGAAACCGGACCCAAGAAGAACAGGCACTAGAATGACGATGAATACGACTCTCTATGGCGAGTGCGTCAGCGCTGGCGGTTCCACCGCGGTGCGCATTTCCGATCTCGCCAGCCTTGGCTGCGCCGTGGAGACCGATGCCCCGGCCGCCAGCATCGAGGGCGATCTCACGCTCTGGATCGGCGCCATAGGCCCGTTCGCGGCCACGGCCACGCGGCGCGATTCGCGCAGCCTTTCCGTCCGCTTCGCCGAGCCGCTGGACCGGCAGATCGTGCAGCACTTCGCCCTGATCTGATGGGGCGGACGAGACGCCCGCAAGACTGAGAGACGCCAGGATCGGCGCGGTTCATCGCCGCGCCAAACCCTCCCGGAATTACCGCAGGGCTTCAGAAGCGGCGGTGATCGCTGCCATCCACCAGATCGCAGATACCGCTGAAAGCATAAGGCGCGGTGCCCTGCACGCTGATCCGGCCGCTGCGGCGGTCGATGGTGACCTGCGGCTTGTTCAGCCCGTTGAGCCGATACCTGGCACGGATCATGTCCGGCCCCTGCTCCACATCGTAAAGGTCCCACCAGCCGTCCTGCCCCCGGCTGTTGATCGGCGGGACCAGCTTTTTCGGCAGGCGGATGCGCCCACCGCCGGACCAGAGCTGCACCATCAGCGATGCGTCGAACTGCTGCCCCGTCATCTCCGTGCGATTGCCGTAGTCGTATCGCTCGGTGCGGCTGTTCCACGTCCAGCCGTAGCTCGTGGCCATGCCGGGGCGGGTGCCGTCCCCGAAGCAGACCAGCCCGAGGTCCACGTTCTGGCCCTCCACCTGATAGCGGTCGCGGTCCTGGACGTAGCTGGGCGATTGGCGCTGCGATGAGGGGGCGGCGGCGTTGTAGCCGATATCGGGGTGATAGGCCGAGCGGTCGCGGTCATTCCCGCTGCGGGCGCTGCGTCCGCAGTCCGGCGCCGGGGTGGCAACGATCGAATCGTAACGCCCCTCCTTCGTCGCGACCGAAAGGCACTGCGACCGGGAAGCGCTCCACCAGTAAGTGTAGCTGCGGTCGTCGCTTTTCTCGGCCTTGACGATTTCGTAGCCGCGGGCGCGCAGCTCTGTTTCGCCGCCCGCGGCGCGGGCACCGACGAGATCGGCCAGGCCTTGCGGCGCTTGCGCCCCGGCCGCTTGTGCCGAAAGGGCAAGAACCAGCGCCAGCATGGGCATGGATATCCTGACGAGCGACATCGGACTGGTTCCCCTTCGAACGACGACAGATTCCGCATGGTGCAAGGCATCACGACGCCTTGAAGAACATGGTCCATGGCCCGCGCCGGAGGCTGTCCAATGGCAAGGGATGTGCTCTGCCGAAAGAATGCCGGCCCGGATGACAGACATCGGGCCCGAACCTGGCCCGGACCCGAGACTGGCTCGGATCCGGGTTCGGCCGGTGGCAACTCAGGCGAAACGCATCAGGCCGGCACGGGGCTGGGTGCCTGTTCCCCGTCGTTCCGGATCTTTTCCTTGGGACGCGTGCCGCGTCCTACCGAGAGGTAGGTGAAGCCCGCTTCCTGGACATGCTCGGGCTTGTAGACATTGCGCAAGTCGACCAGCACCGGCGCCTTGGCGATGGCCTTGATGCGGACAAGGTCGAGCGCGCGGAAAGCGTCCCATTCGGTCACCAGGACGACGGCGTCGGCGCCTTCGATCGCGGCGTAGGGATCTTCCTTCATCTCCACTTCGGGCATCAGCGGGCGGGCCTGCTCCATGCCTTCGGGATCGTAGGCGGCCACGGTCACCCCGGCATCGGCCAGCGTCTGGGCAATGGCGATCGACGGCGAATCGCGCATGTCGTCGGTATTGGGCTTGAAGGTCAGGCCGAGCATGGCCACGCGCTTGCCGCGCGCTTCGTCCACGCCGCCCAGGGCATCCACCACCTTGCGGCCCATGGCGCGCTTGCGGGCATCGTTGACCTTGACCACCGCCTCGACGATGCGGACCGGGCTGTCGTAGTCCTCCGCCGTCTTGAGCAGGGCCAGGGTATCCTTGGGGAAGCAGGAGCCGCCATAGCCGGGTCCGGCATGGAGGAACTTGCCACCGATGCGGTTGTCGAGGCCGATGCCCCGCGCCACGTCCTGCACGTTGCCGCCCACTTTCTCGCAAAGATCGGCCATCTCGTTGATGAAGGTGATCTTCACGGCCAGGAAGGCGTTGGCGGCATATTTGGTCAGTTCCGACGAGCGGCGGCTGACGAAGAGGATCGGCGATTCGTTGAGGAACAGCGGGCGGTAGACCTCGCGCATGACATCGCGGCCGAAATCGTCCTCGGCGCCGATGACGATGCGGTCGGGCCGCTTGAAGTCGCCGATGGCAGCGCCTTCGCGCAGGAATTCCGGGTTGGAGACCACGGCAACGCGGTGCGGCGGATTGCATTCGCGGATGATGCGTTCCACTTCGTCGCCAGTGCCCACCGGCACGGTCGACTTGGTGACGATCACGGCATCGCCGGAAAGGTGCTCGCCCACTTCCTGCGCCACGGCGTAGACGTAGGAGAGGTCGGCATGGCCGTCACCGCGCCGCGAAGGCGTGCCCACGGCAATGAAGATCGCCTGCGCGCCGGCAATGCCTTCGGCCAGGTCGGTGGTGAACGAAAGGCGCTTGGCGGCCACATTGGATTCCACCAGTTCGGCAAGGCCCGGCTCGTAGATCGGCATCATGCCGTGGAGCAGCCGCTGGATCTTGGTCTCGTCCTTGTCGATGCAGACCACTTCATGGCCGAAATCGGCAAAACAGGCACCCGAGACAAGGCCGACGTAGCCCGAACCTACCATCGCAATCTTCATGGCGCTTCCATTTCCTTATGAACTTTGGGGAAGTTATCCTTGTCCCCCGCCCGGTCGGCAAGTCAGCCATTCGGGCAGGTACTTAACCGAATTCTCTCTCGACTTGGCGGTTTCGCCCCATCAGGGTCGTTCCTTTCCGAAGCGGAAAACCTGGCAAGACGCCGGGCCGGGACCATCACATCGAAAAGGCGCTCTAGGCCGGGTCGATCTCCAGCCTGCCGATCTCGCCTTCGCCCCGGCCGGAGAGGATCACGAGTTCCTGGCTCGCGCAGAACGTGTCCGGAATGAAGAAAACGGTAGAGCCTGAGGTCATTTCCGCATCGCCGAGACGCCGCGCCGTGCCATCCTCGGCATAGCAGACGATCTGGAGGACGATGGGCCGGAAGCCCGCTTCCGCATGAGCAGCCCCGTCCATCCGGGCGCGGTAGTTGCCCGGTGCCAGCAGCGCATTGCGCTTGGCGATCACGCTGCGCAGCGGCTCGCGGTTGCGGTAATGCAGGACAGTGCCCGCCTTGCTGCCGGTGAAGCTGCGATCCAGCCCGGATTCCTCGGGATATTGCCAGTCGAACGGTCCGATCGGCGCGCCGTCTCCCAGGTCTTCGCGGAAGGCGAAATCGGCGGCCCGTGTGAAGTGTCCATTCGCGCAGAGGTTCTGCCACAGGATCGACGCCGCTTCGGCGCGGCCGGAGCGGACCAGCATCAGCGTGCGCGGGGAAAGCGCGGCGCAGTCCACCCTGGCGCCCTTGCGGGCCATGGTGGAGGCCACCGTTTTCAGCGCCTCGGGCCTGATCGCGGTACCGGCCCAGGGCAGGAAGGCGTTGGCCCAGTACTTCTCCTGGCCCACTTGCGCGGCGAAGGCATCCACCCCCTGAGGGCGCGAAAGCAGGTCGGCGGTCATGTCCTTGAGGCGATCGTCGTTGAGCCCGATCCGCCAGAGCGCCACGGTGCGCTGGGCGGCGATGCTCCATTCCTCGGCCTGGAGCGCCAGCATGACCAGCGTCTCCTGCGTGAAGCGGTCGCGCCAGCCCCGATCGCCCGCCAGGACCACCGAACGCAGCGCGGCGTCCTGCTCACCCTTTTGAAGCTGCCCGTAAGCGAGCAGCGCCAGCCCTTCCGAAGGAACCGGACGGCGGCGCACGAAGGCTTGCGACAGTGCCACACCCCTTGCCGCATCGCCGCTGTCGTAAGCCTCGTGAGCCAGCGATTCCAGCGAGGAAGACTGGAGCGAGGCCGGCACGAAGCGGGCTACAAGCTGGGCCACGGCGAAATTGCGCCGCCCTTCCCGGTCCATCTCCACGCCCACCGCCACGATGGCGGCCAGGGCCAGGATGGCGATCCACGCCGTGCGACCGATCAGCGAGGTCATCCCGCGTCAGTCCTTTTCGCCGTAGCTGTAATAGCTCGCGGCATAGTAGTTGTAGTCCTCTCCGCCCACCTTGGGGTCGAAGCGGTTGAGCACCACGCCCAGCATGTTGGCCTTGATCAGGGCCAGGCGGCGCAGCGCGGATTTCACCGCTCCGCGATGGAAACTGGAGGCATCGACCATGAACAACACGCCGTCCGCATGGTTGGCCAGCAGCGCCGCATCGGAAAGGCCCAGCAGCGGCGGGGAGTCGATCACCACCACGTCGAACTTGCGGCGCGCTTCCTCCATGAAGTGCGGCAGCCCCTCGCCCGAGAGGATCAGCGCGGGATCCGGCGGCGCGGGCAGTGCCGACATGTAGCTGAGGCTGGCGACCTCGGTGGGCTGCAGGGCCGCATCGAAGGTCTTTTCGCCGGTCAGCACGTCGGTCAGGCCCGTGGCCTTCCGGTCGCTCATGAAGTTGTGCAGCGTTGGGCGCCGCAAGTCGGCGTCCACCAGCAGCACCCGCTTGCCGAGCACGGCAATGTCGTGCGCCACCGCGCGGGCGGTCGTGGACTTGCCCTCGGATTCGCGCGAACTGGTGACCATGAGCACTTCCGGCAGGCCGGTCGCGGTGGAATAGCGCAAGTTGGTGACCAGCGAGCGATAGGCCTCGCTCACCCGCGAGCGGCGGTCGTCGAAGTGGCTGGCGACATCGCCCCCCTTCTCCAGCGGGATCAGGCCCAGCAGCGGCATGCCCAGCTTGCGCTCGACATCTTCGGGCGAGCGGATCGCATCGTCGAAGATCTCGCGCAGCAGCACCGCACCGGCGGCCAGCACCAGGCCAAGCACCAGCGAGGCGACGATATTGACCAGCAGACGCGGCGAGTAGGGCTTGGCGGGCACTTCCGCGCCGTCGACCAGCGTCAGGTTGTTGGACGAGGCCCCGGCCGTGGCGTTGAGCTGATTGTAGCGCGAGAGCAGGGTGTCGTAGAGCGTCTTGTTGGTATCGGCGATGCGCTTCAGCACGGCCAGCTGAACGCCGCGGTCCTGCTCCTTGAGCGCTTCGCCGCGCAGCGATTCGACCTGGCCCGAGAACGACTTCTCGCGCTCCTGCGACGACTTGTATTCGAGATAGGCCGACTTCTTGATGGAATCCGAGATGGCGCCGATGCGGCTCTCGTATTCGGCGATTTCCGCCTGCTTCGACTTCACCGTGGTGAAATCGTCGAGGTGGCGGGTGCGTTCCTCGGCAAGGTCCGCCTCGACCTTGGCCTTCTCGGCCAGGAGCGTGGAGACGGCCGGGTTGGCGTTGACTTCGGGAATGGCCAGCGGCGCGGCCTTGGCCAGCGTCAGCCAGCGATCCTGCGCGGCGATGCGGTCCGCCGTGGCCTTGGCCGCCGCATCGTTGAGCTGGACCAGCGTGTTGTTGGTGACGGAAAGCACCGATTCCTGGTTGCCGTCCTGCCCCTGGCTGGTCACGCGGATCAGGCCCGCGGCGCTGGCATACTGGTTGAGATCGCGCTCGGACTGAGTGACCTTGGCGCGCGCCTCGTCCAGCTGGTCGGCCAGGAAACGCCGGGCGTAGGAGGAACTGTCGTACTTCTGGTTGAGATTCCGCTCCATGTAGCGCTCGCCATAGAGCTGCGCCAGCTTGGCGGAATAACCGGGGCTGCGGCTGCTGACGCTGATGCTGACGATCCGGCTGTCGGGCGGCAGCGTCACGGTCAGGCTGCCGAGCAGCGAATCGATGGCGCTTTCCTTGCGAAGCTGGTCCAGCTTCTTGGTCCCGCCCGATTTCAGCACGTCTTCCTGCGTCGGCATGTCGGTGCCCATCGCTTCGTAGAAGGCGGGATCACGATCGAGCCGGCCGCTTTCGACCACGCTTTCGGCCAGCGAGCGGCTCTGGATGATGCCGAGCTGGGTCTGCAGGAAGCGCTCGGCGTCCTGGACGTTGGTGACCTTCTGAAGCTCGCTGCCCTCGATGATCTGGTCGGCCTGGTCCTCGATCAGCACGCGCACGCCTGCGCTGTAGCGCGGCGCGATCAGCAGCGTGACGATCACGCCCAGCACCAGCGTTGCCGCCACGATGGCCGCGATCAGCGCGATGTTGCGGCGGACCATCCCCATGATGGTCTTGAGCAGCGCGGTCAGGTCCGGCCCGGATTCCTCGCCGTAAAGCTCGCCATGGGAAGCCCCTTGGGGAAATCCGTGAGAGGGGCCTTCGAGACCGACCCGATCGAGAAAAGCATCGTTCAAGATATGTCCCGCCATCCTATTGTTTCCACGCGAGCGGTTATTGACCCGAAGTTCGTTCATAGGTTCAGGAAACCCGTTCTGAAGGGGCGAAGGCAGTCAAGCCGTCCTCCTGCCCGGACCGGCCCCCACGCCCGCCTGTGCCCCTGCTTCCAGACCTGCCGGCCGGCCGGCTTCTGGCGCCCTTCTTACCCCCCTGTTCAGGCGCGCCGCGGCGACTTTCGGCCTCGTCCCGCTCCGCGCCGATCAGCACCGCGGCCATCAGCGCGAAAAGGCAGAGCAGGGTCTGGCTGCGCAGCGGGTAGTCGGTGATCGACTGAAGCGCGACCAGCGCGAACGTGCCCACGCCTGCCAGTCCGATGCCGCCGCGGCGCAGCGCCGCCACGCCAAGCCGTCCGAGCACGAAGGCCCAGCCCAGCACCAGCGCAATGCCCACCAGGCCGGATTCCAGCGTGGCCTCCAGGAAGTCGTCATGCGCACGCTGGGCGCGGCCATAGCTGAGGTTTTCCAGGGCCTCGTCGGCCTGGAACACATCGTCGAAGGAGCCGATCCCGCTGCCGACCGGCCAGTACCGACGCGATGCAGCCACGGTGTCCTTCCAGATCAGCGGGCGCTGCTCGTCCTCCACCGCGTCGAAGCGTCCGAACGCGCTCTGCACGCGCTGGTTGTTCGCCAGCAGGCTGGCTGCGCCTGCCAGGACCAGCACCACGGCGCCCACCGCGATCGCGGTTCGGCGGGTCAGGGTCGGCCGGCGCCAGCGCACCCAGCGCCAGGCGGCCAGCGCGGCGGGCACCAGCAGAAGCAGCATGCTCGTGCGCGAGCGGGTGAGCACGACGCCCACGATCAGCAGCACCGCGGTCGCCATGCCGCCCAGCGTCCAGATCGCGCGGATCTGCCGCAGCGGGAACACCGCCACCAGCGCCACCAATGCGATGTCGAGCATGAGCCCGCCGGTGTTGCGGTTGGCGAAAGTGCCCTGGAGATCGGGCGAGCCGATAGTCTCGGCGTAGAAGACGAGGTGGCGATTGCCGGTGGCCAGTTGCTGGGCGCCGAGCAGCACGACGATCAGCCCGCAAGCGACCACCAGCATGAGCAACTGGCGCTTGTCTTCGCGCCCCAGTTGCCAGGCGAGGACGAGAATCGCGAGCGCTGGCAAGAGCGCGAAGAAGGCGATGGCCGTGCGATTGGGGTCGAGCGAGAACGGCATCCAAACATCGCTGCCGCCGGTGAGGTCGAGCGATTGCCCCACGAATTCCCTGCCCGGCAGCGCCTGCCAGATCGCGGGCGGCAGCGGCACCAGCTGGAGCAGCGGCAGAAGCAGCGTCAGCGCCACCAGCACGACGAGCCCGCGCGGAGCAGTGCGGAAGAAAGCGGCCACGGCCGGACCGTTAATGGTTAGGATCGCCAGGCCTGCAAGCTGGACGACCAGGTTGGCCAGACCCGCGCCGGACCCGCCGCCGCCGAACAGCAGTCCGACCAGAACGAGGATTCCGGCCTGCACCGTGCGGCTTCCCGGACGGGCTTTCGGCACGAAGACCGTGCGTTTCTCAGCTAACGACCCAGACAGAGCTTCTTCCTTATGATTGCAGATCGGGATGCGAAAATGTCTGCTTTCGCAAGTCTCGCCCAATCGAAAGGGCTTCCATGGAGCATTCCGTCGGCATCGGTCTGCGACCCGGCTGACGTTACTATCAACAACTCGACTGGTAAGAATTACAATGACAGAACTTATACTGAGATATTTCAGAAGAACCGCATCACATGCAGTCCTGAAAGAGCCCGTTCCTTAACTGCAGCTCCCAGGCGAAGTAGCGGCCAGCAATCGGCTGGCGATGGCGAAGGGCTGCACGTCTCTCTGCGTCATGAGTCCTCCTGGAACTGCGCTATACAGGTCAATCGTCTTCTTCGACCATACCGCGCTGCACAATGGAGGGCAAATTGCGAACCGGGAATTTGCCCTCGATCCGGCCCCTCTCGTCGCACTTTCAAGCCTTTCCATCGCAGTAGCCGGAAAGACGCCGGATCGCGTCGACAGTAAAACCGATTGCAGCCCCTCGCTCCCTGTCGATCCGGTGGATTCGCAATGCGCTATCCAACCTCTCGCCGACGCTTTTCAGCGCCTTAACGCCGACCGCCTGCGCAGATGCGAAAAACCGGGAGCCGCCACGAAGGCCGCTCCCGGTTCAAATTTGCGCGCGTCCGGGATCTGTCGACTGGTAGCGAAGACAGATCCCGTAAAGTCGATCAGCTAATGAGACTATTGACGCAGTCCGAATACTGCTGGCGGAACCGTTCCTCACCGAAGCTGGCGGCGTTGGCGATACAATCTTCGGCGCGGATATCGCCCTCGCCCTCGACGAACATGTCGATTGCGGCGACCAGGCTCTCGACCGTCTGATCCTCGAACCACACGCCCGTCGCCCCGCTGCTGCCCAGGGGCCGCACGGTCTCGGCCGTCCCCCCTTTGCCCAGGCACACGACCGGGGTTCCGCAGGCCTGTGCCTCGACCGGAACGATGCCGAAATCCTCCAGCGCCGCAAAGACCAGCGCCCGCGCCGTCTGGAATTCGGCGATCAACTGCTCGAATGGGACGTGCCCCAGGATCTCGATATTGGAGCCGGCAATCTGGCGGATCTTCTTCATGTCCGGCCCGTCGCCGATCACTCTCAGGCGCAGGTCCGGGCGGCGATTGAAGGCCTCCACGATCATCTCGACGCGCTTGTAGGGCACCAGGCGCGAAGCGGTGACGAAATGATCGCCGCGCGATGCCGTACCCGGCACGAAGTTGCCGGTATTGACGGGCGGATAGATCACTTGCGCCTCGCGGCGGTAGATCTTCCAGATGCGCCGGGCAATGAACTGCGAATTGGCCAGGTAATGGTCAACGCTCTGCGCGGTGCGCATGTCCCAGAGCCGGAACCGATGCATCATCTCGCGCGCAACCGCCCGCTTCAGCCCGCCGAGCGTGCCGCCGACCGTGGCGATATACTCATGAGTAAGATCCCAGGCATAACGGGCAGGACTGTGGACGTAACTGACGTGCAACTGACCCGGGCCGGTTATCACGCCCTTGGCCAGGGCCGCAGAGGAACTGAGCACGACATCGTGCTCGGTCAGGTCGAACGCCTCGATCGCGCGGGTCGATTGCAGCAGAAGGAAGCGGTAATACTGCTCCACCAGCGGCAGATCGTTGAGACCGGACGTCTGTATCCTGTGATCGGCGCCGAAGAACTCCCGCGTGACTTCCTCGGGAAGGAAGTTGAACAGCGTGAAGATGTCGCTGCCCGGCGTGCAGTGCGCCATTTGCTGAAGCACGCGCTCCGCCCCGGCAATCAGGGGAATCCAGTCATGGACGAGCGCGATGCGCTCGCCGCGGATCAGCGCCGGGCTCCCTGTCAGGGGTGCTTCGGCGACAGGAACACTATGTTTCATGGGCGTAAGTGGTCCTTCGAGGATGGGGCGGGACGCCGCCGGGCGAAGCCCGGCCTTGCGCTAGTCGGACCCGAAGAGATCGCGCGAGAAGACCTTGTCCCTCACGTCGTCGAGTTCGGGCAGTATCCGGTTGGTGACGATCACGTCGGCGCGCCGCTTGAACGTCTCCAGATCGGCTTCGACCGGGGTGTTGAAGAAGCTGTCATCGGGATAGCTCGGCTCGTAGAGCACCGTCTCGATGCCCTTCGCCTTGATGCGCTTCATGATCCCCTGGATCGAGCTTTGGCGGAAATTGTCGGAACCGGCTTTCATGACCAGGCGGTAGAAACCCACCACCCTGGGCCTGCGCGACAGGACCATGTCGGAAATGAAGTCCTTGCGCGTCCGGTTCGCCTCCACGATGGCGCCGATGATGGTCTGCGGGACATCGTGGTAATTGGCCAGCAACTGCTTCGTGTCCTTCGGCAGGCAGTATCCGCCGTAACCGAACGAAGGGTTGTTGTAGTGCGAGCCGATGCGCGGATCGAGGCCGATGCCTTCGATGATCTGGCGCGCCTCCAGCCCGCGCGAAAGCGCATAGCTGTCCAGCTCGTTGAAATAGGCCACACGCATCGCGAGGTAGGTATTCGCAAATAGCTTGATGGCTTCGGCTTCGGACGGGTCCGTGAACAGGACCGGTACATCCTTCTTGATCGCGCCTTCCAGCAGCAGTTCCGCAAAGACCTTTGCCCGCTCCGACTGCTCACCCACCACGATTCGACTGGGATGGAGATTGTCGTGAAGCGCCCTGCCCTCGCGCAGGAACTCGGGGCTGAAGATCAGGTTGCGCGTGCCCATCGCTTCGGAAGTCGCGGCGGTGAAGCCCACGGGGATGGTGGACTTGATCACCATGACCGCATCGGGCGCATGGTCCATGACCTCGCTGATGACGGCTTCGACCAGGCTGGTGTCGAAGCGGTTGGTCACTTCGTCATAATTGGTGGGCGCGGCGATGATCACGTAGTCGGCGCCGCGATAGGCTTCCGCGGCATCCAGCGTGGCGCGCAGATTCAGGTCATCGCGGCGGAGGAAAGCCTCGCACTCGGCATCGACGATCGGCGAGCGACCGGCATTGATCATGTCCACCTTGGCGGCCACGACATCCTTGGCCACGACTTCGTGGTTCTGCGCCAGCAACAGCGCATTCGACAGACCGACATAGCCAACGCCTGCAACAGCGATCTTCATTTCTGCTCCTCTGACCGCCCCGGACGGGGCAGGTTCGGCAAGTGCGCCCCGGCCGCTTGAACCGGGGCTTCCGATGCGGGGAATATCGGAAACTCCCGGTAGGTGAAACTGCTACCGATGGGCACGAGTGCTCTGCCGAGGATCGCCAGCCCGTTCAAGCGCCTGCGCAGAATATGGGATAATCGGGTGCAGTAACGCGACGGAATCCATTCTTGTCCGCAAATTGACGATGAGAGACATCGAACCGCCATGCTGCGGCGCACCTAAAAGAAGCCCGACGAGGCATGTCGCACGAACCGCCAGACACTGTTCTGCGTCTCGACAAGCGAATCGATTCGCGGCGATGACGACGCCTTTGCCTTGTCACCGGCCTTGTTCATCTTGCAGTCATCTTGTTGAATAAGAATAATAGTTTCAGCACGATTTACCAATTTCCGGCACCAGCGCGGGACATTGAGGCCCCCGCGCAGGGTAACCTCGGCTTCTGAATGACGCACCGAATGCGCGCTTTGCCGCGCTGCAAAATCGATTGTCGTTCCGCGCCCACCTCCTGCAATCGAATTTGTAGGATGGCATCGCTGAACGCGCCTCGTTGCCCAAATCCGCTCGACTAAGAACAACCGCTCGTAAAACTGTCGGCCACCCGTTCCCTCAGTCGGACGCCTGCCCTTTCGGGCGACTTGCCAAGTGCGTCTCGGGCCTTCAGAAAGTACGGACATCTCCACAAAATCTGGACTTTAGCATGACTGATGACGTCGTCGGCAAGGCTGCCCCCCGTACGGCTTTGATTACGGGTGCCGCGGGTTTTATTGGGTACTACCTTTGCCGCAGACTGCTGGATGACGGTTTCCGGGTTATCGGCCTGGACAGCCTGAACGATTATTACGAAGTCGCGCTGAAGGAGCGGCGGGTGGCGATGCTCAGCCAGTCCGAGCATTTCCACTTCATCAAGGGCAAGCTCGAAGACCCCGAGCGGCTGATGCAGATCTTCGCCGATGAACGGCCCGAGATCGTGGTCAATCTCGCGGCCCAGGCGGGCGTGCGCTATTCGATCGACAATCCGCGCGCCTATGTGGAGGCGAACCTGATCGGCGTGTTCGAGATGCTGGAAGCCGCGCGGGCCTATCCGCCGCAGCACATGCTGATGGCATCGACCTCCTCGGTCTACGGCGCCAATACCGAGATGCCTTATGCGGAGACTCACAAGGTCGATACGCAGATGTCGTTCTACGCGGCGACGAAGAAGGCCAATGAAGCGATGGCGCATTCCTATGCGCATCTCTACGATCTGCCGATCACGATGTTCCGCTTCTTCACGGTCTACGGGCCGTGGGGCCGCCCGGACATGGCGCTGTTCAAGTTCACCAAAAACATCCTCGCCGGCAAGCCGATCGACGTCTACAACCATGGCGATATGAAGCGGGACTTCACGTATGTCGAAGATCTCGTCCAGGGCATCCGCCTCCTGATCGACAGCGCGCCGGTACGCCCGGAAAGCGCCGAGGACATCGCCGGGCACGACAGTCTTTCGCCGGTCGCGCCCTGGCGTGCCGTGAACATCGGCAATTCGGATTCGGTGCAGCTCATGGACTTCGTGCGCGCCATCGAAACGGCGACGGGCGTGAAGGCCGAGATCAACATGATGCCGATGCAGCCGGGCGACGTGCCCGCAACCTGGGCCGACGCCTCGCTGCTGCAGGAACTGACGGGCTACCGCCCCACCACTTCGGTTACCGAAGGCGTGGCGAAGTTCGTGGATTGGTACCGGGACTATTACCAGGTCTGAGCGGCCGATCCTTGCAGGAAACGGGGGGCTGCGTCACTGACGCGGCCCCTTTTTTCATGGCCGCCTTTGCCGGAGCGGACCTGCTCGTCCGCTGTCAGGCCCCGCTTCCAACGGAAGGGCCATCGGCGAACTCGGGCCGGGCAGACGCTTGGACGAAAGGTTCTTCCCGGCCCCGGCGTTTTCGCAGCGGCTCGAAGCCCAGCACGCCGGCAAGGCCGCAGCGGCGCGACAGGTCGAACAGGACCAGCGGCAGCAGCACGCCCGCCGCCGTCGATACCAGCACGACCACGGCGACATTGCCGAGCCCCAGCCGCGTCAGCACCACGCGCATGCCGGCAGCGAAGATGATGTGCGTGAGGTAGATCGGCATGGTGCGCTCGCCGAGCTTCCGGGCGCCCAGCTTGTCCAGCAGCGCCCCGCCGTTCAGGCAGAGGCCGAGGAAAGCGACGCAGGCCGCGCCGCCGCACAGATAGGCGGGCACCGTGTCGAAGGGCGAGACGGCGAGCATGAAGGCCGCCGCCTCGGCCGCGAGGAAGGCTGCGAGGCAGGGGACGAGCGGCAGGCCCCTCTCCAGCCAGCGCGTGCCCGCCAGCAGGCCCACGAAGAAGAAGGGGGCGTGCTGGAGGATCTGCCCGGTCAGGCCCTGCGGCTGCAGCACCACGACGGCGGCCAGGCAGGCCGCCGCGATCGCGGCCGCCGCGGCCCTTCCCCGCAGCACCATGGCCACCGCCTGGAACAGGAACAGCGCGAGCAGGAACCAGAACACGCTCTTGGGCGGGAACGGATAAGTCAGCACTTCGAAGGGCGAGATGCGCCCCTTGTTGCCCGCTCCGGTGACGAGATGGACGCAGCCTTCCACCCAGGCCCAGAGGCACATCGGCCAGAGCAGGTTGATCGAGATCCGCGACAGCCCGTTCCGCAGCGCGCCGCCGCCCAGCTTCTCCGGCGCCTTGAACAGCATGCCGGAAATCAGGAAGAACACCGGCATGTGGAACAAGTAGACGGCGCGGTCGATGGTCTGGAACACGTGTGGATCGACCAGGCCCTGCCCGTCCAGTCCGCGCCAGACATGGCCGAACACGACGAAGAGGATGGCGACGCCGCGTGCGGCGTCCAGGCCCTTAATGCGCATGGGGTCCTCGGTGCATGGTCATGACGTTCCCGGCGTCCAGGGGCCCCGCGCCCAGTGGCGGTTTTCGGGGTCTCGTCGGGGGTTGCGGTAAGGATTGGGAGCGGGGCGGGGCAGCGCACGGATCGCTTTCTGCATCCGCCCGCGCGCGCCGCTCGCCAGCGCCGGATAGGCGCCGAGCGAAGCGGCAAGGCCGATCAGCACGAGCGGCGCCGCACCCTGGCAGTTGATCGTGGCGGAGAGTATGGCGATCACGAAGCCGATGTGCCGGTCCGGCCGCGGCACCCGTACCAGGCGGCGGATCAGTTCCACGCCCATCAGCACGCCGAACAGGCCGAACTGGTAGAAGATGTAGAGGAACAGGTTGTCCACCGCGCTGAACGGCGAGACATAGACGCCCGTGTAGAACGCCGATGGCCCCACCGATCCGAAACCGTGCCCCAGCAGGGCCGTCGCCGGGCCGCCATCGACGATCATGTCCCAGATCCCCGGCCAGGTGACGTGAACGCGCACGACCATGCTGCTCATGCCCACCGAGATCTCTCCCACGCCGTCGATGGCCAGGAACCAGAGCCCGGCCAGAGCCGGCAGGAAGAAGCACACCGAAAGCAGGGCGCCCAGCGCCATGCGGCCCGGTCCAAGCCCCTGGAACCAGCGCCAGGGCCAGAAGTCGATCACCATGGCCACGGCCAGCGCGATCAGGTTGGTGCGCGAGGTCGTGACGTTGAGCGCCCAGAGCGTCGCCACGTAGATCAGCAGGCGCACATGCCAGGTGCGGGCCTGCCGCAGCACGATCAGCGCCAGCAGCAGCAGGATGCTGGCCGAGGCACTGCTCGCCGCACCCAAGCCAGCGATGCGCTCCTGCCCGTGGATCCACCATTCGCGCCCGGCCTCGCGCTCGACACCGAATTGCGAGACCGAGTAGCCGGTCCAGGGCATCGTCGCGCGGGTGTCTATCGCCACGCCGGCAATCCCCACCACCAACAGCGCCAGGCAGGCCCATCGCCAGACTTTGGCGTTGAGATACGTGGGGGGCAGCATGAGCACCGCGATCAGCGGGCAGAGCAGTTTGAAGCCGGAGAACACGGCCACGGCATTCTGGTAGACCACGATGCCGACCGCCATCTGCACCGCCGTCGCCGCGAAAAGGCAGATCAGCGGCGTCGGCAGCCGCAGCGTCACGGCGGCCAGCAGCAGGCGTGCCAGCACCACCGCGATCACGGCAAGGTCGGGAATGAACCAGAGCGGCCCCAGGCCGAAGCGGTCGAAATAATAGCGCGCCGCGCCGCCGAAGACTTCGCGCGCCATGATGAGCAGCACCGCCGCGCCGGTCAGCGTGGTCAGCAGGGCGGCGAAGTTCTGGCTCCGCTTCCTTGCGGGGCGCGGGCCGTAAGGGAGCGCGCCGGCACTCATGCCGCGCTCCAGCCCAGGCTGTTGCGCATGATCCAGCCGTGCCCGCGCCAGACCACCAGGCAATAGAAGGCACCCGCCGCGCCGAGCAGGGCCAGGCAGGCGACCGGCTCGCTGAAGCCGCGCAGCGGCACCAGTACAGCGCCGAGCGCCAGCGAGAGCACGACCACGAAGGCGGAGGCGCGCGTCAGCAGCGGTGTGCGAACATGGCGGCTCACCACCGCGTAGAACAGCGCGAAACTGCCGATCTGCGAGACCGCTATGCCGATCGCCATGCCGGTGAGGCCCGCCAGCTTCACCCCTATGATGCCGCTGGGAACCAGCAATGCCAGGTTGACCGCCGGCGAGATGATCAGCAGCCGCGTCTTCTTCACCAGTTGCAGTGCCACCGAGAGGTGGAACGTGGTCAGCGCCTTGAGGATGGCGGCGATCGCCACATAAGGCAGCAACATGGCCACGGTGTCGCGGAACGAGGGACCGACGAAAAGATGCGCCACCCCCGGCGAAAGCGCCGCCAGCACGGCCGCAGCCGGGGCGCCGATCATGAGGTAGACGATGAAGTTCTCCGCCAGGATCTTCTCGCCCGCCTCGCGTCCCTCGTTCTCGAACGCGCGGACGATGGCCGGATAGGCCGAGAGATTGACCGCCAGCATCAGGAAGATCACGGTCTTCTGCATGAGGTCCACGGAGACCGAATACTGGCCGACCGCCGCCTTCCCCAGCGTGGAGGAGACGATGTAGCGATCCGCCACGGCACTGGCATAGCCAAGTCCCGAACTGACGATCAGCGGCGCGCCGTAGCGCAGGATTTCCTTCAGGTCCGCCGCCCGCGCCTGCAGCGGCCGCAAATTGCGCCAGGCCGCGTCAGTGACGTTGGCAAGCACCGCGCAGCCGATCTGGGCGCCGAGAATGCCGATGGCCACGCCCAGCGCGCCCATGTCGAAGAACCAGACCAGCACCGCACCCACCGCCAGGGAGAGCGAGGAGCGCAGCGTCATCATCGCGAAGAAGCGCCAGCTCAGCAGGCGAAGGCGCGCGCCGACGGTGCTGATCGCAAAGAGCATCTCGGAAAAGAGCCAGAGCCACATCGCCGGCCACCAGTCGGGCGCGACACCCATGAAGTGGACCTGGAAGCCGCGCAGCGACAGCGCCACCGGAAGCAGCAGCAGGATCAGGCCCAGCCCGACGGTGGCGAGCGCATTGGCGATGTCCGGGTTGAGCTGATGCTCGGCCGCGGGGTCGTAAAGCAGGCGCGAGGCGGTAAGGCGCAGCCACTCGAAGATCGTGGCGTTGAGGAACAGCACCGTCGCCGAGACGAGCGCATAAGTGCCGAACTCGGCCGGGCTGAGCAGGTGAGTCCAGACGATCAGCGAGAGGAAGTTGAGCCCGCTCGATATGCCCAGCGCCGCGGTGGTGATCGCGCCCTTGGAGAGTTTCATGCGCCCGAGCTTCATACGGCCAGGAGGTCCTTGCGCTTCTGAGTGACGATCCGGGCCGGGGCACCGACCGAAGTGGCGCCGTCCGGCACGTCCTGGAGGACCACGGAATTCGCGCCGATCCGCGCCTCGCGGCCGATGCGGACCGGGCCGACGACGACCGCGCCGGCATAGATCACCGCACCCGGTCCCACGACCGGATAGCCTTCCTCCCGGCCCGACTGACCGATGGTGACGTGCTGGTAGATCGTGGCGTTCTCGCCGATCTCGACATCGTGGCCCACCACGATGCCCACCGGATGCGGCAGGTTGATCCACCCCGCCGGGCGCGAAAGCGGGGAGATGTGGCAGGCATAGCGCCAGTGGATGTAGCGCCGGATCACCGTCGCCATGGCGCGCCCTATGCGTCCGCGCGGGTAGAGCCGGCACATGCGCCGCCAGAGCGAGACGAGGCCCGCGCCTTCCATGGCCCGTGCCCCGCTCATCGCCGGGCCTCCGTGCGCAAAGCCTCCGTTTGCAGGGCTTCATGGCCAAACGGACGCGGCGGCAGGATCCGCGCCGGTACGCCGACGGCGATGTGCCCCGCAGGAACCGATGTCTTGACCACGGCATTGGCGCCGATCACTGCGCCCGCGCCGATCTCGATGCCGCCGATCACCGTCGCGCCCGCGAAGATCGTGGCCCCGGCGCCGATGCGCGGGCAGCGCCCGGCGGCGCCGTCCTGGCCGATGGTGACGTGCTGGTAGATCGTCACCCCGTCTCCGATCACGGCATTGTCACCGATCACCACGCCCACCGGATGCGGCAGGTAGACGGCCTCGCCGACATGAGTGGTCGGCGCGATGTAGCAGCCATAGGCGCGGCGGATGTGCCCCCGGATCACCCGCGCAAGCACCCGCCCCGCCGGTCCCGAGGCCCAGAGCCCGCTCATGCGCTGCCAGGCGCGCAGGATGCCGCTGCTCGGGCTGAACCATCCCACCGGCAGGCCGCGCGCCGGCAGAGTGCCAGGGGCGGCGTGGAGGTCGGCCGGGGCGAAAGTGCCGTCGGTCACAGCCATTTCGCGCTCAGGCCGCATCGAACAGCCGGTCCAGATGGCTCTCGTAGCGATCGATCACCGCACCCGATGTGAACACCGCGCCCATGTCGAGCGCGCCGGCACTGTAGCGGGCATAGCTGTCGGCGGAGAGCGTGCGGAAATGCTGGATCTTCTCGGCCAGCTCGCCGGCATCCTCGCCGTCGTAAAGCTCGCCGGTCTCGGCGGGAGTGACGACTTCCGGATTGCCGCCCACGCGCGAGGCGACGACCGGCAGCGCGAAGCCGTAAGCCTCGTAGATCACGCGGGGCAGCGGCTCGTTGTAGACCGAGGGGCAGACCACCACGTCGACCGCGCCATAGAAGTCTTCCGCGGCCTGCCAGCCGAGGAACTGCACGCGCGGATCGCCCGCAGCCTGGGCCTTCAGCCCGGCCACATATTCGGGCTCCCCGTCACCGGCGATCACCAGCGACCACGGCCGGCCGCCCTGCGGCAGGCGGCGCACGGCCTCGATCAGCTTCTCCACGCCCTTGGTGGGAGCGAGCCGGCCGATATAGCCGAAGACCATCGGCGCGCCGTCGGCCAGCCGCTTCGCCTCGGGCACCAGCGGGCGGTCGTTGACGTTCCACTGCACCGCACAGGGCTTGTCTTCCCCGAACGCGCCGTGGCGGCGGTGGGTATCCGCCACGAAGGCGCTGTTGGACAGGAACATGTCGACATTGCGGGTCTGGCGGCGGTTGACCCCCCGCACCACCTTGCAGCCCGAACAGAGCGACGTGCAGTTCTCGCCCGCGCGGTACATGCCCGAGCGGCTGCAGATCAGATAGTAGTCGCGCATGGTGTGGATCAGCCGCGCACCGCTGCGCTTGGCCTCGCGCAGGATCGCGGTGGAGAAGCCGTCGATGATGCTGGTGTTGACCACGTCGGGGCGGATGATGTCCAGCATCTGGCGCACGTCCCGCGCGGCGCGGAAGTTCCAGAGGTCCAGCGCGTGCCACACCGCTTTCATCGCCGGGGAGCGGCGGCGCTTGTCGTAAGGCCAGTAGATGTTGCGGATCGGCAGGACGTGCAGCGTCGGCTTGCCCGGCCCGGTCACTCCGGCCTCCATGCCGGCGCGCAAGGTGGCGGCTTCCTCCCCGCGCGGGGCCAGGCGCAGGATGTGCACGTCGTGCCCCCGCTCGACCAGGCCCTCGGCCAGGGTCTGCACGGACTTGGCGCCGCCGCCGACCTGGTCGGGCCGGTAGGAGCGGATGATGAAGAGAATTCGTCGGGACGTCATGGACGTACTGTCTCCGTTGCGGCCAGTCATGTTCATATCGCTCGCGCTCATGTGCGTTCGGGGCAGTTCAGGGTGGGTTGCGCGCCGGTCTTTTCCGGCACGAGCCGCAAGTAGACGGGCGCATTGCCAAGCTTCTGTTCGCCGCCTTCGAGGGGCTTTCCGGTCATGTCGGCCAGGCCGGAGACCTTCCAGCCGGTCGGCGCGATCTTGCCGGGCTCCAGCAGCGCCACGCCGGTCTTGGCCCAGACCAGCGCCTTCACGCTGCTGCCGCCGGCTTGCGGGTCGGCCGCGAAGATCGCACCTTCCACGCCGGCACGCTGGACCGGGCAGGCATAGCGCAAGGCACCGACCTGCCGGAGCATGGTCTGCAGCGCCAGGAACGCCGGCTTGGGCGAACCGTCGGGCAGGAGCAGGCCGAAATGATGCTGGTCGTTGGCCGGATCGGTGCCGGCGTCCTTCCAGGAATACCAGATGTTGGGCGCAACGCCCGCCGCCAGCGCCGAAACCAGCGTGCGGACCAGGTAGCGCGCCTGGGCCTGATCGTCGACGCGGCCCACGACGGGGCGGCCCCATTCGGAATTGGCGATCCGGGGCGTCTTCACCTGCCCCCCCGCCGCGATGCGGTGCCACAGTCCGTCCCACAATGCGCCATCGCGCGCGGCATCGCCGGTCATCTGATAGGGATGGACGCTGATCCGGTCGAAACAGGTGATGGCCCTGGACCCTGCCAGCGCCGTCAGGAACGGACCGTCCACCCACTTGGAGGCGGCCGGACCGTAGACTTCGGCCCGGCCCGCCGAATGGATGGCCTGGCAGGCCGCCAGTGCCATGCGGCCATAAGCGGCGGCATCGGGCTTGGGCGGCCAGAAGCGCGGGTGATCGGGCTCGTTCCAGACTTCCCAGATCGGGTCGTAGGCCGCGAAGGCCTTGGCGGCGGCGGCGGCCCACTTGCTGTAGGCCGCGATCTGGTCCGGCGCGACCGGCGGCGAGGTGCGCCGCTCGTCGCGGCCACGCCACTGGATCCTGGTGAACGGCGTATGGACCGGGTTGCCGTAGTCCAGGATGAACAGCGGGCGCATGCCGCGCGCATGAACTTCGCGCGCAAACTCCAGGTAGGGGCCGAAGTCGTAGACGCCCGGCTTGCGCTCGGTACGCGCCCAGCTGAAATCGCTGCGCACGAAATGGAGCCCCAGCCCGGAAACGTGGTCGAGATCGGCGGGGGTCAGGTCGTTGCCGGCAATGCCCACCACTTGCGCCACGGGCGCGGAGACGTGCCGGTCGGACCGGACGGTGCCGGGCTGCAGCAACAAAGCCGCTGCCAGCAGCGCCCCCGGGCAGAGCAAGAGCGCGGCGCCGAACAGACCGGTGCGCAGGCGGGCGCGCCGCGCACGGCGGCGTCCCGCACCAAGCGCGCGCCCCAGCCCTTCTCCGGGCCGGTTCGGGCCCTGGCCCCAGCGGATCACCGGCCGAGCACCGTCGAATAGACCTGGTTCACCTGCCGGTGCATGCGCTCCATGCCGAACCGTTCCGCCACCGTGCGCGCGGCGGATTTCTGCAATTCGACGAGCATGGGACCGAGGCTGGAGATCTCCTCCATGGCCGCGCAGAAGGCTTCCGCATCGCCGGCCAGCCAGCCGTTCTCGCGGTGGTCGATCATTTCGACGATGCCGCCGGCCGGGTAGCCGACCACGGGCAGCCCCATCGACATCGCCTCCATCACCGAACGCGGCAGCGGATCGGGCGTCTCGGAAGGCACGAGCACGGCATCGAGGCCGTTGTAGATCGCCGCCAGCCCCTCGAAGCGGCCTTCGAAGCGAACCGAATCGGCGAGGCCCAGGGCTTCGGCCTGGCGCTTCAGGCTTTCGAGGTAGGGACGATCTTCCGCTTCCGCTTCACCGCGCACCAGCAGGGTGATGTCGATCCCGCGGCGGCGGGCGGCGCCCATCCAGTCGATGGCGACGTGGTGCCCCTTGAAGGGATGGATGCGCCCGCAGATGCCCACGACCAGCGGAGCATGGGCGCGCGGCGCCTGCAGCGCGGCGGCGGACGGAGCCTGGACGGCCTGTAGCGGTTGGGCTGCCCCGTCCTGCTTCACGCCGTTGAACACCACCGAGACATTGCCCGGCAGCATCTCGCCCGGCCAGCAGGCGCGGCTGACGAGCACGGTATGGTCGGAACTGCGGGCGAGGCCCTTCCAGATCAGGCGCTCCGAACCGCGCACGGCGATGTCGCGAACGTGGAACACGCAGGCTTCTCCGCCCAGCTTGCGCGCCAGGCCGGCAATGCAGTGGGCCTTCAGTCCGTTGCTATGGACGATGTCGGCACCGTGGCGCTTCGTCACGGCCATGAGCTTGCGCGCGGCGCCGAACCAGTCCCCGAAGGCCGCGCCCACGCTGGAGGGGCGCACCGGGCGGCGGATCGCGGCGACCTGGCCGAAATCGACGACTTCCACGGGGATGCCCCGGCTCGCCGCCTGCTCGGACACCGGCCCTTCGGCAGGCACCACCAGCAGCGGGTCGACATGCGGGTTTGCCATCAGGTCGAACAGCGATCGCTCCGCTCCTCCTTTAAAAAAGGAGACAGGGGACAAGAAGGCCACGCGATAGTTCATAGGATCGGTCCCGCCGCTTTCAGGATTCAACATAGCTTATCTTTTCACTGGGCGTTGTGTTCGCAGTACCGGAGGCACTGAATTCAGGTCGGAGCGACCTTCCAGCCCGACAAGCCGCAGCCGCAGCCGCGGCCCGGCCTGTCTGGCTCGCACCGGCGCAATGGTCGCTGCGAGGATGGCAGGAGAATCGCATTCGAAAGGCTCTGCGAGGGCCGTTGGACCGGCCCTGCGCTCGAAGTCACTGTCCTTGGCCGCCACGGCCCGCTGCCGGAACGGTCAGCGGGCGAAGACTGCGAAGGCATTGAATATTGGCGCGGTTCTCAGGAAGTCCTGCCAAAGCCCCTTAATTTTCGAGAAACCAACCACCACCACATCGCCGTCCATGACGATCGGATCGGGGCTGACGCCGCCGCGAATGTCCTTCAGGTCGAAGCGCGCGGCCATGCGCTGTCCATTGATCGTGCGGAAGATCACCACCTGGTCCAGCTTGGCGGTGACCAGCGGGCTCTGCGCCCGCGCCAGCGCGCCCAGGAGGGTGGTATTGCTGGTCAGTTCATAGACGCCGGGAACCTTCACTTCGCCTTCCACCGATACGAAGCGCGGCGCGGCTTCATCCACCGAGATGGCGACTTGCGGGTTTTTCAGATACTTGCGCCCAAGCACGGCCGTCACGTCGCTCGACACTTCGGGCGCGCTGCGGCCGGCGGCCTTGATCTGCCCGGCCAGGGGAAGCTGGATGAAGCCCGCCTCGTCCACGCGCGCCTTCTCCACGGAGAGATCGGGCTCTCCGAAGACCCTCACCTGAAGGACGTCCTTCGGCGAGATCGCATAGACAGTGGGCGCCGGAACCGTGGCGGGAATCGTCTGATAGGCAGCTTCGCCGACCGGAACATCCGGGTTCGACGTCATGGTGGAGGTACATCCTGTCAGGATGGTACCTGAAAATAGGACAGCGAGCCCAACAAGAAGCGTCTTTGTGCAGCGCACTTACGGTTTTCTCCATAAGGCTTAAGTCAATGCCCCCGATGGGGTGACCGGGTGCCTATTCGGGTAATCAGGAGCGCATTGGGGTGCAAGTGCCTGGACGGCGCTCGAAAACGGCAAAGCCCACTCCTAAAACGGCACGTCGCAAATCTCTTCCGCAAGTGCGAAATCAAACGGGCGGCAGACCTGCGTTCGAACCGATCCGGCAGCGAATCCCGGATAACTATGCAATGGATAGCAATCGGCATGACAGATATCGGAATCGCCCTGAACTGCACTTTATAGGGCGTGTTCAGTTCAGGTACAGTATTCGCCGGGACCTGCAGACTGCTCCGGATTGGTTACCGGAGGTGCAAGGATGGTGCGGCTTTGGACGCAGTTGGCTTTGACGCACCGCAGCGCAGCGCATAATCCTGGGGTCGTCCTTGAACCCGGTTCGCGCGCGCTGCTTTCATGCCCACTTGCGCAGCGCGAATGGGCCGTTCAACAAAGCCGCCGTAGCAACCCGTTCCAATCGATTTCTCCATCCCACTTCCTGCCGTCCATCAGAGCGAGACCATGACCTCCAAGATCCCCGTTCTTGTCACCGGCGGCGCCGGCTATATCGGCAGCCACGCCGTTCTCGCCCTCAAGGACGCCGGTTGGCCGGTGGTCGTGATCGACAACCTCACCACGGGCTTTCGCTTCGCCCTGCCGGAAGGCGTCCCGCTCTACGAAGGCGATATCGAAGATGCCGCACTGCTCGCCCGGATCTTCCGCGAAGAGGGCATCCAGGCGGTGATGCATTTCGCCGGCTCGATCATCGTGCCGGAATCGGTCGAGAACCCGCTGAAGTACTACCACAACAACACCGCCAAGAGCCGCGCCCTGATCGACGCGGCGGTGAAAGCGGGCGTGCCGCACTTCATCTTCAGCTCCACGGCCGCCACTTACGGCATCCCGGAAGTCTCCCCGGTCACCGAGGACAGCCCGAAGCTGCCGATCAACCCTTACGGCATGTCGAAGCTGATGACGGAGACCATGCTGGCCGACGTCTCCCGCGCGCATGACTTCAATTACTGCGCGCTGCGCTATTTCAATGTCGCCGGTGCCGATCCGCAGGCCCGCACCGGACAGTCGACGGCGGGTGCCACCCATCTCATCAAGGTTGCGGTGGAAGCGGCCCTGGGCAAGCGCGAGCATGTCGCCGTGTTCGGCACGGATTTCGACACGCCGGACGGCACCGGCGTGCGCGACTACATCCACGTCTCCGACCTCGCCAATGCGCACGTCCTCGCGCTCGAACAGCTGATCGCGGCGCCGGGAGAATCGCTGACGATGAACTGCGGTTACGGCCAGGGCTTCTCGGTGCTGGAAGTGCTCGACGCGGTCGACCGCGTCACCAACCGCACGATAGACCGCCGCATGCAGGGACGGCGCGCGGGCGATCCCGATTCGCTGATCTCGGACAACCGTCGGATCAAGGCCACCCTGCCCTGGCAGCCGAAATATGCCGACCTGGGCACGATCGTCGAACATGCGCTCGCCTGGGAGCGCCGCCTGACCGAGCTGCGCGGAGCGTAGAGCCGCCGGCAGAACGGCGTCGTCCCGGAGCAAGTCCGGGGCGACGTGCGGCCGAGGATCCACGACCCCCGGCCTTAAGCGCGTCGCTGCACGTTAGAACGCTACGCACCGGCCTTTAGCGGGTCGCTACGCGTTAGAACGCTACGCTCAATGAAGCGCGGGCGGAGAGATCGGTGGCGTCCTGGGTCCGTTCGGCGCGGGCGGACAGCTTCCAGGTGAAGTCGTAGCCACCGGCCAGCATCGAGACTTCACTGACCCAGGCACCCTTCAGGCTTTCGGGCGTGATGGTGAAGGCCTCCCCGGCGTCGTATGTGTCTCCGCCGTTGAAATAGGCCGTGGTGCTGCCGAGCTTGCCCGACACCACTTCGCGGCGACCGCCTTCGAACTGGAACGTCAGCGGGCGCCAGTCGGGCGAAATGGTCCCGAGCGAATAGGACGCCGTCACTGTCGGCGTCACCGTGGTCATCTTGCTGGTGCGGTCTGCCACGGTCAGCGCCACCGCATCGCTGTCGGCCGTTTCGCTGTAGCCGTTTTCCTTTAGCCAGAACTGCTCCAGCTCCAGCTTGGGCTTGAGGTTGAAGCGGCGCGACATCTGGAAGCGATAGGACGCACCGGCCAGGCCTGAGATCAGCCAGCCGTTCCACTTGCTATCGGCGGAATACGTGAAGTCGGTATCGTCGATGGTGCCGGTGAAGGTGCGGGTGGAATCGACCGAGATCTTCGAGGCCCCGATGCGTGCCCAGGCCATGAACGGCCCCTTCCCGGTGCGCCAGAACAGGCCGAAGTCGTGCTGGCCCACGCCGAGATCGCCCGTGCCGCCATTATCCTTCACCGTGCCGTGGAGCCAGGCATAGGAAACGCCGAAGTAGCCCAGGTTCGTCCGGCGCTCGGCACCGGCGGAGAGGCCCCAGCCGCTCGCCTTGTAACCCGCTGTCGAACCGGCATCCTTGGCGGCGCGCCAGAAGACGGGTTCGAACCAGCCGCCGACGTCGGAGATCGTGAAGAGCGAGGTTTCGTCCGAAAGGTGGCGCGAAGCCATGCGGTCGCCGTGAGTCACGGCATCGAAGACACCGCCCGAATGGTCCGGCAGAAGCCCGGCGACCTGGCTCTGGAGCGTGGCCGAATCCTCGACCTGGAGCAAGCTGGAGGTCAGGCTGTCGTCGTTCTGGGCAGTGGCGTAGATCGCATCCCAGGCCGAAGCCTCGCTGCGGGTGAGGCCCAGTTCGTCGGTCGTCTTGCGCGCGATGGTGAGATAGATGCTGTTCGCGTCGGTCGTGACATCGCCGTTGTAGATGAAGGGCAGGTCGGTGTCGGTCGAATTGAGCGTGCCCTGCACGTCGAGGCTGCTGGCGGTGAGCACCGTGTAGGTCCCTTCCGCATCGCCAAGATCGGTGACTGTCGCCGTGATCTTGGCCCCGTCCTCCAGCGTGGCATTGGCCACGGTGTAAAGCGAACTGCTGCCTTCCGAAGTGTCGATATAGACACCAAGCGAGCCGCCCGATTTCACGATCAGGCTGCCGAAGCCGATGGTGTCCGAATCGCTGGCGGTCAGCTTTGCCCCGCTGCCCACGGTGACCGTCAGGTTGTCGGCATTGCTGAAGTTGCCCGAATAGACCGCGCTGTCGGACAAAGTGAGGGTGCCGCTCTCACCGTCGAAGTCCATCGTGCCGACGAAGCTGGAGGTTCCGGCCATGGTGGCCGTGCCGGTGCCGCTGCCGAAATAGACGTCGCCGGTGTAGACCGTGTTGCCGGACAGGTTCAGCGTATCGTCGCCATCGCCGAAAGTGGTGTTGCCGGTGATCGTGCCCGACGAGGCATTGATGGTGTCATCGCCCGATCCCAGCAGGATATTGCCGGTGATCGCGGTGTAGATGGTGGGATCGGTGTCCGTATCGTTGTCGTCCAGGTAGTCGGCGCTGGTCTCGATATCGGCGGCGTTGAGGTACTGGTTGATCGTGACGCCGGTGGTGTTGGCGGAGAGGTCGATCGCGGTGCGGGTGTCGGTGCTCGATCCGCTGGCCGCGATGAAGCCGGTGTTGTCGATCGTGGTCAGGGTGCCCGAGAGATCCCGGATCGCCGTTGTGGAGCCCTCGCCCTGCGAAGTGATGGAGGCCGTGATCGAGCCGCTGTTATAGAGGCTGGTCACTGTGCTTCCGGCATTGATGAGCAGCGCCGTCGCGGCCGAATCGTAAGTCGTGGCGTTCAGCGAGCCGGTCACCCCGATCCCGTCGGTCAGGGTGACATTGCCGCCCTGCCCGCCGATCACCAGGCCATAGGCATCGGTATTGCTGTAATAGGCGTTGGCGCTGACCGAGCCGTCGATGGCGATCGAGTACGTGCCGGAATTGCTCGACACGCCGCCCACGGTGATGTCGCTGGTGCCGCCGACCTGGATCGCCGGGCCGTTGCCGTAGGCGATGACCGCTCCGGTGCCTTCATCGTCATCGTCGACACCGTCGCCGTCCTCGTCGTCGTTCGAACTGTCGTTGTCGACCGGGGGCGCCGCCACGTAGATGCCGCCAGCGACATTGCCGGTGATCTCCACCGCCGCCGCGCCCGAGCGGAGGGCGGCACGCGAAAGCACGATCGTGTCGCTGTCGTCGTCCGTGTAGGAGGCGCGCTGCGAGACGGTGCCCTGGATGGTCACGGTGCCGCTGACGTCGCCGTCCACCACCAGGGCCTGGGCGCCCGCGCCGGTGGCGTAGACAGTGCCTTCCACCGTCACGTCCCCGTCCACGCTCCTGGTGGAGATGCCGACCGAGTTGTCGCCGATCACGTTGATGGTGCCGGTATTGGTCACGCTGCCGACATAGTCCGAATCGACGACGATGCCGCCGGAGTTCAGGCCCTCCACCTTGATCGTGCCTTCGTTGAGGATCGATCCGCTGGTGGTGACGCCGGACAGGACGTGGATGCCATAGCGGTTGCTGGCCGAAGCGATCGAGCCGTCGGCAATGCCGTTCGAATCGGTGTCCGCCGGCACGAAGTCCTCGGTGACGGTGAGGGTGGCATCCTCGCCCACGGTGATCGTCGCGGTAGTGCCGGCATTGACGGTGATGCCGCTGGCGCCGTCGGCATCGTCGATAACCAGAGCGCCTTCGAGATCGACGGCATTGTTGCTGTCCACCGTGATCGCGCTGCCGCTGGGCAGGGTGATGGTGCCGTCCTCGGTCACGGTCACGTCACCCGCGCTGGAGGTGACGAGTGCCTTGGTGGTGGAGGTGGAAACGGTCGTGGCGGCGAGCGAAGGCGCGGCGCAAAGTGCGAGAACGAGCGCGCCGATGCTGGAAGACGTGTGCAGCGAGGTCATGATGTTCGGATCTCTTCGTGAGCGTAAGGCTGCCGGCGCGGCGCAGGAACGATCCTGCGCCGCATCGCCATCGCCCTCAGGCAGGTTGTCGCTCGCCAGGCGGCGAGGAGTCTCGATGAGCCGCCCCTTTCGGGGCGGCGATTACGATGGAGCGCCGGTCAGGTGGCGATGCCGATGAGCGCGGTGCCGGTATATCCGGCCGTGGCGCTGCCACTCAGCGTGGGGGTCATCTGGGCGATCTGTGCCGAACTGTTGTCGCCGAACACATTGTCCGAGGAGATCGAGATCGCGTTGTAGTTGGCGATGCTGGCGGTGTAGCGCGTGTCGCCGGTGAAGACCGCGGTGTTGGTGGCCGCCGGCATGGCCAGCTGCGAGATCAGGCTGGCCGTGCGGCCCGTGCTGGCCGAAGTCAGGCCGCCCGTGAAGATCTCGAAGTGGATATGCGGCCAGCGCCCGGAATAGCAGGCCGGGTAGATCGTCGTGAAAGTCACCTTGCCCTCGGCATCGGTCACCTGCACGCCGCGCAAGTAGCTCTCCGTGGTGACCCCGCTCGAATAGAGCGAGTACTTGCCCGCAGCATCGCAGTGCCAGACGTAGATCGCCGCGCCCTCGATGGCGGCGCAGCCGTTGTTCACGTCCACCAGTTGCAAGGTCAGCTCCAGCTTGACCCCGTCTGCCGTGGTCGTGGAATTGATGAAGCTGGAGCGGATGTCCGAACGCACCACGCCGCTGACGGTCAGCACGTTGGAGGTCGAACCGCTCGCGCTGTTGGTGCCGTCCGCGGGGTAAGGCCCGTTGGTCTCGGTGGGATCGGCGATGCAGCTGCTGGAGGAGGTGCCGCCGGAGCTGGTGGAAGAGGTGCTGGTCGACGATGTGCTGGTCGAACTCGTGCTCGACGTGCTGGTGGAACTCGTCGTGGCGGTCGATCCGCTGCTGGTCGACGTGGAACCGTCGTCACCCCCGCAGGCGGTAACGGCAGTGAAGCCCCCCGCACTGGCCAGGATGGCCAGCGCGCGGCGCCGACCCATGATATTCTCACCGATCGTCTTCAGGTCGTGAAGCAGGCCGCCGTGATGCCCCTGGTCGCAGTCCAGGTCCCCGCCCGAATGGTGGTCTTGATGGTAGTCTTCCATTGCAATCTCCCCGCGTGTCGCAAGTCGCGCGACGGGGCCGGGAGACCGGCGTCGCGGATCAGGTCACGACGAGGATTGAAAGCCGGCGTTTGCGATCGGATTTCAGGTGCATTTCACCTCCATGGCGAAACGCCCTGCCGCAGCGGCCGGGCTGTCATGCAGGTGAAATGTCTCCGGACACGGAGGGCACGAAAAGATAGCCCTCGTTGCGCACGGTGCGGATGATGTCGCCGCCGCCCTCGCCTTCCGCCAGCTTGCGGCGCAGGCGCGAAAGCTGAACGTCGATGGCGCGGTCGTAGTGATCGCTATCCTCCCCGCGCGACCAGTCGAGAAGCTGGTCGCGGGTGAGCACGCGGCGCGGATGCTCGGCAAAGGCGCGGAGCAACCGGAATTCGCCATCCGAAAGCGAGATCAGGCGATTGGCCGGGTCGAACAGCAGGCGCAGGCCCACGTCCATGCGCCAGCCGGAGAAATAGAGACATTCGCCCGAATGGATGTCGTTGACCGGTCGCGGTTCCGGGGCGCCGGAACGGGCAGTCGCGGCCGAGACGACGCGGTCCACCGCGGCACTGCCGCCAGCGCCGGCGCGCCGGCGCAGCACGGTGCGGATGCGGGCCAGCAGCTCGCGGGGATTGCAGGGCTTCGCCAGGTAGTCGTCGGCACCCATTTCCAGCCCGACGATGCGGTCGACATCGCTGCCCACGGCGGAAAGCATGATGACCGGCGGCGCATCGGGGCCAAGCCCGCGCAGCGCCGTCAGCCCGTCCTCGCGCGGCATCATCACGTCCAGCACGATGAGATCGAAGTGCTCCCGCGCCAGATGCTCGCGCATGGCGCTGGGGTCGGCGGCCGTCTCGGTGGCGTAACCGTGTTTTCCCAGGAACTCGCTGATGAGCGAGCGGATGCCGTCATCGTCGTCGACGATGAGGATGCGGGTTTCGAGGTCCATCGGGGCACGTTCTAGGATCATTGTGCGCCGATAGGAACCCCGTGTTCCACGCGGATTTCAGCGGCGATACAGCTTGCGACAGCCCGGTAACGCCATTGCAATCTGCGTGAAATCCGCAGGCAAACTCGAACCGCAAAATCCAGCGACATGAACATTCGAGTTCGTCAGGTTCCGTCCTGGATGGACTGCAGCGCGTCTTCGGCGACATCCCCCGTTGCCTTCGCGGCGATGCTGCATTCCTCCGGAACGGCCGGAACCGCCGTCCGGTTAGCCACCGCCAAGGCGCCGGACGGCGCCGGGTCCGTCGCAGCGACAGGTCACGTAGTCGCACCCGCCCTGTCCTGCGACGGCCCCGGAATTATATCGCTCCGAGGATGGCCGGAAACCCTACCCGATAGTGACACAAATCGGTGGTACCCGGCGCTTCGTGCCAGCGGCTCCAGGCGGGCTGGCCAACAGAGAGATTGCCCTCCGGCACGATCGCCGGACAGGCCACGAGGTGACCGTCCCCGCCAGGCAGCGTCCCGCTGCATGATGGGGGCGCGGAGCGGGTTCGGAAGAGCGGTGTCCCTCTCTTCCGAGCCCGCGCCGCAATATCCGCCGGCAAGCCCCACATCCTCCGGCCCATCCTTCGCCCCGGCCTTGGCGACAATCCGCAGGTTCGGCGCTGACGCCGCCGCTCGCAATACCACGGCTCGAAATAGCGGGCGATTCGTGGCAATGGCGCAGCCATGACCCCGCCCCGCCTGACCAACCGACTCGGACTGCCCCTGGCGATGCAGATGATCGTCATCCTCGTCTGCGCGCTGATCGGTGCGCAGCTGGTGACGCTCGGCCTCACTGTGATCCTGCCTCCCAGCCCGACGGCCCGGTGGAACATCGACGAAGTCGCCAGCGCGCTGACCACCGGCGATCTGTCCGATCGGCTGGAGCGCAAGCCCATGGTCGGCCCGCCCGACGTGAGCGGACAGGGCTGGCTGGTGTCGGAATCCTCGCGCGATGCCCTGGCCCAGCGACTCGGGCGGCACCGCAAGGACGTGGTCCTGGCCTTCTACACCCAGCTTCCTGTCGGCGGCGTCGCGGTGCCGAGCAATGCCCGGTCCCCGCTGGCGATGGTGGAAAGCAAGGGCGCGGCGATCAGCCCCGGCGCCAGGGTTTCCGGGCTGCTGGTGGGATCGGCCGATGCCCAGTCGATCCCCGGTGGCCCCCCGCCGGGCGGCGCTCCCGGTCCCAGCGGCATGCCCGGCGGGCACTTCCCCGGCGGCATGCCTCCGGGCGGATCGATGCCCCACGTTCCGTCCATGCCCCGCCCCGCGATGCCGGGCGGCGGCGCGAGGCCGGGCGGCCACGTTCCGGGCGGCGCCATGCCCGGTGGCAAGGTTCCCAGCGCCGCGCCGGGCGGCCAGCGCCCGGGCGGAGGCCAGCCCGGTGCACCATCCGGCGGCCAGACCCCCGGCAATGCCGCGCCCGGCGCCGGCACGGGCGGCCAGACCGCGGCGCCCGGAAATCCCTCGGGGGGCGTAGCGAACCAGGACGGTCATCCCGGCCAGTTCGTCTCCCCCGGCGCGCGGCCGGGCGGCATGACCGGACCCATGGCCGGCCCCATGGGCAATGGCGCGATCGGCGGGGGGCTTCCGGCCCCGGTCATGCCGAGCATGAACGACATCCCGCGGGCCACCCTGCCTATCGCCACACCCGATCCGATCGCCAGTCCCACGCTGGCCAGCCGCCCGGTCGCGGTCTCGATCCCGCTGCCGCCGGTCACGCTGGCTTCGCCCACGGCCAGCGCCTCCGCCGTGCCCAYGCCGCTGGCAACGTCCGCCGCCGAGACTGCCACGCCCCTGCCCGCAGTGCCGGGGGCGCCGCAGCCGATCCCGTTCCGCCACGCGGAAGGCAGCTTCTTCGCCCTCACTTCGCCCCCATTCATCGAGGGTGACTTCGTAGCTGCCACCCGTCAGCCGGACGGCCAGTGGCTGGCCGTCGCCCCCCGCGCCGAGCCCTTCCCGAATGCCTGGCAGAAGCGCGTGATGCTGTGGTTCGCGCTGTCCCTGGCGATCATCAGCCCGCTGGCCTGGCTGTTCGCGCGCCGCATCGTCGTGCCGCTCAAGGACTTCGCGCAGGCCGCCGAGCAACTCGGCCGCGATCCTTCGGCCACGATCCTGCCGCTCTCCGGCCCGGCCGAGATCGGCCGCGCGGCCAATGCCTTCAACCAGATGCGCTATCGGCTGCGCGCCTTCGTGGACGACCGCACGGCGATGGTCGGCGCCATCAGCCACGACTTGCGCACCCCGCTCACCCGCCTGCGCTTCCGCATCGAGGACGTGCCGGACGACCAGCGCGAGGGGCTGCTCAAGGAAGTGACCGAGATGGAAGCGATGATCAGCCAGGTCATCGCCTTCATTCGCGATGCCTCCACCCCCGGCCCGCGCAAGCGCGTCGATTTTGCCGATCTCATCGCCGGCAGCGTCGCCGATGCGCAATTGGTGGGCGGCAAGGTGACGATCGAGCACAATCTCCATATTCCCGTCGAAGTCGACCCGGTGGGCATTCGCCGCTTGCTCGGCAACCTGCTGGAAAACGCCATCAAGTACGGAGACAGCGCCAAGGTCCGCGTCAGCCTCCTCGACGGCGAGGCCGTGGCGGAGATCGTCGATGCCGGGCCGGGTATCCCCGAGGACGAGTTCGACCGCGCCTTCGAGCCGTTCTACCGCTCGGAAACCGCCCGCAAGTCGGGCCAGAACGGCACCGGCCTGGGCCTGGCGGTGTGCCGCTCGATCGCCCGCGCCCATGGCGGCGATGTCCATTTCGTGCACGGCGGCGACGGCTTCGCCGCCCGCGTGACCGTGCCGGCCGCGGCCTTCGATCCGACCCTGCGAAAGGCCGCCTGATGCTGCATTCCTTGCCGGCCTGCCTGCTGCTGGCAGGCGCGGCCGCCCTGTCGTCACCGGCACTGGCGCAAGATACGGCGCCGCTACCCGAAGCGAGCGCCACGCCGGAAGGCGCAACCCTTTCGACCGAGGCTGCTCCGGCCGCTACCAGCTCGAGTGCCGAAGATCCGGCAAATGCCGATCAGACCCCGCTCCGCCCCGCGCCCTGGACGGTCACCGCCTCTGCCGGGGTCAGCAACCGCGACGATGGCCCGGACGGGTCCTGGCAATCGCTTTCGCTGACCCGGCAGGTCGGCCGGGGCTATGTGCGGGGCGGGCTGATGCGCTATCACGGCACGCTGATCCAGGCCTATACGGCGCTGCCCTCTGACTATTACGTTGCCACTCTCGGCGCCGGCGGCAACTTCGACAACTGGGTGGTCGATGGCTGGGCCAGCTACGGCCGGCAGGACTACGGCCGGATCACCACCGAGCGCGGCAGCCGCGAGAGCACCGGCGCGAAAAGCAGCGGCTACTACGCGCTGGGCGGCGATTTCGGGCGCATCTTCCCCCTCTCGCCGCGCTGGTTCGTGACCCCCACGGTCGTCGGCTCCTATGCCGAAGGCCGCCTGCTGCGCCCCGCGCCGGAATTCGCCGATCTCGTCGATCTCGAAACCCGCGAACCGACCTGGACGCTCGGCAGCACCGTGCGCATCGACCATGCCTTCGGCAAGAACGCGGACCATTACATCGGCGCTTCCGTCTCGCGGAACTGGACCAGCAATGCCGTGTCCGAAGTGACGCGCGGCCAGTTCGAAGGGCTTGAGAACGTCCCCCGCTCCGGCCTGCTCGATTCGCAGCACACCGCGGACGGGTGGTGGGAGGTGGGCGTCAGCGCCAACATGAAGCTGACCGACCGCCTCCACCTGGACCTCTATGCCTCGCGCAGCTTCGACGCGCTGGCGGGGAACACCACCGCCGGCGGCATCTCGCTGCGCCAGTCCTTCTGATCCGCCCCGGTTAGCGGCTTTCAGGCGGCGCGGACGATCTCCACCGGGATCGACTTGTAGGCCGGCGTGCCGCTTACCGGATCGTAGTCGTCCAGCGGCACCAGGCAATTCGCCTCGGGGTAATAGGCCGCCAGCGAGCCGCGCGCGATGGCGTGCTTGACCACCGTGAAGCCCTTGAGCGCGCGTCCGGCCGGCGTGGTGACATCGACGATGTCGCCATGGGCCAGCCCCAGCATGTCCAGATCGACTTCGTTGGCGAAGATCACGTCACGGCGCCCCGTCACGCCGCGATAGCGATCGTCGAGGCTGTAGATCGTGGTGTTGTACTGGTCGTGGCTGCGGATGGTGGTGAGCAGCATCGACCTTGCGCCGTCTTCGCGCGCGGAGGGGTGGGCGATGAACTGCGCCTTGCCGCTGGGCGTCTTCCAGATCCGGTCGCTGGGCGGGATCGTCAGGCGGAAACCGCCCGGCTCGCGAACGCGCCGGTTGAAGGCGTGGAAATCGGGATAGACCTGCTCGATCCCTTCGCGAATGCGGTCGTAGTCGGCGACCAGACCGTCCCAGTCCACCCGCGTGTGCGGCATGGCGGCCTTGGCCAGGCCCGCGACGATCGCCGGCTCGGAGCGGACATGCGGCCCCGGCGCCTTCAGCTTCCCGCGTGAGGCATGGACCATGGACATGCTGTCCTCGACCGTGACGAACTGCGCGCCGGCTTCCTGCTCGTCCAGCTCGGTACGGCCGAGGCAGGGGAGCACCAGCGTCTCGCCCGCCGTGAGCAGGCAGGTGCGGTTGAACTTGGTGAGCACGTTGACCGAAAGATCCAGCCCCCGCACGGCGGCGAAGCAGGCTTCGGGGTCCGGCATGGCCACCGCCAGGTTGCCGCCCAGCCCGATCAGCGCCCGGGAGCGGCCCTCGCGCATGGCCTCCAGCGCTTCCACGGCATTGTGCCCATGCGCGCGGGGAGAGGCGATGCCGTAAGCGGCGTCGAGCCGTTCCAGCATGTCCTCGGTCGGGATCTCGGTGATGCCGACTGTGCGGTCGCCCTGCACGTTGCTGTGGCCCCGCAGCGGGCAGATCCCCGCGCCTTCCTTGCCGAAGTTGCCGCGCAGCAGCAGCAGGTTGGCGATGGACTGCACGTTCTGGGTGCCGTGGCGGTGCTGAGTGATGCCCATGCCGTAGCAGACGATCACCCGCTCGGCATCGATATAGACTTTGGCCATCGTTTCGATGGCATCGCGGGTCAGGCCGGACTCGGTCTCGATCCAGTCCCACGAGGTCGCGTCGAGGTCGGCCTTGAGCGCCTCGATACCTTCGGTGTGCTCGGCGATGAAGGCGTGATCGAGCGCATCGGCCGCGATCACCAGCTTCATCATGCCCTTGAGCATCGCCATGTCGCCGCCGATCCGCACCTGATGATAGGCCGAGGCCAGCGGCGTGGCGTGAGTGGAGAGCATCTCGGTGGGATGCTGGGGCGACTTGAAGCGCTCCAGGCCGCGTTCGCGCATGGGGTTGGCGACCACGATCGGCACGCCCCGCTTGGAAGCGGCGGCCAGGGTCGAGAGCATGCGCGGGTGGTTGGTGCCGGGATTGTGACCGATGCAGAAGATCGCATCGGCATGGTCGAAGTCTTCCAGCGTCACCGTGCCCTTGCCGATGCCGATCGACTTGGGCAGCCCCACGCTCGTCGCTTCATGGCACATGTTGGAGCAGTCGGGGAAATTGTTGGTCCCGAACTCGCGCGCGAAAAGCTGGTAGAGGAACGCCGCCTCGTTCGAGGCGCGGCCCGAGCAATAGAACTCGCAGGCATGAGGATCGTCCAGTTCGCGCAGCACCGCGCCGGCACGCGCGAAGGCCTCGTCCCAGCTGATCGGCACGAAATGATCGGTGTCGGGGTCATAGCGCAGCGGTTCGGTAAGGCGCCCGGCGTCCTCCAGCCGGTGGTCGCTCCAGGTCCACAGCTCGCTGACGCTGTGCTGCGCGAAGAAATCGGGATCGACGCGCTTGACGGTCGCTTCCCAGGTCACCGCCTTGGCGCCGTTCTCGCAGAATTCGAAGGAGGAGGTATGCTTCGGGTCGGGCCAGGCGCAGCCGGGGCAATCGAAACCGTCCGGCTGGTTCATCTGCAGCAGCGCGCGCGTGTCCGGGCTCGCCTTCATCTGCTCGCGCACCGTCCGCGCCACCGCACCCAGCGCACCCCAGCCGCCGGCGGGGCCCTTGTAGTCGCTGATGCCTTCGAGATTGTCGTCCGCGGTGTGCGTTTCGGCCATGACCCAGGTTCCTTTCAAGACCTTGGCATAGACGACGATGTCGCGGAGGAACAGGGTGCCGGCGGCGGGGATCGCTCGCTTCGCCGCGGGTTTGCCCTGGCGGACAGGTTTGTCCTGGCTGGGCTGGCGGGGCTGGGCTGGCGGGGCGGGGCGGGCGGGGCGGGGCTGGCCTAGCCGAGCTGGCCCTTGCCGCGCCGAAAGCGATCCGGCAGGAGGTTCCCGGCCAGACGCAGCATTTCCGCCATCGCCTGCCGCCCGCCCGGCGTGCAGGCCTGCGCCGCCACCGCGCCGAAGTAGCTGGCGACTACCGCCAGGGCCAGCAGCAGCACCGTTGGCAGTCCCCGCGCGACCAGAGTTTCGCGCGCCATCGCCACGATCCCCCAGGCGAATAGCCCGCCCGCCAGCGAGGGAAGCTGGACGAGGTACATGAACCGCTGGGACACCGGCGTGCGCCTCGTCGCATAGTGATATTGCAGCGGCAGGGTCGCCAGCTGGCCGGTGAAATAGGCGCAGGCCACCCCCACCGCGCCCCACCGGACGCCGATGAAGAAGCTGATGATACTGATCGTGCTGGAAAACATGCCCCAGTACATCATGTTCCGGGTGTTGCCGGTGCTGATATAGAGCCAGCCCGTGGTGCTGGGCACGCATTGCACGATCGCGGTGAGGCTGAGCCAGAAGAAGATCGGGCTCGCCGCCGCCCAGCGCTCGCCCAGCAGGAAGGGCACGAGCTGCTCGCTGCACATCGCCGCCGCCAGGATCCCCGGCATGGACACGAGCGCCAGCGCCCTCAGAACCAGTTCGTAGACTCGCCGATAGCGCGCCGGATCGTCGCGCACCCGGCCCAGCACGGGCAGCATGACGCGGCTCAGCGGCTGGTTGAAGTTCTGCAGCGGGAACAGCATCAGCTTGTAGCTGCGGTCGTAGAGGCCCACTGCCTCGGCGCCCTCGGCCTTGGCGACGATCACGTTGTCGAGATTGCGGGCGAAGAAGTTGATGAGGTTGAAGCCGGTCAGGTTCGCGCCGAAGACCACCAGCTTGCGTACGCCCCGGAACGAGACGCCGAGACGCGGCCGCCAGGGGTAGGCGCGCCACATCATCACCGTGCTCACCACCGCGTTCAGGAAGATGCCCAGCCAGATCGCCCAGTAGTTCTTCAGGATCAGTGCCGCGAGCGCGGTGAGCACGAAAGTCGCGACGGCGACGACGATGTCGTTGATGCTGAGGGCATGGAAACGCATCTCGCGGTTGAGCAGGGCCTGGTGCTGGAGCTTGAGACCGGTGACGAGAATGGTCAGCCCGGTCGCGGCAGTGACATAACCGGCGCGCACGTCGCCGTAGAAACTGCTCACCAGCGGGGCCAGGGCGGCCATGACTAGGGCGGCGAAGATGGAAATGAGGACGCTCAGCCAGAACAGCGCATTCGAATGCTCCTGATCCAGCTCGCGCGCCTGCACCACGGCCTGGGTGAAGCCCAGGTTCTGGAACGTCATGATCAGCCCCATCAGCGGCGCGACCATGGCCGATACGCCGTAGTCGGACGGAGACAGGGTGCGGGCGACGACGATCGTGGTCGCCGTGGTGGTGAAGACCTTCACGATCTGCGCCATCCCCGTCGCGGCCATGCCCCGCGTCGCCTTGCGCCCGATCTCGTCGGTTTTCACCATGGCCTAGGCCGCGGAGACGGTGAGGACGCCGATGGTGACGGCGATGATAACGGCAGGGATCGACTGCTGTGCCGGCGCCTTCAAGCCTGCGACCTTTCGAAGCTGCAGTGGTTGCGGCAGCACTGCCGCCGTTCGCAGACTAATCCCGCCGCCGGGCCGGCACCATCACCCGAAAGGTCCGGATCCAGGCTATGGCTTCGATTGGTGGAAACGATCTTGGTTCCCGCAGCCCTTCCAAAGAACCGGGAATCACCCGCATGGGTTACGCCGAAAGCGGTAATAGTGCCGTTACGCCAGCCAACCCGTCCGGAACCCGATGCTTGCAGGCGGCCGATCGCGGACCATGGAATGTGGGGGAGGCAGATACGACTAGGGGCCGTCTTTCGACGGCCCCTGACGCTTCTCAATTGCTTGAGAAATGGTGCCCAGAAGAGGACTCGAACCTCCACGCCCTTGCGAGCGCCAGCACCTGAAGCTGGTGCGTCTACCAATTCCGCCATCTGGGCACGGAAGCGAGGGGGCTGATCTGCCGTCCTCGCCGGGTAGGAGGGCGCCTCTAAGCGGCGGCCGGATTGTTGTCAACGCTCGTTCTCGAACTTTTTTCAAATCGCGTGAAAAAAGGCGAAATCTCCTTCCGGAGCCTCCGCCCGGTTGCTCGGGAACCGGCCTTGTGCCAAGGGCGCTTATCGTGCGCGAAACCGGCGCAGGCGGCTTACTCTTCCTTCAGCCGCGCCTGCGCCACGCTGAAGGACCCGTTCTTATCATGAGCCAAGCTACCGACCCTCTTTACGGCAAGATCGTCACGCTGCTGGGCGGCAGCGGCTTCGTCGGCAAGCATGTCGCCCAGGAACTGCTCGCACGCGGTGCGCGCCTGCGTATCGCCAGCCGCAGCCCCAAGAAGTCCTACGCCCTCAAGCTGCTTGGCAACCTTGGCCAGGTGCAGTTCGCGGGTGTCGACGTGACCAAGCCCGAATCGCTGGCCGCCGTCCTGGCCGGATCGGACGCGGTGGTGAACCTGGTGGGCGCCTTCACCGGCAATCTCGACGCCGTCCAGGGTGAAGGCGCAGGCCGCATCGCCGCCGCCGCCAAGGCCGCCGGCGCCGCTGCCTTCGTTCACATCTCGGCCATTGGCGCCGACGCTTCTTCGAGCGTCGCTTATGCCCGCACCAAGGCCGAAGGCGAAAAGGCCGTGCTCGCCGCCTTCCCCGCCGCAACGATCCTGCGTCCCTCGGTCATGTTCGGCCCGGACGACAATTTCGTGATGATGTTCGGCAACCTCGTCTCGCGCCTGCCGGTCCTGCCGATCTTCGCACCGCAGGCCCAGCTCCAGCCGGTCTTCGTGGACGACGTGGCCCTGGCCGTCGCGGAAACGCTGGGTGCGCCCCAAGTGCACGGTGGCAAGACCTTCGAGATCGCCGGCCCCGAAGTGATCTCGATGATCGACCTCAACAAGCGCATCGCCCAGGCCGCCTGCCGCAACCGCAGCTTCGCGGAGCTGCCCGACGGCGTTTCCGGCCTGATCGCCGCCCTGCCGGGCACCCCGATCAGCGGCGACCAGCTCAAGCTGCTCAAGGCCGGCAATGTCGCAAGCGGCACCCTCCCCGGCTTCGCCCAGCTCGGCATCACGCCGCGCCCGCTGGAGCTGTTCCTCGACCGCTGGATGATGCCGTTCCGCAACCACGGCCGCTTCGGCGTCAAGGCCGCCTGATCGGCCAAAGGCCGAACGGCACACGCCGGCCGGACAGAAAAAAGGGGGCGGGAAGTCAGACTTCCCGCCCCCTTTTTCGTGGCGTTCTACAAGCTCAGAGCTTGCCGAACTTCTCCTCGTAAGCGCCGGTATCGCCGGCCGAGAGCATGCGGGCCTGTTCCACCCAGCTGTCGCGGCGGGGGCGGCCGGCAAAAGCGCCCAGCTTGCCGTCCAGCTCGTCCAGGTCGGCATCGGTCCAGGCGGCGATCTGCGCGAAGCGGGTGATGCCCAGGGCATGGAGGAGCGTGAGCATCTTGGGTCCGAGACCCTTGATCTTGCGCAAGTCATCGCCTTCGGCAGGAGCGCCCTGGGCGGCAACAGGAGCGGGAGCTGCGGGAGCAGGGGCCGCCTCCGGCTCGGCAGCGATCGTCTGCGGCGGCGTTTTCGCCGCATCGACTTCCTCTTGCGCGGCCACGGCGATCACTTCGCCGATGCCGGCCATCGTCCCGGCCATGGCGGGCGGATCGATGTGGACAGGCGCGGTGAACTGCGCGGCGGGCGGCGCATCGTCTATCAGGGCCTGGTTACGCTGGGCGGGCGCAGCGCCTTCGTCCAGCACGTCGGGCCGATGCTGGCGCGGCGCGGGCTTGGAGGCACGCGCAAACAGCCAGTAGGCAATCGCGATGCCGACCAGCAACGCGACGACGAATATCAGCCAATTGGCCGAAATCATTTCCACCACAACTTATCCCTTCCGGTTCCACACCAGCCAGCCGATGCCGAAACCTGCCATGTAGGTCAGCAGCACCGAAACGGCCATTTCAAGCCATAGCGGCATCGGCGGCTCCTTTCATCGTAATTTGCACCCTGGCAGCGGCCCGGCCTGCGCCGATGGCGATGCCATTCATTCCGGACCTCATCATTCCGGGCGTCCTCATTCCGGTCGTCCTCATTCCGGTCCTGGCGTGTCGATCGGCGTCGGCTTGACCGGCGCGGAAGCGATGACCGAGAATTCGATGCGGCGATTGGCGGGGTCGAGCGGATCCAGCCCCTCGATCGGGGTCTTCGATCCCACGCCCGAGGCGCGCAAGCCGTCGGCGGGAATGCCCCGGCCGACCAGCCCCCAGCGCACCGATTCCGCCCGCGCCAGCGAGAGCGCCCGGTTCGCCGCGGGATTGCCGGAAGCATCGGTATGGCCGGTCACGGCGATGATGCTGCCGACGCAGGGGCGCAGGGCTTTCGCCACTTCGTCCAGCAGACGCTCACTGACCGGGTCGATCCGCGCGCTGGCCTCGGTGAAGCGGATGGAGCGACTGGCCAGGATCGCCTCGACATCGTCCTGGCAGCGCAGCTTGGTGGCATCACCGTCGCCCTCGCTCGACCAGGATATGCCGCCGATCCCGGGCACGCCGGCCACGGCGGCGGCCACGCGCTTGCGGGTTTCGGAATTGAGGCTTTCGCCGCCCGACAGCACCGGGTGCCGGGTCAGCCAGCCATAGCGGTCGCGAAAGGCGAGATCGACGCCGGGACCACCGGCCTGGTCACGCACGGCTTCCGCCTCGCGTTCGAGCTGGCCGATGAAGACCGGCCCCCGCACCCGGGTAGCGACAAAGGACAGCGCCAGGCAAAAGACGGCACCGGCGGCAACGATGGAGGCGCGACGGGGATTCATGGCCTTAGCCTAGAGCAATTTCGAACGCGGCGGAAACGCCTCTCGGGCCGAAAAGACACGAAAATCCAGGAAAATGCCGCAGACCGTCACGCCGTCTTGGTTTTCTGGAACAGCTTTCGGTCTTCCGGGCCGAACGCCTTCTTCCAGATCACCAGGAAGTAGGAGCCCAGGATGGCCGGAATGCCGAAGGCCAGTTCCGCCCACTCCGGCAGGAACTGCGTGGCCAGATAGCCCAGCACCACCGCCGGCGCCGCCGCCCAGACCAGCGCCCAGCGCCAGTTGTTGATCGGTTCCTTCAGGAAATCCGCCAGCATCTTCGACTTGACCAGCGACGCGAAGCCCAGCGCCAGCATCAGTGCCGCCGCGGCCGTGGCCGCCTGGAACAGCGAGTTGTAGCCCAGCTTCTGCATGGCCAGAATGCCGCCCAGGGTCAGCACCGCCTGCAGGGCGATGGTCAGGACCGAGACGACGAGGTTGCGCATGCGGGCGACGTAGACGAGCGCGGCCTCGCTCACCACTGCGGTCGCCGCCACCACTTCGGCAGCCAGCAGGAACACCAGCGCGCCCGTGCCGCCCACGAATTCGCGGCCGACCAGGCCCATCACGCCCTCACCCGGTATGCCCAGCGCCAGGGCAATGCCCGCCTGCGCCGCCGTGATCCAGAAACCGACCTGGCAGACCTGCCGCGCGATCGCGGCGTAGTCCTTTTCCTTCAGGTTGCGGGTGATGACCGGTCCCAGCACCGGCTCGAAGCTGGTCTTCAGCTTTTGCGGCAGGCTGGCGACCTGCTGCGCCGCATAATAGACGCCCACCGCCGCGGCGGGCGCCAGGAAGCCGAGCAGGAAGAGGTCCACGCGGCGCGTGCCCCATTCGATCGTGTCGGCAAGCGCGATCGGCAGCGATCGCACGGCCAGCTTCTGCATCTGGCGCGGGCGCGGGCGCCAGCCCTGCGGCAGGCCATATTCGCGGAAGAAGGGAATGAAGGCCATCACCGCCGCCGCGAAGATCGAGCCGATATAGGCGATGGACAGGCCGCTTTCCGGCGCGATCCAGATCATCGCGCCTGCCAGGATCGAGATGACCCAGGGCTCGACGATGGCGCGCGACCACACGGTGGGCGTCACCCGCAGGCGGTAGGCCAGCGCCGCCAGCCAGATCTCGGTCATGGTCAGCGGCAGGATGGCGATCACCATCAGCCGGTCGATCTGGGTATAGTGCCCGCCCGGGAACATCGGCGCCGGCACCAGCCAGAAGAACAGCGATGCCGCGCAAGAGGCGATCACCGCGATGATCATGCCGTCCGCGATCACATTGGCCGGATGGACCTGCCCCTCGGTATCGGAAAGGCGCTGCGCCAGGCCGCGCTTCTCGCCCATGGTGCAGATCATCGAGGTCAGCTCGATCACCACCAGCGCCGAGGCGAAACGTCCCAGCGCCGCCGGACCGTAGACCGAGGCGCGACCGGCGATGAACAGGAAGGGGATGCGCGCGGCAAGGCGCAGGAAGAATCCGAAGAGATTGGTCCGGCCGCCCTTGGCGAGCGCGGCAATATCGTCGTGTTCCTTGCTTGCCTGTTCCGCCGCGGTGCGGGTCACGATACCGTCGGTCAAGAAAGCGGCTCCTGCTCGGCGCGAAGCGGACGGGCGAGGATCTGCACCACCACGTCGCTGGCCGGGGCCTTGCCTTCCAGCAGGCGGCACACGGCTTCGGCGATCGGCATCTCGATACCGTCGCGCCGGGCGATGTCGGCCAGCACGGGGGCAGTCGCGGCGCCTTCGGCCACCGAATTCTTGCCGGAAAGCGCCTCGGCCGCGGTCAGCCCCTGTCCGAGCGCAAGGCCCAGCGAGAAATTGCGACTGGAGGTAGAGGAACAAGTCAGCACGAGATCTCCAAGGCCGCAGAGACCCGACAGCGTTTCCGCCCGGGCCCCGCGCGCAAGACCGAAGCGCAGCATTTCCGCGTAGCCGCGCGCGATCAGCGCGGCACGGGCGTTCTGGCCGAGCTTCAGGCCTTCGACGACGCCGCAGGCAATCGCCAGCACGTTCTTCACCGCGCCGCCGATTTCAGCGCCGATGACATCGTCGGAATAGTAAGGACGCAGCGCCGGCCGCGCGATGACGGGCGAAAGGCGCTGCCACTGCGCCTGCCCGCCCGAACAGGCGAGCGTGACCGCGGTGGGCAGGCCGGCCGCCACTTCATGCGCGAAAGTCGGGCCGGACAGCACGGCGATGGGGGAGCCGGGCACTGCCTGCGCGGCAACGTCGGCCATGAGGCGGCCGCTGCCTGCCTCGATGCCCTTGGCACAAAGCACGAGATCACCGGAAAAGCCCAGGGCGGGAAGCTGCGAGAGCACGCCGCCCAGGAACTGCGCCGGCACGACCGCCAGCAGCACCGGCAGCGCCGCCAGTTCGGCAAGGTCCGAAGTGGCCCGGACGCTGTCGGCCAATGCCGCGCCCGGCAGATAGAGGTCGTTGAGCCGCTCCGCATTGATGCGCGCAGTCAGTTCCGGCTCGCGCGCCCAGAGCAGCACGTCGCTGCCGTCCCCAGCCAGGGACTGCGCCAGCGCGGTACCCCAGGCGCCCGCGCCGATCACGCCGACGCGCGTCTTTTCGAAGCCGCTCATGCCTTCACTCCGGCGCCGCGCACGGTTTCCGCATCCGGGTCGAGCGGCCAGCGCGGGCGCGCGGCAACATCGAGCGGGTCGGACTGGCCCATGGCGAAGCGCTCTACGCCCGCCCAGGCGATCATCGCCGCATTGTCGGTGCAGAGGCCGAGCGGCGGGGCCACGAAATCGAGATCGTGCTCGGCCGCCAGCGCTTCGAGCGCGCCGCGAATCGCCTTGTTGGCCGCGACGCCGCCGGCAACGACCAGCGCGTTGAGCGGCCCGACCGAGGCCAGCGCCCGGCGCGTCCGGTCGATCAGGCAATCGATGGCCGCCTGCTGGAACGAAGCGGCGATATCGGCATCGGCATATTGACCGGACTGCTTGGCGCGCATCACCGCGCTCTTGAGCCCGGCGAAGGAGAAGTGCGGTTCCTCCGACCCCTTGAGCGGACGCGGCAGCGGCACCTTCTTCGCGTCGCCCTCCAGCGCCAGTCGTTCCATCGCCGGCCCCCCCGGATAGCCGAGACCGAGCAACTTGGCAGACTTGTCGAAAGCCTCGCCCAGCGCGTCGTCGATGGTGGTGGCGAGGCGGCGGAACCTGCCTACGCCTTCGACCAGCAGGATCTGGCAGTGCCCGCCGGACACCAGCAGCAGGAGGTAGGGATATTCGAGCGCGCCGTCGGCCAGGCGCGGCGAAAGTGCGTGGCCTTCCAGGTGGTTGACCGCGATCAGCGGCTTGCCGGTGGCCATCGCCAGGGCCTTGGCCGTGACGAGCCCGACCATCACCCCGCCGATCAGGCCGGGGCCTGCGGTGGCGGCGATCGCGTCCACGTCGTCAAGCGTCATGCCGGCATCGGCCAGGGTCGCCTCGATCAAGGGCGCGATCCGCTCCGAGTGCGCGCGCGCGGCGATTTCGGGCACGACGCCGCCATAGGGCCGGTGTGCCTCATCCTGCGAGGCGATGCGCTGGGCGAGGATCGTGCGGTCGCTGGTTACCAGTGCCGCCGCCGTCTCGTCGCACGAGCTTTCGATGCCCAGTACCGTACGCATTTCAACTTTCCCTGAACGACCCTTCCACTGGACGACATTGACGGGTAGCACAACCCGCCGATGACGACGCAAACAGACACGCAAAAACATGGCTTCCGCCTCGGTACCCGTCGGTCGCCGCTGGCGATGGCTCAGGCTGAGGAAGCGCGCGACCGGTTGGCCGCGGCACACGGAATCGATCCTGCGCATATAGAGATCGTTGCCGTCACCGCCAGCGGGGATCGCATCCAGGACCGCGCTTTGGCGGAAATAGGCGGCAAGGCCCTGTGGACGAAGGAGCTGGACGCCTGGCTCGCCGCCGGAGAGATCGATTTCGCGGTCCATTCGGCCAAGGATGTCGAGACGATTCGCCCCGCAGCCTTCACCATCGGCGCCATCCTCCCGCGAGAGGATGTACGCGACGTGCTGGTGGGCGCCGAGAGCATCCGCGCGCTGCCGCAAGGCGCGGTGGTGGGCACGAGCGCGCCGCGCCGCGCCGCCCAGCTCCTCCACGCCCGGCCCGACTGCACGGTGGTGACGTTCCGCGGCAATGTCGCCACCCGGCTGGCCAAGCTGGCGGCGGGAGAGGCCGATGCCACCTTCCTGGCCGCCGCCGGGCTCAAGCGCCTGGGCGAAACCGGCACCGGCCATCCCCTTGACGAGGAAGACTGGCTCCCTGCCCCCGCGCAGGCCGCGATCATGATCGAGTGCCGCGCAGACGATGCGCGCACGCTCGGCTTTCTTGCGGCGGTCGACCACGGCGAGAGCCGCGCCTCCGTCCTCGCCGAACGCGCCTTGCTGGCCGGTCTCGGCGGCAATTGCCACAGCCCCATCGCCGTGCTCACCCGGCTTGACGGCGATGGCCTGGCGATGCGGGCGGCGCTCTACAGCCCCGACGGCGCGGAACGGGTGGAGGGTGCGGCCCGATTTGCCATGAACGATCCCGAAGGCCCCGCACGCCTGGCGGCAGACCTGCTGGCCCGCGCGGTTCCCGCCATCGCCGTCCACTTCGCCGGACCGGCCTGACTCCCTCATGAGCGCCCCGCGCCTGCCCGTCATCGTCATCCGCCCCGAGCCGGGCGGGGCGGCGACGGTCGCGGCGGCAGCCCGGCAGGGTCTGGATGCCCGCGGATTTCCGCTGTTCGAGATCGTCCCGCTGACGTGGCATCCGGTCCCGCGCGAAGAGGTCGATGCGATACTGATCGGCAGCGCCAATGCCATGCGGCAGGCCGGACCGGCGCTGGCGGACTATCGCGGCCTGCCCGCCTATGCCGTGGGCGAAACGACGGCCGCAGCCGCGCGGCAGGCCGGATTGGACGTGGTGCGGGTCGCGCGCGGCGGATTGCAGTCGGTCATGGCGCAGCTGGATCCCGGTCACCGCAGGTTGCTGCGCCTGGCCGGGCGCGAGCGGGTGGACCTCGCGCTTCCCGCGCCCTGCACCATGGCCACGCGCGAGGTCTACGCCAGCGAGGCGCTGCCCATGCCCGCCGAACTGGCGCGCCTGCTGCAGGACCCGGCGCTCGTCCTGCTGCATTCGGGCGAAGCCGCCGCGCATTTCGCCTCCGAATGCCGCCGACTTTCACTCCCGCGGACGCGGATCGCGCTTGCCATCATAGGTCCGCGCCTCATCGAGCGGACCGGCGAGGGCTGGGCTGCCGTGCGCTGCGCCGCCGCCGCCAATGACGCGGCGCTGCTGGCCTTGGCCGAAGAGATGTGCCAAGGCTTCCCCTCGGGATCGTAAACTGACAGAACCACACTTGATGCAGGACTTCACCTCGCCGCAGCCTTCTCCAATCTCGCGTCCGCGTTCGCGCGGGGGCCTGTTCTTCGTGGCATTCATCGCTTTCCTGCTGGGCGGGGCGCTCGTCGTCTGGGCCGCGCAGGACGGGCTGCTGGACAAGATCCTGCCGCAGCGCGCCGCAGACCCGGCCGCGCCGCAGCCCGAGACGCAGCCGACGGCAGCCCCGGTGCCTGCCCTGCCGGCCGCCACCGCGCCTGCCTCGCCCGAGCAGCTTTCCTCGCTCAGCTCGGTGGAAGGCCGCCTTGCGCTGATCGAGGACCGCATTTCGCGGATCGATTTCCAGACCGACGCCGCTTCCGGCAATGCCGCCCGCGCCGAAGGGCTGCTGATCGCCTTCGCCGCGCGCCGCATGGTCGATCGCGGGGAACCGCTCAGCTACGTGGCCGACCAGCTCCGCCTGCGCTTCACCAATGCCCAGCCCCGCGCCGTCCAGACGGTGATCGAGTTCTCGAAGAATCCGGTCACCATCGATGAGCTTTCCGCTCGCCTCGAAGCGCTCTCGCCCGAATTGAGCGAAAGCCAGAGCGACGAAAGCCTGTGGCAGAAGGCCCGCCGCGAACTGTCCAGCCTCTTCGTGGTGCGCCGCGAATCCTCGACCCTGCTGACGCCCACGGCCCGCATCGACCGCGCCCGTCTGATGCTCTCGGCCCGCCGCATCGCCAATGCCATCAGCGAAGTCGAGCGCCTGCCCAATGCCCAGGCCGCGCAGACCTGGACCGCCGACGCCCGCCGCTATCAGGACGTGCAGGACGCGCTCAACCTGCTGGAAACCACCGCCATGCTCGAACCGCGCCGCCTCACCGACGCGGAAGGCCAGGCCGTCGACCAGCCCAGCCCGCTGGCGACGCCCGGCGTTCTGCCCACCGACCTGCCTTCGGCGGATGCCTCGGAAGCGGTTCCTTCGGAATAAGGTCTGGATGCGAGGGCGAAAGCTCTCGTGCATCCGGCGCCGGCAAGACCCGTACGGCAAGGACGGCTAACGCTTCTGCACGCCCGTCATCCCGAACCTGTTTCAGGATGACGTGGTTTTTTCGGGCTCGAACCTCTCGCTGCACCCTTCGTCCAAGCGACAGTGCAAGCGGAGGTCCGCTTTCTATGCCTGCAGAAGCTCGGGCAGCTTGCCCGACATGCCCCGCGCCTCGTCCATGAAGAAGCGCTTGAGGCTGGGCAGGCGTTGTACCGCGCCCATCCCGAGACGGCGCGCGGCGCTGGGCAGGCGGCCGGGAATGCCGAACAGGCGGGTCAGCCCATCGGTGACCGACATGACCATGAAGGTATCGAGGCTGCGCCACTTCTCATAGCGCGCCAGCAGCTGGGCGTCGCCCGGCTCCAACCCGAGGCGCATGCCCTCGGTGAGCACTTCCACCAGGGCGCCCACATCGCGCAGGCCGAGGTTGAGGCCCTGCCCGGCGATCGGGTGCATGCCGTGGGCCGCGTCGCCGATCACCGCAAGCCGCTCGTCGATGACGTGACCGGCGTGATGGAAACGCAAGGGATAGCTCATGCGCGGCGCGGACAAGGTGATCTTGCCGAGCACGCCGTGCATGCGGCTTTCCACTTCGTTGAGGAACATGGCATCGGGCATCGCGATGATCCCCGCGGCATCCTTCTCCGCGACCGTCCAGACGAGCGCGCTGCGGTGGCGGCCCTGGTCGTCGTCGAGCAGCGGCAGCAGGGCGAAAGGCCCGGCCGGATAGAAGATTTCCCAGGCCGTGTTGGCGTGGGACTTTTCGTGGAACAGCCCGGTCACCATGGCGCGGTGCTTGTAGTCCCACTTGGCAAGGGCGAAGCGGGCCTCGTCGCGGGTGGGCGACTGGCGGCCCTCGGCGGCGACCAGCAGGCTGGACTTCAGCACGCGGCCGTCTGACAGTTCCACTTCCACCCCGTGCGGGCCGCGATCCCGGCGTACCGCTTCGGTGCGGACGTGCCAGGCGATGTTCTTTTCCTCGCGCGCGGCGGCGAAGAGGGCGAGGCGCAAGTCGCGGTTGGCGAACATGCGGCCCAGCGAGCCTTCCTCGGGCTTGGGCGTGAAGTCGATCCGGCCAGGCTTCATCGAATCGGTGACCGCGATCGAATCGATCGGGCAGCCGAGATTCTTCAGCGCGGGCGCCAGGCCGATATTCGTGAAGAGGTTCCAGCTCGCCGTCGAGATGGCCGAGGCGCGGCCATCCGCGCCCTCGGCGGTCAGGTCGGCCGGGTCGGCCCGGTCGATGACGTGGCTGGTGATACCCGCCCGGGCCGCGGCAAGCGCCAGCGTCATGCCGACGAGGCCGCCGCCCAGGATGATCAGGTCGCGGTATTCCGCCTTTTGGTCTTGCGTCGCTGCAGAGTCGTTCATCGACGGCAGCTATCGGCCTCTCCGGCGTCGATGTCGAGACACCTTCCGTCCCAAGTGCCGGCGGGCGCGGTCAGGCCCACGGTTGCGGCCAGGGTCGGCGCGATGTCCACGGTCTCGACCGGGGTGGGCTGTTCGAAGCCGACCATGCCCTTGCGCCAGAACAGCATCGGCACCCGGCGGTCGTAATCCCAGGGGCTGCCGTGCGAGGCGACCTTGAAGGGCGCGGGCTTGCCCGGCACCACGCCGCGCACGGTCAGCATCTGCACTTCGCCCGAGCGGCCGGGTACGAAGGAGGCGCGGACCTTCTGCTCCATGGTCCAGTCCTGCGGGTTACCCTTGGGCTCGGGCCACTGCATGATCTGGTCCTGCGTGTAGACTGCGGCGATCTGCGGGTTGGTCTTCAGGCGTGCGACGAGCGCGGCCATGACCTTCTGCTTCTGATCGGGCGTCAGTTCGGCCGAGAACCAGACGCTGCCCGCCTCGCCCGCACCGTAGAACAGCGGTCCGTTCTTCACGGTAATGCCGGTTTCCTGCGAAACGACAGCGGCCAGTTCCTTTGCCGAGAGCGCCGGATCGATGCGGGCGGCATCGGGATTGCCGCGCAGCTTCTGCCGCTCGGGCGCATCGAAGCCGCCATGGTCGGCGCTGAGCACGACTTCGTAGTCGATCCCGCGCGCGTCGAGGGCATCGAACAGGGTGGCCAGCGCTTCGTCCAGCACGTTCATCTGGATGCACATTTCCACGCCCTCGGTACCGAAGGCATGGCCGACCTTGTCAGTGGCCGAGAAGCTGACCGAGAGCACGTCGGGCACGGCATCCTTGCCCATGCCCAGTTCGTCGACCATGCGAACGGCCATTTCGGCAGTGGCGGTATCGATGCGCGGGCCGTTGGAGTAGGCATTGAAGTCGCCCGCGGCCAGCGGGAAGCGATAGGTGCCGATAGTGAAGTCCTTGATCGGCGTCGCGCGGTCTACATTGCCGCACCAGCCCGGCACCGGCAGAGCGCCGTCACCCGCGGCAACGCGCCTGGCCATGACCGCGTTCTCGGCTTCGACAGCCTTGGTGATCTTGCGATTCTCGAACGTGGTGAAACCCTTGGGGCCGATCCAGTAGACGGCATCGGTGTCATGCCCGCTCATCATCACGGCGGCACGGTCCTTGGCGGAAACGGCCGCGTTGATGGTCTTCGGGTTGCGCTTCTTCATGAGGTCGCCCAGCGTCGGCGCTTTGAGGTGCGCGGCGCTGACCACCGGCTTGTCCGGCGTCGATTTCGGGTTGGTCTCGTCCTCGACGCAGTAGACTTCCTTCTCGGCGCGGCCGATGCCCGGCATGAACCAGGAATTCGCAGTGATGCCCGTGCGCGAGGGGTGCACGCCGGTCAGCAGTGTGGAGTGGCCGGGGCAGGTCTCGGTGGCGGCATGCGACTGGAAGCCCGAGGCGAAGACAGCGCCTTGCAGCAGCCGGGTGAAGCCCTTGGTGAAGTGCTCGCGGTACTGGGCGAAGAGGTCTGCCGAGAACTGGTCCACCGAAACTGCGACGATCAGCTTCGGCTGACCCTGCGGCGAGACGGCCGAAGGGGCGGCAGAAGGCGCGGGAGCGGCCGGTGCTTCCTGCGCCGTGGCGGGGGCCGAAACGGCCAGAGCCGCGATCAGGGCCAGCGGGGCAAGCGACGAGGAGAGCAGGCGCATCGGGGGTCTTCCTTGAAATGTCGGCACAATCGGCGCAGATGCAGCGATGTCTGGAATGCGCGAATGACGCAAGCGCCGCCCAACGCACGGGAGTTTCATGGAAAAGCGCCGCTATAGCCTGTTTGTGGCACTCATGTGTCAGATGCTGGCGCTCGTACTCATGCCGCTCGCCGCGCGGGCCGCTGCACCGCACATCGCCGCCGAACTGGTGGCGGGTCCTGCCGCCGCGCCCGGCGGCGAAACGACCATCGCCATTCACATGACGCCCGAGAAAGGTTGGCACGGTTACTGGTCCAACCCGGGCGACGCGGGGCTGGGCATGCAGCTCGACTGGACATTGCCGGACGGCGCCCGGACGGGCGCGCCGCGCTATCCGGTGCCGCAGACGCTGGTGGTCTCCGGCCTGATGAACCACGTCTATGAAAGCGACTATGCGGTCCTGGTGCCGTTCACGGTGCCGGCCGGGGCAGCGCCGGGAAGCCGGATTCCCGTGCATGTCCGCGCGCAGTGGCTGGCCTGCACCGAGCAGATCTGCGTGCCCGAACAGGCCGATCTCGCCGTGGAAGTGCCGGTTGCGACAGGGCCTTCCGCCCCGGCCGACCCGCGCTTCGCCGAATGGCAGCGCCGCCTTCCCGCGCCGCTCGATGCTGCCGGAACCTTCAGCCTCGATGACCGCGCGGTGCGCCTGGCCATTCCGCTGCCCGCCGCGACTCCGCTGGAAGGGCCGCATGTCTTCGTGGGCGAGGACAAGCTGATCGATTATGCCGGCGCGCAGCAATTCGCCTGGAAGGGCGACATGCTGATCGTCACCCTGCCCCGCGCCAAGCTCGATGCGCGCGGAACGGACCGGCTGACCGGAGTGCTGCGCCTCAATGCAGCCGGCGACGGCATCGCCTTCTCCGCCGCCCCGGGCACGGTTCCTGTCGGCGGCGTGCCGCTGGCCAGCGACGACGCGGCACCAGAACTGCCGTCCCTGCCGCTGCTGCTGCTGGCCGCGCTGGCGGGCGGACTGCTGCTGAACGTCATGCCCTGCGTCTTCCCGATTCTCAGCCTGAAGGCGCTCAGTCTCGCCCGTGCGGGCGAGAGCGAACAGCATGCCCGGATCGAAGGGCTTGCCTATGCCGCGGGCGTCATCCTCGCCTGCCTGGGTCTTGGCGCCGTGTTGCTAGCCTTGCGCGCAGGGGGCGAACAGGTCGGCTGGGCCTTCCAGCTGCAGGAGCCGCTGGTCGTCGTCGGCCTGCTGTTCCTCTCCGCCGTCATCACGGCCAATCTGCTGGGCCTGTTCGAGTTCACCGTGCCCGGCTTCGCCTCGGGCGGCCCGTCTTCCAGCGGTTCCTCCTCCGGCTCCGCGCGCCCCGGCCATTTCAGGGGCGCTTTCGCGACCGGACTTCTGGCAGCCTTCGTCGCGACGCCCTGCACCGGCCCCTTCATGGCCAGCGCCATGGGCGCAGCGCTGCTGCTGCCGGTGCTGTCCGCGATGACCCTGTTCGCCGCACTCGGCCTCGGCATCGCCCTGCCCTTCCTGGCGGTCGCCTTCATTCCGGCGCTGCGCAGGCGCATGCCCAGGCCGGGCCGCTGGATGGTGACATTCCGCTACTGGATGGCTCTGCCCATGGGCCTGACCGCCTTGGCGCTGGCCTGGCTGACATGGAAAGTCGGCGGAACCGGCTTCGCTCTGGCAGCGTTGGCCGGCCTGCTCTTCGTCCTGGCCGCGCTCTTCGTTGCCGGCCGGGCGCAGCACCGCGGCAAGTCCGCCAGGGCCGCCGCCCTGATCGCCGCGGCCCTCGCGGTGCTGGCGCTCGTCGTGCTGCCGCGCCCTGCCCCGCCCGCGGCGACGTCGGACTCGTTGCTCGCAGCCAGGCCCTTCAGCGAAAAGGCCCTTGCTGAAGCACGCGCCGCCGGCAAACCGGTGTTCGTGTGGATGACCGCCGACTGGTGCCTCACCTGCAAGGTCAACGAGCAGGTCGCCATCGAGCGTGAAGACACCCGCGCCGCATTCGAGAAAGCGGGCGTGGTGGTGCTGCGCGGTGACTGGACCCGGCGCGATCCGGAGATCACGCGCTATCTGACGGCGCAAGGCGCAGCCGGGGTTCCGCTTTACGTCTGGTATGCAGGCGGCGCCGGAAAGGCCGAGCAACTGCCGCAAGTGCTCACGCCCGAACTCCTGGCGGGCAAGGCCGGAGCCTGATTACCGGCACGGGAACGGCCTTCAGCCGGTCTCGTGCTTGGACAGGCCCATGAACAGCACCGCGCAGGCAATGTGTGCGGCGGCGATCCCGGCCAGCCAGCCCGGCATCATCAGGGAAAAGTCGACGAAGCACGAAGCGGCGGCGACGAGCGAAGCGAAGGGATAGCCGTGAGACATGCCCCAAAGGGACGCTCCGACGGTTAATTCCGGCTTGCGCAGGGCAGTTTCTTCCGGGTTAACGAAAGAAATTTCCGGCGGGCTTTCCGGGACTTGCCGTCCTCGTCGGAAACCCCGCCAGAACCGAAATCAGCGCGCGAAAGCCTTGAGTTCCGCAAGCCGGATCGCTTTCCCGCCCGCCGGCGTCATGGCCACGCGAATCCGCTCCGCCGTCACCGGCGTCCAGCTCAGCCGCGTCACGCCGTTCGCCAGCGGCGCGGCAGCTGGCGCCGCCACGACCTGCCAGCGCCCGTCGCGCCACGCCTCGACCCGGACCTTGCGCGGCGCCGCGAACTTTCCGCCGTCCGCAAAGAACGCCAGTTCGGTGGCACCCAGCGTAACTGACTTGCCGAAGTCCACGGCATACCACTGCTCGCTCGCGCCGGCGGCGGAATCCCAGCCATTGGGCAGTTCGGGATAGAACCAGGCGCGGCCGTCGATGCCGTCGTGGAGCTTCTCCGCCTCGGTTCCGGAAGACGCGCTGGCCTTGGGGAAGTTGCCCCGCACAAGCTGCACCGCCAGGTTCGTCTCACGCAGGACCGGCGCGTTGGCCTTGCGCGTGAGCGGCACCTCGATCCGGCCGAGGTCGCCGCGATGCGCGACTTCGGCGCCGTCCACGGCGATGGTCAGCCCCTTGCGGCCATAACGCCTGCCATCCGCGTCCCAGGTCACCGAGACCTCGTGCCCGTGATAGGGCACGCGCTCGATGTGGAACCAGCCCAGCGCCTGGGCGTCGTTCGCCGCCGGAAGGAGCGGGTTCACTTCCAGCACGTCGTCCGCGCGCGGACGGATGCCGACCAGGCCGGTCATCACCAGATCGAGATAGCCGGAATGGAAATAATGATGGCTGCGGTCCAGCCCGACGATCGGCTTGCCGGTCTCGGGGTGATAGTCCTCTTCGAGGTCGAGACGCGCGCTCCGGCCCTCTCCCTGATAGTGCATCTGCGTATATTGGCGCAGCAGGCGCATGTAGTCGCTGCGCGTCACCGGGCCATGCTCGTCGTAGTGATCGAGCAGGTTGGCCATGCCGGTCAGCACTTGCGTCGTCTGATAGGGCCAGATCGGCCCGTTCCACTGGCACTCGGGCGCGGTGCCGAGATAGCGGTACTGCCGCATGTAGTATTCGTAATTCTGTTCGACCGTCCGCATCCCGGCCTTGCCCGCCAGGGACGCGGGATCGAGCAGATGCGCCCAGGCCTGGGAATACTTCGCATCGTCCGGCACCAGGTCGAACATCCAGGGCAGATAGCCCACCAGCTCGCGATTGCGGATCTGGTCCCAGTACTTCACGTGCTCGTTATCGACCTGATAGCGATCGACGAAGTGGCCCAGCTTCGGGCTCCACAAGTCTGCCAGCACGCGCGTGCGCAAGGCCTGGGCGCGGTCGGCATATTCCCTGGCCATGGCCGTGTCGCCCGCCATTTCCGCCATGCGCGACAAGGCGCGGGCATTGGCGAACATGTAACTGTTGACCGAGGGCCGGAAGGAATCGCCGCCCCGGAAGCCGTCCTTGCCGCCCGAGGCGTCGATCGAGGAGACGGTGTACTCGGTGGCATCGAGCAGCGGCTCGACGAAATAGAGGCCCTTGGTGAAGTCGAACTTCTCGTCCCACAGGCGGTAGATGTGGCGCATCGTCTTGAGGTGGGCCAACACCGCCGCGCGGTCACCGTCGACGAGATAGCGGCCCCAGACCGAGTCCGCCATGTGGTCGGTGAAGTGGCGGTCGTTGCCGCCCTCGTACATGAAATTGACGTAGTCGTCGGTGAACCGGCGGTCGTTCAGCCAGCGTCCCTCGGCGATGTGGAAGCCGCTGGCATCGTTGAGGCTGGCATAAGGCTCGCGCTGCCAATCCACGTCGTCGGCGAATTCGGTGGTGACGTAGCCCTGCGCGCCCAGGTCGCGCTGGTGGGCCCGGAACAGGCCCCAGCGATAGTAATAGACAGCGTCGATCTTGGGATCGGCGCTTTCGAAGAAGGGAATGCGCTGCTCGTACCAGGCGGCATCGTTGCCGAAGCGGGCCTTGGCGATGGCAGCGGCGTCGAGCTTCGGGGAAGCCACCGGAGCCACGGAAGCGCCGAGACGGGAATTACCGGCAGCAGCAGCAGAAGCTTGGGAAGATGCGGCGGGCGGCGGGCTGGCCCCGCACGCAAGAAATGCCGCGGTGGCGAGGATCGTCCGGAAGTTTCCGCGCATCGTTACCCCTTCATGGTCTGGCGAGCGTCAGCAGGTGCCGAAAATAATAAGGCGGCCGTCCTCCGGGCCTGGTTGGGAGAGGAGCCCGGAGGAACGGCCGCCCATGGCGGACCGCGACGCGGAATGGCGTGCGCCGCGGCCTGCCTTGTCAGGTTAGAACTTGAAGCGAACGCCCGCTGCGAACGTACGGTCGATCAGCAGCGTGCTCGAGTTCATCGTCGTCGGACCGCCGGCATCTTCGAACTTGTAGTAGTTCTGCTGCTTCGCCTTGGTGATGTTCACCGCGTCGAAGGTCAGGCCGATGTCCTTGGTGATGTTGTAGGTGAGCTGGAAGTCCAGGCTCTTCTCAGGCTTGCGCCAGAACCCGATCGGGTTGGCGAAGGCACGCGCCTCGTTGCTCTGGAGGAAGCCCTTGCGCCACACGTACGACAGACGTGCACCGATCGGACCGCGCTCGTAAGCCAGCGTTGCGTTATACGAGAACTTCGAAACCGCGAAGAATGCCGACTTGGTCAGGACAGTGTTGCCCGCTGCGTCGGTTTCGGGGATCGTCTGTTCCGAGTCCAGGATGGTCGCGCTGCCCTGGAAGCCCAGACCGTCGAGGATGCTGGGCAGGTACGTCGGGAAATAGGTCAGCCCGATTTCCACGCCCTTCAGCACGCCGTCGGAAGCATTCGTCGGTCGGGTGACCTGGAAGTAATCCGTGGCGGTGCTGCCAACGATCGTATTGTTCGGAATGTATTCAAGCGTGGTGAGCGGAACGACGAGGCCCTGGATTTCGCGGCGGAAACCGGTCACGTAGATCGCGCTGTTGCGTTCGAAGTACCATTCCAGCGCAAGGTCGTAGTTCTTCGAGGTCGTGGCCCGGAGAGCCGCGTTGCCGGCCGAACCCGTGCCGAAGCCCAGGCCCGACAGGTCACCCGTGAGGCTGACGTTCGGATTGAGATCACCGAATGCCGGACGACGCAGGGTTTCACCGTAGTTGAAGCGCAGACGCAGGGTAGGCGTGATCTCGTAGCGGGCAGTGAAGCTCGGCAGGAACTTCGTCTGTCCGGTCGAAACGCCGGTACGCGCAAAGCCATTGTAGCGATCAAAGTAATTATAGTCGGTATCGACCGTAACCAGACGGACACCGCCTTCGACCAGCAGCGGGCGACCGAAGATCTCCACCTCGCCGTCCGCCAGCAGGTATGCTGAGAGCGTGACTTCGTTGATGTCGAAGACGCGACCGAAGGTCATCTGGTCGGACAGCAGCAGGTTCGGGTTCACCGCCTGGTACATCGAGCGAATGGCATCGGCGTTCTTGTAGAGCGCAGCGCCATTGCCCAGCACCCAGCTGGTGGGAACATCGGCGCGGCCGTCGAAGAATCCGCTGTTCGTGAAGATGTAATCGTCGCCCAGCGAAGCCAGCGTACCGCCCAGGGCGCCGGCGCTCTGTTCGCGCACGAAAGTGCTGGCCTTGCGGTTATCGTAACGGAAGCCCGCCTTGACGCGCCGCAGGAAGCCCTCATCCCAGTCGTAGTGACCGTCGAGCAGGAAGGTCCAGGAGTTGCCGGTGCTCTTGTTGCCGTTGTCGAAGAGATCCCCAACGGTCCAAGCGTTAGGATCGGTCAGAACTTCCGGCGTACCGAAGCTGTAGGACGGGATACCGCCGCCGGCGTTGAAGTCCACGTCGAGATCCAGAGGACCGCGATTGGTGCGCATGGCAAAGAACGAGGTTTCGTTCTTGCTGTCCTGGTAGGTCAGGTCAGCCGTGATCTTGCCGCGATCGCCGACATCCCAATCGGCATTCAACGAATAGACGTAGCTGTCGGTCTTGTTGGTGGCGTAGTCAGCGCTGTTGAAGCCCGCGACGCTGCCAACCCGGCGCGACTTGACGATGTTGGTGCCATCGTAAAGTTCGAAGGTCGAACCCGGATTGTCGCCAAGGTCACCCCACCAGTCAGCATAGCTGAACATCAGCGAGTTGGAAGTGTTACCCCGGAATCCGGAGTAATAGAATTCCGCAGTATAGACCGAGCGATCGTTGGGCGCCCACTGCAGTGCCGCGTTGATCGACGGACGCTCGCGCTTGCCGTAAAGATCGGAGCTGATGACAGCGTCACGCGACAGATAGTAGGGCACGTCGACGCCATCGATGTTCAGCGTCGAACCCGGCGTGGTGGGCAGGCCGGCGTTGAGACCCGGCGTCCAGTAGGGGTTTGCCGGATCAGTATTCGGGAAAATCCGCTGAAGCGGCGTAAGGAACGTGCCCGAAGGCGGATTCTCGGTCGCGAACGGCACCAGCGCACCGGCCTGCACGTTCATGTTGCGATACTTGGAGCGCGTATAGCTGCCGTTGATAAGGAAGCCGATTTCGCCGATGCCGGTTTCCCAGCGATCGCTGACGAGCAGAGCCACGTTCGGATTGAACTCGTCCGCCAGCTCGCTGTAGATGCCGCGCGCAAGGCCGGAGACGGTGAAGCCGTCGAAATCGAACGGACGACGCGTTGCCACGTCGATCTGGCCGGCAAGGCCGAACTCCAGCTGATCTGCCGAGCGGGTCTTGTAGACGTCGATCTTCTTGACGAGGTTGGCGGAGACGTCCTGAAGCGCAAACGAAGTGCCCGCGGCAGTGAAGATGTTGCGGCCGTTCCAGGTGGTAACCGGATCGGACAGACCACGAATGGTGATCGTGGCGGTTTCGCCGCCGGCACGGTCGGTGACCTGAATGCCGGTGACGCGCTGGAGCGCTTCGACCACGTTGTTGTCGGGCAGCTTGCCGACGTCTTCAGCCACGATCGAGTCAACGATCTGGATGTTGTCCTTGCGGCTGTTGATGGCGCCGACGATCGATGCGCGGACGCCGGTGACGATGATGTCTTCGGCGGTGGCATCGGAATTGTCAGCCGACTGCGGCGCGACATCCTGGGCCTGGGCGACGGTGGCGAGGCTCAGAGCGAAAACGGATGCTGTGCAGAAAGCGAATGGCTTCAAGGCCATGGATCAACCCTCCCATTGGGGCTGGCCCATACCATGCCCCTTCAATTACTCGGACTAATTATTAGTCTGACTAATGCGTTGCAAGCGGAAATGCGGGAGGGCCGTCAAAAAGCTCGGAGAGGTGTGGCAGAATGGTCGCAGACCCGCCCGGAACCTGCTGTTTCCGGGCGGGATTGTGTGTTTTCTTGTCTGATTAACCGGCAATCCAGCTCGTTGCCGGGTCTTTCTTGTCGGTCAGCTTCACGGTGTCGCCGGCGAAGGCGAGCGCCTTTGACGAATCGGACTTGGACACGAAGCGAACGGTGCCCTTCGCTTCGCCCGCCTCGCGCAGGAACAGGTCCGCGCTGCCGAGCGGGGCCAGGGTAACGGTGCCGTCCTGGCCGGCCTTGAAGCCGTGGTCGCGCAGGAGGATCGGCGAGAGCTGGACGGCGCCGTCGGCACCGGCAATCTCGCGGAACTGGGTCTGCGGCAGCGGCGCATTGGCGGCGAGGGCCAGTTTGGTGCCGTCATGGCTGAGCATCACGTCGCGGCGCACCGCAGGCGTGAAGCGTTCGGGCAGAGCGCCGTTGCCGACCGGCACGCCGAAGTCCGGCGCGCCCTTGGCATCGTAGTAGATGCGCTGGACGCGGGTGTGGCGATCGGGGTTGAGCAGCGGGTCGCCCTCGATCTTCTCGTAGTCGCGGCCGTGGTAGACGAGGATGTCGTTGCCGTGCTCGTCCACCGTGAAGCTGTTGTGGCCGGGGCCGTAGACCGAGGTTTCCACGTTGGTCGCAAAGACCGGCTTCTGCGACTTGGTCCAGGCCTTGGGGTCCATGAGGTTCGCGTTCTCGTCGATCGTCAGCATGCCGAGGCAATAGACGGCGCCGGTGCCGCTGGCCGAGTAGGTCATGAACAGGCGGCCGTTCTTGACGAGCACTGCCGGGGCCTCTGCCACCTTGTAGGCGCGGGTTTCCCAGTCGAGCGTCGGCACGGTGAGGCGCACGGGCTCGGCCGAGAGGGTCAGCGCGTCCTTCATCGGCGCGAGGTAGAGGTTCGAATTGGTGTCGATGCCCTCTTCGCGCTGGGCCCATGCGAAGTAGCGCTGGCCCTTGTGCACGAAGCTGGTGGAATCGAGGTTGAAGCTGTCCCACGGCATCTTGAATTCGCCCAGGACCGACCACTTGCCGGTCATCGGGTCGGACCCGTCGCAGACGATGGCGTAAGTGCGGATGCGGAACACGTCCTCGCCGCCGCCGCTCGGGCCCGCAGCGAAGTACATGACCCACTTGCCGTCGACGAGGTGCAATTCGGGCGCCCAGAGGAAGCCGGACATCGGGCCGGTCTTTTCATGGCGCCAGAGCACGCGTTCCTCGGCCGTGGCGAGGCCGGCCAGCGTCTTCGAGCGGCGCAGGATCAGGCGGTCGTACTCGGGGACCGAGCCGGTGAGGTAGTAGTTGCCGTCCTCATGCCGGAAGACCTGCGAATCCGCGCGGTTCTTCACCAGCGGATTGATCGGGCCCTTGAGCGGGTCGGTGACGGCGGCCTTGTCATCGCCGCCGAGGGCGCTGTCGCCAGCCTTGGAACAGGCGATGGGCAGAAGGGCGGCGCTGGCCGCGAAGGTGCGGCGCGAAAGGGAAAAGTTCATGTCATCCTCTCCGAGATTCTTGATTCGTGGCGCTGGTCACTCTGTCCGGCGATAGGAAAAAAGGGCACCCCGGTCGGGGGACCGGGGTGCCGTCAGGTGGGTTCAGTATTGGGCGACGGGCCACCCGTCCGCATCCCAGCGGAGCGGCGCGATGCGCAAGGTGGGAGCCCCGTTCGCCTGCTTGTCGTAGGCGTGGTATACGACGTAAGTGGTGCCGTCCTTGTCCGTGAAGGCGCCGGCATGGCCGGGGCCGCGGAAACGCTGCTGTTCTTCCAGGTCGGCGCGCAGGAAAATGGTGCCGCGGCCTTCCATCATCGAACTGCCGTCCTTGCCGAGGTAAGGCCCGGTGATCTTCTTCGAGCGGCCGACCACGGTGTAATAGGTGCTGTTCACGCCCTTGCAGCAGTAATCGTAGCTGGCGAGCAGGTAGTAGAAGCCACCGTGCGGGATGATGAACGGCGCTTCCACCGGCGCCGGGCCGCCGGCAGGGGCAAGCCGGCGCGCGATCGAATAAGGCTCGGTGCCGGGAGCGACCTTGCCGGTCTTCGGATCGAGCGGGAAGAGCTTCAGCCCGGTCCAGAAGCTGCCGAGCGAGAGCCACTGACGGCCCTGCGCATCCTCGACGAAGTTGGGGTCGATGGCGTTGAAGTCGTCCTCATGCGTGGACATGACGACGAGGCCCTGGTCCTTCCAGCCGTAGCCCTTGGCCTTGGGATCGAGCGTCTTGCTCGTGGCGAGGCCGATGGCGGAACGGTTGGAACCGAAGGTCGAAACCGAATAGTAGAGCCGGTATTCGCCGTTCACATAGGAGATGTCCGGCGCCCAGATGCCTTCGGTGCCGGGGATCGCCTGCTTCGCCCAGGCCGGGATCTCGGCGAAGACCGAACCGGCGTCCTTCCAGGTCTTGAGATCCTTCGAGGTCTTGATGCCGATGTAGCGGCCCACGGTGCTGAAGACGTAGTAAGTATCGCCTTCCCGGATGATGACCGGATCGTGCACCGTGAGGTCGCCGGTAAGCTGGGAATTGAGCGTGCCCGCTCCCTTCTCGCCGACCTGCACTTGCGCATCGGCCGCACCGGAGGCGGCCAGCACGGCAAGACTGGCGGCAGCGAGGAATTTCCTGAACACGTTAACTCTCCAAATCTGTCTTATGCTGCGCAGGCGTTCCATGCAGCGACGATCTCGGCGGCCTTGGCCCCGACGGTCGCGGCATCGAAGCCGGGCTTGTAGAGGCTGCCGCCCACGCCGATGCCGAACACGCCGGCCGCGCGGTATTCCGCGACATTGGCAGCGCCCACGCCGCCCACGGCCCAGACGCGGCTGGTCTTGGGCAGGACTTCGCGGATCGCCTTGATGTAGCTGCTGCCCAGCACCGAGCCGGGGAACAGCTTGAGGTCGCTGGCACCGGCCGCGACAGCGGCGAAAGCCTCGGTCGGGGTCAGGAAGCCGGGGAGCACGTCCATGCCGAGTTCGATCGCGCGCTTGATGACGGCGGGATCGACATTGGGCGAAACCATGAAAGTGCCGCCGACGCCCGCGAGCGTCTCGGCCAGATCGGTGCCGATCACGGTGCCGCCGCCGATCGCGGCGCGGTCTCCCAGAGCCTCGGCCATGGCGCCGATCGAGCCGGCCGGGTCGGGCGAGTTGAACGGCACTTCGATGATCCGCACGCCGGCTTCGACCAGCGCGGTGCCGATCTCGACCGCTTCGTGAGTCTGGATGCCGCGCAGGATCGCGACGACCGGGGCAGCGCCTTCTGCCAGAACCTGTTCGATCTTCATGCTCTCAATTCCTTTGCGATACGCAGGCCGGCGAGAACCGCCGCGTCGCCGTCGATGCGGCGGGCGGTGCAGCCGATCCCTTCCAGCGCACGGTCATAGAGCGCCGACAGCGCCGGGTCGCCTATCAAGATCACCGAAGTGCCCGGCTGCACACGCGCCGCAACTTCGCCGCCGATCAGCAGGCCGGAAATGTACCCGCGCGACCAGTCCTTCGAGCGGCCGTCGAGCATCCGCGCGCCGCGTGCTTCGAACAGCGCGCCGGTCAGCGGCTCTCCGCAGCGTTCCAGACCGCGCGCGAAGCCTTCGTCGACAGTGCCCTCGCCCGGAGTATCCGGCCCGGTCAGCGTCGACTTGCCCGCCAGCAGGGCGAACAGCTCTCCGGTGGGGTGCGTGCGGAAGCCGGTGATCGTGCCGTCCTTGACCGTGACCCATTTGCAGTGGGTGCCCGGCAGCGCGATCAGGTGCTCGCCCCCGGCCAGTTCCGGGTGAAGCGCGAGGGCGCCGAAGACTTGCGCCTCCTCGCCCCGCATGACTTCCGGCACGCCGTCCGCATGGCAGCTCAGCCCGGGCAGCACCGAAACCGGAACGCCTGCCACTTCAAGCTCCGTGCGCGAGGACAGCCACTTGGCCGCGTCCGCCGGACAGGCCGCATAGCCTGCCGCGACGAGCGCGCCGGGTGCCCCGGCCATGCCGCAAAGCACGACTTCGGCCAGCACAACACTGGACTGCACGACACCGGACTGCTCATTGGCAGCCTTCCAGAGTTCCAGCCTCTCGGCCAGCGCCTCTTGCGCATTGCCTTCGAGCGCGCCCGGCCCATCGAGCCGGGCAACTACGTCCTCGCCGTCAAGGCGGAACAGCCGCAGGCGGGTCGTACCCCAATCGCCGAGGACGTAGTTCACGCTCATTGCAGTTCGAGCACCACGACCGACTTGGCCGGCAGGGTGACGACGAGGTTGCCGCCCTGCACGGTCGCGCCGGAGAAGGCCTCGGGCTTGACCGCGTTCGGAGTGTCGAAGGTGTTGTGCGAATTGATCGCCGGTGCCGTCAGGATACGGCCCGTGACCGCCGAGGCGCTCACACCGTCGAGCTTGATCGTCACCGTGTTCGACTGGTTCGGATCGAGGTTCGACAGGCCGACATGGATCTTGCCGTCCTTCGCCTTCACGGCCGAACCGCTGACGGCGGGCATCGAGAACTCGTCCTTGTGATACCAGGGCGACTTGATCTGGATCGGCAGCACGGTGGCGTCCTGCCACGGCTTGTACATCTCGAAGACGTGGTAGGTGGGCGTGAGCACCATCTTGTTGCCGTCAGTGAAGATCATCGCCTGGAGCACGTTCACCATCTGGGCAATGGCGGTCATGCGCACACGGTCGGCGTGCTTGGCGAAGATGTCCAGGTGGACGGAGGCGATCAGCGCGTCGCGCAGGGTGTTCTGCTGGCGCAGGAAGCCCGGATGCGTGCCCGGATCCTGGGCGTACCACGAACCCCATTCGTCCACGGCCAGGAAGACCCGCTTTTCGGGGTCGTACTTGTCCATGATCGCCGAGTGCTTGGTGATCAGCTCGTCCATGTGGCGCGCGCCGTTCAGCGCATCGGCCCAGCCATGCTCGTCGAAGTCGACGGCAGGCGCACGCGGCGGCCAGCCACCGGCCGGGTGGACGTAGTAGTGCAGCGAAACGCCGTCGAGCTGCGGGGCCGCGACGCGCATCATCGTCTCGGTCCAGTTGTAGTCGTCGACATTGGCGCCGGCGGCGACCTTGAGGATCTTGGTGCCGGCGGGGGCCTTCACGAAAGTGGCATAGCGACGGGTCTCGTCGGCCGCGAATTCGGGCCGCATGTTGCCGCCGCAGCCCCAAAGCTCATTGCCGACGCCGAAGTAGGCGACCTTCCAGGGCTCCTTGTGCCCGTTTTTGGCGCGTTCGTCCGCCAGCGAACCTGCGGGAGAGGTCATGTATTCAACCCACTCGGCCATTTCGCGCGGGGTGCCGTCACCGACGTTGCCGGCGATGTAGGCCTCTGCGCCGATCTGGCGGATCAGTTCGAAGAACTCGTGCGTGCCCACGGTGTTGGGTTCGGTCACGCCGCCCCAATGGGTGTTGATCTTGACCGGGCGCTTGTTCTGCGGGCCGATGCCTTCACGCCAGTTGTACTCGTCGGCGAAGCAGCCGCCGGGCCAGCGGATCACCGGGACCGAAAGGTCCTTGAGCGCGCTGACGACGTCGTTGCGGAAGCCGTTGGTGTTGGGAATCTTGCTGTTCTTGCCGACCCACAGGCCGCCGTAGATCCCGTTGCCGAGGTGCTCGGCGAACTGGGTGAAGACTTCCTTGTGATAGACCGGGCCGGGCTTGGCGGCGTCGATCGTCGCGGTGGTGGCCTGTCCGTCGGTATCGGCGTGAGCCGTGCCTGCGAGCGCGGTGGCGCTCAGCAGGACGGCAGCAGTGGTAAGGCGAAGCGCCTTCAGCATTGTCAGTCCCCTCCCTGGGAAATTCAGTCGTGGAATTCTTCGACGATATCGCGCTTGCCGCGCAGGAAAGCGTCGGCGACGAGGCGCAGCGGCGCGATGTCGACATCGCTGCGACCGCCGCGGATCAGGTTCGCGAAGCGCGAATAGAGACCCGGATATTCGAGGTCTTCATTGTGCTCGGTGCCGCTGGGAAGCGTGAGCACGGCGCCGCCGTGCGAGAGCTTCAGCGTTCCCGCATCGGTCTCGACGATGATGTCCCAGGACTGCGGGCCGGTCTGGCGCCAGTCCAGGTCCATGTGGATCTCGGCCCCGGCCGTGTCGCGGAACTCGATGTCGGCGGCGATCGGCGCGGCGCGGTTGGCGGGCAGGCTGAGCGTCGCTTCCTTCAGGAAGAACGGACGCGGCAGGATGTGCGTGGCGATCGACAGGGCATTGATGCCCGGATCGAACACGCCGAGGCCGCCCGGCTCCCAGATCCAGGCCTGGCCCGGATGCCAGACGCGCACGTCCTCGCGCCAGATGATCTTTGCGCTCAGAATCTTGCGCTCGGCCAGCCAGGCCCGAGCCGGGGCGACGCCCGCGGCGTAGCGGGAGTGCCACGATGCGAAGAGAGTCACGCCCACCTTGTCGGCGCGGCTTTCCAGCGCGGCGACTTCGGCCAGGGTCGCGCCCGGCGGCTTTTCGAGGAAGACGTGCATGCCCTTGGCCAGCGCCTGCGCGGCCAGGTCGTAGCGAACCTGCGGCGGGGTGCAGAGCGCCACGGCGTCGATCGCCGGGCCGTTCTCGATCAGGTCGTCGAGGCTGGAGAAGTGCGGGATGCCTTCAGGGCCGCGATGGTGCGGGCTGACGGTGGCGCCGAGGCTGAAGTTCGGGTTGCCCTCGATCGCGGGGATGTGCTGGTCCCGCGCGATCTTGCCCACGCCGACGATGGCGATGCGGATCGGATCCATGGCTCAGAGCGCCTTCACGGTCGTGGTCGCTTCGGCCGAAGCGGCGGCGCGGGCGAGCGGGTTCGAAACCGGCAGGGTGAAGGGCGCGGCGTCGATCTCGAACACATCGCCTTCCTGCGTGGTCACGCCGTCCGCGAACGACAGGGTGGCGGTGCCGAAGAAGTGGACGTGCACGTCGCCGGCGCGGCGGAACAGGTCGTACTTGAAGTGGTGGTGCTCAAGGTTCGCAAACGTGTGCGACATGTTGCCTTCGCCCGAGAGGAAGGGCTTTTCCCAGATCGTTTCGCCGCCGCGCACGATCTTGCTGGTGCCTTCGATCTTCTCCGGCGGGGTGCCGAGCAGCAGTTCCGGGCCGAGGGCGGCCTGGCGCAGCTTCGAGTGGGCGAGCCACAGGTAGTTGTGACGCTCGGTCACGTGGTCCGAGAACTCGTTGGCGAGCGCGAGGCCGAGGCGGTAGACGTTACCGTCTTCACCGACCAGGTAGATGCCGGCCAGTTCGGGCTCTTCGCCGCCGTCCTTGGCGAAAGCAGGCATGGTCAGCGCTTCGCCGGGGCCGACGAGCAGCTGGCCGTCGCCCTTGTAGAACCATTCCGGCTGCTGGCCTTCGGTGCCGGCGGCGGGCTTGCCGCCTTCGAGGCCTTCCAGGAACATGCGCATGGAATCGGTGACGTGCTCACCCGAGGCGGCAGCCTGGTGCATCTTGTTGCGGCCTTCGGCCGAACCGAGGTGCGTCAGGCCCGTGCCGGTCATCAGCAGGTGGGCGGAATCGTCGTGGTCGATCGGGGTGAGCAGGTTGCCCGCCGCGAATTCGGCCTTGATGTCGACCGCTTCGCCCTGTCCGGCAGCCTTGGCGGCGTCGGCCAGCGTCACGCCTTCGGCGATGGCGCGCGACGCGAGTTCGCGCGTGGTGGTGACGCCCTGAAGGAAGTGGGCGGCATCGCCCTCGGCCAGGATGACGGAGCGCACGCCGTCGGGCGCGCGATGCTGGAGCAGGCGAAGGTAGGTCATGGAGGTCTCTCCCAGGTCCGCAGCGCGCCTTCTTGAGGGGGCGCGCTGCGGGGATTGAGTGGGGTTAGTTGAGGGTAAGCGTGCCGTCGATCAGGCGGGGAGCGCCGTCACCGAAGGCTGCGTCGCGCAGTTCGGCCGGAAGCACGTCCTGAGCGAGGTTCTGGTAGCTGACCGGACGCAGGAAGCGGTCGATCGCCATGCTGCCGACCGACGTGGTGCGCGGGTCGGAGGTCGAGGGGAACGGGCCGCCGTGCACCATCGCGTGGCACACTTCGACGCCGGTGGGCCAGCCGTTGGCGAGGATGCGGCCGACCTTGCGCTCCAGCACCGGCAGCAGGCGCGAAGCAGCGGCTTCGTCGGCGGCGTCCATTTGCAGGGTGGCGGTCAGCTGGCCTTCCAGGCCTTCGAGCAGGCTGGCGAGTTCGGCTTCGTCCTTGCAGCGCACGACGATCGACGCGGCGCCGAACACTTCGTGGCCGATCGCCTTGTCGGCGAGGAACTGCTCGGCCGTGGTCTGGAACAGGATCGCACCGCCGGTGGTCTTGCTGCCTTCTTCGCCCTTGGCGATGGTCTCGACGCCGGCATTGCCTTCAAGCGCTTCGACGCCCTTGGCATAAGCAGCGGCGATGCCGGTGGTCAGCATGGTCTGCGGCTTGGCTTCCGACACACCGCCGGTGGCGGCGGCGACGAAAGCGTCCAGGCCTTCACCGTCCACGGCCAGGATCAGGCCGGGGTTGGTGCAGAACTGGCCGGCGCCCATCGTCAGCGAACCGACGAAAGCGGTGCCGAGAGCGGCGCCGCGGGCCTTGAGCGCTTCGGGAAGCAGCAGGACCGGGTTGATGCTCGACATTTCGGCATAGACCGGGATCGGCACTTCGCGGGCCTGGGCCAGCTTGGCGAGAGCGAGACCGCCACCGCGCGAGCCGGTGAAGCCGACCGCCATGATGCGCGGATCCTGCACGAGCGCGGCGCCGAGTTCGTTCGACGGACCGACCAGGTGCTGGAACACGCCTTCGGGAAGACCGGCGTCCTTGACGGCCTTGGTGATCGCGGCGGCAATCAGCCCGCCGGTGATCGGATGGGCCGGGTGGCCCTTGACCACGACCGGGCAACCGGCGGCCAGCGCCGAGGCGGTGTCACCACCGGCGGTCGAGAAGGCGAGCGGGAAGTTCGAGGCGCCGAACACGGCGACCGGGCCGACCGGGATCATGCGCAGGCGCAGGTCGGGACGGGGCAGAGGAGCGCGGTCCGGCAGGGCCGGATCGATGCGCAGCTGCTGCCACTGGCCCTTGCGGACGACATCGGCGAACATGCGCAGCTGGCCCATGGTACGGCCACGCTCACCTTCGCCGCGGCCGCGCGGCAGGCCGCTCTCGGCAACATAGGCGTCGATCAGCGAATCGCCGATGGCCAGGATCTCGTCTGCGATTCGCTCAAGGAACGCAGCGCGGGTTTCACGGTCGGTGGCACGGTAGGTATCGAATGCGGCAGCCGCTGCGGCGCAGGCGGCGGCGACATCGGCAGGGCCGTTCACGGCCAGCGGTTCGCCCTGGGGCTCGCCGGTTTCGGCCACGATGGAACGGAATTCGGTCATTTGGGATCTCCCTATTTACTCCGACATATTCCCAGCGCATCAGAAACGCAATGTTTGTCGTTCCTTCGCGTGAGAAGGACTGTTAGGTTCCATCGGAGAGGTGCCAATAACAGTGTCAGAAGCCAATTTCGTGAACGATGAAGAAAGTGCAAGGCCGGCCGACGAAGCCCGTGGTCCGGGCCGCCGCCTGCACGGCGCTATCGCCCATAAACTGGGAACGGCCATCTTGTCCGGCAAATATGCACCGGGAGACATACTTTCTGGTGAAGTCGCCTTTGCCGAGGAACTCCAGGTCTCGCGCAGCGCCTATCGGGAAGCCATCCAGGTCCTGAGCGCGAAGGGTCTGGTCGCCAGCCGCCCCAAGGCGGGAACGCGGGTTCTTCCTCGCGATCGCTGGAACCTGCTCGATCCCGAAGTGCTGGGCTGGGCCTTTGCCGGAGAGCCGGACATCGAATTCGTGCGCAGCCTGTTCGAACTGCGCGCCATCGTCGAGCCGGCCGCTGCGCGCCTGGCCGCGCAGCGCCGGGAGAAGCACGATCTCAAGGCGATGAAGGACGCGCTGACGGCGATGCGTCGGCATACGCTCACCACCGAGGCCGGCCGCGCGGCGGACCGCGATTTCCACAACGCGATTCTCCAGGCGACGCGCAATGACGCCTTGCTGGTGCTCAGCGCCTCGATCGGCGCGGCGGTGAACTGGACCACCCAGTTCAAGCAGCGCGCCCGCGCCCTGCCCCGCAACCCGATCCCCGACCACGTCCGCGTCTATGAGGCCATTGCCGCCGGCGATGCCGCCGCGGCGGCCGAGGCGATGAACGTGCTGGTGGACCTGGCGCTGGAGGATACCCGCAGCGCGATGGAGAAAAAATAAGGAAAGCCGTCGCCCCGGACTTGATCCGGGACGACGGCTTTCCTTACCGCTCCAAAAGAAAAAGGCCCCGGCGATTGCTCGCCGGGGCCTTTTTCATTGATACTGAATCGTTCGGTTACTCGGCGGGTTCCGGCACGAGGTCCGGCTCCGCGTTGGTCACCTTGCTGCCCCACAGCGCGTAGAACAGCACGTAGAGTTCGCAAACAGCCGTCAGGATGAAGGAGTTCTGGAGGCCGAAGTTGTCGGCCAGCCAGCCCTGCACGATCACCAGCGCACCGCCGGCGATCGCCATGACGAGCAGGCCCGAGCCTTCTTCGGTCAGCGGGCCGAGGCCCTTGATGCCGAGCGTGAAGATGGTCGGGAACATGATCGAGTGGAACAGGCCGACGAGGATCAGCGACCACATGGCGACGGGGCCATGCGCGAAGATCGTCACGACCATCACCGCGAAGGCGCCAACCGAGAAGAACGCCAGAACCTTGCCCGCATCGAAGCGCTGCATGATCGCGGAACCGGCGAAGCGGCCGACCATCATGCCGCCCCAGAGGAAGGTCAGGTACTTGCCTGCCTGCTCATGCGTCAGGTTGGCGATGTCCGGCTGGCTGACGAAGTTCACGAAGAGGTTCGCCACGCCGATCTCGGCGATCAGGTAGATGAAGATCGCGGGAATGCCGAACACGAGGTTGCGGTGGTTCCACAAGGACAAGTGCTTGCGCTGGTCCTTGGCAAGGCGCGAGTTCGCCGAACCCATCGAGGGCAGCGGGAACTTGGCGATCACCACGGCCAGGATCACCAGCACCACCGCGACGAGCGCGTAAGGCAGGATCACCGAGTGCGCGTCCGCCAGGCGTTCGGCATCGGTCAGCACGGTACCGGCAGCGGAGGTGCCGCTCTTGGAACGGCCGAGGATCAGGTAGGCACCGAAGAGCGGGGCCAGCATGGTACCGGCCGAGTTGAGCGCCTGCACCAGGTTGAGGCGCGAGGACGCGGTCTCGGGCTTGCCGACGACGGCGACATAGGGGTTGGCCGCAACCTGCAGCAGGGTGATGCCACTGGCGATGACGAAGAGCATGACCAGCGTCACGCCGTAGGACGGGATGCTGGCGGCCAGCATCATGCCCAGCGCGCCCGCCGCCATGATCAGCAGGCCGACGACGAGCGACTTCTGGTAGCCGACGCGCTCGATCAGCTTGGCCGAGGGGATCGAAGCCACGAAATAGGCGATGAACCACACCGATTCGATCAGTGTCGTCTGGGTGTAGCTAAGATCGAACACACTGCGCAGATGCGGCAGCAGCGTGTTGTTGATGACGGTGATGAAGCCCCACATGAAAAACAGGCTGGCAAGCAGCGTCAGCGCAGGGCCGTAGCGGACGCCCGCTGGCTGCGCGTGAAGCACTGGGGCATCTCCAGATGAAACCACTGGGGGCATGACTATCCTCTCTTTACCAGAGAACCGCGCCGTGCCCTGCGGCAAACCGGCTTGCGCTCTTTCTATTTGTCGGACTATATGCGCGACACGGCGTCGTCAATGGGCCGCGTCGGAAACCAATATGCAGAATCGACTTACACTAAGAAATGGGAGCTAGGGCAATGAGGAAACTGCGCAAGGCGTTTGTAGCGATGGCGGTATCCGCCTCATCCTTTGCCCTTTCGGCCAATCCGGCGCTGGCCGCCGATGCCTCGCAGGCTCCGGCCGGTGCGCTGGCGGACGGCACGCAAGTCTCGGCCGTGACGCTGAAGGCAGCCAATGGCGTCTCCGCCACGATCCTGACGTACGGCGCGACGCTGTGGAAGATGATGGCCCCCGACCGGGACGGCAAGCTGGCCGACATCCTGCTCGGCTATGACGACGTTGCCAGCTACGAGAAGCGCCCGAACTACTGGGGCGCCACCATCGGCCGCTACGGCAACCGCATCGCGGACGGCAAGTTCACGCTCGACGGCAAGAGCTACCAGCTCCCCCAGAACGACCACGGCCAGTCGCTGCACGGCGGCGGCAAGGGCTTCGACGTCCAGAACTGGAAGGTCGAATCGGTCAAGTCCGGCGCCGTGGCGACGGTGGTGTTCTCGCTCGTCAGCCCCGACGGCGATTCGGGCTACCCCGGCACGGTGAAGACCAAGGTCACTTACTCGCTGGACGAGAAGGGCAACCTGCAGATCGTGTTCGAAGCGACGACCGACAAGCCGACCGTGCTCAACATGACCAACCACGCCATCTTCAACATGGCCGGTGAAGGCAGCCCGCGCGACGCCATGCAGGAAGTGCTGACGATCCCGGCCGGTCACTACACCCCGGTCAACGACAAGCTGATCCCCACCGGCGAACTGCGCGACGTTTCCGGCACCGTGTTCGACTTCCGCAAGGGCCGCCTGGTCGGTGAAGGCATTCGCGACGGCAAGGACGAGCAGATCGTCATGGGCCGCGGCTACGACCACAACTTCGCGCTCGACAAGGGCGTGACCAAGACCCCCGAACTGGCCGCGCGCCTGGAAGACCCGGCGTCCGGCCGCGTGCTGGAACTGCTGACGACCGAACCCGGCGTGCAGTTCTATGCGGGCAACTTCCTCGACGGTACGTTCATCGGCAAGAACGGCCACCTCTACCGCATGGGCGACGGCATCGCACTGGAACCGCAGAAGTTCCCGGACTCGCCGAACCACGCGAACTTCCCGTCCACCCGCGTCGATCCCGGCAAGCCCTACAAGCATGTCATGATCTACCGCGTTTCCACTTCTTCGCGCTGACCTCGAAAAGAAACGATCGCCCATGACCGACAACAAGACTGCACCGAAGCTGCGCTCGCGCGCCTGGTTCGACAATCCCGACAACATCGACATGACCTCGCTCTATCTGGAGCGCTACCTGAACTTCGGCATCAGCCTTGAAGAGCTTCGCTCGGGCAAGCCGATCATCGGTATCGCCCAGACCGGCAGCGACCTGTCGCCCTGCAACCGCCACCACATCGTGCTGGCCGAGCGCATTCGCGAAGGCATTCGCGAAGCCGGCGGCATCGCGCTGGAATTCCCGGTCCACCCGATCCAGGAAACCGGCAAGCGCCCGACCGCCGGTCTCGACCGCAACCTGGCCTACCTCGGCCTGGTCGAAGCGATCTACGGCTACCCGCTCGACGGCGTGGTGCTGACCACCGGCTGCGACAAGACCACCCCGGCGCTGCTCATGGCCGCCGCCACCGTGAACATCCCGGCGATCGCGCTTTCGGTCGGCCCGATGCTCAACGGCTGGCACAAGGGCGAGCGCACCGGTTCGGGCACGATCGTGTGGAAGGGCCGCGAGATGATGGCTGCCGGCGAACTCGACGCCGACGGCTTCATCAAGCTCGTCGCCTCGTCGGCACCGTCCACCGGCTACTGCAACACCATGGGCACGGCGACGACGATGAACTCGCTCGCCGAAGCCCTTGGCATGATGCTGCCCGGCTCGGCCGCGATCCCCGCGCCTTACCGCGACCGCCAGGAATGCGCATGGCGCACCGGCAAGCGCATCGTCGACATGGTGCACGAGGACCTCAAGCCCTCCGACATCATGACGCTGGACGCCTTCCATAACGCCATCGCCGTCAACGCCGCCATCGGCGGTTCGACCAACGCCCCGATCCACCTTGCCGCGATCGCCCGCCACATCGGCGTCGATCTGCCGCTGAAGGACTGGGAGCGCATCGGCCACAAGATCCCGCTGCTGGTGAACCTCCAGCCCGCCGGCGAATACCTGGGCGAAGACTACTACCGTGCCGGCGGCGTCCCCGCCGTGGTCGCGCAGCTGATCAAGCAGGGCCTCATTCACGAGGGCGCGATGACGGTGAACGGCCAGACCATGGGCGACAACTGCCGCGACGCCACGATCGAGGACGAGAAGGTCATCAAGCCCTTCGACCAGCCGCTGGTCGAGGAAGCCGGCTTCCTGGTCCTGTCGGGCAACCTGTTCGACGCCGCGATCATGAAGACCAGCGTGATCTCCAAGGAATTCCGCGACCGCTATCTCTCGAACCCCGACGACCTCGACGCCTTCGAAGGCCAGGCCGTGGTGTTCGACGGTCCGGAAGACTACCATCACCGCATCGACGATCCGGCCACTGGCATCACCCCCCAGACCCTGCTGTTCATGCGCGGCGCCGGTCCGATCGGCTATCCGGGCGCGGCGGAAGTAGTGAACATGCGTCCGCCTTCGTACCTCATCACCGAAGGCGTGCACTCGCTGCCGTGCATCGGTGACGGCCGCCAGTCGGGCACCTCGGGCAGCCCCTCGATCCTCAACGCTTCGCCTGAAGCCGCAGCCATGGGCGGCCTCGCCCTGCTGGAATCGGGTGACCGCGTGCGCATGGACCTCAAGAAGGGCCGCGTCGACGTGCTGATCTCCGACGAGGAACTGGCCGCGCGCCGTGCCGCTCTGGAAGCCAAGGGCGGATACCCCTACCCGGCCTCGCAGACGCCGTGGCAGGAAATCCAGCGCTCGGTCGTCGGCCAGATGGACACCGGCGCGATCCTCGAAGGCGCCGAGAAGTACCAGCGCATCGCCCAGACAATGGGCCTGCCCAGGGACAACCACTAAGGGCGATAGCCACTAAGATCGACATCCTGTCCGATCTAGCCGTCGGATGACCTTTCGGCCCTCGTCCCTGCCTGCCCCCCCAAGGGAAAGGACGGGGCGGGGGCCGATTTACTGTTAGGGAGAGTTTCATGACGCTTTGGCGCAAGATCGATCGCGACGTGCGCGATACCCTCGGCGAAGGCGCGCTCTGGTGCGCGCGCGACAATGCCTTCTACTGGGTCGACATCCTCGCCCCTGCCCTCAACCGTCTCAGGCTGGACGATAACACCGTGACTCGCTGGGACATGCCCGCCCGTCTCGGCTGGGTCGCCCCGCGTGCCGAAGGCGGCCTGATCGGCGGCTTCCAGGACGGCGTTGCCAATATCACGCTCGACCCGCTGACCATCTCGGAGCGCAACGATCCCGAACCGCACCTGCCCGGCAACCGCATGAACGACGGCAAGGCCGACCGCCACGGCGCGATCTGGTGCGGCACGATGGACATGGCCGAGGAGAACGTCTCCGGCTCGCTCTACCGCCTCTCGCCCGCGGGCGAATGGCAGGTGATCGACAGCGACTACACCGTGCCCAACGGTCCGGCCTTCTCGCCCTGCGGCCAGTGGCTCTACCACGCGGACTCGGCGCTGCGCGTGATCTACCGCTTCGCCCTGGATGAAACCGGCGCTCACTCGCGCGAGGAATTCATCCGCTTTTCCGAGGAAGACGGCTATCCCGACGGCATGACCACCGACGCCGAAGGCTATCTCTGGACCGCCCATTGGGACGGCGGCAAGATCAGCCGCTTCGCCCCCGACGGCACCCGCGAGCGCTCGATCGAACTGCCCGCAAAGCGTATCACCAACATCGCTTTCGCGGGCGAGAAGCTGGACCGCATGTTCGTGACTTCGGCATCCAAGGGCCTGCCGGAATCCGAATTCGACGGGGCGCTGTTCGAGGTGGAATCCGGCGTTACCGGCAATCCCTCGGGCATCTATCTCGGATAACCGACGGGGGCGGATTGCCCCCATACGTTCGTCATTGCGAGCGCAGCGAAGCAATCCAGAGCCGCGCAGAGCCGCTCTGGATTGCTTCGGCGGCTTCGCCTCCTCGCAATGACGAAGGGAAGGAGGTTCGCCTCCTCATGGGCGGCGAACAGAGGGAAGTTTCGCCTCCTCGCGGGCGACGAACGGAAAGAGCATGCCTGGAGCGGAACCAGCGCATCCGGCGCCTCGTCACACGAGATCTGCCACACCCTTCAGGCTTTCGCGCAGCTTCGCCAGCGCCTGCGCCTTCAGCTGGTGTACGCGCGGGATCGAGACTTGCAGCACTTGCGCGATCTCGGCCAGGTTCAGCTCCTCCACGAAGTAGAGCTGCACCACCAGTTTCAGCCGGTCCGGCAGGTCGGTGAGCGCTTCCACCACCGCGCCGCGCAGTTCCTCGTCGGCCAGGAGCGCGTGACTGTCGGGCCGCTCGTCGGCGAAAGCCATGTTCTGGTCCGAATAGACTTCGTCTATGGCCTCGAAGCGAAGCGGTTGGCTGGATCCACGCAGGACGGCAAGGTCGCCCTCGTCGATACCCATGGCCGCGGCCAGCTCGTGCGGGCGGGGATCGCGGCCCAGCGTGCCGCGCAGCTCGGTTTCCTTGGCGGCAAGCTGGCGCCGCCGCTCGCTCGCCCCGCGCGACATCGGCACGGCGCGGCGGATCAGGTCGACCATGGCCCCCCGCACCCGCATCTTGGCATAAGCCGCGAAGCCGTCCTCGGTCGGTCCCTGATGCTTCTGCGCGCATTCGGTGAGCGCCACGAGGCCGGCCTGTATCAGGTCCTCCAGCTCGATGCCCGGCCGCCCGGCGCCGTGCCCGCTGCCATGGACATGCCAGGCAAGGCGGCGGACCATCGGCAGAAACCGGCGGACGCGGTCGCCAACGTCGCCCTGGTAGGCCCCGGCGATACGGCTGGATGTCTTGTGGAAGGAAGTCTGGTCCTGCTTCATGCGGCCATGCTTTCAGCTTGATCGTGATGGGAATCGGGGTGGGGGAGGCCGGGCACCATGCGCTCGGGCTGGGCGGCGCCGACCACGTCCACCACTTCTATGGGCTGGGTCTGGGGCAGTTCGGCGATGGAGAGCACCAGGCAGGTCGGCGCGCGCAGGCGCAGCAGCGCGGAGAGCGCACGGCGGGCGCGGGGCTGGACCACCAGCGCCAGCGGCACTTCGCCCGGCCCGCGTTCCTCGCAGAGCATGGCGATCCGCTCGCCGATCATGCGGGCAAGGTCCGGCTCGATCACCGGCTGGCCGGTGACGGGATCGATCATGCCCTGAACGATCGCCGCCTCCAGCCCGGCATCGAGCGTGATTACCGGCAGGCGCTCATGCGGCGGGCAGACGCGGCCGACGATCAGCGCCCCCAGATCGGCCCGCATCAGTTCCACCAGCCGTTCGTGATCGACCGTCTGCTGCACCGCGCGGCTCAGGCTGGCGAGGATCGGCAGGGGATGGGCGATGGGGATGCCGTCTTCCAGCAGCGCGCGCAGAAGCCGGGTGATCGCGGCGAGCGAGAGCGGCTGGGGATGGATAGTCTCGACCAGCCCGGCCGAATGCGCCCTGATGCCTTCGAGCAGCGCCTTCACCTCGTCCGGGCCGAGCAGGTCGTGCGCCCGCTCGGACAGGAGCTGGTTGAGGTGAGTGGCGATCACCGTACCGGCATCGACGGTCAGGAAGCCTTCGGCCGTGGCATGGTCGCGCGCGGCGGGGTCGATCCAGAGCGCCGGGCAGCCGAAGCTGGGATCGCGCGTCGCTTCTCCGCGCAGGCCATGGTTGGCGCGCGCCTCGCCCGCGTCGATGGCCAGCACCCGGTCGGCGCGGATCGTGGCGCTGCCCAGCGTCACTCCGCCAAGGGCGATGCGATAGTCGTGCGGCGGCATGTCCAGCGCATCGCGCACGCGGAACTGCGGGACGATGAAGCCGAACGACTGGCTGAGCTGCTTGCGCACGCCGGTGACACGGCTGACCAGCGGCGCGCCGCGGCGTTCGTCCACCAGCTGGACCAACCCGTAGCCCAGCTCGATAGTGACGAGGGTATGGTCGGAAACGTCCTCCAGGGCGATCCGCGAGGGGTCCGCCATGGGTGGGGCTTCGAGGACCGGCTCGGGCATGGCCTGCCGCTTGCGCAGCGCGTGCCAGAGCCAGAAGGCCAGCGCCGCCGCCGGGAGGAAGACGGTCTGCGGCATGGCGGGGATCAGGCCGATCGCCGCCAGCACCACGCCGACCGGCAGCCATGTGCGCGGATTGGCGAACTGGCCGCCGATCTGCCCGGCCAGGTCCCTGCTGTCGGAGACGCGGGTGACGATGACGGCGGCGGCGATCGACAGCAGCAGCGAGGGCACTTGCGCCACCAGCGCATCGCCGATGGCCAGGGTGATGTAGGTCTGCGCGGCCTCGGTGGCGGACAGGCCGTGGCTGATCATGCCGAGGCAGAAGCCCGCGACGATATTGACACCCAGGATCAGCAACGCGGCGATGGCATCGCCTTTCACGAACTTGCTGGAGCCATCCATCGAACCGTAGAAGTCCGCCTCGGTGGCCACTTCGCGGCGCCGGGCCTTGGCTTCGTCAGCGGTCATCAGCCCGGCCGCGAGGTCGGCATCGATCGCCATCTGCTTGCCCGGCAGCGCATCGAGCGTGAAGCGCGCGGACACTTCCGAAACGCGTCCCGCGCCCTTGGTCACGACCACCAGGTTGATGATCATCAGGATCAGGAACACGAAGATGCCGACGGCGAAGTTTCCGCCGATCAGGAACTTGCCGAAGGATTCGATGACCACGCCCGCCGCGGCCTCGCCTTCGTGGCCGTGGACCAGCACCACGCGGGTCGAGGCGACGTTGAGCGCCAGGCGCAGCAGCGTGGCGAAGAGCAGGACCGAGGGGAAGGACGAGAAGTCGAGCGGCTTTTCCGCATTCATCGCCGCCATGAGGATCGCCAGCGAGAGCGCGATGTTGAGCACGAAGGACACGTCGAGCACGAAAGCCGGAACCGGCACGATCATCAGCACGATGAGCGTGAGTATTCCCGCCGGCAGCGCCATCGTGCCGAGATCGCCGAAGCGGCGCAGAAGCTGGTTCATAGGCCCAGCCCCGCCAGCCGGGCATAGGCCGCGCGGACATGAGCGGGCGCGCTGGTGCCTGCCGCGCCGAACATGCCTTGCAGCGTATCGGCCATCGATGTGCGCGGCGGGGATGGCGGGATGGCGGGGGCGCGGCCTCCATGCCCGGCAGGGGCTTCCGCTGCCGCCGCGCGAAATTCGCGGGCGATCGGGCCCATCGGCATGTCCTCGGCCACGGCTTCGTAAGCGAGCTGCGGCGAAGTCGGCCAGCCGGTGCTCCCGGCATCGTACCGGTTCTCCAATGCCCCACCCATCGCGCCGGCCATCTTGCCGCGCATGAGGTCCATCACCCCGCCCAGGCTGCGGGCTGCGCCGCCCTGGTAGAAGATCCCGCGGTTCGCCGCCGCCGCACTGGGCAGGATGGCCGCCGCGCTCTGCGAAGGATCGGCCGCAAGCGCGCTGAGAAACTGCCCGGCCCCTGCCGAACCGAGGAAGTGCGCCAGGTAAAGCTCGGTGGAGTCCGGCTCGCGGCCCAGCCGCGCCGTCAGGTCGGCCTTGTTGTCATTGGCCAGTTCGGCCGCCATGAGCGCGGAAGCGTCGGCATCGTAGCGCAGGCCCATGATCTGGGCGCGCGTGCCGGGGTTGGAGAGACCGCCGCCGCTGATCGCCTGCTGGACCCAGGCCATGCCGTGGTCCGCCGCGTGGCGGCCCAGCGTGTTCAGCCAGGTGCCGTTGGTGAATTGAAACAGCCCCGCCGCGCTGGAGGTGGAGGCATGGGCGCCGGGATCGAGGCTCGATTCCAGCCGCGCCTGCGCCATGAGGTACTGGAAATCGACGCCCGTGGCCTGCGCGGCGCGCGCGATCGCAGCGCGCACTCCTGCTCCATTACCCTGGCCGCCGACATTGACGCCCGCGCCGATATCCGTACTCCGTGCCTCGCTCAAACTGATGCTCCCGATCCGGTTGGTTCGGAAGAATGTTCAGCAAGCACCGTGCCAGATGGCTCCGATCCGCCCCGACCGGACAGACGCGGGCAGCACTCAGCCAGACGGCTCAGACCCGGCCGACAGCGCTTTCGGCTCTCCGGCCGCCGCCGGTGCGGGCGACCAGCGCATAGTTGCCCCCCGCGCGGTAGAGCTGCGGCGCTCCGGTCAAGGTATTGAGACGGCGCGCGACATTGGCCGCGATGATGTTGCGGACCTGCCGGTTCACTTCGTTGAGGCGCCGTGCCGTTTCCAGCATGCCCCGGCATTCCTCGTCGAGATCGCCAAGCGGATCGATCTGGCCGGCCACGTCGAGCGCGGCGCAGAGCCGGTCCTTGTCGCGCGTGGTACCGACGATGGCGTCGAGGTCGAGCCCGGCAAGCGCTTGCCGCTCCGCTTCGAGAACGGCAAGCATCTGCCGCAAGCTGTCGTGCAGGTCGACTTCTTCGGCGCCGCCCGTTCCCGGTCCCGACCCCGGCACCGTTTCCGCTGTCATCCGGGGGGTCATTCGCCGTGGCTCCGCAGCAGGACGCCGGCCGCGATCATGGCATCGGCGATCTGGGTGGGGATTACCGGGTAAGTGCCGTTCTCCACCGCCTTGCGGATCATGGCGACGCGCTCGGCATCGACGGGGGCGGTGCCGGGGTCGAGCGCCGCAGACGCTTCCACGGTCGGGCTCTCCGCCCAGGCCGAAAGGCTCGTCACCCCGGCATTCGCAGCGCTTTCCGGCTTGCCGACGGCGCGCGCGAGCCGGGCGTTGATGGCGCCCAGGGCGCTGGTGGATCCCATTTCGATGGGGGGCATGGTCTGGCTCCTTGCGATGTCCTTTCCCTCAAGGACGGCGCCGACCGGAAAGCGTTAAGGGTCTCGGGCGGGATTTTACCGAAAGCCCGGCTGAAAGGCCGGGCAGTTCGGTTAAGGCAGCGGTAGGGAAACGAGGCCAGGCCGCACGATCAGGGCGCGCATCTCCTCCTCCCGCGCCCCGCCGAAACCCTTGCCGACCGCCGCGGTGCGCACCCGTATCCAGGCGCCGACCGCACCGCCTTCCAGTGCCTCTCCGGGCTGGGAGACCGAGAAGCCCTCACCCTCGACCGAGATCGCCACGGCATCCCCGCGCCGCACCGCCCAGGTCGACGAAGCGGAAGCCACCGGCCCGGCGCGGCGCACCGGCACGAAGAGACGCCAGCCTCCGGCATCGCCGCAATGGACCACCACGCTGTCCTGCGTGGCCGTGCGCCAGGCCAGAGAGACGACCGAGCGGCATGGCTGGAGACGCAGACGCCGATCGACCGGCGTCGCCGCGCCGCCTTCCTCGCCCGCGGCAGCGCCGGTGAAAGCGGCCACCTGGCGGTCGATCGCATCGAGATCGGCAAAGGCGCCCGCCGCACCGGGATCCGCCGCGGCACTGGCACAGACAACGGCAGCGGCGGCCATCAACAGGAGACGGGACAACGCTGGGGTCGGATTCATGGCGCGGAGATTCCTTCGGAAGATACAGGCCTGCTTTCCAGCAAGCTCCGTGCCACCGGCTCGGGCAGGGCCGGATCGTCGAAAGCGAGCGCCACCCGCGCCGGTCCCCGCCCCGGCTCCGCCACCACCCTTGCCCGCAGGCCCATGCCGCCCGCTGCCCGCGCAAGGCGCGCGGCTTCGGCCAGCGCGGCAGGAAGCGCGGTGGGCGTGGGGCCGTAGAATGTCGTCACGGTCAGCCGCTGGCGAGGGTCCGCCGCCTGCCGGGCCAGCCACGCGCCCAGCGGCGGGGCATCGGGCGTCGCCAGATAGACGGCAAGCGGCGCGGCCGGAGCAGGTGCGTCGGCAGGCTTGACCAGTTCCTGTCTGCGGTCACTGTCCTGCCCGCGATCAATGGCCTGCCTGCGATCAATGTCCTGCCGGCGGTCGTTCTCCTGACGGCTGAGCGCCGCAGCCGCGATCATGAACAGGATCAGCGAAAGGTCCGCCAGCGAGGTCTGCCAGCTTGCCGCAACCCGCGCGCTCAAGACCTGGCGCCCGACGTCTCGCGCACGGGGTGCTCCATGCGCGGCATGGCATCGGCCACTTGCGCCTCCAGCCAGTCGATCACCGTCTGCCGGTCCCGCTCCTCATCGGCGGCGCGCCGCGCCACCACGCGTGCCAGGGGCGTGAAGAACAGGTTCCCCAGCAGCAACCCGTAAAGCGTCGTCAGCACCGCCATGGAAATGGCCACGGAAAAGTCTCCGCCCGGCTGGTCGAGCGGCGGCAGCTGGTTGAGCGCGACCAGCGTTCCCGCAAGGCCGAAGACCGGCGCGAGGTCGCCTGCCTGGATGAACGTCCGGACCGCGGACTGGCTGCGCTCCACGCGGCGGCGCTTGTGCGCGGCATGGGCCAGCTGGAGCGCGCCGAGCGAGCGGCTGCCGATCAGCAACGCGGTGGCCTCGTCGAATTCAGCATCGCCGGTGGGCGCGGGGCGGGAGCGGATCACGCCGTCCTGCCGGATTTCCTGCACTTGCACGGCCAGTTCCGCACGGGCGTGCTCCGGGTCGAAGGGGCGGTGGAGCAGCAACGCACCCACCGCCGTCAAGGCCGTGAGGCAATCGCCGCTGCCGCAGCGCAGGACAGTGGCAAGACAAGTCCCGCCGAGCACGATGAGCGCGCTGGCGGGGTCCAGTAGATGTTCGGGCTGCATGACGGGCGCTTCTCCTTTGCACCCGGAGAACGGTAGCCGGCGGCAAGTTTCAGCCCCGGACCCGGTTTGCCGCCCAAACGGCAAGCATTTGCCGCCCGCCTGGCTGCGATGGGCGCGGCCCGGATGCTCGAAACGAGAGAAATCCGCCGGTTACATCGATTGGCACACCCCTTGCGATGAAGGCGGCGAACCACTCGCCGGAGCCAGATCACCATGTCACAAGACCTGTTCGGGATCCACGCCGCGGCGCTGGAGCTACGCTCGCAGCGCATGGGCCTGATCGCCTCGAACATCGCCAATGCCGCGACGCCCGGATACAAGGCCCGCGACATCGACTTCACCGCCGCCCTGCGCAACGCTGCCCGGAACGGCGGCGAGCATGGCACCGGCGTGGAAGAGGCCGCCAATGGCGCCATGCTCTACCGCGTGCCGGTGATGCCTTCGCTCGATGGCAATACGGTGGAGCTGCAGAACGAGCAGCTCGCCTTTTCCGAGAACGCGGTGGGCTATTCGGCCACGCTGCAATTCATCCGCGGCCGGGTCGATACCGTCACCCGCGCCCTGAAGGGCGAGTGACGATGCCCGGCGCCCACGAACCGATGACCATGTTCACCCTCGCCCAGCGCGGCATGTCCGCGCAGCTCGTACGGATGAACGCGGCGGCCTCCAACTTGGCCAATGCAGGCTCCGTCTCGGGCAGCGAGGACGGGGCCTACAAGCCGATCCGCACCGTCTTCGCCGAAGACCTCGACCAGGCCAGCGGCCTGGCCTCGGTTTCGGTCCAGGGGGTGATGCGCGAACAAGGCGCCGCCGTGCGCCGGCATGAACCCGATCATCCGCTGGCCGATGCCAACGGCGATGTCTGGACCGCTCCCGTCGATGAGAACGCGGAGATGGTCGAAATGCTCGAAGCCTCGCGCCAGTACCAGAACCTGGTCGAGGCCCTCTCCACCGCGAAGCAGCTGATGCTCGATACGATGAGGCTGAAATGACCGTTATCAACACCGCGGCCGCCACTTCGGCCAACAAGACCACCGGCGCCAGCGGCAAGACCTCGCTGGGCGATCTCGATCAGGGCGATTTCCTGAAGCTGATGATGGCCCAGATGAAGCAGCAGGACCCCTTCAGCCCGGTCGACCAGACGCAGATGCTTGCGCAGATGGCGCAGTTCTCGTCGCTCGCCGGGACGACCGAGATGGCGGACACGCTCAAGACCATCTCGTCCAAGCTCGACACGCTCGTGAGCGCGCAGACCGCCACGCAAGAGGCGATCGCGGCCCTGGGAACCGGCGGCACGGCCAGGACCGTCGCCGCAGGCACCACGGATACCGAAACCCCCACAGGCACCGGCCAGAACGCCGCCTGATCCCCCTTTCCAGGAGAATACGATGTCCTTCTACACTTCGCTTACCGGGCTCAAGAACGCCCAGACCGACCTCAACGTCATCTCGAACAATATCGCCAATGCCGAGACCTCGGGCTTCAAGAAGAGCAACACCGCCTTCGCCGACATCGTCTCGTCGTCGATCCTGACCGACCCTTCGCTGACCACCGGGATCGGCGCGCGCGTCGCCTCGATCAAGCAGGATTTCGGCCTGGGCGCGATGGAGCAGACCGGCTCGGCGCTCGACGTGGCGATCAATGGCGAGGGGTTCTTCACCGTCACTTCGCCGGTTTCGGGCGCGGTCCAGTATACCCGCGCGGGATCCTTCGCGGTGGATGGAGACGGCTTCATCCATAACGCGCAAGGTGCGCGGTTGCAGATCTTCCCGGTCGATGCCGGCGGCACGATCTCCGGCACCACGCCGCAGTCGGCCCAGATCCCGCCGACCAACGCAGCCGGTTCGGAATTCGCCGGCGTCACCATCGAAAGCACGGGCCAGGTCGTCGCGACTTATGCCGATGGCTCGAACGGCGTGGTCGGCGTGGTCGCCCTCGCCTCCTTCATGGCCCCCACCGGGCTCAAGCAGCTGGGCGACGCCTCGTGGTCGGCCACCGGCCGCTCGGGAGACGCGACGTACGGCCAGCCGGGCGCCGGTCTCTACGGCAGCCTGCTTTCGGGTTCGATAGAACGGTCCAACGTCGATATTTCCGAGGAGCTGGTCAGCCTGATCACCGCCCAGCGCAATTTCCAGGCCAATGCCAAGGCCGTGGATACCGCCTCCCAGATCTCGCAGACCATCATCAACCTGCGGACCTGATCGCAGCCGCCATGGACCGTCTGATCTACACCGCCGTCTCGGGGATGAACGCCTCGCTCAACCGCGAGCGCGTCATCGCCAGCAACATGGCCAATTCCCAGACCATCGGCTTCCGCGCCGAGATCCTGCAGGCCACGCCGAACACGCTGGAAGGGCCGCAGCTCGAAGTGCGCGCGCTTTCGGGCACCGAAGTGAGCGGCGCCTCGATGAAGGCCGGGACGGTGACCCGCACCGGCCAGCCGCTCGATGTCGCCATGCAGGGCGATGCCATGCTGGCGGTCCAGGCGGACGATGGCGCGGAGGCCTATACCCGGCGCGGCGACTTGTCGGTGACGGTGACGGGCCTGCTTCAGAACGGAGAAGGCCGGCCGGTGCTGGGCGAGAACGGCCCGATCACGCTGCCGCCGGGCGCTGCCGTCACCATCGCGCAGGACGGCGGCATTCTCGTCACCGATCCCGCCGCGCCGGGCGAACCGCCGCAGCGGGTGGACCGGCTCAAGCTGGTCGATCCCACCGGATCGCGGATCGCCAAGGATCTCACCGGCCTGTTCCGCGTGATGGGAACCGGCGCGCAGCCCGGCGGCGTGCTGCCGGACGACGAGAATGCGCAAGTGATCCCCGGCGCGCTGGAGGGATCGAACGTCAGTCCGTCGGAAGTGCTGACCGAGATGATCTCGGCCCAGCGCCTTTTCGACATGCGAACCAAGCTCGTCGAGACCGCCCGCCAGCTCGACGAGGGCAGCGTGCGCCTGATGCGCATCGATAGCTGAGGAAACCCCGACAATGCCCACTTCCGCTTTGCAGGTCGCCCGTACCGGGCTGGAGGCGCAGGACACGCGCATGCGCGTGATCGCCAACAACCTGGCCAACGTCAGCACCACCGCCTTCAAGAAGGACCGCGCCAACTTCGCGACGCTCGCCTACCAAGACGCGCGCGTGGCCGGCGCCCAGTCCTCCAGCGAGACCACGTACGCCACCGGGCTCAACCTCGGCACCGGCGTGGCCGTGCAGTCCACCACCCGGATGGAGACGCAGGGCTCGCTCCAGGCCACCGGCAACAGCTTCGACCTTGCGCTGGACGGCGACGGCTACTTCCAGGTTTCCCTGCCCGGCGGCGAGCTGGCCTATACCCGCGCAGGCAACTTCACGCGCTCGCCGCAGGGCGAACTGGTGACGTCGCAGGGCTATCCCGTGCAGCCCTCGATCACGGTACCCGAAGGCGCGACGACCATCACCGTCTCGGAGGACGGCACCGTTTCGGCGCAAGTGCCCGGCCAGTCGGACCCCAGCCAGCTCGGCCAGCTCACGATCGCCAGCTTCACCAACCCCACCGCGCTCCAGGCCACTTCGGATAACTTCCTCAAGGAAACCGCCGCCAGCGGTCCGGTCCAGCTCGGCATCGCGGGTGAGGAAGGCCGCGGGCATATCCGGCAAGGCATGCTCGAAGGCTCGAACGTCAATATCGTCGAGGAGCTGGTCGACATGATCGAGACCCAGCGCGCCTACGAGATCAATTCGAAGATGGTCTCCGCCGTCGACGAGATGCTGCGCAACGCGAACCAGACGCTCTGACGGCCATGATCCGCAAGATCCTCCTGGCCGGAACGGCGCTCATGGCTCTCGCCGCGCCGGCAGCGCTGGCGAAGAAGCCGCCGAAGCCCTCGGGCTTCGAGCCGACCCTGCCCGCGCCGCCCGCTGCCCTGCCGGGGCCGGCGACCGGCGGGATCTTCAGCGTTTCCGCCGGTTACGCACCGCTCTACGGCGGCACCCGCGCCGCGCGCGTGGGCGATCCCCTGACGATCCTGCTCGTCGAATCGACCAGCGCCGCCAAGACCGCCGGCTCCAAGAGCCAGAAGGGCGGTGGGGCATCGATCACCCCGCCCGCATCGGGGCCGCTGTCATTCCTCAACCCCAATGCCCTTAATGCCAGCTCGTCCTCGACGTTCAATGGTCAGGGCAGCGCGTCGCAGACCAGTTCCCTGAGCGCGACCCTGTCCGTGACCATTGCCGAACTGCGCCCCAACGGGACCGCGCTCGTAAGAGGAGAAAAGAAGATGCTCGTCAGCCAGGGAGACGAATGGGTCCGGTTCTCGGGCATCGTGCGCCTTGCCGACATCGACGAGGACAACCAGGTCGCCTCGACCCGCGTCGCCGACGCCAGGATCGAATATACCGGCAAGGGCGCGATCATGCGCAGCGGCCGCCAAGGCTGGCTCGGCCAGTTCTTCAACATGATCTCGCCGTTCTGATGCCTCGTCCGCCCGCCTCCCGTTCGGCCCCGGCCTCACCTGCCGCGCGCTGGCTGCCCACGCTGCTCGCCGCAGCGCTGGGGGCACTGATCCTGTTCCTGGCGCCGATCCATGCCCATGCCGAGCGCGTGCGCGATCTGGGCCAGTTCCAGGGCGTGCGCAGCAACCAGCTGACCGGCTACGGCGTCGTCGTGGGCCTGCCGGGCACGGGCGACGACAATCTGGAGTATACGACCCAGGCGATGAAGGGCGTTTCCGGCCGCATGGGCCTGACCCTGCCCCCGGGCATCTCGCCGGGGCTCAAGAACGCCGCCGCCGTCATGGTCACTGCGGACCTGCCCGCCTTCTCCAAGCCGGGCCAGCGCATCGACGTGACCGTCTCGACCATCGGCAAGGCCAAGAGCCTGCGCGGCGGGGCGCTGATCCTCACCCCGCTCTACGGGGCGGACGGGCAGATCTATGCGATGGCGCAGGGCAACCTGGCGGTCGGCGGGCTGGGCGTCTCGGCACGCGACGGCTCCAACGTCACCATCAACATCCCGACGGTGGGCCGCATCGCCGAGGGAGCCAGCGTCGAACGCGCGGTCGCCACCGGCTTCGACAGCGGCGACACGCTGCGCTGGAACCTCTTCACTTCCGACTTCCTGACCGCCGCCCGCGTGCGCGACGCCATCAACGGTCGCCTTCCGGGCACGGCGACCGTGGAAGACGGCGTCACCGTCGCGCTGCGCCTGCCGGCCGATCCGGATACCCGCGCCTCGATGATGGCCGCGATCGAGATGATCGACGTGGACCCGGCCGAAACCCCGGCGCGCGTCATCGTCAACAGCCGCACCGGCACCGTGGTCATCAACTCGGCGGTACGCCTCTCACCCGCGGCGATCAGCCACGGCAAGCTGACCGTGCGCATCCAGGAAAACCCCAGCGTGGTCCAGCCCGCGCCTTTCAGCCGGGGCCGGACCGAAGTGGAGCAGCACTCCTCGATCAGCACGGACGAGGAAAAGCGCTCGGTCGCGCTGTTCAAGGGCGGCGCCTCGCTCTCGCGGGTGGTCGATGCCCTCAACATGCTCGGCGTCACGCCATCGGACCTCGTGGCGATCCTGGAGGCCCTGAAGCAGGCCGGCGCCCTCAAAGCGGAAATGGTAGTGATATGAGCACGATCCTCAGCAACCTGCCCGGCATGGCCATCAAGCCCGGCGCCACCGACCGCGAGAAGCTGGCCGTCACCGCCAGGCAGTTCGAGGCCGTCTTCGTGCGGCAGATGCTGGCCGAGGCCCGCAAGACCCACTTCGGCGGCGAACAGTTGCTGGGCGGGCAGGCGCTCGACACCTTCAACCAGATGCAGGACGAGCACTTCGCCGACGTCACCGCGCAAAGCGGCGTGCTGGGCCTGGCCAGGATCATCGAGCAGCAGATGGCGCAGTTCGTGCCGCCCGAAACCACCGGGGCGGCCACGGGCGAGAGTTCCGAAACGACCGGCAAGACCACCAGTCAAGCGGCCAGTCAAACGACCAGTCAAACGGCCAGTCACACCCCCCGGGGCGACGGGACCGGAAAGGACACGAAGTAAGCCATGGCCGCCGATCTCATCACCATTGCCCGCTCCGGCACGCGCGCCGCCCGCGCCGCGCTGGACGTAACGGCGCAGAACATCGCCAATGCTTCGTCCGAAGGCTACGTCCGGCGCAGCGTCTCGCTGTCGGAACTGGCGGTCAATTCGGTCGCCTCCTCGCCCGGCGCGATCAACCTTGCGGGCGTGCGCGTCAGCGGGATCGTGCGCAATGCGGACATGTTCCGCCAGTCGGAAGTGCGCCGCACCGGTTCCGACGCGGCGCGGGCCGGCGCCGAAGTGCAGGGCCTGGAGAACATCGAAAGCGCCGTGGAGCAGACCGGCGTCTACGATGCCATCGTCGGCTTCGAAGCCTCCCTCAAGCAGCTCCTTTCGGATCCCACCGACGGGTCGCTGCGCGCCGCGGCGCTGGAGCAGGGCCGCACGCTGGCGCAGACCTTCAACACCGCCGCCTCCAGCCTGGACGCGGTGGGCGATGGGCTTCGCTTCGAGGCGCAGGACGGCGTCGATTCGGTCAACACCACGGCCCGGGAACTCGCCCGCGTCAACTTGCGGCTCGCCCGCGCGTCCGACGCGTCGAGCGACCGGACCAGCCTGCTCGACCAGCGCGATTCGCTGCTGGAGACGCTGAGCGGACAAGTCGACATCGCCACCAGCTTCGCCTCGGACGGCACTGTGCAAGTGCGGATCGGAGGATCCGGCGGCCCCAGCCTGGTGAGCGGCGGCAACGCCGCGGCCATGACGATGGCCACCGCGGGCGACGGCACGATGTCCTTCATGCTCGGCAGCGCCGCCGCGACGCTGTCCTCGGGCGCGCTGGCGGGCAAGGGACAGGCGCTCACCGAACTTTCGGGCGTGCGCCAGCAGCTTGACGCCATTGCCTCGGGGGTGATCGCGACGATGAACGCGGCGCAGGCCGGCGGGGCCGATCTCGCCGGCGCGAACGGGCAGCCGATCTTCGCGGGCAGCGGCGCCGCCGAGATGAAAGTCGCCCTCGCCAGCGGCAGCCAGATCGCCACCGCTCCCGCCGGATCGGGTGCGAACAGCCGCGACGCCGCCAATCTCGTCGCCATGCGCGGCGCGCTGGACAGTGCCGATCCGGCCGGGGCGATGGACACCCTGCTGTTCGGCATCTCCAGCGCCGTGGCCGGACGCACCGTGACCCGTGACGCGCTCGAATCCATCGCCGGCACCGCCAAAGTCGCGCTCCAGGCCCAGGCCGGCGTCGACCTCGACGAGGAAGCGATCAACCTCACCCGTTTCCAGCAGGCCTATCAGGCTTCGGGCCGGGTCATGCAGGTCGCCGCCGATATCTTCGATTCCATCCTCGCCATCAGGTAATCACGCAATGTCGATCGTATCCACCAGCACCAGCGCCTTCTTCGAACGCGCCCGCCGCGACATGAAGGACTTGCGCACGCAGGCCGAGACCTACCAGTCGCAGATGTCGAGCGGCAGCAAGCTGGAGCGTTCCTCGGACAATCCCGTAGCCGCCTCCCGCCTGCGCGCCCTGGCGCGGCAGGAGAAGCTCTCGGGCATCGACCAGACCAATGCCAACCGCGCCAACGCCGATCTCTCGCTGGCCGATTCGGCGATGACCGACATGGCGGACGCCCTGATACGCGCGCAGGAACTGGCCACCGAGGCATCGAACGCCACGCTTACCGATACCCAGCGCGCCTCGATCGGGCAGGAACTGGACCAGATCTTCGGCAACCTCGTTTCCCTGGCGAATGCACGGGATTCGAACGGCCATGCCCTGTTCGGCGGCGAAAGCGCGGGAGACGCCTATTCGCTCGATGCCACGGGCAAGGCCGTCTACGTCGGCACGCCCGGCGCGGCCGAACTGCCGCTGGGCAACGGGCAGAGCGTCACCCGCTCGATGACCGGCCCCGCCTTCCTGTCGTTCAACGCGGCCGACGGCAGCGCCACCGACCTGATGGCGGTGGTCAAAACGCTCGCGGAAGCACTGCAGGGCGCCTCCACCGATCCGGCCGGTGCGGCGGGCAGTGCCCTGGCAGACCTCAAGACCGGGCTGGACACCCTTTCCACCGGCCAGACCGTGATCGGCACCCGACTGGCATGGATCGAGGTGACCGACGACCGCCGCGTGAACCTGTCGGAACTGCGCGCCTCGGAAGAGACCGACCTGGGCGGCACCGACCTGGCGACCACCCTCGCCCAGCTGCAGGAAACGATGACCGTGCTGGAGGCCAGCCAGGCCAGCTTCACCCGGCTCGCGTCGCTGAACCTCTTCGACCAGCTCGGCTGAGAACGCCTGGCACGCAAGGTTCCCAGGCCGCGTCACCCGCGCGCCGCGGGGACCGCCTGACATACGGGGGACTATCCAGATGTTCGTGATCATCGGCGTCGTCATTCTGCTGGTGATGGTCTTCGGCGGCTTCGCGATCACCGGCGGCGCACTCGGTCCGGTGATGGAGGCCATTCCGCACGAGATGCTCATCATCGGCGGCGCGGCGGTCGGGGCGATCGTCACCGGCAATTCGATGCACGAGATCAAGGGCCTCGGCGGCGGGCTGAAGAAAGTGTTCAAGGGCCCGCGCCATAACCGGCAGGACCATATCGACGCGATCATCCTCACCACCCGGCTGATGAAGATCCTGCGTTCCGAAGGCCCCGTGGCGCTGGAAAGCCATGTCAACGACCCCAAGGCCTCCTCCCTCTTCGCCGAATTTCCGCGCCTTCTGGCAAACGATCCGCTCGTCCACCTGATCTGCGACACGCTGACACTGATCGTCGTTTCGTCCGGCACGCTGGAAGTGCACGCGGTGGAGGACGTGATGGACAATGCCATGAAGACTCATTTCCACGAGATTCACGAGCCGCAACACGCGCTTCAGGGCCTTGCCGATGCACTGCCGGCGCTGGGTATCGTCGCGGCCGTGCTCGGCGTGGTGAAGACCATGGGCTCGATCGACAAGCCGCCCTCGATCCTGGGCGCGATGATCGGTTCCGCGCTGGTCGGGACGTTCATGGGCGTGCTCCTGGCCTATGGCATCGTCGCGCCGCTGGCCGGGCGGCTGAAGCAGGTGCTGGAGCAGGACGAGCAGATCTTCCAGGCGGTGAAGCAGGTGATCATCGCCTCGCTTCACGGCTGGCCGCAGCCGCTGGTGGTGGAATCGGCCCGCTCCGGCCTGGGCCATGCCTTCCGCCCCGGGCTAGCCGAACTGCTCGATGCGATGAGGGGACGCTGACGTGGCCAAGAAGCCGGAGCCGCCCCGCCCGATCATCGTCAAGAAGATCACGATGGTCGCGGCCGGCCACCACGGCGGCGCCTGGAAGGTCGCCTATGCCGATTTCGTGACGGCGATGATGGCGTTCTTCCTGCTGCTCTGGATCCTGGGCGCCACCACCGAGAAGCAGCGGCGCGGCATTGCCGACTATTTCACGCCCACGCTCGTCAAGACCAAGCAGGGCAGCGCCGGTTCGGGCCGCGGGGTGCTGGGGGGCGGGTCGCTCACCGAAGTCGACAACTATCCCTTCAAGTCAGGGCAGACCGGCACCAAGACCCTCACCATCCCGCGCGATGCGACCGGCGGCCCCAAGGAGGGCGGCTCCAAGGTCAAGCGCACCGCGCGGGCGAAGGAGGCGCTGCAGAAGAAGCTCGCCTCCTCCGAGCGCCTGCGCCGCCTTGCCCGGCAGGTCCGCATGGTGGACACCACCCAGGGCGTGCGGATCGACATGGTGGACGATGCCGATTTCTCGATGTTCCGGTTGGGCACCACGATCCTGACGCCCCAGGCCGGCGAGCTGCTGTCGGCCATTGCCGAGGCCATCGGGCCGGATCGGGGCGCGCTGACGATCCGGGGCCATACTGACGCCTTGCCCTACAGGCAGGGCATTCCGGGCAACAACTGGTCGCTCTCGGCCGGCCGCGCCGAGACCACCCGCCAGCAACTGATCCGCGACGGCGTGGAAAGCGCGCGGTTCAAACGGATCGAGGGCGTGGCCGATACCGAACTGCTGATCCCCGCCGACCCGCACGACCCCAGAAACCGGCGCATTTCCATCACGCTGGCGGATTGACGGGTTCGAAACCGGATGGAGGTCGGAACCTGCCGAAGCGAAGCGCAGAAGCGACGGCCGAAGCGCAGAGCCCCCTAGCGCATCTGCGCGTCGGGTAGCGGCGCGGTGCGCGCCTCCAGCCGGCCGGCGCCGCGATAGACCAGCGCGCAGCTCGAACTCCCGGCGCAGAGGCCGTGCACCGGCGCAAGGGCACGGGTGCCGTAGCGATAGGTCAGCCCGCCCTGAGTGATCTCCAGCCCGGAAATGTCGCGCATGCGGTGCTCGCGGGCGAGCAGCACGGCATTTCCCCGAAGCACCGGCGCCCAGCCCGACCACTGGTCGTAAAGGCGGTGATGATAGCGGAACGTCAGGTTGCCGGAGGCGCGATTGTCCAGCGAGGTCGGCCAGCCGTCACATCCCGCGAGCGACGCGCAGGCTGCCAGCAGCAGCGCAAGTCGTATCGTTTTCATGGGCCGCTGTTGCCCGATCTGCTGCCCGGTCGCACGAGATTTCGGCACCTTGCGCGTTTTATCGACAGAAACGTTCAGTCCACCGCCACTGATCGGTCAATCCGATCAAGCCAATCGGATCAACGCCCTACACATCGTCACACGAGGGCCCTATCTCCCTCCTCGAACTTCAACACCCAATCGAGGGAGATCATATCCATGGGTATCGTCGGCAGCCAGATCAAGCCGTTCAAGAACACCGCTTTCCAGGCAGGCAAGGACTTCTTCGACGTCACCGAAGCAGACATCGCCGGCAAGTGGGCCGTGTTCTTCTTCTACCCCGCTGACTTCACCTTCGTCTGCCCCACCGAGCTGGAAGACCTCGGCGAGCAGTACGAAACCCTTCAGGGCCTTGGCGTCGAAGTCTTCGGCGTTTCGACCGACACGCACTTCAGCCACAAGGCCTGGCACGACACCTCGGACAAGATCGRCAAGATCAAGTACGCGTTCCTCGGTGACCAGAACCACGCCCTGACCAACAACTTCGGCGTGCTGCGCGAAGGCGTTGGCCTGGCCGACCGCGCCACCTTCGTGGTCGATCCGGACGGCGTGATCCAGCTGGTCGAAATCACCCCCGAGGGCGTGGGCCGCAACGCGGTCGAACTCGTCCGCAAGATCAAGGCCGCCAAGTACTGGCGCGAGCACCCCGGCCAGGTCTGCCCGGCCAAGTGGGAAGAAGGCGCTGAAACGCTTGCTCCCTCGCTCGACCTCGTCGGCAAGCTCTAAGACTATCCGCGACACCCTTAGGGTCGCGTGAAGGTGCGCGGCCCGGGGCTTCCCTCTCCCGGTGCCGCGCCCTCACGGCGCGGCCACGCGGAACCGAAGCCCCGGCCGCCCCTTTTTCCCAACGCATTTCCAAAGGACGCAAAGACCATGCTCGACGCCAACCTGAAGCAACAGCTCTCGCAATATCTCGGCATGCTGCGCGAGCCGATCGAGCTCGTCGCCTCCCTTGGCGATGACGCAAAGTCCACCGATACCCGCGAGCTGCTGACCGTGATCGCCTCGCTCTCGGACAAGGTCACCGCCACGTTCGACGGCGACGACAAGCGCCGCCCCAGTTTCATCATCCGCCGCGCGAGCGACGCAGGCGCCTGGGTCCGCTTCGCAGGTCTGCCGCTCGGCCATGAATTCACCTCGCTGGTCCTCGCCCTGCTCTGGGCCGGCGGCCATCCGCCCAAGGTTTCCGACGAGGCACTCGAAATCGCCCGCGCCATCGAGGGCGAGCACGAGTTCGAGATGTACTTCTCGCTCTCCTGCCACAACTGCCCCGACGTGGTTCAGGCACTGACCCTGCTCGCGCTCAACAACCCGCATGTGAACGCCACCCTGATCGAGGGCGGCACGTTCCAGGCGGAAGTCGACGAGCGCGGCGTCATGGCGGTCCCCGCCGTCTTCCTGAACGGCAAGATGTGGGGTTCGGGCAAGATGAGCATCGAGGAGATCCTCGCCAAGCTCGACACCGGCGCCGATGCCAAGGCCGCCGCTATGCTGGCGGGCAAGAAGCCTTTCGAAGTGCTCGTGGTCGGCGGCGGCCCCGCCGGGGCCTCGGCCGCGATCTATACCGCGCGCAAGGGCTTCTCGACCGGCGTGGTCGCCGAACGCTTCGGCGGCCAGGTGCAGGACACCATGGGCATCGAGAACTTCATCTCGGTTCCCTATACCGAAGGCCCCAAGCTGGCCGCCGCGCTGGAATCGCATGTCGCTGAATACGATATCGACGTGATGAACCTGCAGCGCGCCGAAAAGCTGATCCCGGCCAGGGAACTCGGCGGCTATCACGAAGTGGTCTTCGCCAACGGCGCCTCGCTCAAGGCCCGTTCGCTGGTGCTGACCACCGGTGCCCGCTGGCGCAACCTGGGCGTGCCCGGCGAGGCGGAGTACAAGAACAAGGGCGTGGCCTATTGCCCGCACTGCGACGGCCCGCTGTTCAAGGGCAAGCGCGTGGCGGTGATCGGCGGCGGCAACTCCGGCGTGGAAGCCGCGATCGACCTGGCCAATATCGTCGGCCACGTCACCCTGATCGAATTCGACTCGCAACTGCGCGCCGACCAGGTCCTGGTCGACAAGCTGAAGTCGATGAAGAACGTGGTGATCCTCACCAGCGCCCAGACCACCGAGGTCGAAGGCGACGGCGAGAAGGTCAATGCCCTGGTCTACAAGAACCGCGAGACCGGCGAAGAGCACAAGGTCGAGCTGGAAGGCGTGTTCGTCCAGATCGGACTGGTGCCCAATACCGAATGGCTCAAGGACTCCGGCGTGGAACTGACGGGTCGCGGCGAGATCGTGATCGACGACAAGGCGGCCACCAACCTGCCCGGCATTTTCGCGGCGGGCGACGTGACCACGGTGCCTTACAAGCAGATCATCATCGCCATGGGCGAAGGTTCGAAGGCGGCCCTCTCGGCCTTCGACTACCTGATCCGCAACGAAGCACCGGAAGAGATCGCGCAGGCGGCGCAGGCCGCCTGAGCGAAACACCGCGAAGAACAAAAAACGGGCGGGGGTCGCGAGACTTCCGCCCGTTCTGTCATGCGCTTATGCCAGGGCGATGGGGCTGGGACATAGGCAAGCCGTCCGCTGTCCCGGCGGAAGCCCGCTCAGTGCCGGAAGAACAGCGAGACCGAAGCGACGTGGTTCACCCGCGTCCGTCCGCGAGTCTGGTCGATCACCTGGTTGAGATAGCCCAGTTCCACGGTCGTTGCGTCCTTCACGCCGAGTTCCACGCCGACGAAGGAGCGCAACTGGTCGAACCCGCCGCGCGCGCCCCCGTCGGTGTCGTTCAGCGCCAGGAACCCTTCGGCATAGACCAGCGCGTTGACGGTATTGGTGCCCGGCTTCAGCGGCTTTTCGTAACGCAGCATCTCGCGCAGGCGCCAGCCCGTGTCGCCGCCGTCCGAACGCCAGCGCTGTTCGAAACGGGTGCGCGACGAGAGTTCGCCGCCCCAGGGCTTGCCCATGAGCCAGCCCAACTGCTGGAAGCTGCGCTCCTCGTTCACGTCGCGGCCGCCATCCACCGGCACGACGATATGGGCATAACCCTGGTAGAGCGTGACCGCCGGGGACAGTTTCAGCCCTATCGCGCCGCGCAGGAGAAGCTGGTCCAGCCGTGAAGCGCCGTCGCCCATGCGCGGCTGAACTTCGGCAAAATAGACCATGTCGCCGGCAATCGGCCCCATTGCCGTAAGATTGACCCAGACCTGTTCGTCCTCGCGCGTTTCAGCCGCGGCAGGGGCGGCAAGCGCCGGGAACACAGCGACGGCAAGGGAGCAGGCAAGAAAGCGGCGCATGATCGGTCCGGGTTTCGGGAACGGGAACCAGGGTCTTTATGAACCGCCTGTTTCCGCGCCGTTTCCCTGCCATGTTCGCTGATGGCTCACGCACGCAAACGGGCCCGGCGCGTGGGGGTTGCGCCGGGCCCTGCAGCGAGCCCGCTGAGGGCCGCCGGCTTGTCCTGCGTGCTTAGCGCAGCAGCGACAGCACGTTCTGCTGGCTCTGGTTGGCCTGCGCGATCATTGCTGTCGAGGCCTGGCTGAGGATCTGCGCCTTGGCCATCTGCGTGGTTTCCGTCGAATAGTCGGCATCCTCGATGCGCGACTTCGCGTCGGACAGGTTGGTGACGTTGTTGGTCAGGTTGTTGACCGCCGATTCGAGACGGTTCTGCCCCGCGCCGAGCGAGGCGCGCGTCTTGTTCACGTCCGCAAGGGCAAGGTCGACGTTATCGATCGTGTCCGAAGCGGCCGAGTCGCTCGATACGTCCAGCGCCGAGGCATTGATATTGGTGCCGTTGATCGCGGAAGAGGTCAGCGTGATCGTCTCGCCCGAATTGGCGCCGGTCTGGATGTCGAACGTGACATCGGTGCCCGACGTGGTCGAGAACAGCGTGTTGCCGTTGAAAGTGGTGTCGGAAAGGATGTCGCCGATCTGGCTGGTCAGCGCCGTCACTTCCGACTGCATGGCATCGCGGTCGCTGTCCTGGTACGTGCCCGAGGACGACTGGATCGCCAGTTCGCGCACGCGCTGAAGCATGTTCGACACTTCCGACAGCGCGCCTTCGGCGGTCTGCGCCAGCGAGATGCCGTCGTTGGCGTTGCGGATGCCCTGGCTCATGCCGCGGACTTGCGCGGTCATCGAGGTGGAGATGGCGAGGCCGGCGGCATCGTCCTTGGCCGAATTGATGCGCTTGCCGGTCGACAGGCGCTCCATGGCGGTGCCGAGCATCTTGTTGGCGGAGGTCGAGGCATTCGCAGCGCGAATCGCGCTGATGTTGGTGTTGATGACAGACATGGTTGTGGCTCCCGTTGAGTGTCCCGATGAGGAAACAGCCTCTGCCGGCCCATCCGGCGCGGCTGTCGAGACAAAGACCGGCAGGTCGAGGGCGAATTTAAGCCCGCATCCGGCACGGCTCGTCCCTGCAAACCCACGGAGCTGCGCCGAAATTTACCTTCACTAGGGGTCGCTACGGGGCCTTAAATTTCCCAAAGATTCGCCGTTACGCACGCATATCGATCCCCGCCAATGCATTAATCCCACGGGGACGAGAAACATGGTCGAACTGGTTTTCGACACGGAATTCAACCGGCGCCACGGGCCGCTTGCCCATCGCGCTGCCGCCATTGCCGGATCGCTGTTCGATTGTTCGGCAATCGCCCTGCGCGATGCGGCGGACGAGACGATCGGGTCCGGCCCGGTCGCCGCTCCCGCGCGCGAACGCGTGGTGCGGCTCTCGCGCGGTATCCAGCCGGTCCTGTCCCGCAAGACCGCAGCCCTCACCGATGTCGTCTATGCCGACCCCATCGGCGAGGCATCGCTGGCGATGCTGCTGGCGGCCATGGCCGGCCCGGACGATCCGATCGCGGCCGATCCCGAAAGCCTTTCGGTCTTCGCCCTGGCCGACCGCCTGGCGAACAGCGACATTCCCGTGCTCGTCAACGGACCGACCGGCACCGGCAAGGAAGTGCTCAGCCGCTTCATCCATGCCCGCAGCCCGCGGCGCGACGGCCCCTTCATCGCCGTCAACTGCGCCGCCATGCCGGAAACCATGCTGGAGGCCATGCTGTTCGGTCACCAGAAGGGCGCCTTCACCGGCGCCACCCAGGCCAGCGAAGGCTTCATGCGCGCGGCCGACGGCGGCACGCTGCTGCTCGACGAGATCGCCGAACTGCCGCTGCCGCTCCAGGCCAAGCTGCTGCGCGCGTTGCAGGAGCAGGAAGTCGTGCCGATCGGCGCGACCCGGCCGATCAAGGTGGACTTGCGCGTGATCGCCTGCGCCAACCGCGACTTGCCCACCGAAGTCGCCGAGGGCCGCTTCCGCGCCGACCTCTACTACCGGCTCAACGTTTTCCCCCTCACCTTGCGGCCCTTGCGGGAGCGCCCGGATGACATCGCCCCGCTGGCCTTCGCCATGGCCCTGCGCCACGCCCCGGATCCGGCGCGCGTGCCCTGCCTGAACGATGCGGCGCTGGCGATGCTCAAGCTCCACTCCTGGCCCGGCAATGTGCGCGAACTGGAAAACGTCATCCGCCGCGCGATGCTCCTTGCCCACGGAAAGACCATGATCGCCCCCGAACACATCGCTTTCGACAGCCCCGCCCGGCTGCTGCCTTCCGCCATGCCCGCGCTGCATCATGGCGCCCTGCCCGGTACCGAGCCCTTCGACATCGACGGCAACCGCAAGCTCGCCAGCATCGTCCAGAACTCCGAGGCCCGCGCCATCGTGGAAACGCTGGAAGCCTGCGGCGGCAACCGGGTACGCGCCGCCCGTGAACTCGGCATTTCCGAGCGGACCTTGCGCTACCGCCTCGCCTCGCTGCGCGAAGCCGGGATCGACCTTGGCCCCAACACTCCGCGCGGCGCGGTGGGAGGCCTGCGATGAGCACGGTCCCCGGCCTTTCCGGCGCTGCGCTGCCCGGCAGCGGGGGCGGCATCCAGCAGATCATGGCGATGCGCCAGCAGATCATCCAACGCAGCGATCTGCTCCAGCAGATCCACGCCGCACAAGGCAGCGGAACGGCGAATGCCGTCGGCGGCCCGCAAGTACAGCCCGCCGGACAGGGTTTCGTCGACACGCTCAAGTCCGCGCTGGACGGCGTCAACGCCGTGCAGGCCCGCGCCGAAGGCGTGACCGACGCCTACCAGAAAGGCGAAGTGACCGACGTGGCGAAAGTCATGCTCGCGCGGCAGGAAGCCGGCGTCGCCTTCGAGGCGACCATGCAGGTCCGCAACAAGCTGCTGTCCGCGTACCAGGACATCATGCGGATGGGAGTCTGATCCGAAATGGCCGACCTCGTTCCCGCCCCCGCGACTTATGCCGGCACCGCACAGCTTCCCGCGACCGGCTCCCTCTTCGCGCCCTTCACCGATCGGTCCGGTGGATCGGTGCTGACCCGCCTCGGCACCTTCACCGCGCAGCCGGGCGTGAAGAAAATGCTGCCCGCCTTCATCGGCCTGGCCGCGATAGGCGGCGCCTTGCTGGCCTGGGCGACTCTCGCCCCCTCGCCGCAGCGCGTGCTCTATGCACAGCTGGACGATTCCGACCGGGCGGGCGTTGCCGCCGCGCTCGAACAGGCCGGGATCGGCTACCGCATCGACAACCAGACCGGCGCGCTCACCGTGGGCGAGGGCGATTTCTACAAGGCCCGCATGCTGGTCGCTTCGGACGGCGCCCTGGCCGCTCCCGAAAGTGGCGACCAGATGCTGGACAAACTGCCGATGGGCGCCAGTCGCACGCTGGAGGGCGAGCGCCTGCGCTCCGCCCGCGAGCACGACCTGCAACTGACCATCGGCGAGATCGACGGAGTGGAATCGGTCCGCGTCCATGTGGCGGCGGGTGAAAAGTCGGTCTTCGTGCGTGACAACGTGGCGCCGACCGCCTCGGTCATGGTGCGCCTCAAGGCGGGCCGCCAGCTTTCCGCAAGCCAGGTCTCCGCGATCGTGAATCTGGTCGCCAGTTCGGTGCCGGGGCTTTCGCCGGACGCGGTGAAAGTGGTGGACCAGCACGGGCAGTTGCTCTCGCAGGGCGGCGGCGCGGAAGCGGACCGGATCGACCTGCAATCGCGGCTGGAATCGAAGATCCGCGAACAGGTTTCGGGCCTGCTGGCGCCGGTGCTCGGCCCTGACAACTTCACCACCGAGGCGCAAGTCGCGCTCGACATGGACGACGTGACTTCCGCGCGCGAAAGCTACGACAAGGACGGCGCCGTGCGCAGCGAAACGCAGGAACAGTCGCAATCGACCGGCTCCGGCCCTGCCGCGGGCGTTCCCGGCGTGCTCTCCAACACCCCCCCGCCCGCCACGCAGGCGCGCCCCGGCCCGCCGCGGGGCACCCAGCCCAGCCCTACGGCCACCCCACCAACCAACGGCGAGACCTCGTCCAGCCGGACATACGAACTGGGGCGGCAGGTCTCGGTGGCCAATACCCGGCCGGGCGGCATCAAGCGCATCTCCGTGGCCGTGGCGATCAAGGCCGATGCCATGAAGGGCGCGCGGGCGCAGGACGTGCAGGATATCCAGTCGCTGGTCAGCGCCGCCGTCGGCGCCGACCCGCAGCGCGGCGACCAGGTGAAAGTGGTCATGCGCAAGTTCGAGCCGGTGGGCGAAAGCGCCACACCGTTCTACGAGGCGCCGTGGTTCGCCATGGTGGTGCGCAACGGCGCGGCCTTGCTGGCGGTGCTGATGGTCCTGCTGCTGGGCGTGCGCCCCCTGATCCGCGCCATGCGGGGCGACAAGCCCGTGCCGAAGAAGCGCAAGGGCCGCAAGAACAGCAAGCTTGGCGAAGACGGCGAGGCGGAGGACGGGTCCGACGCCCTCGGCCCCATCGCGGAACGCAGCCTCGAAGCGCTGGTACCGGCCGGCAGCCTGCCGCTCCGCCCCGAGATTCCCGGCGCGGACGGCCTCGATATCGACTTGCGCCGCGCCGACCTGCTCTCCCGACAGGTCAATCTGGCCCAGCGCCTGGTCACCGAAAGGCCGGACAATGCCGTGGCCGCGCTCCGCCAGATGATCAACGAGCCCGCCGCGGAAACCGCCTCCGACAAGGCACGGGCCAAGGCCGCCTGATGAGCGAGACCGCCCCCCTGCGCGCGCCTGACAGCGCAGCGATCATGATGATGCTGCTCGACGAGGACCAGACGAGCCGCATCCTTTCCGAACTCGAACCGGACGAACTTCGCCGCCTTGGCGAAAAGATGTGCGCGCTGGGGGAGATCGGCCCCGAGGTGATCGCCGAGGCCATCGCCGGCTTCGTCGCCAAGACCGAGGCGCTCGGTCTCGTCGCGCACGACCGGGTCGGCCAAGTGCGGGGCATGATCACGCGCGCGGTGGGCGAAGTGAAGGCGGACAACGTGATGCGCCGCATCCTGCCCGCCGCGCCTCTGCACTCCACGCTCGAACTGGCGCGCTGGCTGACCCCGGATTCGCTGGTGCCGCTGGTGCGCGGCGAACATCCGCAGGCGATCGCCGTGTTGCTGGTGCAGCTCGATCCCGAGGTGGCCGCTGCCGTGCTCCATGCGCTGCCGCCCCCGGAACAGCCAGAGATCGTCCACCGCATCGCCACCCTGGGGCCGGTATCCCCGCAGGCGATCCTGATGCTGGAGGAACTGCTGGCCCGCCGCATCGCCGAGTGCCACGGCCAGCGCCCGCTCGCCATCGGCGGCGCGCGCGAGGCGGCGGAAATCATCAACGGCGTCGGCAAAGTCGTCGAAAAGCGCGTGCTGGGCGAACTCACCCGCCGCGACAAGGTCCTCGCCCGCCGCATCGAGGAGGAGATGTTCAAGTTCGAGCACCTCTTCGTACTCGATGCCAAGTCGATGGGCACATTGCTGCGCGACGTCCCCAACGACACGCTGATCGACGCGCTCAAGGGCGTGAGCGAGGAGGAGCGCGAGCTGTTCTTCCGCGCCATGTCCAGCCGCGCCGCCGACGGCGTGAAGGACGAGATCGTCGCGCGCGGGCGCACCCGCCTGGCCGATGTCGTCGCCGCGCAGAAGGAAGTCGTGGCCATAGCCCGCCGCCTGGCGGCCGACGGCGCCATCGCCTTCGGTTCGGGGGACGACGACTATGTCTGACCTCGGCTTCTTCGTCCGCCGCCCCGGCAAGCGGCTGATCGACGCGCTTGCGCAGCCCGCCGGCTTCCAGCCCGACTTGCGCTTCGGCGGCACCTTGCACCTCGGCCCTTCCGAGCCGGAGCCGCCGCCCACGGTGGTCCCGGTCGAGGCGGCGGATCCTGTCGGAGAGGCCTTCAGCCACGGCTTTGCCATGGGTCACGAGCAGGCCGCCCGGGAAGCGCAGCAGCGCGCGGAGGCCGAAGATGCCGCGCGGGATGGCCTTTCGCTCGCCTTTGCGCGCCTGGACGAAGTGCTGGAGGAGGAACTCCGCCTGCGCCTGCGCGATACCGTGGCCGCGCTCTGCGAAGCGGCCGTCGCGCCCCTTGCGATCGAGCCGGAAGCGCTGCTGCGCCGCGTCGGCGTGGCAGTCTCGATGCTTTCCCGCGCCGAGGACGAGCGGCTGATCCGCCTTCACCCCGAAGATCTCAAACTGGTGTCGCCGCGGCTTTCCGCCGAGTGGCAGGTCCAGCCCGACACCTCGCTCGAACGCGGTACTGTCCGCATCGAAACGGCGACCGGGGGGGTCGAGGACGGTCCCGCCAACTGGCGCCGCGCGATTGCCGAGGCCTTGCACCGCTGCTGAAAGGGTCCGCCGGCCGATGCTGAAGCTCTGGGAACCGATCCTTGCCGATCTTGCCGCCGGGCCGCTCGATCTCGGCCCGCGCCGCTTCGGGCTGGTGGCCGCCTGCGACGGCGGGCTGCTGGAAGTCAGCGGGCTTTCCGTGCCGGTCGGCGCGATGTGCCGCGTGTCGCATGCGCCGGGCCAGTCGCTGGCGGCCGAAGTGATCGGCTTCCGCAACGGTAGGACGATGATGATGCTTCTGGGCGACATGATCCTGCTGCGCCCCGGCGCGCGGGTCTGGGCGGAAGGACGGCCCGGCCTGCTCCCGGTCGGAGAGGCCTTCCTCGGCCGCGCCGTCGATGGCGAGGGTCTGCCGATCGACGGGGGCTTCTCGATCCACAGCCGCATGGAATGGCCCTCGGGCGGAGTGCGGACATCCGCGCTCGATCGCAGCCCGGTGCGCCTGCCCTTCGACACCGGGGTGCGCGCCCTCAATGCCCTCACCACCTTCGGGGTCGGCCAGCGCATCGGCGTGATGGCCGGATCGGGCGTCGGCAAATCCGTGCTGATCGACATGATCGCGCGCGGCGCCTCGGCCGATATCGTCATCGTCGGCCTGATCGGCGAGCGCGCGCGCGAAGTGTCGGACTTCGTGGAGCGGCACATGAACGCCGCGAAGAAGGACAAGACGGTGGTGGTCGCCGTGCCCGCCGATCACGCGCCCAATCTTCGCCTGCGCGGGGCCATGCTCGCCACGTCGATGGCCGAGCACTTCCGTGCGCGCGGCCGCCGCGTGCTGCTCATCATGGACAGCCTCACCCGCGTCGCCCATGCCGCGCGCGAGATCGGCCTTCTGCTTGGCGAGCCCGGAGCGGCGCGCGGATACCCGCCCTCCGCCCTCGCCACGATCACCAAGCTGGTGGAGCGGGCGGGCAATTCGGCAGCTTCGGGCGGATCGGTCACGGGGCTCTACACCGTGCTCGCGGATGGCGACAACCAGGACGACCCGGTGGTCGACACCGCCCGCTCGATCCTCGATGGGCACATCGTCCTCTCGCGCGATCTGGCGCAGCGCGGGCAATATCCCGCGGTGGACATCGCCGCCTCGCTCAGCCGGGTCATGAACGACATCGTGCCGCCCGAACACCAGCAGCTTGCCCGCCAGTTCCGCGCACTGACAGCGAGTTACGAGGCCAATCGCGACCTCGTGCTGATGGGAGCCTACCGCGCGGGCGCCGACCCGCAGCTCGATCGCGCCATCGCCATGCACGAGCGGCTGGCCGCCTTCCTCGGCCAGCCCCAGGGCGACATCGTCGACCTGGGGCGCAGCGCCGCGCAGCTCGCGGCCCTGCTTGGAGGCTGACCGTGAAGGAAGAACGCAAGCGCCTCGTCCGGCTGCGCCGCCTCGAAAAAATCCGCGCCATTGCCAAGCAGACCGCCGCCATAGAAGCGGCGCAGGCCGAAAGCACCCTTTCGAAGCTGCGCGACTTGTCCGAGCGTACCCGCCGCATGGCGGACGACTACGGCGGCCGCCGTGAAATGACCGATGGGGCGGCGCTGCACCAGGTCGGGCGCTTCGTCGGCGGGCTTCAGGCCATCCGCCGCACGACCGAGGGCGACGCCTTGCGGGCGCAGTCGATCGCCGATGCCAAGCAGTTGCTCCTGGCCGAAGCCGAGCGCCGCCGCGCCGCCATCGAGGACCGCGCAGCCCATCAGGAACGAACCATCGCCAAGGCCGGCGAAACCCCGGCCCTGGGCGGCCGCAAGCCATCTGGCACGGCTCTTGAATAGCAATTCCCGCCATCTTTTCGAACGCTCGACACGAGGAACCTGCAAGGCATGATCCAGTTTTCCGGCCCGGTATCTGGCCCGGCACCAGTCGGCGCCCCGGCATCGGCACCGACAGTCGCCCCGGCCCCATCCGGAAGCACGCCGAGTTCCGCCAAGGCCGCCGAAACGGGGGGCTTCGCCGCCCTACTCGGCGCGGCGGGCGGCCTCGTGGCTGCGGTGGAACCGGCGTCGGAGATGGTTGCCAGCATCGCGGCCGGGGTCGAAGCGGCCATGAAGCGGGTGGCCGGGACCGTCCTGCCGGGCGGCAATGTCGGCAAACCGGGCGGCAAGATCCTGCCGGACGGCGAAGCAGAGCCCCCTGCCACCGAACCCGGCGCAAAGGATGGCACCACCGCCGAGAGCGAGGATCGGGCCGCGCCGCCGCTGCTCCCCGCAACCCTCACCGAACTGACCGCAGCGTTTGTCGCGCCGCCGATGCCGCCGACGATGGTTCCGGCTTCGACTGCCGCTGGCTCCGCCGCCGCCGCACCGCGCGGCGAGGCGACGATCATCGCGGCGAGGCTTCCGCAGCCCCGCATGCCCTTGCCCCCGGCTGTCGCCCCGGCTCCCTCCCCGGCCGCCGCAACGCCGCCTGCCGCCCTCGATACCGCCAGCATTGCCCTGGCGCCGATCACCGTCGTCGCAGCGGAAGTGCTGGAGGTTGCTCCGGGGCAGAGACCCGTGACAACGAGCCCGACACCGTCCGCTTACGCTCAACCCCTGGCCGTCTCCGCAAGCCGGGAAGCGCAGCCCCCCGGAACGCCGCCACTCCCGCCTTTCACCGGAATGGCAGGCGCCTCCTCGCGCGGCACCGAGACACCGGTGTTGCCGGCGGTATCGACCGAGATCGCATCCGGTCCGAGCAAGCCCGCGCCGGAAGCCCCCCGCCCTGCGCTAACTGCAGCGGTGCAGGATGCCGCGTTCCCATCGTCGCAAATGCCTGCCCCCGTCCTGCAGTCGTCCCCTGTCCCCGCCCCGATCGACAGCCCGGGTCCGTCGCGACCCACGGAAGCGCCTCAGGACTTTGCCACGCTAGTCGGCCGCCTGTCCGAAGCGCGCGAGGCGGCCAGCCCGCATCTCGTCCGCACCGCTCTCAACCATGCGCAGTTCGGGCCGGTCTCGCTGGAGTTCCGCCACGAGGACAGAGGGCTCTCCGTGACCATGGCCAGCGCTTCGCCCGGCTTCAACGGCTCGGTTCAGGCCGCTCTGGCCGCCTCGCTTGCCGGCTCTCTTGCCGGTGGCGCGCAGAACGGAGCGGCCGGAGACCCGCCGCGCGATAGCGGCCAACCGGCCGGGCAACACCAGCCCGCAGCTTCGGGCAATGCCGCCAGTGGCGGCGGCGGCGATCCGCGTCAGCAGGCGTCCGGCGCCGATCGCGGCGGTGCAGGGGAGCGTCAGGGCGCGGGCGGCCAGCAGGGCTCCTCGCGCGAACGGCAGGCACACCACCATCGATCGTCCCGGCCCGAGCCGCGCGATGGCGACCGCAGCGGCATCTATGCCTGATCCGGCACCAAGGGGGGATTGCGTACAGTGAGCGAAAAAGCAGCGCAGGACGGCACCGCCGAGGCGAGCGGCAAGGCAGGAACCAGGCGCAGGGGCAAGTTGACTCTCGTGCTCATCGCCGCGGGCATGCTGGTGGTGGGCGGCGGCGGCGTGGCGGCGCTCATGATGAGCGGGATGATCGGGGGCCATGCCTCCAGCCGCGAGGACAACCAGCCCAAGCTGGTCCGCAAGGGCGAGGACGATCCCTATATGCCCAAGGCCGAGGGTGAAGAGGGCGCTGCGCCGCCCGAGGTCGAAGGCGACGGCGGCGATCCCTATCGCACGGCCTACTTCACCTTCAGCGAGGATTTCACCTCCAACCTCAAGGATTCGGACGCCCTCGTCCAGCTGAGCCTGGCCTGCTCCACGCGGCGGGATGGGCGCGTGGTCATCTGGCTGAAGAAGCACGAACTGGCGATCCGCTCCGCCCTGCTCGAAATCCTGGCCGATACGCCCGAGAACGACGTCTACACGATGCCGGGCAAGGACCGGCTGGAGAAACGGCTGACCGCCGCGATCAACAACGTGCTGATCCGCAAGGAAGGGTTCGGCGGCGTCGACGGCGTCTACTTCCGCACTTTCATCATCCAGTGAGACATCATCCAGGAAGGCAGCGGTAATGGCGGCTCCAGACTCGTCCCGCGGGCATGCAGCCCGCTCCCCGGCCCGTCCCCCGGCACATCCCCCGGCACATCACTGCAGCGAACTGCTGGGAACGGGTCCCTCGACCGCGGATCTGGTTCCGGCGTTCTCCCTGATCGGGGAAAGGCTGACGCGTGCGCTTGCCGTGGGCCTTGCCCGGCTGTCGGGCGGCGAGGCGCCGCTGGTGCGCGCCGCCATGCCGGTGGCTGCCACGCTGGCGACGGTCGAGGCCGGGATCGCGGGGCTGGCGGCGCATACGCTGATGGGCATGGGCGTCTCCGGCCTGCCCCTCCTGGCGATCTTCGAAGCCGCGCCGGTCTTCCGGCTGGTGGACCGAGCCTTCGGCGGCCCCGGTGAAGTGCCCGATCCCCTGCCCGAAAGCTTCCCGCTTTCCGCCGAACTCCTGCTCGCCCACATCGAGACTTGCGTGGCCGAAGCGCTCAGTTTCGCGCTCGACGGCCAGGGCGGCGAGGAGCACCGCGTCCGTCCGCTGCGCCGCGATGTCAGCCTGCGCCAGCTCGACCCTTTCCCCGCCCATGCCGACCTGCTGACACTGTCGCTGGACATCGAGGAGCCGGGCCTGTCGGCCTGGTCGCTCACTCTCGCTCTGCCGACCACCACGCTGGCCGCCGCCACCACGACGCCCCGCCACGGACCCCCGCGGCGGCGGCGCTTCGTGCATCCCGGACCGGCCGAGGAGCCCTTCGCCTCCATGCCGCTCGAAGTGACGGCCGTGCTTGTCGACATGCGGCTCGGCATGGCGCGCCTGTCCAACTTGCGCCCGGGCGAGATCCTGCCGGTGGCGGTGGCGCGCAGCGTTCCGCTCCAGATCGGTGGCCGCACGCTGGCCAGCGGCACGATCGGGGAAATCGACGACCGGGTCGCGGTCCAGGTCACGCACGCGTTCTGACGCCTTCACCCCGCTTTCCAGACAACAGGGACAACGACCGACGATGAGCATCCATCCCCGCGGCCTCGATTTTCTTCGCGACGTCGACGTGCGCCTGACCGTGGAACTGGGCCGGACCCAGATGAAGCTGAAGGACGTGCTCTCGCTCGGCCCGGAAAGCCTGGTCGTGCTGGACCGGCTGACCGACGAGCTGCTCGACGTGCTGGTCAACGGCAAGCCGATCGCGCGCGGCGAAGTGGTGTCTCACAACGGCCGCTTCGGCCTGAGGATCGTGGAGATCGCGGGGCTGGAGGGCGCCGAGGGCGGGTCGGCGGAAGATGCCCTGTCCCCGGCCCTGCCCGACGGCGAGGAAGGCGCGGCCTGATGCTCTGGTATCTGGCCAAGCTGGTCGTCCTGCTGCCGCTCATCGGGCTGCTGGCCTGGGGCTGCCTGATCCTGGCCCGCAAGATGCAGGAGCGGGCGGGGCTGAACGCCGGCAGCCGGTCCTTGCGGATCGTGGAGACGCTGATGCTCTCGCCCACCCAGCGCCTGGCGGTGATCGCCTTCCACGACCGGGAAATCCTGGTGGCAGCCACACGCCACGGCCTCACGCGCCTGGCGGAAGCCCCCGCGCGTCCGGATTTCGACGCCATCGTTGCCGCCGGGACCGCGGAGCCATGAAGCGCCTGTTCGCCACCTGCCTGCTCGCGGCTCTTTTCGTGCCGCTCGCCGCCCATGCGCAGGAGGCGATACCCGGCGCACTGGACCGCGCTTTGGGTTCCTTGGGAGGCAGTGGAGCGGGCGGCGCCGGAAGTTCGGGGGGACTGAGCATGTCCCTGCAGCTCCTGCTGGTCATGGGGCTGCTGACGATCCTGCCCAGCCTGATCCTGATGATGACCAGCTTCACCCGCATCCTGGTGGTGCTGGCCATCCTGCGGCAGGCGCTGGGTCTGCAGCAGTCCCCGCCCAACCAGGTGCTGATCGGACTGGCCCTGTTTCTCTCGCTTTTCGTCATGGCGCCCACGCTTGAAAGGGTGAACGCCGATGCCGTTGCGCCTTACGCCGCCGGCCGGATCAATGCCGAGCAGGGAATCGCGGCGGGGGGACGCGCCTTCCATGCCTTCATGATCCGCCAGACCCGCGAGCGGGACCTCATGATGTTCGCCGACATGGCCGCCCGGAACGGCAACGGGCCGGCCCGCTTCGGCAGGAGCGAAGACGTGCCCTTCTCTATCCTGCTTCCCGCCTTCGTCACCAGCGAACTCAAGACGGCCTTCCAGATCGGCTTCATGCTGTTCCTGCCCTTCCTGGTGATCGACCTGGTGGTGTCTTCGGTGCTGATGAGCCTGGGCATGATGATGATGAGCCCCATGGTGGTCTCCCTGCCATTCAAGCTGCTGCTCTTCGTGATGATCGACGGCTGGGCCCTGCTGATGGGTTCGCTGGCGGCGAGCTTCGGCTAGGCGATGGAAGACATCACCGCCCTGCTCTCGCTGGCCGACCGCATGCTCTGGGTGACGGCACTCGTCGCCGCGCCGGTCCTGCTGGCGTCCTTGGCGGTGGGGCTGGCGGTGGGCGTGGTCCAGGCCGCGACTTCGGTGAACGAACAGACGCTGACGTTCGTGCCGAAACTGGCCGTCACCGCCGTGGTGCTGGTGGTTTTCGGCGGTTCGATGATGACCCTCGTCGGCGAGTTCGCACAGGAAGTCTTCGCGCAGATCGCCCGCACCGGACTGGCCGAGCAGGCCGCGCCGTGATCCAGCTGGACTTCGGGTTCGGGCCGCTGGAGACCGAATTCTGGCGGCTGGTCTTCGTGATGACGCGCATCGGGGCGGCCCTGGTCGCGGCCCCGCTCTTCGGCATCGCCGGCGTACCGCCGCAAGTCCGCGTGATCGGCGCGGGATCGCTGGCCGTGCTGGTCTGCGCCTGGACGAACGTCGCCGCACCGGCCGCGCTGTTCTCCGCCGCCGGGGTGCTTTGCGTCCTCGGCGAAGTGCTTGTCGGCCTGGCGCTGGGCTTCGTGCTCCAGCTTTCCTTCGCCGCGCCGATCCTGGCGGCAGAGCTGATCGGCGGCGCGATGGGCATGAACGTCGCCACCGCGGTAGACCCCAATTCCGGCGCGCAGTCTCCCGCACTCGGGCAGTATTTCGCGGTGGTGCTCTCGCTGGTCTTCCTGGCGCTGGGCGCCCATCTGCAATGGTTCGCACTGATCGTCGACAGCTACCGTGCTTTCCCGCCGGGGCACACCTGGCTCGGGGCCGAGCGCCTCGCCGCGATTGCCGGGTTCGCGGGCCGCATGTTCGCCACGGGCGTGACCATCGCGCTGCCCGCCTGCCTGATCCTGCTGGTCGTGCAGATCGTCACCGGCGTGCTCGGCCGCTCGGCGCCTTCGCTCAACTTGTTCTCGCTAGGGCTTCCGGCAGGCGTGCTTGGCGGTATCGCCGCGTTGCTGGTGGGCGCCCCGGTGCTGACCGACCTCGTGGTGCGTCTTTCGGCCGACGCCGTCGAACAGACGGCCGAACTCCTGCAATCCGGCGGTGGCAGCGCGCCATGAGCGAACAGGAAGGCGAAAAGAGCTTCGCGCCTTCCGAGAAGCGCAAGCGCGAGGCGGCAAAACGCGGCGACGTGATCCGCTCGCGTGAACTGGCGACGGCGGCCTCGGTGGCGATCGGCGCGGCATGGCTGTCGCTGGCGGGTCCCTGGGTGCTGAACATGCTGGCGGAAGTGCTGCGCGCCGGCTTCACCTGGGACAAGTCCGCGCTGGACGACTTCACCCCCGGCCGCCTGCTGATGGGTGCGCTCCTGGCCGGGCTTCCGCCGATCCTGGTGCTGGGCCTGGCGGTCGTCCTCGCCTCGCTGGTCTCTCAGCTCGGGTTCGGCGAAGGGCGCTGGCTCGGGGGCAACCTGGCGCCGAAGGGCTCGCGGATCAACCCGATGTCCGGCCTCAAGCGCATGTTCGGCCTGACCGGCCTGATCGAGATGGCGAAAGGCATCGCCAAGGTCGCTCTGCTCGGAACGATCGCCTGGACCTGGGCCGAAGGGCGGCTGGAGGCTTTCGCACGGCTCGGGCGGGGCAACCTTTTCGCAGAGCTGGCCTATGCCTGGGACGCACTGGTCCAGCTTCTCTTCTGGCTCTCCGCCGGGCTGTTCGTGATCGCCCTCGTCGACCTGCCGGTGCAGCTCGTGCGCCGAATGATGCGCCTGCGGATGACCCTTCAGGACGTGCGAGACGAGCAGAAGGAAAGCGAAGGCTCGCCCGAAAAGAAGGCGGCCATAAAGGAGCGGCAACGCAAGATCGCCATGGGCGGGCTGGTCCCGGCGATGAAGGATGCCCAGTTCATCATCACCAACCCGGCGCATTTCGCCGTCGCCCTTGCCTACGACCCCGCCATGGCGCCTGCCCCGCTGGTCATCGCCAAGGGTCGCGGCGATCGGGCGCAGGCGATGCGGCAGATGGCGCCGGAGTTCTCCCTGCCGGTGCTCTCCTACCCCGCGCTCGCCCGATCGGTCTATTTCACCACGCGCGAGAGGCAGATGATCCGCGAAGACCACTATGTGGCGATTGCCGCGATCCTCGCCTTCGTGCTGGCCCTTCGGCGCGGGGAGCATCGCCGCGCGCCGCAAGTCTCCGTGCCTCTCACCGTCCGCTTCGATGCCGAAGGGCATCCCGATCCCCGCCAGGGCTGAGAAATTCTCCCGAGCCGCCCCTTAACGAATGCCCACCCCTGCCGTTCTCCGACCCATGGCTACCACCACCGCATCGACCGCCGCGACTTCGTCGCTGACCAGTTCCTCGCTGGTGACCGCGCTTGGCGGCGGCAGCGGCGTGGACATGGCAGCCCTGGCCAACAATCTGGCCAATGCCCAGTTCGCCAGCCGGAACGACCGCCTGACAGCCCGCTCGGACAAGCTGGGCACCCAGATTTCCACGGCCTCCAACATCAAGTCCATGCTGCTTTCGCTCGATACCTCGCTAGGGACGCTGGTGCGCTCGGGAGACCTGGCGCGCACGCCCAGCCTTGCCAATGCCGCGGTAGGCGCGGCCAGCCTCACCGGCACCTCGACGCCAAAAGGCACCTATTCGCTGGAAGTCACCCAACTCGCCCGGGGCCAGCAACTGGCGAGCAAGGCCTATCCGGCCGCCACGGACAAAGTCGGCGCGGGCACGCTCACCTTGCGCTTCGGCACCGTCTCCGGCAGCGCGTTCACGGCGGATAGCAGCCATGCGGCGGTCGCTGTGACGATCGCGGCAGGCGCCTCGCTTGCCGACGTGGCCAAGGCCATCAACGCCGCGAACGCCGGCATCAGCGCCTATGTCGCCCAGACCGTGGACGGCGCGCAACTCGTGCTGAAGGGACAGGAAGGCGCCGCCAACGGCTTCATGCTGGAAGCGAGCGAGGACCCCGCCAATCCCGGCCTCTCGAAGCTGGCCTGGAGCCCCGCCACCGGCTCCGCTCCGGGCCAGGCCCAGCTTCTCGCTGCCGCGCAGGATGCTGCGTTCAAGGTCGACGGCCTGGCGATGACGGCCAGATCCAACACCGTCAGCGACGCCATTCCGGGCGTGAAGCTCCTGCTTGCCGCCACCAATATCGGCGCGCCGACCACGGTGAGCTTCGCCAATCCCGCCACCTCGATCGCGGGCGCCATGCAGGACTTCACCGACGCGCTGAACGAGGTGATGTCCGCGCTCAATACGGCCACCGCGATCGGCGGCGATCTCGCCAACGACGGCGGCGCGCGCGCCCTGAAGCGCGCGCTTTCGGGCCTGGCCGGATCGACCATCATGCCGAATGCCACCGGCGCGGCGAAGACCCTGGCCGACATCGGCCTCAAGACCCAGCGCGACGGCACTTTCGCGCTCGATACCGATCGGCTGAACACGGCCATCGCCGCCGATCCCGAAGGCGTGACGGCCATGTTCACCAACGGCCTCCACGGGGTCTACGCCAGCTATGACAAGATCTATCGCGCCGCGACGTCCAGCACCGATACCAGCTCTCTGGGCGGCTCGATCTCGCGCTATACCAAGTTGCTCGCGCAGATTTCCGATGACCGGAGCAGTCTGGCGGAACAGCAGGAGAAGCTCCGCGCCCGCCTCTCCTCGCAGTTCTCCGTCTCCGAAGCGCGGATCGGCGTGTCGAAATCGACATTGACGATGCTGCAGAACCAGATCGCCCAGTGGAACAAGAGCAGTTGAGATGCGGCGCCAGCTTTCCCCGGTCGAAGCCTATCGCCGGGTAGACTTCGATGCGCGCGTCAGCGGGGCCGGGCCGGCGGAACTGGTCCACTTGTGCTACGAACACCTCGTGGCCGCGCTGGGCACCGCCATCCATGCCGACCGCAACGGCGACAACGGGCTCAAGAGCCGCTCGCTGACGCGCGCGCTCACGGCGATCACCGCCCTGCATCTCGGCGTCTCGGGCGAGAGCGAGGTGGCCGCTGCGCTCAACCAGCTTTACGACGCCGCGCGCCGCACCGTGCTGGACAGCGCCATCGCTTTCGACGCCCGCAGCCTTGCGGCCCTGCGCGCCGACTTCGCCGAGATCGGACAGGCCCTGCTCGCCCAGCGCTGACGGTTCACGGCACGGGAAATGTTGCCGTTTCGGTTGCCGAAACCCGCAGTGCCCCGCGCGTCTCGTTGCCGGGAGGCGGATCATAGGTCGATTTTGGAGCAGGTCCAGCGCGCATGAAAGCGATCATGCGATATCCCCCTAGGCACAAGCCGAAAAGGGAGAATACGCATGGAGCGGATTTCCAATCTCATCCTGATCGACAACGATCTGCGAAGACGCGCCGCCATCAGTCATGCCCTCTCGACCGGGCAGATACATGTCGAACCCTTCGAGAATATTTCCGAGATCGCCAGCGCCTGGCCCCGCTCCGGGGTCATCCTCATCCACGACGAGCCCGGCGTGATCGACGACCTGATCGACAACATGGCCCGTCATGGCGAGTGGTTCCCGATCATCGCCTTCAGCGAACATCCCCACGCCAACCGCATAGTCCAGGCCGTGCTTGACGGCGCGATCGACTATATCGCCTGGCCCATCGCCGCGGAGGAACTCAACGCCACGCTGGCGCGCGCGATCGACCGCGCCGAGCATGTCGGCAATGCCAAGCTGCGCGAAGTCATGGCCCGCGCCCGGATCGATCGCCTGACCCGGCGGGAACGTGAAGTGCTGGGCGGCGTCGCCAGCGGCCTTTCGAACCGGCTGATCGGCGAACGGCTCTCGATCAGTCCGCGCACCGTGGAAATCCACCGCGCCAACATGCTGAACAAGCTGGGCGCCAACCACACGTCCGACGCGATCCGCATCGCCATAGAGGCTTCGCTGGTGAACTGACGGGCGAGCGGACACGGACATGACCCTAAGGGCCGCCCTACCAATGCTTAAGCGATCCCGTGTCACAACGCTCGCGCCGGCACGCCACTCCAACAGCGCCGGCCCCGCGCGCTTCGGCAAACCCGGCCGTATTCCCCTCCCGGCCCGAAGCGTTCGCGGGAACGCGAATGAACCCGAACTGGCGGCGCCTCCGCTCGACGTGCGACCGTGCGGAGCGCCGCCCCGTTCGCACATCTGCGCCGCCTGTTCCGGAAAAATCGGCCCTTGGCCCGGCTTAGTGGAGGCGTACCCCCGAAGGCAGCGTGACGGGCGCCGCTTCCGTGTCTCGGCGCTCCATTCCGGTCAGCAGCTTGGAGACATAAGCCGCCAGAAGCGCCAGCGACAGCGTCGCCGCCTCGCAGATCATCTCTTCGGAGCCATCCGCCATCACCAGGGTAGCGAGGCAGGTTCCGTTCAGCCCGCGCGAAAGCATGAAAGTATCGTTGGGACCGATCAGCGCCAGGACTGCACTCTCGGTGGCGCCGCAAGCCAACATGGCCTCGATCGCGGCGGGGTCCAGCTTGTGCGCCGACTTCGGCTCGGGTTTCTGGCCAGCGCCAAGCCGTTTCTCCCCTCGCGCAGGATCGTGGAGGAACAGCAACAGACCCTCGCGAATACGGTCGTGTTCCTCGGAGGGCGCACTGCCCGCACAATCGTGCAAGAAGTCGCGCAGGCGCGCGATCCACACTTCCGTACTGCATACGTGCTGGGTCAAGGGACTCGCCACCGTGTTGTTGCTTGGTACGCCAAAGTCCCCAACCGGCGCGGACTGTCAATCCGCGCGCCGGGTCGGATCAAGGGCGCGTGCCATCCTGCTACAGGGGCGGGGCCATTCCTGAAACGCTAATCGCGGTTAAATCTTCTGCACGTGCGACCAGCAGATTCAAGGGCTTGCTTTCGGAAGCCTGCCCAAGAGCAATCGAGTCAGGTGCCCTGGGCGATGGCATCAAGGCGTTCTGCGACCCATTTCGGCTCGGTCAGCATGAGGTCATGCCCGGTGTCGATATCCCACACGCGCCCGTGAGACCGCGCATCGAGCAGCTTCATGTCGCGGCCGGGAATGGTCGATGTGCAGATCAGGTGGCTTTCCGGGATCGCCCGCATGGCCGCCTCGTTGCGGAAGACGATCTTCTGCTCGAAGCACTTCCAGGGCTGCGCCGTCAGCCTGGCATCGGTCCAGGCGCCGAGTTCGGGATCGGTCACCCCGAAGAACGCCGCGAAGCCCGGCATCGGCGCCATGACCATCGGCACGCCGCCCACGTCGTGCAGACCCTGCCGGGCCATGTGGATCTGCTCATGGGCATGTTCGTAAAGCGATTCGCCATCGCGCGGATAAGCGGCATCGAGATAGACCCGGTGCCCGACCCGCTCCGGCTTGCGGTCCGCGGCCCCGGTAATGACCATGCCGCCATAACTGTGCCCCACGAGAATGGCCTGCGTCAGATCCTCGAACTCCAGCAAGCCGGCCACGTCATCGATGTGCGTATCCAGGTCGATCGCCTGGCTGAGCACATGCGCACGATCCGCCAGACCGCTCAAGGAAGGAGCATGCACCTCATGCCCCATGGCCCGCAGCCGCTGGGCGACCAGCTTGTAACACCACCCACCATGGCCGCCGCCATGAACCAGCACGAATGTGGCCATCGTTCCCCTCCACCCTTCTTTTCACAGCAAGAGAAGCGCCGAGGCGCGTCCGCGGTCAATCGCAGCGCGTTCGCAGGGGCGATGCCTGACAGCGCCCCGAAAAGACTTCCGGATCCGGCGGATCTCGCCGGATCTCCACATTAAAACTTTGAAATCACGCCTTCCCGTTTGGCAGTGAAGACCAGCGATACTAAAGAGATACGATGGCTGACAGCGATCACAATTGGCGTCTATGGGGTGAACGCGACCCTTATTATGCAGTTCTCACCGATGCGCGTTTTCGCAGCGACCGCATCGAGGATCATCGGCAGAATTTCTTCGAAAGCGGGCAGGCCTTCGTGGCGCATTGGCTCACCCAGTTCGAAGCGCATTTCGGCCCGCTACCGCGCCAGCGCGCGCTGGACTTCGGGTGCGGGGTGGGACGGCTGACAATTCCGCTGTCCGATCACTTCGAAACCGTGACGGGGCTCGATATAGCCCCCGCCATGCTGGAGGAAGCGCGTCGCAACAGCGCCGGGCGGCAGATCGACTACGTTCTTTCCGACGATGCGCTCTCACGGGTTGAGGGCACGTACGATTTCGTCAACAGCTGTATCGTGCTTCAGCATATCCCCGTGGACCGCGGCATGAACCTGCTCGGCCAGTTGCTCGGCCGAGTACGACCGGGCGGGGGGTGCCTCATCCAGCTGTCCACGAAACGCAATCACGGCAAGTGGCGCGAACTGCGCTACCGTATTCGCCATGCGGTTCCCGGTGGGCAAGCGGTGATGAACCTGATCGACGGCCGGGCTGCCGATACGCCGGTCATGCAGATGAACGAGTATCCGCTGGATGCGGTGCTGCGTCTGTTTCACGAGAATGGGTTCGAGAAAATGGTGGTTCGCTACGAGGACCACGGCGGTACGGACACTGCGATGATCTTCGCCCGGCGGGACTAACGCCGCGCACGGAATTCGAGTGCCGAAGCGGGGCACGACCTCGCGGGGAGGGAGGGAGGATCGACGTGCGACGCGCTCTGGCCTGTCTTGCCGCTGCGGGGCTCGCATGTGCGGCACTGTTCGCCCATTCGCGCGCGCAAACGCCCGAGCCTGCCGCCGCCGCGATTCCCTCGGGCGAAGACATCGTCGTGATTGGCCGGAAGATACGCCGCGTAAAACTGAACTATGCGCTATGGGGCGCGCACATGAAGCGCTGCGATGTCATGATTTCCAGCGGCGATGCCGACATCGATCGCTTCGTCTGCACCGTGCTCAATGCCTGCATCAAGGACGGCTTCCGTGACGCAGTCCCGGCCAAGGCCTGCCTGGCCGAGCGGATCGCCTCGGTTGCCTATCGGCCGCCGCGCTGGGATCCGGCCGAGAGCGAGCCGGTCGATCTCGCCGCGACCGTTCCGCGCCTGCCGCCATCGACGCCGACCGCCGTGCCCAGCGAAGCGCCGGCTGCGGAGATCGTCGTCATCGGCGGGCGGCCGCAAGTCACGCCGGGCTTGTGGCAGATCAAGGAGTCCGCGACATTCAACGAAAAGCCCCCCCGGGAATTTCAGCTGAGGCCTGGAAAGACCTATACCGTCTGCATTGCAGCGGGCGAGCATGACGATGCGCTGGAGCGACTTCTGGCCGCCGCCACCGGCCTTGCCGAAGACGGATTGTGCACGCGTTCGACCGTGAAGATCAAAAGCGGCAAAGTGACCGGCGGCAAGACTTGCGCAGCCGGCATGTATTCCCTGAGCTACGACGTACACGGCAAGGTAGGCGCCGAGACGATGGACACGGCCGTCTCGATCTTGGGCGAGGGTTCTAATTTCAAGCAACGGTATCGCAGGCGGGTGACGGGGGCGCGGATCGGCGATTGCCCCGCCTGAATGGCCTCAGGCCGAACGCGCTTCCGCCCTGCTCGCGAACCACGGCACCATGCGCGCGATTGCCTCTTGCACCAGGGCGGTCGAGACCGCGAAGCTGAAGCGGATGAAGCGGTGCCCGTCGACCGGGTCGAAGTCGATCCCCGGAGCCGTGGCGACTCCGGTGTCGCGCAGCAATTGCTGGCAGAAGGCCAAGCTGTCCTCGGTCAGATGGCCGATGTCGGCGTAGATGTAGAACGCGCCGTCGGGCGGGGCGATCCGGTCGAGGCCGAGGCTGGGCAGCGCGGCCAGCAGCAGTTCGCGATTGCGGGCATAGCCCTCGACATGGCCTTCCAGTTCGGCGGTCTCGTCCATGGCGATCAGGCCCGCGTGCTGGGCCAGGACCGAGGGCGTGAGGAACAGGTTGTTCATCCGCGCGCGCGCCGGGGCGACGACTTCGGGCGGCACCACCAGCCAGCCAAGGCGCCAGCCCGCCATCGAGTAATACTTGGAGAAACTGTTTACCACCACCGCTTCCGGCAGATGCTGCAGCGTCGACTGCGCCGGCGCGCCATAGGCCAGGCCATGGTAGATTTCATCGGAGACGACGCGGATGTTCTTACGGCGGCAGACCTCCGCGATGGCCGCGAGTTCCTCGGGCGCGATCACGGTTCCCGTGGGGTTGGCCGGGCTGGCCAGGATCAGCCCGTCCGGCGCGGGGTCCAGCGCATCCAGTGCCGCGGCCGTCACTTGATAGCGCTCGGCCGGTCCGCAGGCCATCTCCACCGGTTCGAGGTAAAGCGTCTTCAGCGTATTGCGGTAAGCAACATAGCCGGGCCGGGCCAGGGCGACCCGCGCGCCGGGCACGAAGAGACTGGAAAGCGCCAGCACGAATGCGGGCGAGGCGCCGCAAGTCAGGATCACCTGCTCGCGGTCGATCCCGACGTCATAAGCCTCGCGGTAGTGCCGGGCGATGCGCTCCAGCAGAGCCGTGCTTTCCCAATAGCCGCCGGGGTCGCTGTCCAGCACGCGGTGGGCCGCGGCGATGGCGGCCGCCGGCGCTCCGGTAGAAGGCTGGCCATATTCCATGTGGATCACGTCCCGCCCTTCGCCCGCCAGTTCGTAAGCGAGGCGGCCGATGGCCATGGCGTGGAAAGGGTCTACCCGGGCGATCTCTGAAACGGTCATGGCCGCGTTGCTAGGCGGCTTGCCATCGGCAGGCAATCCTGTTGCCGGCTGGCGTTACGGCCGGGACGAAAACGGAGCGTGATCTGCCTCACGGCGCGGTTGGCGAGAAGCTGTCATAACCATCTTGTTCGAATCGGAAGTGGCAACGCATCTGGCCCGGACACTGCCGCGAACCGGCCGACCCGTGATGCGACCCCACGGCAAGGCTCTACCGGCAGGCAAATTTCATAACTCGGCGGCAGCCTGACCACTATCGGCTGAATTCAGCCCATGGCGGCTGCCGCCGGCTTTGTACGGTTTCCAATCCGGCCCCGACCGGATCGCGGCGCCGGCCCACATTCGCCCAGAGCGATAATCCCGGGGGGGAAGTTATCGCAAGGGGGTGACCTCCTCGCCGAGGTCTGGCGGATCGAGTGGCCGGCGCCGCGCCTCTGGGGCGCCCCGTTTTCGCACTCAGCCCGGATTGGCGCTGGCGATGCCGGGGCGCTCTGCCCCCATGCCCGAAAACCCGATGCAATATCCGCCGTCCACCGGCAGGACCACGCCGGTCACGTAAGCCGATTCGTCGCTGGCGAGGTAGAGCGCGGCCTGGGCGATGTCCTTCGCCAGGCCCCAGCGCCCCATCGGAATGCCCGCGAGCACCGGAAACTCGGCCGGCGGCTCGGCATGGGTGCGCGATGCCTCGACCAGCCCGGTCCACATCGTGCCCGGCGCTATGGCGTTTATCCGGATGCCCTGGTCCGAATAATCCAGCGCCGCTGTTTTCGTGAGCTGGTTCACGCCCGCCTTGGCCGCGCCGTAGACCGAATGATGCTTCCATCCGACCACGCCCGAGGCCGATGTCGTATTCACGATCGCCCCGCCGCCCGTCTTGAGCATGGACGTGATGCCGTACTTCATGCCCAGAAACGCGCCGCGCAAGTTGGTGGCGTGAACCCGGTCCCAGGTCTCCAGCGACTGGGTGTGCAGCGGCGCCATCGGCCCGCCGAATCCGGCATTGTTGCAGAGCACGTCGAGCCGCCCGAAGCGGTCCTCGGCCGCGGCGATCATCGCCTGCACTTGCGCCTCGTCGGAGACGTCGCACTGCACGCCCACGGCGTCGCCGCCGAGCGCGGCCGCCACTTCGTCCTGCTTGCCCGAAATGTCCGCGAGCACCAGCCTGGCGCCTTGCGCGTGGAACAGCTCGGCCATCGCCTTGCCCATGCCCGAACCGGCACCGGTGACGATGCAGACTTTATCCTGAAGCCTTCCAGCCATGTTCATTCTCCCTCAGGCGCTGGTATCGATGGTCGGGCGGATCGAGATTTCGGAGATGTTCGTCCGGCGCGGCATGGCGAGGATGAAGACCAGAGCCTCGCCGATATCGCGCGGCTTCACGGCGCCTTCCTTGCTGACATGGGCCTTGATCGCGGTGCGCCACTGCGGGTCGGAGATCGAATCCGCCACTTCGGTCTCGGTCGCGCCGGGCATCAGCGTGGTGACGCGGATGTTCCGGCCGCCCAGTTCCTGCCGCATCCCGTCGGTCATCATGTTCACGGCGTGCTTGCTGGCCGAATAGGCGCTGGTCATCGGACCGCCCTTGCGCCCGGCGAGCGAGGAGATGGTGATGATGTCGCCCACGCCCTGCTCCAGCATGTGCGGCACGGCGGCGGCGCTGGTGTAGACGGTGCCCATCAGGTTGATGTCGATCACCCGGCGGTAGATCGCGGTATCGCAGTTCTCGATCCCGCCCGCTTCCATGATTCCGGCCGAGTTGATGAGAATGTCGATCCGCCCGAACGCTTCGACGGTCTTCTCCACCGCCCCGCGCGCGTCGTCTTCCAGGGTCATGTCACCGGGGATCGCCAGCGCCTTGCCGCCCGCCGCCTCGATCTGGGCGACCAGCCCGGAGAGCCGCTCCACCCGGCGCGCACAGACGGCGACCGTTGCCCCCGCCTCGGCCAGGCAAAGCGCCGCGGCCTCCCCGATCCCTGACGACGCGCCGGTAACGAGCGCGACCTTTCCTGCAAGCTGGCCCGACATGCCTTCTCCACTCGTTCGCGCGGCACCTGTCGGCCGCTTCGTATCCATTTGCTGGCAAGGGCTCCGGGCGAAGTCAACGGAAAATGCTGAACAACTGTTCAAATCGCTACTGCGAGGTGCGGGGAATGTATCCAAGTTGAGAAGAGGCATGGAAAGACGCAGGGGTCCATGCCCCAAGGCTTCCCTCTGCTTCCTTCAAGCAATCGCCAGCACACTGCGATGGATGAACCGCACCAGATCCGCCTGCCCCCGCGCTCCGGTTTTCGCGTAGATACGCTTGGAGTAGGTCCGCGCCGACTCCACCGTAAGCCCCACTTCCGGCCCGGCCTCGGCGATCGACAGCCCCCGGCTCAAAGCCAGGGCCAACCGCGCCTCGCTGGCGGTGAGGTCGAACAATTGTGCAAGCTGCCCGCAACGGTCGGCCGAAGACCAGTGATCGGCGTGCAGGTAGCAAAGCACTGCCGGCGCCGCCCGCGTCGTGCCCATGCGCCGGCCGGAGGGCACGAGCAGCAGGTCGAGCCAAGGCTCCCGGCAGAGCACCAGCGCACGCGGCCGGGCGTCCGGGTCACGCGCCAGTTCGCCGACCGCTTCGGAGAGTTGCCGCCGCAGCCTGGCATCATGCGCGCTGAGCCGCCCATCGCGCGTTCGCGTCAGGCCGTTCGAGCCCGCCAGCATCCGCGCGCCCAGCGGATCGGCATCCAGAACCCGCCCCTCCCCGTCGAGCGTCACCCAACCGAAGTTCATCCGCCGCACTGCCTCGCGCTCGATCTCCGCACCCATGCGCTCGCGCTCCAGCGCCACGAAGCTGCCGAGCGCGGCGCGCAGATGCGGGGCCAGGTCTTCGAGCAGGCCGTCGACCTCCTCCGAGAACTCCCCGTCGCGCCGGGTGATCGTGATCCAGCCGTTCACGCCGCCCGCCTCGGCAAAGCGGATCATCCGCATATGGTTCATGCCCGAAGGCGCGAGCAGCTKGTCGAGATAGGCATCGTGCTTGGGGTCGCCGAAACGCAGCAATTCGTGCAGCGCATGGGTCCGGCCCTCCTGCATGGCGTGATAGGGCATCGGGTCGCGCAGATAGAGGCTCTCCCGATAGAGCCGCGAGATCGGGGGGGGAGAAGGCTGGCCGGAGTAGAGGTGGATCACGCGCGCCTCTGGCGTACCCATCGGCAGAGGCCGGAACACGAGGCTGGCATAGTCCGCTGCAACGCGCGCCCGCAAGGCATCGAGGAAGCGCCGCCAGGGCGGGTCTTCCACCAGTCCCTCGATCAGCGGCACCAGCAGCGCCGCGTCCTCTCCTTGCAGCATGTCCGTGATCCCCAAATGGGAATGTGCCTGAGCCGAGGGCTAACCCACAAGCGGCCATGGAGACAACGAGCGGCGCCGAACCATCACCCCAACGATTGGCGGACGCGGCCTGAGAGGATCACATCATGAAAGTGCAGCCCGCAGCCTTCCTGCGAACCACCCTGCCGCTGGGCATCGACATGGCGCAGGACTACGATTCGGGCCGCTATCACTCGATCTGGCTGCCCGATCACATGGTCAGCTTCTGGCCCGATTCGATCTGGACGCCGGAGTTCACCGATCTCGCCAAAGCATCGCCCAGTCCGCACCGCCATCTCGACGGGCTGGCCGTCGCCGCTGCCACCGCCGTGCTGACGAAGAATACGCCGCTGGCGACCACCGTGGTCGATACCGTGCGCCGCCACCCCTCGTTGCTGGCGCAGACGGCGCTGACGATCAGCCACTTGTCAAAGGGCCGCTTTATCCTGGGCCTCGGTTCGGGCGAGTTGGAAAACACCGTCCCCTACGGCTTCGATTTCGACAAGCCGGTGGGGCGGCTGGAAGAAGCGATCAAGGTCATCAAGCTGCTGTGGCATGCGGACGGCCCGGTCGATTTCGAAGGGCAGTTCTTCCATCTCCACCACGCGCGGATGGATACCGAGTTCTACGAGGGCAAGGCGCCGCCGATCTGGCTGGGCGCGGCGGGTCCGCGCATGCTCTCGATCACCGGACGCGAGGCGGATGGCTGGTGGCCGGCCGGATCGTGGACGCCGGAGGACTATGCGGCGAAGCTGAAGGTCATCCTCGACGCAGGCGACGCGGCGGGGCGCGACATGAGCCACTTCACCCCCGCGATCACCCAGATGTGCCTGATCGGCGAGCCTGACGAAATCGACGAAATGCTGCGCGCCCCGATGGTGAAGTCGATCATCCTGATGATGACCGCGAAGGACCTTGCGCAATTCGGCTACGAACACCCGATGGGCCCGGATTGGCGCGGCATCATGGACTTCGATCCGGTGCGCCTCAGCCGTGAGAAAATGGTGAAATTCTGCGAGGAGATGAACCCGCAGGCGATCCGCGACGTGCTTCCCACCGGCACACCCAAGGAAGTGGCACGGAAGATCAAGGGCTTCGCGGATGCCGGGATGCGCGTCTACAAGCTGATGGAATATGGCGCGATGGGCGGCATGAAGTTCTCCGCCAGTAGCGCCGCCAAAGTCCGCGAAACCGAGGACGAAATCGCGCGTCTGGTGGAGGGCTGACATGAGCCACCTCAACGCGCAGCAATTGCTGCGAGAAGCGCAGCAGCGCACCGGCCTGTCCGACTGGGCGGATGATGGCTTTCCCGAACGCTTCGCCCTCGCCGTGGACCACATCCACGGCATCGCCATGGACGCGGCAGGACGCGCAGCAGCAGCGGAGAACGTGCTCTGGCTGCTGACAGACCGTTTGCGCTTCTTCGAAGACCGCAAGCGCTTCCCGCTGGCCGAGGAAGTGATCGACCGCCCCATGTTCGTCAGCGGCGAACCGCGTTCGGGCACGACCTTGATGCACGCCCTGCTTGCGGTCGATCCCGGCGCACGGGCGCTGCGGTTCTGGGAGGTGATGCACCCCTCGCCACCGCCGGGCACCGTCGAGGGCACCGATCCCCGCATCGCACAGGCCGATGCCGAATGGCGCGAGATCAACGCCAAGATGCCGCGCTGGCTGCACTGCCACCCGTACAACGACATGCTGGGCAATGGTCTGCCCGAAGACGAGCGCACCTGGGCCTTCGACTTCCGGGTGATGACCCCCACCGCCTGGTGGCGCGTGCCGATGCAGAACCTCTCCTTCGGCCTGCCCACCGATCCGCCCGCGCAATACCGCATCCACAAGGCCATGCTGCAAGCGCTGCAATACCGGCGCCCGCCGCGCCACTGGGTGCTGAAGGGCTTCCACACCACGCGGCTGGACGCCTTCTTCGACACCTATCCCGATGCCTCGCTGGTCTGGCTGCACCGCGACCCGGTGATGGTCGCCGCCAGTTCGACGATGATGATGGCGGACATCATGGATGGCGTGGTCGGCAAGATCGATCTGGTGAAGGAAGCCCGCGCCCATCTGGAGCGCGTGCGCTGGTCGATCGGCAATACGATGGCCCACCCGCTGGCAAACGACCCGCGCATCCACCATGTGCGCTATCGCGATTTCGTCACCAATCCGATTGGCGTGATCCGCGATTACTACGCCTTCGCCGGCCGCCCCTTCACGCCAGAAGCGGAAGATGCGATGCGGCGCTACCTCGCGGAGAACAAGGGCGACCGCCACGGCAAGTTCCACTACTCGACGCAAGTGCTGGTCGATGCCGGCTATGACATCGACGCGCTGAACTCAGAGTTCGCCCCCTTCCGCGCCCGATTCGGCGTAGAGATCGAGCAGCGCTGATGCACCCCCGCGTCAGCCTGCACCAAGTGGCGATGATGGACCGGGAGACCGGCCCCTTCCTCGACTTCTGCTATGAGATCGGGGTGCAGCATGCCACGCTCGTTTCGCCGCGACTGATGCAAGCGAGCGAGCTTCGTGCTGCGCGCGAGGCGGTGCAGCATGGCACAGTCCGGATCGGCTGCATCAACCATCCCTTCGCGCTCCAGCCCGACCTAGCAAGCCATACCGAAGGCGCTGCCGATGGGCTGATGAAAGTGATCGACATGGCCGCCGAACTCGGCGCGCCGTCGATCTACCTCATCACCGGTGGACGCGGCGCGCTGCTCTGGGAACAGGCCGCCGAGCGCTTCGCGGACCTGCTCGCCCCCTGCCGCGAACACGCCGCGCGACAAGGCGTCGCGCTCCTGGTCGAAAACGCCTCGCCGCTGACGGTGGACATCCACATCGCCCACACCCTGCCCGACGCCTTGCGCCTCGCGCGGCTCGCGCAGATCGGCCTCTGCGTCGACCTCCACGCCTGCTGGTACGAGGCGGACTTGCGTGAGAAGCTGGCCGAAGCCTTGCCGCACACCGGCCTCGTGCAAGTGAGCGACCATGTCCCCGGCGACCGCACCACGCCCTGCCGCGCCGTGCCCGGAGACGGCGCGGTGCCACTGGAAGCGATCCTGCGCGACGTGCTGGACCTCGGCTACACCGGCCTGTTCGACCTCGAACTGCTCGGCCCGCGTATCGAGGCGGAAGGCCCCGCCAAAGCCTGCACCCGCGCGGCGCGCACCCTTTCCGACCTCCTCACCAAGCTGGGAGCATGACACGATGGCCTATGGCGACGGACCCGACGACGCAGCCCTCAAGACCGCATGGGACACCTTCTGCGAACAGCTGAAGCACGCCGGCCGATCCGCCTTCAAGGACGCCAACCCGGCAAACCCGCTCCAACGCGCCGATGCCTTCCGCTTCCTCACCCAGAACCTCGGCCAGGCCTTCGACCTTGCGCTGGAAACGCGCGATCCGGCCTTCCCGCAGATCCACCCGTTCACCACGCCGACGATGAAACTGGGCGGCGACCTGGCCGACTTCACCTACCGGCAGGCATGGATCTCCGGCGACCACGTCTACCGCCTCAGCGGCAAACGCGGCACCGCCCGCTGGCTCAACGTCACGGTGCAAGGCGCACGCCCGGACAAGATCCCCGGCACCGACTGGCCCAGCCTGCACGAACCCTTCGGCGACATTCCCGAAGCCAACCTGTTCGGCCACCAGATCGAAACCGACGCCGATGGCCGCTTCGAAGTGACCATCGGCGGCCCGCAGCAAGACAGGAACTGGCTCCCCACCACGCCCGGCACGCGCAAGCTGTTCATCCGCGAAGCCTTCGACGCCTGGGGCGAAACGCCGACCACGCTATCCATCGAACGGATCGGCATGGACTCCCCCCGCCCCCTGCCCACTCCCCCGCAGATGACCGAGGCGATGGACTGGGCGGGCCAGTTCGTCACCGGCCTGATGCGCGACTGGCCCGAACACGCCTGGCTCACCTCACGCGGAGTCTGCGACCCGGCCAGCCTCAACATGTTCCCGGCGGACAAGGCCGCCAACGACGCCAGCGACGCCAAGCGCGGGCGCATGGCCGCGCACATGGTCTGGCACCTCGAACCCGACGAAGCACTGATCGTCGAGATGGACTTTCACGAAGGCTTCTGGCTGTTCGGCATGGGCGGCGCGCTGATGGGATCGATGGACTTCCTCCACCGCCCGGTCAGCTACACCCCGGCGCGAACGGCAGTCGACGAAGACGGCGTCGTCCGCCTGATACTCGCGCATCGGGACCCCGGCCTCCACAACTGGCTCGACACCCAGGGGTTTTCGGACGGCAACCTCACTTACCGCAACCTGATGAGCCAGCAGCCCGCCACCTTCCGCACGCATCTGGTAAAGGCCGCGGAGCTTGCGAACCACCTGCCGAAATCCACGGCAAAAGCCGATCCCGCAGCCCGCGCCGTCATGCTGCTGGAGCGATATCGAGCCATCAAGCTGCGCTACGGCCTGTAACCGGAAAGAATTCGAAAAAGTTCATCGCCTTTGGCCGCAAAGCCCCTTGCGCGATCTTGCGCCGCTCGGTAAAGGCGCCCCCTGCCCCGGTACGGCTTTCAACCCGAACCCACCAAGGCAAGCCGCTTTAGCTCAGTTGGTAGAGCACATCATTCGTAATGATGGGGTCACAGGTTCGAATCCTGTAAGCGGCACCACTTCCCGACATCCTTCGAAACAACGAAAGCCGCGGCCTCAGACCGGGAGCGCGCCCATCGAGGCGATCTCGCCGAAGTAGGCGGCCAGACGGTCCGCGGCATCGCCCGTGAGTTCGATGAAGGCGCGGCGGCGGTCGTTTTCGTCGCAGACGCGCTGGAACAGGTTGGCCTGGACGAGCGCCCCGATCCAGCGCAGCGCCGTAGTGGGCGGAACGCCCGAGGCGATGCAGAGCGAGGTGACGGAGACTTGCTTGCCCTCCACCCGCGCCGCCGCGAGATCGAGCAGCATGTCCCAGGCGGGGTCCGCGAAGAACTCGCCTTCGATGAAGCGCGAACGCAGCTGGCGCTGGCGGATCACGCGGCGGATCGACCGGGCCTCGGGCAGCGCCGCCGTGCCGGCAAGGGGGATCGCGCGTCCTGCCGCCATGTCGCGTGGCGATTGGCCTGCCGGCGCCGCGCCGCGCGGCGCGGTGACGACGCCCGCCGAACCGGACGATCTCGCGAAAGGCGATTCGGCCTCGCGCGGGGCCAGGCGGTCGATATGACCGGCGATCTGGCCCACTTGTTCGGTAAGGCGCAGCAGCATCAGCCGGTCGTCTTCGGACAGTTCCCTCAGGCGCGCGGCGGGAAAACCGGCCAGGACCTGCCCCAGCGCGATCACCCGCTCGGCGCGGTTGGGATCGACCAGCAGCAGCGGTGCCGACATGTCCATGCAGGCAAAGACGTCGTCGAGCGCGTCCACCGAAGTCGAGACGATCAGCCGCGTACCCCCGCCGGCCGCCTGCATGTCCAGCCGGGCGAGCGCCGCCATCGTAGCGGCATCGACCAGGGGACAATCGAGCAGGACCACGTCGGCCCGCGGCTTTCCTGCATTGCCGAGAAGCGCATCGAGAGGGGCGGCCACGGCAACATCAAGCCCGGCGCCCACGGCATCCTCACGCATGGTCGCGCGCAGATGCGGTCGGTCCGCGAAGATCGCCAGCGAGACCGCCCGGCCGCCGGATGCGTCCTGCTGCCCGCCATAGGTGAAATCGGCGAAGTCCCTATCCCGCATCTTCGTTCGCCCCCGCTCCGAAACCTGCCGACAACGGGTAGGTCGAAGCCCGGGGGAGTCAACGCGAACTAAGGTTAAATCCTTGTTACCAGCCGGATAGCTCGCGCCTGACGAGGGCTTCGAGCATGTCCATGCCCGCGGCCCCGTCGTTCAGGCAGCCGAGCACGGCCATCGTCTCCCCGCCCGCTCCCTCGAAGACTTCGCGCCCGCGAATCGCCAGTTCCTCCAGCGTTTCCACGCAGTCTGCCGAAAAGCCGGGCGCTGCTATCGCAAGGCGCCGTGTTCCGGCCTTCGCCTCGGCCGCCAGCACGTCTTCGGTCGAGGGTTCCAGCCACCGGGCGCGGCCGAAGCGGGACTGGAAGCTCGTCTCGATCCGCAAGTCCGGACGGCGCCGGGCCAGACGCTCGGTGAGCAGGCGGGCGGTTTCGAGGCAGTGGGGATAGTAGGGATCGCCCAGGTCGGCCGTGCGCTGCGGCATGCCATGGAAAGAGAGCAACAGCACTTCGGGCCGGAAGTCCAACGCCTCCACCTGGCCCAGCAGGTCGGCCTCCAGGGCATCGATATAGGCGGGGTCGTCGAAATAGGGCGGCAGGGTGCGGATCGCGGGCTGCGCCCGCATGGTGCCCAGCGCCTCGCCCAGCTTGTCCATGACCGAGGCCGTGGTCGCACCGGAATATTGCGGATAGAGCGGCGCGATCAGGATGCGCTCGCAGCCGGCCTGCGTCATCGCCTCAAGCCGCGAGGGCAAGGACGGATTGCCGTAGCGCATGGCCCAGTCCACGCGCGCGCGCGCACCCAGCCGCTCCTGCAACCGCCCGGCCTGGGCCCGGGTGATCGCGGCCAGCGGGGAGCCGTCGGGAGTCCAGACCTGCTGATAGGCATGGGCGGACTTGGCCGGACGGGTGCGCAGGACGATGCCGTGGAGGATCGGCTTCCAGGCGATGGCCGGGATCTCCACGACGCGCGGATCGGACAAAAATTCGGCCAGGTAACGCCGCACCGCCGGGGCAGTGGGCGCATCCGGCGTGCCGAGGTTCACGAGGAGCACGCCGATCCCGCCATCGGCCTGTTCGGCGCGGCACGGTTCGGCCGATTGCCGGTCTCTGGTGGCCATTACATATCCTCGGCAAAGAGCGGAAGGCGGCGGAAGCGGAGCCCCGTCGCCGAAAAGAGAGCATTGGCCACCGCAGGGGCAACCACGGCAACCCCCAGTTCGCCCGGATCGGCGGGGTCTTCCGTGCTCTCGATGAAGTCGACCTCAATCGCCGGGCAATCGGCAAGGGTCGGCAAGGCAAGGTCGGACAGGCGCTCCCCATCGGGCCGGCCGCCCGCATAGTTCGGGCTGCATCCCAGCGCGAGGCCCAGGCCGAAGACGAGCCCGCCCTCGACCTGTTGGCGGGCCACATCGTAGTTCACGATGCGGCCGATGTCCGCCACGGCGCTCAGCCGGTCCACGCGCACGCCGTTCTCGTCGCGCCGGGCGCTGGCGACCACGGCGATCCGGCCCTCGCCGATGACGTGGCAGGCGATGCCCTGCCCGCTGTTGTCCCCGCCGCCGCCCCACTGCGCCAGGCCCGCCGCGCGCTGGAGGCATTCGGCCAGGCGCGGGTCATGCCCCAGCATCGCCATGCGGAACGACAGCGGCTCGCGCCCGGCCCGGTGCGCCAGTTCGTCCACGAAGCTCTCGTTGAAGAACGCGGTGTAACCATGGGCATTGCCGCGCATCCGGCCGGTCGGCAGGCCGATCGCGGCCGGAATGTGGTCGACGGCCAGGTTCGGTACCGCATAGGCCGGAACCGCCCCTTCCACCGCCATCGGATCGGCAGCCTCGGCAACGGCGTCCAGCGCATCGAACGCGGACTCTCCCGAGAAGAAGCGCCGACCGAACGCGCGCGCGGTGGCCGGCGCGGCGATCCTTGCGCGCCAGCCGGTCGGCCGCCCTTCCGCATCGGGGCGGGCAGCCATGACCGCAACGGCCGGCGCCCGCGGCATGGTGGTGAAATGCTCCTGCCGCCGCGAGAAAGTAAGCTGAACCGGCCGCCGGGCCTCGCGGGCCAGAACCGCGACTTGCGCGGCATGGGCGCATTCCAGGCGCCGGTCGAAGCTGCCACCGATCGGCATCGGATAGAGCACGACATCGGCCGCCTGCAGACCCAGCGCACCGGCCGCAGCCACGCGGGCGGCCTCAGGCGCCTGGGTGCCGATCCAGAGTTCGAGGCGCCCATTCTCGTAGCGCGCGGTCGCGCTGGCCGTCTCGATCGTGGCATGGACGGCGGGAGCGACCTCGTAGCGGATCTGGACCGGCAGCGCGCCCGCGATGGCCGCCGCATCGCCCGCCATATGGAGGCGGCTGGGCGAGCCCATCGCCATCGCCTCGTCCAACGCACTGTCGACATCGCCGCTGTCGCTGCCCCGGGCGACGCGAAAACGGGGGCTGGCGCGGGTCAGCGCCGTCTCGGCCGTCCACCAGTCCTCGGCCAGCGCCGCCACCCAGTCCGGCCCTTTGACGAAACGGAGGAAGCCGTGCAGGTCCTTGCCCGCACCATCGTCCAGGCCCGAGAGACTTGCCTTCCCGATCGGCGCCTGGCGGATCGCGGCGCGGACCATGTCCGGCAGGCGGACGTCGCCGGCAAAAGTCCACGATCCGTCCACTTTCGAGGGAAGGTCGAGCCGCGGGTAGCGCAAGGGGGCGCCGGGCAGGAATTCGCCGGGCTTCTCGGCCATGGCCTCGGCCCGCAGCGGGGGCGGGTCAGGCGGCGAGAAAGTCGCCGCTTCCGCTGCCAATGGTCCGAAATTCAGGCGCTTGCCCTCGTGCAGGACGAGGCCGCCGGACACTTCGCACGCCTCGGGCGCGACGTTCCAGCGCGCGGCAGCGGCCTGGACCAGCAAGGCGCGGGCCGAAGCGGCAGCGGCGCGGGCGGGGCCTTCATAGGCGGCGACCGCGGTACCGTCTGCCGTGGCGTTGAAGCGGTGATCCTCGGCCCAGCGCCGCGCGGCGAAGCTGTCCGGCGCCTCGGCCAGCGCGGGCATGGCGGGCATCCACAAGGGCGCCCACTTCGCGGCCAGCACGGCATTGGCATAAAGCGCGCTGACCGGCGCGGGTTCGACCGCCACCTGCCGCCAGTCCGCGCCGAGTTCGTGCGCGACGATCTGCGGCAGCAGCGTCGTGACACCCTGCCCCATCTCCACTTGCGGCACCGCCACGCTGACCACGCCGTCCGCCGCGATCTTGATCCAGGCGCCAAAGGCATATTCGTCGCGGCCGGGTTCGAGCGGCAGCGGAAAGCGGCGGGGGCGCAGCAGGTAGCCCACCGCCAGCCCGCCGCCCGCGAGCGCGCCGATCAGGATCCCCCGGCGCGAGATCCGCGCGCCGGACACCGAACCCTCGGAAGCATGCCCCCCGGAAACAGAGAGGCGCGGCCAGGCCATCAGTGGCTGTCCAGCCAATCCGAAACGCGCGCGGCAAGCGCGGCGAACGCCTCCGCCTGCGGTCCGTTTCCGGCCGCCGGGGGCGTGCCTGCATCGCTGTCGCGGCGGATGACGATGTCGAGCGGGATGCGGCCCAGGAAGGCCTGGCCCATGTCCCGCGCGGCCGCTTCGGCCCCGCCCGCACCGAAGGGATCGCTCACTTCGCCGCAATGGGGGCAGGCATAGCCCGCCATGTTCTCCACCACCCCGACGATGGGCACGCCGCTCTTTTCGAACAGCTCGATCGCGCGGGTCGCGTCCATCAGGGCCAAGTCCTGCGGCGTAGAGACGATCACTGCGCCGGCGGGCTTGAACTTCTGCAGCATCGTCAGCTGGACGTCGCCGGTGCCGGGCGGCAGGTCGACGACGACGATCTCGGCATTGTCCCAGTGGCCTTCCAGCAATTGGGTCAGCGCCCCGGCCACCATCGGCCCGCGCCAGGCGATCGCCTGGCCGGGCTCCAGCAGATTGGCCATCGACAGCACCGGCACGCCGAACGCGCTGGCCACCGGCACCAGCCGGCTTTCATGGGCCACGGGCCGCTGCCCCTCGGTGCCGAGCAACCGGGCCTGCGAAGGACCGTAGATATCCGCGTCCACCAGGCCGACCTTGCGGCCCATGCGGGACAGCGCGACCGCAAGGTTGGCGGCCAGGGTGGACTTGCCGACCCCGCCCTTGCCCGATCCCACCGCCAGGATGCGCCGCGAGGGCTTGTCCGCCATCACCGCCACGCGCACGTCGGCAACGCCGGGAGCGCCCTGCAGCGCCTCTGCGACGCGGGCTTCCAGCCCGGCACGGTCCTGCACCGAAAGGCCGGTGGCATCGATCACGACGCTGGCCGTGCCCTCGGCCAGCCGCAGCGACTGGACGCGTTGGGCGACCTCGGCCGGCAGGAGCGCTTTCAGTCGATCGGCGTCCGGACTTGTCATCTCATCCTTTTCCAAAGCTTGGGGGAATTTGCGGTTCAGGTGGAGCACTGGGCGAAAAAGGGCAAGAGAGGCACTGTTTTTGTGCGAATAGCGCACCTATAGATAAGGGCATGAAAGCTATTGGTGATGCAATCTCGCCCGAAGGTCTTGCCATGAGCGGGCGTCAAAGCCCCTGGGGCGGTGACGGCGGGAACTCGGGCGACGGCCCGCGGGAGGGGTCCGAAGGCGGATCCGGCGACGGTCCGGCCGGCAGTTCCGGCGAAGGCCACGACGGCGGCTCCGATGAGGGCGCCCCTGACGAAGGCGAAGCGGCGAAAGGTCCGCGCGGCGACACCCCGCCCCGCCCATCCGACCGTCCGGCCGACAAGAAGGGCCCGCGCAATCCCTGGCTTCCCAGTGGCGATACCCCGCCGCGTCGCTCCGCCGGTCTCGACGACATATTCCGCCCGCGTGAACCGCGCCGCACCAGCGGCGGTGGCGGCGGCGGGTTCGGTCCCGGCGGCGGCTTTCCCAACATTCCGCGCCGCGCCGACGGCAAGTCGTGGCTGCCGCTCGGCATCGGCGTGGCCGTGGTCGCGCTGCTGGCCATGAGCAGCGTCCACATGCTCGGCCCCAAGGACCAGGGCATCGTCACCCGGCTGGGCGGCTATTCGCGGACCATCGATTCCGGCCTCTCGCTGAGCCTGCCCTGGCCGATCGAGGCCGTGGACGTCAGTGACGTGCGCAGCTTCAAGGTCTATTCGATCCCCGACGGCGACGGCGAGAAGCTGATGCTGACCAGCGACAAGAACCTGGTCGACCTCAGCTACCTGGTCCGCTGGAACATCAAGAACCTGAAGGACTACAGCTATCGTCTCGCCGACCCGGAAGAGACGGTGCGCGAAGTGGCCGAAGCGGCGATGCGCGCCTCGATCGCGCAAGTCACGCTGAACCAGGCGCTCTCGGGCGCCGGCCGTGCCACCGTGGAGCAGGACGTGCGCGAACGCACCCAGCGCATCCTCGACTATTACCGCTCCGGCGTCTCGATCCAGGGCGTGGAAGTGAAGAAGGCCGATCCGCCGGCCAAGACCCGCGAGGCCTTCGACCAGGTCAACGTCGCCCAGCAGGAAGCCGACCGCGACCGCTCCAAGGCCCGCGCCTGGGCGCAGCAGACCCTGGCCCGCGCGCAAGGCGCCGCGGCTTCGTTCGACAAGGTCTACGAACAGTACAAGCTGGCGCCCGAAGTGACGCGCCGCCGCATGTATTACGAAACGATGGAGGGCGTGCTGCGCGACAACGACGTGGTCGTCAGCGATTCCAAGAACATGACGTCCTACCTTCCCCTGCCCGAAGTCCGGCGCCGCCCGCCCGCCAGCGACGAAACCGTCGTGACCGTGCCCGCCGGCCCTGCCGCCGCTTCCGCGACCCCCGCCACCAAGGGAGGCCAGTGATGAACAGCTTCTGGCAGGACTTCAAGCTTCCCCTCATGCTGGGCGGCGTGGCCGTGGTCGCGCTCATGATGAGCATGATTGTGGTGCCCGAAACCGAGCAGGCCGTGGTGGTTCGCACCGGCCGGCCGATCACCGTCTACAACCCCTTCAAGCCCAAGGCCGACTACGGGCAGACCGGGGCGGGCGTGCATTTCCGCATCCCCCTCGTCGACCGCGTGATCCGCATCGACAAGCGCCTGCTCTCGGTGGACATGCAGCAGCAGCAGGTGCTCTCCACCGACCAGCTCCGCCTGAACGTCGATGCTTATGCCCGCTACCGCATCATCGATCCGGTGAAGATGGTCGAAACCGCCGGCACGACCGAAAACGTCACGCAGCAGCTGGAGCCGATCCTTTCCTCGGTCCTGCGCCAGGAACTGGGCAAGCGCACGTTCGAATCGCTGCTCACGGCCGAGCGCGGCAAGGCCATGGAGAACATCCGCGACGGGCTCGATCGCGAGGCCCGCGAATATGGCGCTCAGGTCGTCGACGTGCGGATCAAGCGCGCTGACCTTCCCGAGGGCGCGCTGGAAAGCGCCTTCACCCGCATGCAGGCAGCCCGTACCGAGGAATCGCGTACGATCGCCGCGCAGGGCCAGAAGGATGCCCAGATCATCCAGGCCGAAGCCGAAGCGCAGGCTTCCAAGATCTATGCCGACAGCTTCGGCAAGGATCCGCAGTTCTACGATTTCTACCGGTCCATGCAGAGCTATTCGGTGACATTCGCCAAGGGCGACAACGGGAAGACCATCCTGCTTTCGCCCGACAACGCCTATCTGAACCACTTCAGGGAACCCTGACCGGCGCGAAGCGCTGAAAGGCCGCCTATTCAAACCCGGTTAAGCTCTCACAGGTTCAATCGGAACAAGTCGGCGGATGGTGACGCTGCACCGCCAAGACGGAGGAATTAAAGGACGTGAAGCCCGTGCGATACGCTTATGGACTGACCACAGCGCTCCTGCTGGGGGGCGCGACCGCCACTTTGGTGACAGGCTTCCCCGCCGGAGCCCAGGTTGCCCAGAACGAAGCCAGTCAGATGGCCCGCGTGGTGCCCCGCGCCGGCGCGCCGGACAGCTTTGCCGACCTGACCGAGCAGCTTCAGCCTGCCGTGGTCAACATCTCCACGCGCCAGCGCGTGCAGGTGGCGGGCGGCGGCGCCAACCCCTTCGCGGGCACGCCTTTCGAGGGGCTGTTCGGCGGCGGCGGCGGATCCACCCCGCAGACGCGTGAAGCGCAGTCGCTCGGCTCGGGCTTCATCGTGTCGGCGGACGGCTTCATCGTCACGAACAACCACGTGATCACGGCCGAGGGCAAGGGCGAGGTGGAATCCATCACCGTCATCATGCCTGACGGTACGGAATATCCCGCCAAGCTGATCGGCAAGGACGCCGCGTCGGACCTGGCCGTACTCAAGATCACCGCCCCCAAGGCCCTGCCCTACGTCAAGTTCGGAGACAGCTCCAAGGCGCGCGTGGGTGACTGGGTGATCGCCATCGGCAATCCCTTCGGCCTGGGCGGCACGGTCACGGCGGGCATCGTCTCGGCCGTCTATCGCAACACCGGCGCCGGCGGCGCCTACGACCGCTACCTGCAGACCGACGCCTCGATCAACCGCGGCAACTCCGGCGGCCCCATGTTCGACATGAAGGGCCAGGTGATCGGCATCAACAACGCGATCTTCTCGCCCACTGGCGGCAGCGTCGGCATCGGCTTCGCGATCCCGGCCGAGATCGCCTCGCCCATCGTCGAGAAGCTGATGAAGGGCCAGGCGATCGAGCGCGGCTATCTCGGCGTCACGATCCAGCAGCTCAACGAAGACCTCGCGGATTCGATGGGCCTGGAACACAACAAGGGCGAGTTCATCCAGAGCGTCGTTCCCGATGGTGCCGGCGCCAAGGCCGGCATCCAGGCGGGTGACGTCGTGGTGAAGGTGAACGGCAAGGAAGTGACCCGCGACCAGACGCTGTCGTTCCTGGTCGCCAACACGGCGCCCGGCACGCGCATCCCGGTCGAGCTGATCCGCGACGGCCGCCGCATGACGGTGACCGCCACCGTCGCCAAGCGCCCGACCGACGACGAGCTTCAGCAGACCTTCGATCCGGGCACCGACCAGGACAGCGATCCGCTGGGCAATTCGCCCAAGCAGGCCGACAGCGCGGTGCAGAAGTCGCTGGGCCTCTCGGTCACCCCGCTGACGCCGCAGATCGCCCGCCAGATCGGCGCGGCGGAAGGCACCCGCGGCCTGGTGATCGTCGGCGTCGATCCCAGCTCGGATGCCGGCCAGAAGGGCTTTGCCCGCGGCTTCATCATCCTCTCGGCCAACAATGCCCCGGTGACCACCCAGGCGGACCTGGAAAACGCGATCAAGGCCGCCAAGGCCGACGGTCGCAGCGCGATCCTGCTGCGGGTCCAGCCGCGCGGCCAGCCCGCCGCTTACGTCCCGGTGCGCCTGCGCTGAGACCCGGCCCCGCCGAAAACAGAAAAGCCCGCCGGAGCGATCCGGCGGGCTTTTTCTTGGGCAGGACGCGCTAGCCTTCGGGCGCTTCGTTCGGGGAAGGAAGGGCAGCGTCAGATCCGGTGGGCACGCTGCAGCGGATGGCAGGGCTTTATGAGGCCCGCGCTCCATCTTCCTTCCAGCGACATGCCGTGAGCCGGTGGGCAGACATCGCAGCCACAAAAAAGCCCGCCGAAACGCGCGGCGGGCTCTTTCGTTCTTACGGGAAGCGGGGTCAGTCGCCCGGCGTGCGGGTCGCCGTGGGCCGCGGGCCGGCGGGTACGGGCCGCGCGCCGGGCGCCGTCTGCCGCTGCCCCGGAGCATTGCCCAGGCCCTGCCCGGCACGAAGCCCCGGATCGTCGCTGCGCGAGCGGCCGGTGGCGCGGTCGAGGAAGTCCTCGTTCGCTGCCGGCGGGGTCTGGCCGGGGCCGTAGTCCGGCATCTGCGGCTGGCCGGGGCCGGCGCCGGGTCCTACCGAGCCATCCTCGTAGCGCGGCTGGCCATCCGGTCCCGGCGCGCCCGGAACCTGGCCGCCGGCGCCGTCTTCCGGGCGCACGATGTTGCCGTTCTCATCGACGTAGTAATAGTCATTGGGATTGCCCTGCATGGCTTCGTCGTCAGGTTCGAGCTGCCATTCGGGAAGCTTCACTTCCGTCTGGAACTGCTCGACCGGACGCTTGGCCACCGCCACCTTCATGTAGTCCGAGAAGGCGCGCGCCGGGGCATGGCCGCCCGAAAGGCCGGGCACCGGACGGGCATCGTCACGGCCCATCCATACGCCGGTGGTGATCCCGCTGGAGAAACCGAGGAACCAGCCGTCCTTGTTCGAGCTGGTGGTGCCGGTCTTGCCGGCGACGGGACGGCCGATCTGCGCGGCGCGGCCGGTACCGGTGGCGACCGTGGTCTGCAGCAGGTCGGTAATGCCCGCCGCGACATTGGGCGGCACCAGGACTTGTCCGCGCGCGGACTTGTGTTCGTAGAGCACGTCGCCCGAGGCTGCCGTCACCTTGACGATGCCATAAGGCTCCACCGAAGTGCCGCCTGCCGAGATCGCCGCGAAGGCGCGGGTCATGTCGATGACGTGGACCTCGGATGTGCCCAGGACCATCGCCGGCTTGGTGTTGATCGGGGTGGTCACGCCGAAGCGGCGCGCCATGGAGGCGACGGTGCCGAAGCCCACTTCGTTGCCGAGCTGCGCGGCCACGGTGTTCTTCGAATAGGCGAAGGCGGTGCGGATATCGATCTGGCCGGCGAAGTTGCGGCCATCGTTCTGCGGGCTCCAGCCGTCGATCGTCACCGGTTCGTCCACCACGCGGTCGTCGGGGGTGTAGCCCGCTTCCAGCGCCGAAAGGTAGACGAACAGCTTCCACGCCGAGCCGGGCTGGCGCAGCGCGGTGGTGGCGCGGTTATAGTTCGAATTCACGTAGTCCGTGCCGCCGACCATCGCCAGCACCGCGCCGTCGCGGTCCAGGCTGACCAGCGCGCCTTGTGCGCCCTTGGGGGCATTGGCGGTGATCGCGCTCGTCGCGGCCTGCTGCATCTTCGGGTCGAGCGTGGTCCAGACCTCGATCGGCTCGTTGGTGTCGGGCAGCAGCATGTCGAGCTGGGGCAGCGCCCAGTCCGTGAAATAGCGGACCGCGTTCTGGCCCTTTTCCTTCACCACCTTCACATCGGCGATGTCGGCCTGGTCTGCCTCGCTCTGGCTGATGGCGCCGTTCTTGACCATGAGGCCCAGCACCACTTCGCCGCGATCCTTCGCCGCTTCCACATCCGCGGTCGGCGAATAGTTGGAAGGCGCCTTCACCAGGCCGGCGATGATCGCCGCCTCGCCGGTGGAAAGCTCGGTGGCCGGGTGGCCGAAGAACTTGCGGCTGGCCGCGTCGATGCCATAGGCCCCGCCGCCGAAATAGACCTTGTTGAGGTAGAGTTCGAGGATCTGGTCCTTGTTGAACTTGCGCTCCAGCGCCAGCGCCAGCACCGCTTCGCGCGCCTTGCGCGTGAAGGAGCGGCTGTTGTTCAGGAAGACGTTGCGCGCCAGCTGCTGGGTGATCGTCGAGGTTGCCTTGGCCCGGCCGCCGGTCGTGGTCGAAACGTAGACGGCGCGCAGCAGGCCCAGCGCGTCGACGCCGATATGTTCATGGAAGCGGCGGTCTTCCACGGAAACCATGGCGCCTTTCATCACTTCGGGAATCTGGTCGTAGCTCAGCCACTTGCCATAGCTCGGCCCGAGCGAGACGAGTTCGGTGCCGTCACGCGCGCGGACCACGATCATCTGCCCGTTCTGGCTGCTCTTGAGCGCGTTGTATTCCGGCAGCTCGCTCATCGTGAAGACGACGGCGGTGCCCAGGAATATCACGCCCAGGACGACAAGCGCGCAGCCCCATATCAACACGCCGCGAACGATTCGGCGCCAGAGGGGTTTTTTCTTGGCAGAAGAGGAAGGCCCGCTGGTGGAGCGGCGCCGGCCGGAATCATTGGCCATTTTCTAGGTACAAATCCCTTAAGCGGGCCAAGCGGCCCGAGCGCTTCCTACACCGTGGACGCGCCTATTGTAACCCGGCGTTAACGGGCAAATGACGATCTGGACATCCGCCCATGGAGCCGCCGCTTCACAGCGTGGCGTAGAGCGCCAGCATCCGCTGCCAGGCCTTGTCCGCGGCATCCGGGTCCCACGCCGGGGAATCGGGCACGCACCAGCCGTGATCGGCTGGATAGACTTCGACTTCCGCCGGGCGGCCCGCGGCCGCGGCGGCCTGCTTCAGCTCGGACTTCTGCGCCGGCTGCTTGGCATCGTCGTTGCGGGCGATGGCGAAGAGGAACGAGGCCTGGGTCCGCGCCAGAAGGCGGTGCGGACTGTCCGCCTTGTCGGTCACCAGCCCCGCCCCGTGGAAAGAGGCGGCCGCGCGCACGCGCGTCGGCACGGCCGCGGCCGCGCGCACGGTGAACGGGCCGCCCATGCAGTACCCGTTCGAGCCGATGCCGCGCTTGCGGTCCACGGCTTTCTGCTCGTCGAGAAAGGCGACATAGGCGGCGGCATCGCGGGAGATCGCCTCGGGCGTCAGCGCGGCACGCAGCGGCTCGACTTTGGCCTGCCCTTCCGGGGTGCGGAATGCGGCGAAGCTCTCGAACACCGGGGCGGGCTCTCCGCGGTAATAGGGGTTCACGACAAGGACCGCATAGCCTTCCGCGGCCAGAGTGCGGGCCATGATCTTCTTCGCTTCGCGCAGGCCGGCGATATCCGGCCACATGATCACGCCGGGGTGGCTGCCCTTGGCGGGATGGACGAAGAAGGCATCGGCCACGCCGTCCGCCGTCGTGATCGAGACCATCCGCTCCTGCACGGAATTGGCGGGATGAGTCTTCATGATGCTGGTGCTGCAGCCTGCCAGCGCGGCGCTGGCGCCAAGCGCCGCGAACTCGCGCCGGTTCAATCCCCGGCGCGCGAGGTTGCCATCTTCAGCTTCGGCCGTGAAGTCATCGCACATCGAAAGGCGCTCCGGTCCTTGGAAAATCAGGTTGTTGCGGCAAGGCTACCCAACCGGGACCGGGAAGGCGAGCATTTGCTACGCCGGGCGGGACAGATTCAATCGCCCGGGAAATTGAGTTCCAGGTTCACCGCATTGGGATCGACCAGGAATATCTGCCGCAGCCCCAGCTTCGGATGGTCGCTCACGCGGTGGGCAAGGCCCAGTTCCTCGATCTTCGCCGCAGTCTCGGCAAAACCGGTGCAGCGCAGGGCAAAGTGGTGGAGCGCATTGGTCGGCTGCCCGGGACGATAGGCCTCGTAGCGGTCTCCGGCCGTCGTGCGGTCGACCAGGTGAACGATCGCGCTGCCCTGCCCGTCGCGCATCCAGTAACCGGCGATGCCCATGGCGATCGTGGGGTTGTCGCTCCGCGTGAGGCCGAGAACCTGCTCGTAGAACGAGGCCGTCTTCTCGAGGTCGTCAGTGAGGATATTGACGTGATCGACGCCGCTGACAGGCATGGCCGCTCTCCCTGGTTTCAATTCGCCGAAAGCGAATTTGGCGGCACCCGCCCACGAAAAGGCCCCTTCGGGCATTTTCGGACAAAGACTCGTAAACGCACACACCATCGACCGATGCGCGCCCCGCCGCAAGGGTCAGCTGCGGAAGACCACCGTGCGGGAACCGTTCAGCAGCACGCGGTCCTCCAGGTGCAGGCGCACGGCCTCGGCCAGGACGCGGCGCTCGATGTCGCGGCCCTTGCGCACCATGTCCTCAGGCGTGTCCGCGTGAGTCACGGCTTCGACATCCTGGTGGATGATCGGGCCTTCGTCGAGATCGCCGGTCACGTAGTGCGCGGTGGCGCCGATCATCTTCACGCCGCGCGCATGGGCCTGGTGATAGGGCTTGGCGCCCTTGAAGCCCGGCAGGAACGAGTGGTGGATGTTGATGCACCGGCCAGAGAGGAACGCGGCCATCTCGTCCGAGAGGATCTGCATGTAACGCGCCAGCACCACCAGTTCGGCCCGGGTTTCCTCCACCAGCGCGCGGATCTGTGCTTCCTGCTCAGCCTTGGTTTCGCGCGTGATCGGCAGGTGATGGAAGGGGAAGTCCCCGATCATCAGCGAATTGATCGCCTCGCGCGGGTGGTTGGAGACGATCCCCACCACTTCCATCGGCATTTCGCCGATGCGCTGGCGATAGAGCAGGTCGGCCAGGCAATGGTCGAACTTGCTGACCAGCAGCAGCACGCGGCGCGGCCGGTCGCGGCGCGTCATCGACCAGGCCATGCCATATTCGTGGGCAATCGCCCCGAAGCCCTCGCCGAACGCCTCGCGGTCGGCCGAGCCGGGATCGAAGGCCACGCGCATGAAGAACTTGTCTTCTTCAAGGTCGTTGAACTGCTGCGCCTCGATGATATTGCCGCCCGTCTGGGCAAGGTAGCCCGTGACGCGGGCGACGATCCCCGGACGGTCGGCGCAGGACAATGCCAAAATCAGCGGTTCGGCCATCGACCCGGTCCTCAGGCGGAACGGTTGGAAAGCGCGGCCTCGGACTCGGCCATGAGCGCGGCAATGATCTCCGTCACCGGCTCTTCCTTGCTGACCATGCCCACCGACTGGCCGGCCATCACCGAGCCGCTCTCGACGTCGCCGTCGATCACCGCACGGCGCAGGGCGCCCGCCCAGAAGTGCTCGATCGCCAGCTGGGCTTCGCCCATGTCGACCTCGCCGGCGTCAAGGCGCTTGGCGACTTCGATCTGCTTGGCGGTGAACTCCTCGGTGCCCTTGTTCTTGAGCGCGCGCACCGGGATCACCGGCAGGCGCGGATCGACCTGGACGGAGGTCACGGCGTCGCGGGCAGAGGCGCGGAAGAAGGCCTTCTTGAACGCCGGATGGGCGATGGATTCGCTCGCGCAGGCGAAGCGCGTGCCAAGCTGGACGCCCGAAGCGCCCATCTCCAGATAGCCGGCCATGGCCTCGCCGCGGCCGATGCCGCCCGCCACGAAGACGAGGTGCTCCTCGGCCAGCGCCGGCAGGATTTCCTGCGCCAGCACCGAAGTGGAGACCGGGCCGATGTGGCCGCCGGCTTCCATGCCCTCGATCACCAGGGCGTCCGCGCCCGAGCGCAGCAGCTTCTTGCCCAGCGCCAGCGTCGGCGCGAAGCAGATGACCTTGGCGCCCGATTCCTTGATCGCTTCCAGGCTGCCCTTGGGCGGAATGCCGCCGGCCAGCACGACATGGCCGACCTTGTGCTTCGCGCAGACCGCGATCAGGTCGAACAGCTGCGGGTGCATGGTGATGAGGTTCACGCCGAAGGGCTTGTCGGTCAGCGCGCGGGTGGCCGCGATCTCCTTGTCGAGGAGTTCGGGGTTCATCGCACCGCAGGCGATCACGCCGAAGCCGCCCGCATTGCTGATCGCCGACACGAGATTACGCTCCGACACCCAGGACATGGCGCCGCACAGGATGGCATATTCGGTGCCGAAGAATTCGCGTCCGCGCGTCATCAGTGCGGAGGTCTTTGAGGTGGCCATCGATGCTCCCATAGCCGGCAATTCCATAATGAGCGTGCGCCATAGATGGGCGGAAGGCCGCGCACAAGCGCCGCCGCCGATGCACGCTTTCCTCTAACTAATCGCCTGGACCGATCACACTTACATCTTCGTATAGTTTCACCGATCTCCATGCAGGCGTTAAGCCCTTCGCATAGCCGAGAAAATCGACCCGATTTCGATGAGACAAGGAGTGAGACCATGACCGAGACCCCACCCAATGGCGGCAAGTGCCCCTTTGCCCACGGCGAGACCTCGCTCACTCCTACCCCCCTCACCACCGCCTTCGGCGCGCCCGTGGTGGACAATTCCAACTCGCTGACCGCCGGTCCGCGCGGCCCGCTGCTGATGCAGGACGTGTGGCTGCTGGAGAAGCTGGCCAACCTCAACCGCGAAGTGATCCCCGAACGGCGCATGCACGCCAAGGGCTCGGGCGCTTTCGGCACGTTCACCGTCACCGGCGACGTTTCCAGATACACCCGCGCGAATTTCCTGGGTGAAGCGGGCAAGCAGACCGAGATCTTCGCGCGCTTCACGACCGTGGCGGGCGAGCGCGGCGCGGCCGATGCCGAGCGCGACATTCGCGGTTTCGCGGTGAAGTTCTACACCGAGGAAGGCAACTGGGACATGGTCGGCAACAACACGCCGGTGTTTTTCGTGCGCGATCCGCGCAAGTTCCCCGACCTCAACAAGGCCGTGAAGCGCGACCCCCGCACCAACATGCGCAGCGCCACCAACAACTGGGACTTCTGGACCCTGCTGCCCGAGGCGTTCCACCAGGTCACCTACGTCATGGGCGACCGCGGCATTCCCAAGAGCTACCGTCACATGGACGGTTTTTCGAGCCATACGTACTCGTTCTATAACGAGGCGGGCGAGCGGTTCTGGGTGAAGTTCCACTTCAAGACCCAGCAGGGCCATGCCCACCTGACCGACGCCGAGGCGGCCGAAGTGGTGGCGCGAGACCGCGAATCGAACCAGCGCGACCTCTACGACGCCATCGAGCGCAGGGATTTCCCGAAGTGGAAGGTCATGGTCCAGATCATGGCCGAGGAAGAAGCGGCAACTTGCGGCTTCCATCCCTTCGACCTGACCAAAGTCTGGTCGCAGAAGACCTATCCGCTGATCGAAGTCGGCATGATGGAGCTGAACCGCAACCCGGACAACTTCTTCGCCGATGTGGAACAGAGCGCCTTCTCGCCCTCGAATCTTGTCCCCGGCATCGGCGTCTCGCCTGACAAGATGCTCCAGGCGCGGCTCTTTGCCTATTCGGATGCGCAGCGGTACCGCCTTGGCGTCAATCACCACCAGATTCCGGTGAACGCCGCGCGCTGCCCGGTCTTCACCAACCACCGCGACGGCCAGGGCCGGGTCGACGGCAACTATGGCGGCCTTCCGCATTACCACCCGAACTCGTTCGGCCAGTGGCAGGGCCAACCCGAGTTCCGCGAGCCGCCCATGAAGATCGACGGCGCTGGCGGTGCTTGGGCCGACTTCTGGGACTTCCGCGAGGACGATCACGACTACTACAGCCAGCCGCGCGCCCTGTTCGAACTCATCGACGCCGACCAGAAGCAGCGCCTTTTCGACAACACCGCCCGCGCCATGGGCGACGCGCCGGACTTCATCAAGCAGCGCCACATCGACAACTGCACCCGCTGCCATCCGGCTTATGGCCTGGGCGTCGCCAAGGCACTGGGCATGAGCGTGAACCCCGCGCTTTCGTCGGTACCCGAAACCGCCGACTGACCTCCCGGCCGTCGCACGTTCCCCCCGCCCGGCCCTCCTTGGCCCTGCGACGGCCCCGATCCCGCCCCCTTTCCCCCGAGGGGGCGGGATCTTTCTTCTGCAGAACGAGACGCAATCCCGGCGGGACGCGGCCATGTCGCGCGCAGGCCCCGCTTCCGGTCTTCCCCTTGCTTCCTGCCGATGGCACACCCGGACCCATAGAAAAAAGAGTGGGATCATGGACGCCAAGCAGATCTACGCAGCCAAACTGACTTCTGCCGACGAGGCGGTCCTGGCCATCGCCAGCGACAGCGACCTTGCCATGGGCATGGCTGTCGCCGAGCCGCCCGCGATCCTCGCCGCGCTTGCCCGGCGCGCCGAAGCCGGAACGCTGCGCGACTTGCGGGTCTGGTATCTCCTGTCGCAGACCCATGCCGGAACGACGATCCTGCGCCGCGACTTGCTCGACCGGATCCGGCCGCGCTGCCTGTTCATGGGCGGGGTCGAGCGTGCCCTCGTCAAGGCCGATCCCGCGGCGGAAGCGCTCATCGATTTCGTGCCCTGCGCCTTCAGCGGGTCCCCCCGACTGCTGCGCGACGAGTGCGCACTGGACGCCTGCGTGCTCACTGTCTCGCCGATGGACGAAAGCGGCTATTTCAGCTTCGGCGCGGCCAATGACTACACCTCCGTTGCCGCGCACTGCGCCCGGACGGTGATCGTCGAAGTGAACCCGGCCATGCCCCGCGTGGCCTGTTCGACGCCGCTCCACGTCTCGCAGGTTGCCGCCATCGTCGAGAACGCCGTCCCGCTGCTATCGTTTGGCGAAGCGCCGGCCGCCCCCGAGGACGAGGCCATTGCCGCGCGCATCGCCGACATGATCGACGACGGCGCCTGCCTCCAGATGGGCATCGGCAACCTTCCCGCGGCGGTCTGCCGCCGCATCGAAAGCCGACGCGACCTTGGCATCCATACCGAATTGCTCACCCCGGCGATGGCGGGGCTCGTCCATGCCGGCGCCGTCTCCAACCGGCTGAAGGCCACTCATCCCGGCCGCAGCGTCTATACTTTCGCCATGGGCGACGCGCCGTTCTACCGCTGGATGGACGGCAATCCCGAACTCTACTCGCTGCCGGTCGACGTGGTGAACGACGCCGCCGAGATCGCCCGGAACGACAAAGTGGTCTCCGTCAACGCGACGATCCAGGTCGACCTTCAAGGCGCCTGCAATTCGGAGTTCATGGGCGGGCGGCAGTTCTCGGCAGCGGGCGGCCAGCTCGATTTCGTGCGCGGCGCCTATGGATCGAAAGGCGGCGTCTCGATCATCGCCTGCCGTTCGACGGCGAAAGGCGGCACCGTCAGCCGCATCGTACCGCGGCTCGACGGCCCGGTGACGACGCCCCGCAACGACGTCCACTGGATCGTCACCGAACACGGCGCTGCCAACTTGCGCGGCAAGAGCCTGCGCGAACGGGCCGCGTTGCTGATCGGACTGGCGGACCCTCGATTCCGGGACGAACTCGCCAAGGCGCTTTGACGGGAGCCGTCAAGAGAGGTCGCGGGCAGCGCCTATACCGCAGGACGCGCCTGCGGCCGCGCCGCGACCTTGTCTGCGGAATTCGAACCAGCGCCATGTCGGAGCGCCGGAGCCTAGATCGCCGCCGCGCCCAGCCGCACGATCCAGTCCGCATGACGCCTCTTGAGTTCCCGCTGCCAACCGAGCCCGATTTCCTCGCTATCAAGCACTTCCAGCACTTCGAAGACCAAGGATTCCGCGCCGTGTTCATTCCACGCCGCCTGCAGGCCGGGGTGCGGGGAACCGCCGTGGCGCAGGCTGAAGAAAATCCGGTTGCCGATCGTCGCAAGGTCAGGCGCGCGGCCCACCCACACCAGGGCCGCCGCCTCGCAGCGCACCGCGTAGATGCCCCTCTCCGGTTTGCGCTGGCGATATGCCGCGACTGCCGCCTTGCGATCCATGATTTCCCTTTCTCGAGTCCCGATATTTTCACCCGGATAAATTGACTCGGCCGCAAAATCAAATTACCCGGGCAAAAATCATTCAGGATGGCTCGATGACACGGAACTGCACTGCCTTTCTTGGCATGACCCGCATAGCGCGCGGCAACCCGGACCAACTCGTCGCCGCGCTGCGCGGGCGCGAGGACGGACTGCTCGTGTTCGACGATGCGGATGGCAGGGCCGTCGATCTCGACTGGCGCGGCGTTCCCGCGCTTGCGCAGGAAGTGGCGCCCCGGCGCCGTGGCCGGCCCAGGCTGGGCGTCACCGCCCGCGAAGTGACCCTGCTGCCTCGGCAGTGGGACTGGCTGTCCCGCCAGCCCGGCGGGGCCTCGCAGGCGCTGCGCCGTCTCGTCGATGAAGCGCGCAAGGCCGACGGCGGACGTACCGCGCGCCGCACAGCGCAGGAGCGGGCCTACCGCGTGATGTCCGCGCTCGGCGGCGACCTGCCCGGCTTCGAGGAAGCCTCACGCCTGCTCTTCGCGGACAAGCTGGAAGAACTGGCCGCAGCGCTCGCGCCGTGGCCTGCCGACCTCAGGGACCATGTGCTCGAACTCGTCCAGCCGCGCGCCGAAGACTGAAACGAAAAAGGCGGCGCTCGCCGCGCCGCCTTTTCCTGTTCGATGTCTCGCACCCAATCGGGTGCGCCGTCGGCGCTGGGCCGTCGCGCTGACCCGTCAGGCGGCGGCGTCGAGCCCGTAAGCGGTGTGCAGCACGCGCACGGCCAGTTCGGTCTCGTCCGTGTCGATCAGGACCGAAACCTTGATCTCGCTGGTCGAGATGGCGATGATGTTGATGCCGCGGTCGGCCAGGGTCTTGAACATGGTCGAGGCCACACCGGCGTGGCTGCGCATGCCGACACCGACGACGCTGATCTTCGCGACATTGCTGTCGGCGATCATGCGGTAGTAGCCGATGGCTTCCTTGCGTTCTTCCAGAAGCGCCTGCGCGCGGACGAGGTCGGCCTGCGGCACCGTGAAGGTGACGTCGGTCTCGCCTTTGTCCTTGGCGACGTTCTGGATGATCATGTCGACGTTGATGTTCGATTCCGCGAGCGGCGCGAAGATCGCGGCCACGGCACCCGGACGGTCCGGCACGCGGGTAAGGGTAACCTTGGCTTCGTTCTTGTCGGCGGCGATGCCGGTGATCAGCTGGCGTTCCATGTCGCTTCCTTCTTGTTCGGCATTGGCCAGTTCCTCGTCGCTCACGATCATCGTGCCGGGCAAGGTATCGGCGGCCGGGGCATTCTCGTCGATGAACGAGGACAGCACCTGAACCCGCACGTTTTCCTTCATGGCCAGCGAGACGGAACGGGTCTGCAGGACCTTCGAACCGACCGAGGCCAGTTCGAGCATTTCCTCATAGGTCACCAGCGGCAGCTTGCGCGCCTTGGCGACGATGCGCGGGTCGGTGGTGTAGACGCCGTCGACATCGGTGTAGATGTCGCAGCGGTCGGCCTTGACCGCCGCCGCCACGGCCACGGCCGATGTGTCCGAACCGCCGCGCCCCAGCGTGGTGATGCGATTGTCCGGCGAAACGCCCTGGAAACCGGGGATCACCGCAATCTCGCCCGCCGCCATCGAGGCCAGCAGCGCTTCCGAATCGAATTCCTCGATACGGGCCTTGGCATGGGCGTCGTCGGTCTTGATCGGCAGCTGCCAACCCAGCCAAGAGCGTGCCTTGCAGCCCATCGCCTGCAGCGTCAGCGCCAGCAGGCCCGAAGTGACCTGCTCGCCCGAAGCCACGACAACGTCGTATTCGGCGGGATCGTAGAGCGCATTCGCCTCGCGGCAGAAGTTGACGAGGCGATCGGTCTCGCCCGCCATTGCCGAAACGACGACCGCGACTTCGTGGCCCGCTTCCTGCTGGCGTTTGACGATACCCGCCACGCGCCGGATTCGCTCGGTGCCGGCCATCGAGGTGCCGCCGAATTTCATCACGATACGTGCCAAGGTGCCGTTGCCCCCTTCGGGTTGTGCGCAGGAGAGATGCGCGTGTGGATAAGAGTCGGCCGGGCTGTTAGGGGGGAGTCATGGATAATGCAACTGCTTCGAACACGCCTTCTCGCGCAACAATCGATCCGAAGGAAGCCGCTCACTTCGGCGCGATGGCGGCGGAATGGTGGGATCCCAAGGGTTCCTCGGCCATGCTGCACAAGCTGAACCCGGTACGCCTGGCCTTCATCCGCGCCGAGATCGACCGCCACTTCTCCACCGACTCGCGCATGCTGCGGCCCCTTGCAGGCAAGCGCGCGCTAGACGCGGGCTGCGGCGCCGGCCTGCTTTGCGAACCGCTCGCCCGCCTGGGCGCGGCCGTGACGGGCGTGGATGCAGCGGCCGAGAACGTGGCTTCGGCACGCAGCCATGCCGAAGCCATGGGGCTACCCATCGCGTACCGGCACGGCGAACTCGGCCAGCTCGGCCTCTCGGGCTTCGATCTCGTCTGCTCGCTGGAAGTGATCGAGCACGTCACTGACAAAGCGCTGTTCATCGGCCAGCTTGCCGAGGCGATGGCGGACGACGGGCTGATGTTCCTTTCCTGCCCCAACCGCACCCCGGCCTCCCGCCTGCTGCTGGTCGAGGCGGCCGAGCGGCTGGGCAAAGTGCCGCGCGGCACGCACGACTGGAAGGAATTCGCCACCCCCGACGAATTGCGCGATCTGGCGGCAGGCGCCGGGCTGGTGCTGGGCGAGCCCAAGGGCATCGCCTGGTCGCCGACCGCAGGACTGCACCTTTCGGACGATCTCTCGCTGAACTTCATCGCGACCGCACGGAAGAAATAGGCCGCCGCTCCGGCGAGGACGCCATGTCGGCTAAAGCGTCCTCGCCAAAGCCGATATGGCGAGCCGGGCCTGCGCCTCGCGCTCCTGCCACGACCCGCCGATCCGCGTGAAGGGCACCTCTGCGCGCACCAGCATTTCTTCCGCGAGGGCAGAGAAGCGTGCGCGCCTGTCGTCCGTGCCGAAGAAACGGGTGCCGTCATCACGCCATGGCACATCGGGCGCGAAGAGCAGGTAGTGGTCCGCCTTGGGATAGGCCAGCAGCGCCGGCGGCACGTCGCCGAACAGCATCTGCGCCCAGGCGGCGGTCATGAGCTGGTCGGTATCGAGGAGCAGGACCGGCGGGCGCGCGGCCATGGCCTTGCGATTTTCCTCGGCCTGGCCCTCGGCAATGGCAAGAAGGTCCGCCATCGTCAGGTCGGTGCCGTGCTCCTCGCAATACGTGCGGCCGTATTCCGGCACCCAGGGATAGCCCAGCCGCTCCGCCAGCACCGACTTCCCGGTGCTTTCCGCGCCGTGGAGGCACAAGGCGATCACGCCGCTTCGGCTTTCTCGGCCGCTATCCACTCGCGCAGGCCCAGTACCGACATCGCCAGCAGCACCACGTAGAGCGCCGTCGTCGGCCAAAGCCCCTTGTAGATATAGACCCCGATCGAGGCGACATCGATCATGATCCACAGCACCCAGTTCTCGATCCGGCGGAAGCCCAGCAGGATCTGCGCGGCGATACTGGCCCCGGCGATGGCGGAATCCGCATAGGGCAGCGACGCGTCGGTGAACTTGTGCATGACCCAGCCCAGGTTCAGCGCCAGCGCCGCCGTGCCCATCAGCCAGAGCAGCCGCGCGAAATTGCCCAGGCGGCGGACCGGAACCCGGCTTTCGCCGCCCCCCGCGCGCACCCAGAGCACCCAGCCCCAGATCTGCGCGGCGAAGAAGAACAGTTGCAGCCCCGCTTCCCCGTAGAGCTTCGCGTCCCAGAACACGACGAAGTAGAGCATGACCATGGCCATACCGAACGGGTAGTTCCACACGCTGCGCTGCACGAGGAGCGCAATATTGGCGAGCCCGAGGGCCGCCGCTGCCCATTCGATCGGATCCATCGCGACGCTTCAGCCGGCCTGCATCATGGTCATCACCGCCGGCCCGTCAGCCCAGCGCCGCCTCCCAATCGGGCGCCTTGAAGCCCACCAGCAGTCCGCCGGGATATTCCACGACCGGCCGCTTGATGCAGCTTGGGTTCGCCGCCATGATTGCAACCGCCTTGGCGCCATCGATGTCGGCCTTGTCGGCCTCGGGCAGCTTCTTGAATGTGGTCCCGGCGCGATTGAGGAGCTTTTCCCAGCCGGCCTGCGCCACCCACCGCTCGAGTCGGGCCGCTTCGGCGCCTTCCTTCTTGTAGTCGTGGAAAGTGTATTCGCTGCCTCGGGCGTCCAGCCAGTTCCTTGCCTTCTTGACGGTGTCGCAATTCGGAATGCCGTAGAATTCGAGGCTCACGTCTTCACGTCCTTTGGAAGCGGTGCACCCGCGGCGAATCGCAGGTGAAGAGGGTATAGCTCTCGTAGTAGCCTTCCCGGCCGCGCTTTTGCACGACGATATGTTCGGCATGGCGCGCCCAGCCCCGTGCAGAGGGCTCGTCTTCCCATTCGGACATGGCGATCACTTCCCCGTCGTCGCTGAGGTAGCTTTTGAAGGAGAGAAAGCCCGGCTGGTTTCGGGCGAGCTCCTCCATATGGTCGGCATCGTGGACATAGGCCTCGGCATCGATGTCGACGCGTTTTCGGTTGCGGAAGACGACGAGAAACATGGCGCACCCCTTATCGATTTTCCCCGCTCCTAGCCGTCCGCCCGCACCATTCAAGCGCAGGAACAACCACTTCTGCTGAATTTCGCCCCCGCGGAGGGATCGGCACGATCCGAAAGGAGCGATCTGCCCCGTGCGCGAGATGTCATCTGCCCCGTGCGCGAGAAGTCATCTGTCGCGTGCGCGAGGCTGGACAAACCGATCCTTGCGCGACAAAGCGCCCCCATGAGCGTGAACACATCCGGACGCCTTTTCCGTTTCACCACCTGGGGCGAAAGCCACGGACCGGCCATCGGCGCCGTCGTCGACGGGTGCCCGCCGGGCCTGGCGATAGACGAAAGCACGCTCCAGCCCTTCCTCGACGCGCGCCGCCCCGGCCAGTCGAAGTTCACGACCCAGCGCCAGGAACCGGACCAGGTCCGCATCCTTTCAGGCGTGTTCGAGGGCCAGGATGGCGTGCGACGCACGACGGGCACGCCGATCAGCCTGATGATCGAGAACGTCGATCAGCGCTCCAAGGACTATTCGGATGTCGCCAAGGCCTACCGCCCCGGCCATGCGGACTATGCCTATGACGCCAAGTACGGCTTCCGCGACTATCGCGGCGGCGGGCGCAGTTCCGCGCGCGAAACCGCCAGCCGCGTGGCGGCCGGCGGCGTGGCGCGGCTGGTGATCCCCGAAGTGCAGATCCTGGCCTATGTCTCCGAGATCGGCGGCGATGCGATCGACATGGCGCAGTTCGATGCGGCGGAAATCGGCAACAACCCGTTCTTCTGCCCCGACGCGGAAGCCGCGAAGCGCTGGGAAAAGATCGTCGACGATGCACGCCTGGCCGGTTCCTCGGTCGGTGCGGTAGTCGAATGCGTGGCGACCGGCGTTCCTGCTGGTTGGGGCGCGCCGCTCTACGGCAAGCTGGACGCCGACCTTGCCGCTGCCATGATGGGCATCAACGCGGTAAAGGGCGTGGAGATCGGCGACGGTTTCGCCGCCGCGCGCCTGACCGGCGAGCAGAATGCCGATCCCATGCATCCGGGCGTTAGTGGCCCAGAATTCAGCGCTAACCACGCGGGCGGCATTGCCGGCGGCATTTCCACCGGCCAGCCGGTGGTGGTGCGCGTGGCCTTCAAGCCCACCAGTTCGATCCTCACCCCGCAGCCGACGATCAACCGCGAAGGGGAAGCCACCGAACTGCTCACCAAGGGTCGCCACGATCCCTGCGTGGGCATTCGCGGCGTGCCGGTGGTCGAGGCGATGATGGCGCTGGTCCTGGCGGACCACAAGCTGCTGCACCGGGGGCAATGCGGCTGACCGGGCCGATCTGCCGGCGCTGGGAAGGCGGCCTGAACCCCGGGACGCCGCCTGCGAACGCTACCTGCGTTTCTTGAGAACGACGTAGATCGCGCCTTGTCCGCCGTGGCGGCGATGCGCGCCGCGGATGGCGACGATGTCGAGCGCGTGGTCGCTGGCTGCGAGCCAGTCCGTGATCTTGGCGCGGATCGCGCCCCGCGCGGTGCCGCGGTCCATTGCATCGACCGGCCGGGGCTTGCCCGTGACGATCAGCACGACCCGCGCGCCCATGGCCTTCGCCTGCGTGAGCCCGTGCATCAGCCGCACATAGGCCTGGTCGAGATTGGAACCGTGAAGGTCCAGGCTGAAGTCGGGAACCAGCGTCCCCTTGGAAATGCGCTTCTCCCAAGAGCCATCGAGGTGCAGCGGCGCGTCCGCCTTCGGCTTGGCCGCAACCGGCTTCGGCGGCAGGGGCGCCGGTATTCGGCCTTTCACTTTCTTGGGCGGCGAGGCGGGCGGAAGCACCACCGTCCGCACCGGTGCGGCCATGAGAGCCGTGGGAATGGCGACGGGCCTGCGCTTTTCGAGCGGCGTCACGGTCCGGGCGACTTGCGCCCAGATTTCCGCTTCATCCGCTGTCAGTCGCCGCCCCGGTCGCCGCATCGCCGTTCTACCGCACGCCGAGGCGCGACAGGGTGCCCTTCGGCACCAGGATCAGCGCCTCGCCCCGGCCGCTCATGCCGCCGGCGGTAAGCCGCGCCTGCTCGCCCGAGCCCCAGAACGTGTCGAAGCGGTTGGCGCCCTTGATCGCCCCGCCGGTGTCCTGCGCCACCCACAGGCCGGTCGCCTCGCGTCGGTCCAGCCGCAGCCACACCGGAGCGCCCAGCGGCACGAACCGCGGGTCGGCCGCCACCGAGGCATGGGCACGCACCGGCACGTTCAGCGCGCCAAGCGGACCATCGCCCTTGAGCTCCTTGAAGAACACCCACGACTTGTTCTCGCGCATCAGCGCTGCGCCATCGGCGGGCCGGTCGTGGATATATTGGATGATGCCCTGCATCGATCCCGAATATTGGCCCGGCGCCGAACCCACGAGGCCGCGATCGCGCATGACGCCGCCGATCCCGGTATAGGGCAGGCCATTCTGCCCGGCATAACCGATCCGCATCACGCTGCCGTCCGGCGCGCGGAGGCGGCCCGATCCCTGGACCTGGAGAAAGAAGAACTCGATCGGATCCGCGACCCAGGCGATCTCCAGCCCCTTGCCCGCGAGCACGCCCTGTTCGATGGCGGCGCGGTCGTAATAGGGCACGAAGACGCCGCTGACATCGTAGCGCCCCAGCGGCATCCGCCCGCTGGAGGTCGGCGCGGCATCGCCCGCCTTCGCGCGCACCAGATCGCCCGGCATCGAATAGACCGGAACGGCGTAGCCTGGAACGGGCAAGCGGGAGCCGGCGATCTCCGGCTCGAAATAGCCGGTGGCAAAGCCCTTGCCGTCACCCACGCGTGCGGTTTCGAAATAGGCGGCGAAGAACTGCGCGGCCGGTTTGCCGCTCCACGCCGCAGCGGCGACGCAGGCCTGGCGCCAGTCGGCCGGACGAGTCAGCCCGCTCGCATCGGTGCGCACGGTGACGCGCGGGCAGCTTTCGCGGAACGAGGCCAGCGCCGCGGCGGCATCGGTCGCGTTCATCGGCAGCGAAGAAACCGAAGGCCCTTGCTTGACCCCGGCAGCGACAGCGCTGACGGGCTGCGGCACAGCCGGTTGGGCCGGGGCGGTCGGTCGGGGTTGCTGTGCCGGCGGCCGGGCGGGCGGACGCGAAGGCCCCTTGGGTCCGGGCACGACCTGCACGCAGGCGGCCAGCAGCGCCGGCAAGACGAAGGCAGATATACGGCGCCATGGAAAACGCGACTTCCGATGGCGCGACACGCTCCCTCCCCGCAAAATCGATCTCCGAAACCTGATAACAACAAGGCCGGACCTTTCGGCCCGGCCTGTCGATCCTTGTGGGATCATCGGCGCGAAATCAACCGCGCGGGGCGATCAACCGGCGTCGGTTTCGTCGAGCAGCCAGTCGGGACCGGACGAATTGAGCTGACGGCTGAAGGTCCAGACGTCCACCGCCTCGATCGCATCGTCGAGCGAACCGGCGATCACATGGCCTTCGGCGTCGCGCGTGACGGCAGCGATATCGGAACGGAAGCGCAAGGTGATGCGGGCAAGGTCGCTTTCCACCCCGGCCGAGACGATCGCGACATCCTCGATACGGATGAGGCGGTTGTCCATGGTCTCGCCGGCAGCAAGGCGCGCGTCGATCGCGGCGGCAAAGCTGTCATACACATCGCCTTCGCAGAGGGCGCGAAGCTCGGCCTTGTCGCCCTTCCAGAACGATTCCAGGATCAGGCGATAGGCACTGCGCGCGCCTTCGAGGAAGGCATAAGCGTCGAAACGACGATCCGCGCCGGAAATCTCCGCCAGGCCGCGCTCCACGGAGGGCGGCGCAAGCGGCATTTCGCGCAGGCGCTGGGGCTGGCCGACCCGGCCGCGTTCGTCTCCCTTGGCATCACCCTTCGCATCGGGCTTGCCGTCCGCCTTGGGGGCAGGGACGCGCGGCGCACCGGGCTGGCCCTGGCGGCCTTCGAAGCGCCCCTGGATCGGCTCTTCCTCATGCTCGGCGCGGCGGCCGAGTACCGAATAGAGCCGCAGGCCAAGGAAGGCTGCGATCATGGCCAGGATCACGATTTCCGGTGTCACGTTCCTTTGTCCATCCTTGTGTTGGACGCTTCTGGGATACGGGTGGAGCGTTTCACGCCATCCGCCCGAAGGCGCCATCATAGACCCAGATAGGTACGGTTTTCAAATGAACAACGCGTGAGCAACGGTATCTGGGATTTTTCCGCCGTTACGAGTGCTACAAACGGACCAACGCCCCCGGCCCGCAAGCGTTCCCTGTCCTCCCTGCGCCGCCCCCGCGCGCGCCCCATGCCCGGTTGTGCCGCTATGCCCGCGAATCGGCCGGCGGCGTGCCTTTGCACCCCCGCTCAAGGGCGGTTTGCAACAATTTACCCCTTCTCGGGTGTTCCACCGGCCCGCAAAATGCTTTAGGCGCGCGGCCAGACTTCAATCCGTGCGCCCGTAACGGGCCAATTTATCGGGAATCACCAAATGGCCGACGAAGGCAACGTCATCTCCGATCTCAACCTCGGCAACGGCGAGGATTCCGCGCCGGCCGCCGGCGTCATCTCGCAGTACGTCAAGGACCTCTCGGTCGAGAATCCGAACGCGCCGCAGAGCTTCTCCTGGCAGGACGAGCCGCAGATCGAAGTGCAGTTCAACATCGGCGCCCGCCAGATCGACGGCGAAGTGCATGAAGTCGAACTGAAGATCACTTGCGCCTCGAAGGGCCCGCAGGGCACCGCTTTCGTGGTCGATCTCGCTTATGCCGCCCTCGTCGGCATGCGTAACCTGGAAGAGAGCCAGGCCCACGCGTTCCTCTACGCCGAAGCCCCGCGCATCCTGTTCCCCTTCGCCCGCCGTGTCGTTGCCGACGCCGTGCGCGATGCCGGCTTCGCGCCGCTGATGCTGGAGCCGATCGACTTCAACGGTCTCTACATCCAGCAGATCCAGGCGCAGCAGCAGGCCGACGCCGCCCAGGGCGAGCCGGTCGGCCACGCCTGAGGCCACAGCTTGAAAGGCGCATGACGCGCGTTTCTGCACTATCGGCCCGCGCCTCCGACCTGGAGACGTGGGCCGTTGGTTTTTCCGGGACCGGCATTTCTGGAACCGGGACCAAGGCGATCATCGGGAAGTTCCGGGCATGAACCTTACCAAGGCGCTCGCCAGTGTCGGCGGCCTCACTCTGGCCAGCCGCGTGCTCGGTCTGGTCCGCGACAGCCTGTTCGCCCGCTTCGTGGGCGCGGGCTTCGCCTCGGACGCCTTCCTGATCGCCTTCCGCCTGCCCAACATGTTCCGCGCCCTCTTCGCGGAAGGGGCCTTCGCTTCGGCCTTCATCCCGATGTTCAACCAGAAGGTCGCCAACCGGGACGGTCCGGGCCTGCCCGCCGGGATCGCCTTCGCCGAACAGGCGCTCGCCGTGCTCCTGCCCATCCTGCTGGCGATGACGCTGGTGCTGGAAGTCTTCGCCTGGCCAGTGACGTTCCTGCTTTCGGGCAATTTCAACGGCGTTTCGCAGGAGCAGTTCGCTTTCGCGGTGCAGCTCAGCCGCCTGACGATTCCCTATCTGGCGCTCATCAGCCTGGTCTCGCTTCTGGGCGGCATCCTCAATTCGCTGAACAAGTTCTGGGTCAATGCGGCCGCACCGATCCTGCTGAACCTGACGCTGATCGTGGCGCTGCTGGGCTTCCATTCCGCCGATGCGCTGGTGACCGCGCGTAACCAGGCCATCGGCGTCTCGGTGTCCGGCGCGCTCCAATTGCTCTGGCTGATGTGGGCCTGCCGCGCGAACGGCGTGTCGATGCGCCTGCGCATGCCGGTGTGGAATGCCGACGTGAAGCAGCTGATGAAGCTGATCCTGCCCGCGGCGGCCGGCGCCGGTGCCGTCCAGATCAACCTCGTGATTTCCACCGCGCTCGCCGCCTCGCTGCTGGCGCACGGCTCGGTCACTTACATCTACATGGCCGACCGCCTGAACCAGCTTCCCCTCGGCCTCATCGGCATCGGCCTGGGCACCGTGCTGCTGCCGACGATCTCGCGCCAGCTTGGCGGCGGTGACGAGGCCGCGGCGATGGACACCCAGAACCGCGGCATGGAACTGGCCCTGCTGCTCACCCTGCCCGCGGCGGTCGCCCTGATCGTCTGCGGCCAGCCGATCGCCGCCGCGCTGTTCGGCTACGGCAAGTTCGACGCCGTGGACGTGGCGCGCACGGCGGAGGCACTCGCCGCCTTCTCGATCGGCCTTCCCAGCTATATCCTCGTGAAAGTGCTCACCCCCGGCTTCTACGCCCGGCAGGACACGAAAACGCCGGTGCGCTACGCGATGATGTCGATGGCGGTGAACCTCGTGCTCAACCTCGCGCTGATCGTGCCGCTCCAGCACATGGGCCCGCCGCTGGCGACCGCGATCGCCTCCACCGCCAATGTCGCCATGCTCTACTGGACGCTGGTCAAGCGCGGGCATTTCCAGTCCGATGCCCGCCTGAAGCGCCGCGCCCCGCGCCTTGCACTTGCGGCCGGAGCGATGGGCGTGGTGCTCTGGTTCGGGCAGGACCTGCTGACACCTTATCTCCACGGCACCTGGCTGGTGCGCGGTCTCGCGCTGGCCGCGCTCGTTTCGGCGGGCGGCTTGGTCTATGCGCTGGCGACCCTGGCGACCGGCGCCTTCACGCGCGACGATCTCGCCCTGCTGCGCCGCCGCAAGGCTGGCTGAGCCGGCGATGGGCGCCCTGGGCCGCAGCATCCGCGAATCCAGCGCCGCCGCCCGCGGGCAAGCAGCGGCGCGCCGGGACCGAGCCCCCCTCTTCCATCCCGGCAAAGCTGTGCTATGAGCCCTGCCCATGCACGGCCTTTCGCACACGAAGTCTGCCGAATCCCGTCGCCTCTCGTGGCGATGGCGGGGCGCTGCGCGCAAGACGCGCTGAACCGGGGCGCGCCTGCCGCGCCGACACCGCCTGCATCGGCGCCCTCCCGGGCGCACCTTTAGATCCCCGACCACTCACAACTCGCGAAGGACGCGTCCATGCGTATCGTCTCCGGCATCCAGCCCACCGGCAACCTGCATCTCGGCAACTATCTCGGTGCGATCCGCAATTGGGTCTCGATGCAGGACGAAGTCGCCGCGCAGGGCGGTGACAGCCTCTACTTCCTGGCCGATCTCCACGCGATTTCCATGCCGCACGACCCGGCCACCCTCTCCGCCAACACGCGCGAGATGGTCGCGGCCCTGGTCGCCTGCGGCGTCGATCCCGACCGCTCGATCCTGTTCAACCAGACCCAGGTTCCCCAGCATGCCGAACTGCAATGGCTGCTCAACGGCACCGCGCGCATGGGCTGGCTGAACCGCATGACCCAGTGGAAGGACAAGGCGGGCAAGAACCGCGAAGGCGCCTCGGTGGCGCTGTTCACTTATCCGGTGCTCCAGGCCGCTGACGTGCTGCTCTACCAGGCCACTCACGTCCCCGTGGGCGAGGACCAGAAGCAGCACCTCGAACTCGCCCGCGACATCGCGCAGAAGTTCAACAACGACTTCGCGCCCAAGGACGAAAACGGGGAAGACGTCCCCGTCTTCACCCTGCCCGCGCCGATCATTCCGCCCGAGGCCGCCCGCATCATGTCGCTGCGCGATGGTTCGTCGAAGATGAGCAAGTCGGACCCCTCGGACATGGCGCGCATCAACCTGACCGACGATGCCGACACGATCATGCAGAAGGTCAAGAAGGCCAAGACCGACCCCGAGCCGCTTCCTTCCGAAAAGGAAGGCCTCGAAGGCCGCGCCGAGGCGCGCAACCTCGTGGGCATCTATGCGGTGATGGCCGGCACCACGATGGAGGCGGTCCTGTCCGACTTCGGCGGCGAGGGCTTCGGCAAATTCAAGCCGGCGCTGGGCGAGCTGCTGGTGGAAAAGCTGGCACCGATCAACGCCCGCTTCGTCGAACTGCGCAGCGACCGCGGCGCGCTCGACGCCATCTTGCGCAAGGGATCGGAAAAGGCCCGCGCGCTCGCCGTGCCGACGCTGGACAAAGCCTACGAGGCGCTCGGCCTGGTGCGCTGAGGACAGCATGGCGTCGTCCCGGATCCAGTCCGGGACGACGCTTCGCTCAGGAATCCAGTCCCAGAAGCTTCGCCCGGCGCCGCATCCACGTCGCCGCGAGCGCGTCGACCTCGCCCAGCGCGTCCAGCCCCTCGCGGTCCTTCTTGTGCTCGCCGGCGATCAGTAAGCCGAAGACCCGGCGGACGCTCCATGCGGGCCAAGGCCGCTCGGCCAGCACCATGCGGTCCCCGGCGGCGACTTCGCCTTCCTCCAGAACCCGGTAGTACCAGCCCGACCGGCGCGACTTCACCACGCCGGCGTTGACGGCCGAGCCGTCGAAGCGGTGATCGAGCTTCCAGCAGGGCTGCCGCCCCTGCGACACCTCGACCAGGGCCGTGCCCAGCCGCCAGCGATCGCCCACGCAGATCATGTCCTCGGTCAGGCCCTCGGTGGCGATGTTCTCGCCGAAAGCGCCATAGGCCGAGAGAAGCGGATGGGCGCCGATCGAGTCGCGCCAGAAGGCATAGTGATCGTGCGGATAGTGGTGGACCGCCTTGTCCGGCCCGCCGTGGACCGCAAGATCCGCCTGCTCGTCGCCCTCCAGTCCCAGCCGACGGACGCGAACCGCTCCCTCCACCGCCAGCTTGCCGATGGCGCTGGGTTCGTCCGCGCCGCGAAAAGGGCTGACTTTTCCGCATTGCACGGAGAGAATCGCGATGGAATTCGTCTCGGGGGAACTGTTCAACATCGCCGGCGCTTCCTACATGATTACCCTGATCTCAGGCCGTGACTCACGGCTGAATGGACAAAGGCCACATCAAACGGCTTATCGCCGGTTAGCCTCCATTCAACCGCTATTCAGGGCATTGATATTAAGGCAGAGTCGCAAGGAATCACAGGCCGCGCTTGGGAAGGGCGTTTCGGACCTGGCAGGTTCGTGGAGTGAAACCGATGACAGAACATCCCGGAACCCATCTCGGAAAGCTGAGGCTAGCAGCCGCGGCTTTCATGCTGATGGCCCTCGCCGCCTGCGCAACGCCCTTCAAGGCCGACGTTTCGCGTTTCCAGTCGCAGCTTCCGGCACCGTCCGGCCAGACCGTCGCCGTCGTGGCGGACGATCCCAAGCTTGCGGGCGGCCTCGAATTCGCAACTTACGCCCGTCTGGTCAGCGATCGCCTGCAGAAGGTGGGCTATGCCACCGTGGACGATCCTTCGAAGGCAACCCTGATCGCCCGCTTCGACTACGGCGTCGACACCGGCCGTGAGCGCGTCCGTTCGACGCCCGCAATGGGCGGCGGCTACTGGGGCCCGTGGTATGGCGGCGGCTGGGGCGGCCGTGGCTACTACGGTCGCGGCTGGGGCGGCGGCTGGGGCTGGGGCGGCCCGTGGCGCTATGGCTGGTACGATCCGTTCTTCGATGGCGGCGTGGATTCCTACACCGTCTACACCAGCGGCATCACACTGAAGATCGACCGTGCGGCCGACAACCAGCGCCTGTTCGAAGGCAAGGCCGAGGCCGTTTCGGCTTCGAACCACCTGCAGTACCTCATTCCGAACCTCGTCGAATCGATGTTCACGAATTTCCCCGGGAACTCGGGCGAGACCGTGCGCATTACCGTCGCGCCGGAAAAGAAGTGATCTTTAAAATGAGCTGATTGGCTCCCCCTGCGAAGAGGGAGGCACCGAGGGGCGGGTCCGCTGAAATATGCGGGCCCGTCCTTTCTTTTTGCCGGTCCGGCCCGTATCGCAGCCGCTCCGGTTGACCGCCGCCAACCGCACGGGAATGCTCGCCGCCTAATGAACACCTTCATGGCCATCATGTCGCAGCTCTTCTGGGGCGTGACCGTGGGCGCCCTTTCCGCAGCCTTTTCAACGCTTGCCAAAGGGCTCGCGGCGATCGCCGGGATCGGCGGAGTGGGCTGGTATTCGCTGAAGCGCCGCCGCGACAAGCGCGCGCGACTCGATCGCAAGGATTGACGGAAAACAGGGGAGCATTGCCCCTGCCGCTTCAAAACGGCCAAAGTCAGGCGCCGGCGCGCCCATCGCGTCCTCCAGGGACCGACAGGCAGGGCGCAGGAAACGCGCAAGAAAGCTGAAATATCGAGGGTCCGGGGGATAACCCCCGGGACGTCCCTCAGCTTCCCAGGGCGACGACCCCGCCGGTCGAACCGAACCCGCCTTCGCCGCGCTCAGTGGATTCCAGCTCATCCACCGTCAGCCAGGCGGCCCGCGTCACCGGCGCCAGCACGAGCTGCGCCACACGGTCGCCGCGGCGGATCTCGAAAGCCTGCGCGCCGTGGTTGATCAGGATGACCTTGAGCTCGCCGCGATAGTCCGAATCGATCGTGCCCGGCGAATTCGGTACCGAGATCCCGTGCTTGAGCGCCAGGCCCGAACGCGGACGGACCTGGATCTCGAAGCCCGGCGGAATCGCCATGGCCAGGCCGGTGGCAACGGCATGACGGCCGCCCGGTGCCAGCGTCACGTCTTCCGCCGAGACCACGTCCATGCCCGCCGCGCCGTTCGTAGCGTAAGCGGGCAAGTCCAGCCCTTCGCCGTGAGGCAGGATCTTGACGGGGACGGGGACGTCAGCGGGGGAGTGCATCTGCGAACCTTTCGACGAGGGCGCGCGCGACGTCCTCCTTGGGCATTTCCGGAAGACTGATCACATCGTCCGCGCGCACGATGTGGACCGCATTCACATCGCCGCCCATGACATCGCCCGACACGTCGTTGGCGATGATCCAGTCGGCACCCTTGCGTTTGCGTTTTTCGGTGGCGTAGCGAATGACGTCCTGCGTCTCCGCCGCGAAGCCGATCACCAGCGGTGGCCGTTCGGGGCTGGTCGCGAGCGTGGCCAGGATGTCGGGATTTTCGGTGAGCAAGAGGGCCGGCGGCGCGGAGCCGCGCTTCTTGAGTTTCTGGTCGGCCGTATGGGCGACGCGCCAGTCGGCCACGGCCGCGACCATGACGGCGATGTCGGCCGGCATGGAGCGCTTTACCGCCTCGGCCATCTGCAAGGCGCTTTCCACATCCACGCGGTCGACACCGGGCGGCGTGGGCAAGTGGACCGGCCCCGCCACCAGGGTGACCCGCGCGCCCGCCTCGGCAGCGGCGGCAGCGATCGCGAAGCCCTGCTTGCCCGAGGAACGGTTGGCGATGTAGCGCACCGGGTCGATCGGCTCCCAGGTCGGCCCGGCAGTGACCAGAACGTGGCGCCCGGAAAGCGGCCCCTCGAAAGGCGCCTGTGCCAGATGCAGCGCTTCGGGATCGGTGGCGGGCGCGGCGCGCGCCTCGCCCTTGCGGGCCGCCAGCGCGGCTTCTTCCGGCGTGAAACCGAGATCTTCATGGCTGGCGGCAAGGCCTGCGTCCCGGCCGTCGCTTCCGCCGTCGCCAAAGGTGATGGCCTGCTTGCCCTTCTGCCGCCCGCGCGCGATCAGGCCGCCGGAAAGGCCGCCCAGGCCGATATCGTCGGGTTCGGAATGCTCGGGCTCAGGCGTCGCGAACTTCGGCTGCCAGCTGAAAGGATCGCCCCCCGGCAACGGCGCGACTTCCACCGGGCCGAGGCCGAGCGCCCAGGCGATGCGCTGCCAGATCGCCAGCGGATCCGGCAGCCGGCCGGGGCCGTATTCGCCGCAGGCCATGGTGCCTTCGTCAGGCTCCATCACGTCCACCCCGGCGTCGCGCAGCACCTGGACGTTGCGCGTGGTGGCGGCGTGCTGCCACATGCGCACGTTCATCGCCGGGACCGCCATGACCGGCTTGTCCGTCGCCAGCAGCATGGTCGTGGCGAGATCGTCGGCAATGCCCGACGCCATCTTGGCCAGCAGATCCGCCGTCGCCGGGCAGACCACGACGAGGTCCGCCTCCCGGCTGAGCTGGATATGCCCCATCTCGGCTTCGTTTTTGAGGTCCCAGAGCGTGGTGTAGACCGGCTTTTCGGACAAGGCCGCAAGCGCCATGGGCGTGACGAAGTGCGCTCCGCCCTCGGTCAGGACGCAAGTGACTTCGCCGCCTTCCTTGCGGATCTGCCGGACGAGTTCGCAGGACTTGTAAGCGGCGATACCGCCGCCCACGACCAGGAGAATGCGTGATCCACTCATGCTCGGGGCTTGTGCAACACCGCGCCGGAGGGCGCAATCAGTTTGGGAATGCCGGCCTCAAAAACGGCGCATCATCCCATCAGCGCCCAATATGTCAGCCCCCAGGCCGCCGCACCGCCCAGCACCGCTGCAAGGCCGCGGCCCAGCCAGGGGTTGCCCTCGGGCTTGTGCTTGCTGCGGCGCTCCCAGATGAGGTCGACATCGGGCAGCGGCGCCTGTTCGGGCGCGCCGCCCTTGGGCGGGAACTTCTCCTCGATCCGCCGCACCAGCGCCGGCAGGCGCAGCAGCGTGCCGAGATCCTCGCGCAGGCGGTCGGCAATGACCGCCTCGGGGCCGAGTTCGTCGCGCAGCCAGCTCTTCACGAAGGGCGCCGAAACGTCCCACATGTTGATGTCGGGATCGAGCGCGGTGGCCAGGCCTTCGACCATGACCATGGTCTTCTGGAGCAGCAGCAGGTGCGGCTGCACCGCCATGTCGAAATCGCGCGTGATCGCGAAAAGCCCGTCGAGCATCTGGCCGACCGACAGTTCGGAGACCGGCTTGCCGCGCATGGGCTCGCCCACCGCGCGCAGCGCCGTCGCGAACTCTTCGACGGTGTGGTAGCTCGGGACGTATTGCGCCTCGAAATGGATTTCGGCCACGCGGCGATAGTTGCCGGTGGTGAGGCCGTAGAGGATCTCCGCCAGCCAGAGCCGGGCCTGCCGGTTGATGCGGCCCATGATGCCGAAGTCGATGGCGACGATGGTGCCGTCGTCCTCCACGAACAGGTTGCCCTGGTGCATGTCGGCATGGAAAAAGCCGCTGGAGATCGCCTGGGTAAGGAACGTGATCACCAGCTTGTGCGCCAGCCGGGGCAGATCGTGGCCCGCCGCGCGCAGACCGGCGAGGTCGCTCATCTTGGTGGCACCGATCCACTCGATCGTCAGGACCTGCCCATTGGTGCGGTCCCAGTCGATGTGCGGCACGCGGTAGCCGTGGATGCCCTTCATCGCATCGGAGAGTTCCGATGCCGAGGCGGCTTCCCGCCGCAGGTCCAGCTCACGCAGGGTCCAGCGCTTGAGGTTGGCGACGACCGCGCGCGGACGCAGGCGAGAGGCTTCCCCGCCCAGCGCCTCAAGATGGGCGGCGGCCCATTCATACGTCTCCACATCGCGGGCGAACTGCTCGCGAATGCCGGGGCGCAGCACTTTCACCGCCACGGTGCGGCCGTCAGGCGTGATCGCCCGGTGCACCTGGGCGATCGAAGCGGCGCCGACCGGGTCTTCCTCGATCGAGGCGAAGACCTGCTCCAGCGGGCGGCCGAAGCTGCTCTCGATCACCTGGCGGATCTCGGAGAAAGCCACCGGCGGCAGGCTGTCCTGCAGGGTCAGCAGATTGCGCGCAGGCCCCTCGCCCACGAGATCGGGCCGTGTCGCCAGCGCCTGGCCGAGCTTGATCGCGGCCGGGCCGATTTCCTGGAAGGCGCCGGCATAGTCCGGCTCGGCGGGCTGGCGGGTGCCGAAGCGGGCGATCCGGGAGAGGCGCTTGACCTGGGCCGGGGCATTGCGGTCGTTCTCGATCCCGCGCAGCGCGCCATGGCGTGCGAGGACGCGCCCCCACTTGAGGAGGCGCAGGACGTGCGTCGTGGAACCCGTCACTTGTCCGGTTACACTTTCCAGCCCGAGTGGATCGCGACGAGGCCGCCCATGATCGGCTCGACCTTGGTGTGCTTGAACCCGGCCGCGCGGATCATCCGTTCGAATTCCGGCATCGGCGGGAAGCGGCGGATCGATTCGATCAGGTAGCGGTACGATTCGGCGTCACCGGCAATGGCCTGCCCGATCTTCGGCACCAGGTGGTGCGAATAGGCATCGTAGACTTCCTTGAAGCCCGGCCATTCGGTGGTCGAGAATTCGAGGCAGAAGAAACGTCCGCCGAACTTGAGCACGCGGTGCGCCTCGGCCAGCGCCTTGTCGATATGGGTGACGTTGCGAATGCCGAAAGCGATCGTGTAGGCGTCGAAGAACCGGTCCCCGAAAGACAGCACCTCGGCGTTCTGGCGCGACCAGACCAGGCCATCGATGCCCTGCTCCATCGCGCGCTCGATGCCGACGTCCAGCATGTCCTGGTTGATGTCCGACACGGTGATCGAGGCGCCCTGCGCCGCCATGCGGAAGGCGATGTCGCCCGTGCCGCCGGCCATGTCGAGAATCTGTTCGCCTTCGCGCGGCTTCACGCGGCGCACGAACTTGTCCTTCCAGAGCCGGTGCATGCCCACGGACATGGCATCGTTCATCACGTCGTACTTGCGTGCGACGCTGGAGAAGACGGCGCCGACGCGCCCTTCCTTCTCGTCGGGGCTGACCTCTTCGTAGCCGAAGGAAACCGTTTCGCTCATGGCGCAGTCCTCTAGCCGTCCGGCCGCGCCTGCGCCACCCGGTGATTTGGTTATTTTGCCGAGGGGGCCGGGTTGCGCGGGCCGTCCGCCGGCTGCGCCGCCCGGCGCCCCTAACTGGTGCCCATTGCCCTCTTGCGCGCGGGGTCGGTCTCGATGTCCGCGTTACGCGCGGCGGCAGCCGAAAGAACGATGCCGCCCAGGATCAGGGCCATGCCCGCCACATGATAGCGATGCAGCGCCTCGCCAAGGAGCAGAGCCGAGAGCAATGCGCCGAACAGCGGCATCAGCGTGATCGCCTGCCCCGCCCGCGCCGCGCCCAGCTCATGCGTGGCGCGGTTGTAGATGAAGTACGCGATCACCGATGGGAACACGCCGATATAGGCATAGGCGGCCAGGACTTTCGGGCTCCAGGCCACGACCTGCCCCTGCATGGTTTCCATCGCCGCCAGCGGCGCCATTGCGCAGGCGCCGATCGTGAACGTCAGCAGCAGGAAGCTCGGGGCCGATATCGCCGGGCGCTTGCGCAGGAACACGGTGTAGAGCGACCAAGCCGCTACCGCGCAGAAGATCAGCCCGTCCCCGGGTCCGAAACGCAGCTGCACCAGTGCCGCCGGATCGCCCCGGAACACGATGGCCGCGACCCCGATCGTGGAGACGACCACTCCCAGCACATGCATCCGCCCCGGACGCCCCCTGAAGATCGCGAAGTCCAGCAGCATGACCGTCGCCGGAATCGCTGCCTGCAGCAGCAGGGCGTTGGCGGCCGTGGTGAAATGCAGCCCCTTGTAGATAAAGCCGTTGAAGCACACGACCCCGAAGAAGYCGAGCGCCAGCACCCATCGCCAGGCGGCCAGCGCCTCGGCCCGCTCTTTCCAGAGCTGGCGCGCCGCGAAGGGGAGCAGGATCAGCACCGCGATCATCCAGCGCCCGAAGGCCAGCGTGAAAGGCGGGACATCCGCCCGCACCGCCCGTCCCACGATCGAGTTGCCTGCCCAGAACAGCATGACCAGCCCCAGCATAAGGAACGCGCGCGTGTGAGACCTGTTGTTTTCCATGCGCTTGGCTTGCTTCGGAAGCGGACGGAAGAAAAGGGAAAATGCAGGCACCGTGCTTACCTGCAGGTCTTCCCCTTTTCTTCCTCCCCCCATCCCCTATCTCCTTTCCACGATGCCAGAACTTCCCGAAGTAGAAACCACCGTTCGCGGCCTCGCCCGCTACCTGGACGGCGAGCGGATCGCCCGCATCACTCTGAACCGCGCCGATTTGCGCCGTCCTTTTCCGCCCGATCTGGTGCAAGTGCTCACCGGCGCCACGGTCACCGGTCTCGGCCGCCGCGCGAAGTACGGCCTCATCCATACCGACCGCGAACAGACGATGGTCTTCCACCTCGGCATGTCCGGCCGCTGGCGCATCGAACCCGAAACAGCCGAGAAGCACGACCATCTCGTCATGGAAACCGGGGCCGGCCATGTCCTGGCGCTCAACGATGCGCGGCGGTTCGGCTCGGTCGACCTCGTGGCCACCCCGGCGCTCGATACCTGGGGTCCTTTCGCGGCGCTCGGCCCCGAGCCGCTGGGCGAAGACCTGACCGCCGCGCACCTCAAGGCGGCCTTTGCCGGCCGCATTGCGCCGATCAAGCAGATGCTGCTCGACCAGTCGATCGTGGCGGGCCTAGGCAATATCTACGTATGCGAGGCGCTGTTCCGGGCCGGCATCCGGCCCGACAAGCAGGCCGGGCTCGTCACCCTGCCTGCCTTGCGCAAGCTGGTGCCGGCGATCCGGGAGGTCCTGGCAGAATCGATCGCGGCGGGAGGCTCGACGATCCGCGACTACGCGCAGCCCAACGGCGAACTGGGATATTTCGCCGCCGCATGGCAAGTATACGGGCGCGAAGGGCAGGACTGTACCTGCGGCGCCCCGGTCCAGCGATTCGCCCAGGGCGGGCGCAGCACGTTCTGGTGCGCCCGCTGCCAGAGATAGACGGGGCCCGCATGGCTCAAACAGCGCCTTTCCGCGCCCGGAAACCCGGAAACGGGCCGTTTTCAGCGCCTCTCACGGGTTGACGGAACGGCGCTTCACCGTTAAGGGGCGCGCTTTCCGGCGAGTCCGCTCGCCTAGAGATTCGATCAGGCAATTGGGCCGCCATCACCGCTGTGGGGGGGCCAGACAGAGGAAATTCGATGGCCAATACGCCGCAAGCCCGCAAGCGCATCCGCCGTAACGAGCGCCGCGCGGAGATCAATACGAACCGCATCAGCCGCATCCGCACCTTCCTGAAGAAGGTCGAGACGGCGATCGCCGGTGGTGACAAGGGCGCCGCGACGGCTGCTCTCAAGGAAGCCCAGCCTGAACTGGCTCGCGGCGTGGCTCGCGGCGTGCTTCACAAGAACACGGCTTCGCGCAAGATGTCGCGTCTCACCAAGCGCGTCGCCTCGCTCGGCTGATCATACCCGGCAGGCGTGCCCCTGAGGCGCGCCGACCGTGCGGCACCGGCCCGCGCAGCTATCTGAACTCCCGTCCCGCCGGACGAGATTTCAGGCAGCCGCGCGGGCCGCGCCCGTTTGGGCCCAGCACGGCCCTCGCTTTGAGCAAGCGGCATAGGCCTCCCGTGCCCTCCGGCCAGTTCATGGCCGGCCTGCCGACCCACTCTGCTGACCTCACTTTGCTGCCCCCGATCTGCCGGCCCGATCTGCTGATCCAGAATCGCCCGCGTGAGTCGTGCAGATGTCACAGAAGGGATTCGCGGGAGCGATTCGCCCCCTGCCCGGCAAGACTTGCCGCTTCGGTGAGTACGTAACAGGAACGCCTGGAGCGAGGCCATGGGTGCCCCATTTCGGGACCCTGACTGGGTGCTGCGCGCCTTGCGGGCGAAAGGCGCGGAAACGTTGCGATTCGCATGCAAGAGAATCGCAAAGCGTCGCTAACTATCTGTTTTTATGCGATAATTTAGATCATGACGGAAATTGGGCACTGAAGGCGAGTCAACCGCCATATTTTTTTTTATTTGGGGAGTGCTGTCTTGCACGGCGGCCAAACCCGTTCCTAAAAGAAGTCCACAGGCCGGAGCGGAAACCGGCTGGGGAACATCGACAGCGACGAGACTCCTGCTGCAGGCACTCCTGCAGTCGAGGGTCGTTTTGTCCGCGTTTTCCGGCTCCGTACGGGGGCTCACATCGGGATTCACCTCCCGTGGGCACCGGTTCCACGCATGGCATTCAATTTTCGCGGCCCGCTGGGCCACATTCGGGGTAGCTGCCAACAGAGGGGAGTTGGTCCAGTGTCAGGTTCAACAGCGGGTCGGTCTCCGGCAAGTCAGGGCGCAAACGGCGTGATTAAGAAATCGAAGGCGGTACGAGTGGCGATGGAAGAGGATCAGGAAGCCGTGAATCTGGCGGCAGACTGGGCTGACATCAGCCAGGGCCTGCGCAAGGATCTCGGCCATCAGGCGCACAGCCAGTGGATCAAGCCGATCCAGCCGGGCAACTACTGCAAGGAAACCGGTACGCTCGATCTGTACCTGCCCACCGAGTTCTCGGCCAATTGGGTGGCGGATCGCTTTGCCGATCGCCTGTCGCTGGCCTGGAAGATCGCCCGTCCCGACGTCCGCCACGTCCGCATCCTGGTGCACCCCGGTCGCCGGCAGCTGCCCGAGCTGCGCCTCGGCAGCGGCGGCCGCCCGAACAGCGCGCCGGCCAACGATTCGGCCCAGGGTTCCGCGGATTCGATCGCGGCCGTGCTTCAGGGCGAGGCTTTCGCCGCGCTCGGCCAGGGCCCGGTCGGCATCGACGCCTCGCAGACCTTCACCTCGTTCGTGACCGGCCAGAGCAACGTGCTGGCCTGCAATGCCGCCCAGCGCATGTCCGCCACCGAGACGCCGCAGTTCTCGCCGCTCTACCTCAAGGGCGCGACGGGACAGGGCAAGACCCACCTGCTGCACGCGATCGGCCACGCCTATCTGGCGAACCACCCGCACGCGCGGATCTTCTACTGCTCGGCCGAGCGCTTCATGGTCGAATTCGTCCAGGCCCTGCGCCAGAACCAGATGATCGAGTTCAAGTCGCGCCTGCGCGGTTTCGACCTGCTGCTGGTGGACGACATCCAGTTCATCATCGGCAAGGCTTCGGCGCAGGAAGAACTGCTCTACACGATCGATGCCCTGCTCCAGGAAGGCAAGCGGCTGGTCTTCGCCGCCGACCGCGCGCCCCAGGCGCTCGACGGCGTCGAACCGCGCCTGCTGTCGCGCCTGTCGATGGGCCTCGTCGCCGACATCCAGCCGGCCGACATCGAACTGCGCCGCTCGATTCTCGAAAACCGCCTTGGCCGCTTCGCCTCGGTCGACGTGCCGGCCGATGTGATCGAGTTCCTGGCCCGCACCATCAATCGCAACGTGCGCGAACTGGTCGGCGGCCTGAACAAGCTGATCGCCTATGCCCAGCTCACCGGGCAGGCCGTCTCGCTCCAGCTTGCCGAGGAACAGCTCACCGATATCCTCTCGGCCAACCGCCGCCGCATCACGATCGACGAGATCCAGCGCACGGTCTGCCAGTTCTACCGGATCGACCGGACCGAGATGAGTTCCAAGCGCCGCGCCCGCGCCGTCGTGCGTCCGCGCCAGGTGGCCATGTACCTCGCCAAGGTGCTGACGCCGCGCTCCTACCCGGAGATCGGCCGCAAGTTCGGCGGGCGGGATCACTCCACCGTGATTCACGCCGTGCGCCTGATCGAAGAGCTGCGCACGCGCGATGCCGACATGGACGGCGACGTCCGCTCGCTGCTGCGCCAGCTCGAATCCTGATCCGGTCCGAAGCATGAGAGGTGGCCGGGGGCTTATCCCCCGGCGCCCCACCAACTTGTCCGCGGGCTTGTCCGCAAACTTGCCCACAGGCGGCCGCTGCAAGACGCACAGGCGCTGCCTCACCCGGATGGCCCCGGCGATGACGAGCGACAAGTAAAACCACGAGTACAAGGGCCTGCCGGTCTTGGCTTGCGGCACTGCCGACTTGTCGTTCTCGGCCCGCAACCTGCTCTATCCGGCTGGGATGCAAAAATTTAACCACTGAATAAGCGTAGTGATGTAGTCTCCATGCGACCCGGGCGGCCTTCGCCCGACGGAAGAGGCTCCCCATGCGCTTCTATCAGGCCACGACTTTCCTGTTCCCCCGGCGCTACGAATGGCGCATCCTCCTCGTCTGCTTCGGGGCGGTGCACGTTCCGCTGCTCGCCTGCGTCGCCTATCAGGCCGCTACCGGGCAGTGGCAGCCGGCGATCCTGCTGATTTTGCTGGCCGCCACCCTGCTGGGTACCCTGTTCGGCATCGCGGCGATCCATGCGCTGCTCAGCCCGATCACCACCGCCACGGAGATGCTCCGGTCGATCCAGGCCGGGGAGCGCGTGGGCATGGTTCCCGTGGGCAATCAGGACCTCGTCGGCCGCCTGCTCCACGGGGTGGCCGTGGCCGCCAACGAATCGGCGGCACGGATCGAGCGCCTGATCGAGGCTTCCGAACGCGACGAACTGACCGGCCTGCGCAATCGCCGCGGCTTCCTCGATTCGGCGCGGCGGATCCTCGCGGCCGATTGCAATTCGGTCTTCGCGATGGTCGATATCGACCGCTTCAAGGCGATCAACGACCGCTTCGGCCATGCCACCGGCGACGCACTGCTGCGCGAAGTGGCGCTGCGGCTGGAACACGGCGTGCGGCGGTCGGACGTGGTGGCACGCTGGGGCGGCGAGGAATTCGCGATTCTCTTCCCGGATACCCTGCTGGAAGAAGCGCGCGTGGTGATGGAGCGCCTGCGCGCCAGCATCGCGCTCGACCCCACCTTGCGCGGAGACGAATGGCCGGTGACTTTCTCCTGCGGACTCGCCCCGATCCGCAATTTCGCCCATCTCGACCAGGCGACGCGTAATGCCGACGGCGCGCTCTATGCCGCCAAGAACGGCGGGCGCAACCGCGTGCAGATCTCCAAGGACGAATAGCCGCTGCGCCAAAGCCCGGTCGCGGCCGGCCCGGCAAGGCATTTCAGACAGGCTGGCCCGCCTTGCCCCACCCGGCCCCGATGCTGTAGGCCCCGGCCATGAGCCCCGCCCTTCCCGCAGCCTATTCGCAAGCCGCCCTGCGCGGCGTGCGTTGCCGCTGCCCGCGCTGCGGCGAAGGCCGCCTCTTCCGCAAATGGCTGAAGCCGCTGGAACGCTGCCCGGTCTGCATGCTGGATCTGACGCCGCAGCGGGCGGACGATTTTCCGGCCTATATCGCCATGATCGTCACCGGCCACCTGATGGCGCCGCTGATCATCACCCTGTCCAAGGACTTCCACCTTGGCCCCGCGGCCATGTTCGCGATCCTGATTCCCCTGGCGGTGGCGATGATGATCGGCATGCTCCAGCCCGCCAAAGGCGCGGTGATCGCTACCCAGTGGTGGTTCGGCATGCACGGTTTCCGCAAGGAACGGCCGGAACCCATGCCGATCCCGGCCGAGCCCGATGGAGTGTCGGGCGGCGCGACCGGCGGCGAAGCAGGCCGCGAATGAGCCTCTCCCCCGAACGCCTCCAGCGCTTTGCGCGCCACATCGTGCTGCCCGAAGTGGGCGGCGCCGGCCAGGTCGGCCTGGCGGAGGCGCATGTGGTGCTTGTCGGCTGCGGCGGGATAGGCAGTCCTGCCCTTCAATATCTCGCCGCAGCCGGCATAGGACGGCTGACACTGATCGATGACGACACGGTGGACGTCAGCAATCTGCAACGTCAGACGATTTATACGCCATCTGATATCGGCAAGCCCAAGGCGGAAGCGGCGGCCGAATGGGTGCGGCGCTTTGATCTTGGCCTTGAGGTCCTGCCGACCGTAACGCGTCTCGGGGGTGACAACGCGGCAGAGATTCTCTCCGGCGCGAGCGTGGTACTGGACGGGTGTGACAACTTCGCGACTCGGCTGCTGGTTTCAGATTCCTGTGTGAAACTCGGCATTCCCCTCACCAGCGGGGCGGTTGGCCGATTCCAGGGCCAGGTCGCCAATTTCGCCGGGCACCTGCCGGAGCAGCCCTGCTACCGCTGCTTCGTGGGCGATGCCTTCGATGCGCAGGACTGCGATACTTGTGCAGCGGACGGTGTGCTGGGGGCCATGGTCGGCATGGTCGGCACGTTTGCGGCCATGCATGCCATGCGCGTCCTGCTGGAAGGCAAGGCTGCGCTGGGTGTTCCGCAATATGGCACGCTTCACCTGATCGACGGCATGGCGCCCTCGCTACGGCCGCTCAGGATCGCCAAGGATCCCGGCTGCCGCGCCTGCGGGACCGCAGCGTCCGTTCAGGCCGATCTGCCGTCGTAAGTGTAGACCGATAGCTGCGCGAGCAGTGCGGGATCGAACAGGCGCATGTTCACGCCCATGCGGTCCTGCGCGGGATCGACCGGGCTCCAATGCGTGGTGCAGCTGCAGTGCGGGCAGTGCCAGAAGGTGAGCACTTTATCGCCGGTCTGGTAGCCCGCCAGCGGACCCTCGATCCGCACTTTCGCGGGGCTGTGATAGGACCATAGCGCCCCCAGCCGATGGCAGACCGAACAGTTGCAATCGCAAACCTCGTGCGGCTGATCCGCCAGTTCCAGCGTGACCGCGCCGCAATGACAGCTCCCCTTGTGCATCGTCATAGGCCGAGCACTTCATCTACCCAGGCGCTGACCAGTGCGGTGGCCGGCCCATGGCGCGCCTCATCGAACCAAGCGGTCCCCTGCGAAGGTTCGAGGTTCAGCTCCAGCGTCTCCGCCCCGAATTCGCGCGCATTGCGCACGAAACCGGCTGCGGGATAGACCGCGCCGGACGTGCCGATGGAGACGAACAGGTCCGCCTGCTCCAGAGCCTCGAAGATCTCGTCCATGCGGTAGGGCATTTCTCCGAACCAGACGATGTCGGGCCGTAGCTCCGCCGCGCCGCATTCGGGGCAGGCGGGGCGATCGAGCAGTGGTCCGGTCCAAGGCGAGCGCACGTCGCAGGCCGTGCACCAGGCGTTGAGATGCTCGCCATGCATGTGGAGCACGCGTTTAGCCCCGGCCCGTTCGTGCAGGTCGTCCACATTCTGCGTGACGATCAGCAATTCGCCCTCCCATTCGCGATCGAGGCGCGCCAGCGCGAGATGGGCGGCATTGGGTTCCTTGGTCTGGATCGCCTCTCGCCGCATGTCGTAGAAGCGCAGCACCAGATCGGGATCGCGCGCGAAAGCCTCGGGCGTCGCCACGTCCTCGACGCGGTGTTGCTCCCACAGCCCTCCGCCGTCTCGAAAGGTATCGATGCCGCTTTCGGCGCTCACGCCCGCGCCGGTGAGGATGACGATGTTGCGGATGTCCTTCATCCCCGCCATGAGACCAGCCTTCAACGGAGACGGCAAGTGGCACGAATCGGAATTATCGGCAGCGCAGGGCGCATGGGACAGGCGATCGCACAGGCCATCGAGGCTGCCGGCGAGAACCTTTCCGGCGGTATCGGCCGCGACGGAGACCTCGGCGCACTGTCGGCCCATTCGGACGTGCTGATCGACTTCTCCACCCCCGTCGCGCTCGAAGCCAACCTCGATGCGGCGGTGGATGCGGGCATTCCCATCGTCGTGGGCACCACCGGGCTGGAGGAACGCCATCACTGGCTGATCGATTCGGCCGCGCAGCACATTCCCGTGCTTCAGACCGGCAACACCTCGCTCGGCGTCACGCTGCTTGCCCATCTCGTGCGCGAAGCCGCCAGCAAGCTGGGTGAGGACTGGGATATCGAGATCGTCGAAACTCACCACCGCATGAAAGTGGACGCCCCCTCCGGCACCGCCCTGCTGCTGGGCGAAGCCGCCGCCAAGGGCCGCGAGGTCGGCCTGGCCGAAACCGCCGTGCGCGCAAGAGACGGCATCACCGGCAAGCGCGAAGCCGGCACGATCGGTTTCGCGGCGCTGCGCGGCGGCACCGTGGCAGGCGATCACACCGTGCACTTCCTGGGCGACAGCGAGCGGCTCTCGTTCTCGCACATGGCCGAAAACCGCACGATCTTCGCCAAGGGCGCGGTCAAGGCCGCGCAGTGGCTGAAGGACAAGCCCGCCGGCCGCTACACCATGCCCGAGGTTCTGGACCTTTGAACAAGGCCGAGATCTTCGAGTTCTTCCGCCGTCTCGCCGAGCTGAATCCCTCGCCCGAGACGGAGCTGGAATTCGGCAACAATTACCAGCTGCTGGTCGCCGTGGTGCTTTCGGCGCAGTCCACCGACGTGGGCGTCAACAAGGCCACCCGCGCGCTGTTCCGCGAGGTGAAGACGCCCGCGCAGATGGTCGAGCTGGGCGAGGAAGGCCTCAAACAGCACATCAAGACGATCGGCCTGTTCAATTCCAAGGCCAGGAACGTCATCGCCCTCTCCGAGATTCTGGTCGCGCGCTATGACGGCGAAGTGCCGGAAGACCGCGATGCGCTGGTCGAACTGCCCGGTGTCGGCCGCAAGACCGCCAATGTCGTGATGAACTGCGCATTCGGGGCGGAGACCTTCGCGGTGGACACGCATATCTTCCGCGTCGGCAACCGCACCGGCATTGCCAAGGGCAAGACGCCGCTGGCGGTGGAGAAGCAGCTGGAGAAGCGCGTGCCGCAGCCGTTCCGCGTGGGATCGCACCACTGGATGATCCTGCACGGCCGCTACATCTGCAAGGCGCGCACGCCGGAGTGCTGGCGCTGCCCGGTCGTTGACTTGTGCGACTACAAGGACAAGGTTCTGCAAAAGGGAGCCGCTCGCAAGGCTGCCTGATCGGGAGGACGTACATGCTCCGCCGTCGCATTGGCTTTGCCCCTGCCCTCGCTTTCGCCGCGGCGCCGCTCGCCCTCGCCGCCTGCTCGCAGCAACCGGCCAAACCGCCGCCGCCGGTCAGCCCCGCGGCCGAGGCGATCGGCCCTGCGCAGGACTGCCTGTCGCTCGTGCAGTTCTCCAACACCCGCATCCGCGACGACTGGACCATCGATTTCATCGGCGGCGCCGGTAACCGCGTCTGGCGGGTGACGCTGCCGAACCGCTGTTCGGGGCTGAAATCGGCCGACAGCTTTACGTATGCGACCTCGCTCTCGCAGCTCTGCCGGAATGACATCGTCTATCCGCTCAACCGCGTGGGGGGCGGATTCCAGCGCGGAGCCGGGTGCGGACTGGCACCTTTCACCCCGGTGAAGCTGGCGCAGTAGAGCGGCGACGTGCGGGGGACGCAAACCGCGTCCCTCCGCGCCCCGTCAGCCTTCGTACTGCTCGGGGTCGATATTCAGGCCCCGGCGTCCTTCGGACGACGAATGCGTCGGCGCCCTGGGCATTTCCTCTTCAGGATCGACCAGGGGCTGCAGCATGCCTTCGCTGCGGGTAATCACCGCCGTCGCCACGGCATTGCCCACCACGTTGGTGGCCGAGCGGCCCATGTCGAGGAAAGTGTCGATCCCCAGCAGCAGCGCGATGCCTTCCACCGGCAGGCCGAACTGCGTGAGCGTGGCCGCGATCACCACCAGGCTGGCGCGCGGAACGCCGGCAATGCCCTTGGAGCTGACCATCAGCGTCAGCAGCATCAGGATCTGCGTCCCGATCGGCACATGGATGCCGTAAGCCTGCGCGATGAAGATCGAGGCGAAGCTCATGTAGATCATCGAGCCGTCAAGGTTGAAGCTGTAGCCCAGCGGCAGGATGAAGCCCGAGATACGGCGCGGCACGCCGAAGCGGTCCAGCTGCTCGAACAGCTTGGGCAGGCTGGCTTCAGAAGAGGCGGTGGAGAACGAAAGCAGCAGCGGCTCGCGGATATAGCGGAACAGCGTGACGATCCGCCCGCGCAGGAAGATCCCGCCGATCAGGAACAGCAGCAGCCACAGCAGCAGCATCGCGAAGTAGAATTCGCTGACCAGCACGCCGTAAGTGACGATGATGCCAAGGCCGCGCGTGGCGATCACGCTGGCCAGCGCGCCGAACACCGCGAAAGGCGCGAAGCGCATCACGTAGTCCGTCACTTGCAGCATCAGCTCGGACAACGCTTCGCTCACCTTGACGATGATGGCCCCGCGCTCGCCGATGGCCGTGAGGCCCACGCCGACGAAGAGCGAGAAGACCAGGATCTGCAGGATGTTGTTTTCGGCCATCGCGTCGACGGCGCTGCTCGGGAAGATCTCCAGGATGAAGTGGCGCAGCGTCAGTTCGCCCACGTCCAGCTTGCCGAGGTCGGCTCCGGTATCCAGCCCGGCGCCAACGCCTGGCTTGAACAGGTTGACCAGCACCAGGCCGAGGCCCAGCGAGATCAGGCTAGCCGAGATGAACCAGCCCAGCGCCTTGCCGCCGATGCGGCCCAGTGCCGCACTGTCGCCCATGCCCGAGATGCCGGTGACGATCGTGGCGAAGACCAGCGGCGCGATGATCATCTTGATGAGCTTGAGGAAGACGTCCGGCAGCAGCCGGAAGTAGTCCGACCACTGCACCAGGCGTGGATCGTCGGCAGCCAGGGTGGCATGAAGCGCCCAGCCCACGAGAATGCCGAGCACCATGCCGACCAAGATATAAAGCGTCAGGCGCCTGCCCATTCCCACCTCGCAACAAAATTGCTGGCAAGACTAACAGCGTGACCCGTGCGGTCAACGTCGCCGGCCGGACTTACCGTCAGTTCCAGCCACCGGGCCGCTCCCGCAGGAGCCGGCGTTCAGCCCTTCGCCAGCGCCGCTTCGGTCACGCGGCGGAAGATGCGGACCAGCACTTCGAGATCGGGGATCGCCACGGCCTCGTCGCGCTTGTGCATCGTCGCGTTCGAGAGGCCGAACTCGATCACCGGGGATAGGTCCTTGAGGAACCGCGCGTCGGAGGTGCCGCCGCTGGTCGAAAGCTCGGGTTCCACCCCGGTCTCGGCGCGGATCGCTTCGGCTAGCATGGCGGAAAAGGCGCCGGGCTCGGTGAGGAAAGCCTCGCCGGAGATCACCGGACGCGCGGTGCCGCCGTGGCGCTCCGCAATCTCGGCCACGCGGGCCGAGAGGCTCTCGCCAGTGTGGAGATCGTTGAACCGGATCGAGATACGCGCCGAGGCCCGGGCCGGAATCACGTTGGTGGCGACGTTGCCCACGGTGAGGTCGGTCACCTCCAGGTTGCTGGACTGGAACCAGTCGGTGCCTTCGTCGAGCACAAGCGCATCGAGTTCGGCCAGCATGGCCACCAGCCTGGGAATCGGATTGTCGGCCAGGTGCGGATAGGCGACGTGGCCCTGCACGCCTTCGACCTCCAGCCAGATGTTCACCGAACCGCGGCGGCCGATCTTCATCATGTCGCCGAGGCGGTGGACCGAAGTCGGCTCGCCGACGAGGCAAAGGTCGGGGATTTCGCCCACCGCGCGCATATGATCGATCAGCGCCAGGGTGCCGAAGCGCGCGGGGCCTTCCTCGTCACCGGTGATGATGAAGCTGATCGTGCCCGCATCCGCCGGGATCTGCGCGGCCGCCGCGACCATCGCGGCGATCGACCCCTTCATGTCCACCGCGCCGCGGCCGTAGAGCAGTTCGCCGCGCACTTCGGGCGCGAAAGGCGCGCTGCTCCAGCCCTCGCCCGGGGGCACCACATCGAGGTGCCCGGCATAAGCGAAGTGGCGCGAGCCCTCGGGGCCCTTGCGGATCGCGAAGAGATTTTCGACCGGGCCATCCGGCGCTTCTCCCGCCAGGAAACGGTGGACGTGGAAGCCGAGCGGCGCCAGCTGGCCCTCCAGGCAATCGAACACCGCGCCGGTGGCGGGCGTCACACTGGGGCAGGCAAGCAGGGCTTCGGTGAGTGCCAGGACACTCGCGGGGGTCTCAACGGCTTCGGTCATGCCGCGGGCCATTGCACAGGACCGCGCCCAAGACCATAGCGGAACGGCCGTTTCGGGGAGTGATCGCCATGCCCAAGATCGATGTCGAGACCATCGCCGCGTCCAATCGCACCGGATATCCGGAGCCGTTCGATGCGGCGGTCGCAGGACGATGGTGGCGGCGGCTCGCTCCGGCCGGCGGACTCAGCGAGATGGGCGCCAGCCATGTCGTGCTCAAGCCCGGCGCCTGGTCGAGCCAGCGCCATTGGCACGAAGACGAGGACGAGCTTCTGGTCATGATCGCCGGCGAAGCCGTACTGGTGGAGGACGGCGGCCGCACCCCGGTCCGCGCGGGCGAGATCTGCGCCTGGCCCAAAGGCGTCCGCAACGGCCATCACCTCATCAACGAGAGCGACGCGGACTGCGTGTTCGTGGCCATCAGCGCCGGCAACCCGGACGGTTCCGGCGCTTATCCGGACATCGACATGACGTTCGATGCCGAGGGCTATCATCACCGGGACGGCAGGCCGTATCGCACGGCTCGTACCCGCTGATCGGCCGCTGATCGGCTATTCGACCGGGTTCTCGTACTGTTCGATCACCCAGTCCTCGGCCTCGGCAGCGTTGATCCACTGCTGCATCCATTCGTGCTCCCACACCGCCTGCATATAGGCCTGCGCGAAGCCGGGAACGCCGATGCCATACGTGAGGAACCGGCTGACGACCGGCGCATAGATGATGTCGGCCGCACCGAACGTGCCGAACAGGAAAGGACCGCCCTTGCCGAACCGCGCACGCGCCTCGGCCCAGAGCGTGAGTATGCGCACCACGTCGGCGCGCACGTCGTCGCCCAGCGAGACGCCCTGCACCCGGCTGCGGATGTTCATCGGGCAGGCCCGGCGCAGCGGCATGTAGCTGGAGTGCATTTCCGCCACCATCGAACGGGCCATGGCGCGCGCGGCATCGTCCTTGGGCCAGAACCGGTCGCGGCCGACCTTGTCGGCAAGATATTCGATGATGGCCAGACTGTCCCAGACCACGGCTTCGCCGTCCCACAGGATCGGCACTTTGCCGTGACTGGGCGCGAGATCGTCGGAGCTGCGCTTGGCCTCCCAGTCGTCTCCGAACAGCGGCACCGTGATCTCCTCGAAGGCCAGGCCCGACTGCTTGCAGGCCAGCCAGCCGCGCAGCGACCAGCTCGAGTAGTTCTTGTTGCCGATAATAAGCTTCACTGCGCAGTTCCCCGTAGGTCGATCATCGGGCCTATCGGTTCAGACTGGCAAAGTCGAGGATGAACGGCGTCGCAAGATGTCGCAGGAGAGCGAGGATGACGGCCGGAGATCGCCGACCTCCTGCGCCGCCAATACCTTAGTCTCGCGCCTTGCACCGCAGGACTTATCGGCAGCCCCGGAAGGCGCCCACGGCGCCGGACCGCGAGCAGCATCGCCGTTCCGCGCCCCTGGGGGTCACCCCCCGGGACCGCTCCTGTCCGGTCAGAACAGCCGCGTCAGTTCGAAGAACAGGGCGCCGACGATCGCGCTGGCCGGGATCGTCACGAACCAGGCCACGATCACGCGGCTCGCGACCGACCACCGCACGGCACTGGCCCTGCGCGCGGCGCCGGTGCCGACGACGGCGCCGGTGATGGCATGGGTGGTCGAGACCGGAATGCCCATCGCGCTCGCCCCGAAGACCACGATCGAGCCCGCGGTCGAGGCGCAGAAGCCCGAGTGGTGGTTGAGCTTGGTCAGCTTGGACCCCATCGTCTTGATGATCTTCCAGCCGCCCGAGAGCGTGCCGATGGAAATGGCCGCGTAGCAGCTGATCACAACCCAATCGGGAACGTGGAAACCGCCCTCCAGATGCCCGGTCGAATAGAGCAGGACGGCGATGATGCCCATCGTCTTCTGGGCGTCGTTACCGCCGTGGCTGATCGAATAGGCGGCCGAGGAGAACAAGTGCAGGGTCTTGAAGATCCCGTTGGACGCGCGCGGCGTGGTGCCCTTGAACAGCCAGGAGGTCAGCAGCATCATCGCCATGGCAATGAGGAAACCGAGCACGGGCGAGGCGACGATGGCGATCACCGTCTTCACCGTACCTTCGGATTCGATGACCCCCGGCCCCGCCGCCGCCACACCGGCGCCCAGCAGGCCGCCGATCAGCGCGTGGCTGGACGAGGAAGGGATGCCCTTGATCCAGGTCAGCACGTTCCAGAACATCGCGCCTACCAGCGCTCCGAACACCACGGCGGGCGTCACGGCGTCCTTGTCGATGATGCCCTTGCCCACCGTCTCGGCGACATGAAGGCCCATGATCCAGTAAGCCGCGAAGTTGCCGAATGCGGCGAACAGCACGGCGACGACCGGCGAAAGCAGGCGCGTCGCCACCACGGTGGCGATGGCGTTGGCGGCATCGTGAAGGCCGTTGAGGAAGTCGAACGCCAGCGCGAGCGCGACGAGGCCGATCAACAGCGGCAGTGCGAGCGTATGATCCATGGTGAAAGGCCGCCGGTCAGGCGTGGTCGATCACGAGACCGTCGATCTCGTTCGCGATGTCCTCGAAACGGTCGACCACGCGTTCGAGGCGCCGGAACATTTCCTGGCGCACGATGAAGTGCAGGGCATCGCCCTTTTCGCCATTGGGGCCGGTATCGGCCTTGAAAACGCGCTTCAGGCCGGCCGCGTGGATTTCGTCGGCATGGCCTTCCATGCGCACCAGGCGCTCGGTCAGCTCGTGCAGGCGATTGCCGTTGTCCGCGATCTTGCGCAGGAGCGGCATGATTTCTGCCGTCAGACGCGCGGCGTCGACGATGATCGCCGCCATGTCGATCATCTCCGGTTCGAACTCCGCGACCTCATAGAGGTTCACGGCGTTCGCCACCTGCTGCATCTCGTCGATGGCATCGTCCATCGTGGTGATGAGGCTGGTGATCGACGAGCGGTCGAACGGGGTGAGGAACGTGCGGCGCACCGTCTGGAGCACTTCGCGGGTGATTTCGTCGGCATCGTGCTCGCGCTCACCCACTTCGCGGATGTGCTGGGCGCGGCCGGCCCCGCCCTGCGCCAGGCGGGCGAGAGCGTCGGCACCGGCCACAAGCGTGGCGGCCTGCCGCTCGAACAACTCAAAGAAGTCGCCCTGCTGCGGCAGCAACTTCTGGAACCAGGCAAACATGGTATTGATCCCTGTCTTGTCCGCCATCCGGTCAGCCACCGCGCCGATGAGGCGGGCGGGACTGGCCGCGGCGCGAAACTCGCGCGCGCCGAACGAACGGATCAGCGCGCGCAGGTCCTCTTCGTCGACCGCCTTAGCGGCCTCCGCCATCGAGAACCAGCGGCGTTCGCGCTGATGCTGTTCGTCCCAGGAGTCAAGTTCCTCGGTGACTGCAAAGGGAAATACATCCACATCCGCCCACACCGATGCGCCCGAGGCGCGCCGCTTGCGATAGCGATAGGAGCCGAGCGGAATGGGGCAGGCCGCGCCGCGAACGCCGGCTTCTTCCTCTGCTTCCACGGCAGCCGCCGCGTGCGGAGGGAGGCCCTTCATCAGCCCGCCCTTGGGAATGACCCAGCGGCGCGTCTGGCGCGAGGTAATCAGAAGAATCTGAATCGGCGCATCAACCGAAGGCCCGGTGGCGCGATAGGGAAGAACGGCAATCTGGCGCATGGCGAGACTCCTTCTTCTCATTGACGCGACCGAGCGCCTCTAGGCGAACCATCACCGTCACGCAATCGTCACATTCGCACTTTTCCGGATGCTTCGTGCAAGTCCGTCCGGTCCGCAACGATCATCGCCCGGCAAGCCGTGAATATCAAAGGAGAAAAGGGTCATTGCGGAGCTATCGCCGCATGTCCCGAAGCGGGACCGGGGCATCGGCAGGCGCCTATTGCGCCCCTCGGATCACGCCTACCTCTGCCGCGAAACAAGCCGGGCGACAGAGGGGTATCGACAAGAACGGGCGGGATCGGCGCCGTGAAGGCCCCGATCCCGCCCGTTCGGTTCAGGTCTGCGAATCGGAGAGCACTGCGGCCCGAAGCTCGGCGATGCCCAGCCCCTTCTCCGAAGAAGTGACATGCACCTCAGGATAGGCCGCCGGGTGCTTGCGCGCCTCGGCAATCGTCTCGGCGTGAACCTTTTCCAGTTCGCTCGCCTTGATCTTGTCGGATTTGGTCAGGACGATCCGATAGCCGACGGCGGCTTCGTCCAGCATCTTCATCATTTCGGCATCGACGGTCTTCACGCCGTGGCGCGCATCGACCAGCAGCAACGTGCGTTTCAGCGCCACGCGGCCGCGCAGATAGTCGCGCACCAGGCGCCGCCAGGTCTCGACGACCGCAGGCGGCGCCTTGGCGAAGCCGTAGCCGGGCATGTCGACAAGGCGGAACTGCAGCGGCTCGCCCACTTCGAAGAAGTTCAGCTCCTGCGTGCGCCCCGGCGTCACCGAGGTGCGCGCGATCGACTTGCGGCCGGTCAGCGCATTGAGCAGCGATGACTTGCCGACGTTCGACCGTCCGCAGAAGGCGATCTCCGGCGAATCGCCATCGGGTAGGAACTTGAGCGCGGGCGCGCTCTTCAGGAACGTTACCGGTCCCGAAAAGAGCTTGCGCGCCTGCTCCATCAATTCTGTGTTTTCTTCTTCCATGTCAGTCTCAGGCCTTGCGTCCGGCGGTGCGCGCCTTGTCCTGCGCGTCCTTTTCGGCCTGCGCCCGCAGTTGCGGATGACGGCTGTAAAGGAACTGCTGCTGCGCAATGGTCAGGATATTCGAGGTGATCCAGTAGACCAGCAGGCCCGAGGCAAACGGCGCCATCACGAACATCATGAACCACGGCATCAGCGCGAAGACCTGCTGTTGGGCCGGGTCCATCTGGGCCGGGTTCAGCTTGAACTGGAAGTACATCGTCACGCCCAGCAGCAGGGCCAGCACGCCAATGGCAAGGAAGCCCGGCGGGTTGAACGGCAGCAGGCCGAAGAGGTTCAGGATGTGCAGCGGATCGGGCGCGGAAAGGTCCTTGATCCAGAACACGAAGGGCTGGTGGCGCATCTCGATCGCCAGCATCAGCACCTTGTAAAGCGCGAAGAACACCGGGATCTGCAGGAACATGGGCAGGCAGCCGGCAAGCGGGTTCACCTTTTCCTGCTTGTAGAGCGCCATGATCTCAAGCTGTTGCTTCTGCTTGTCGTCCTTGTAGCGCTCCTGGATCGCCTTCATCTTCGGCTGGATCGCGCGCATGGCGGCCATCGAGGCGAAACCGCGCTGGGCCACCGGGAACATGATGCCGCGAACGATCGCGGTCAGCAGGATGATGGCCACGCCAAAGTTGCCGACCAGGCTGAACAGCTTGGTGAGCAGCCAGAAGATCGGCTTTTCGAACCAGCGGAACCAGCCCCAGTCGATCGCCAGCCCGAAGTTGGCGATGCCCGACTTTTCGTAGGCGTCGAGCACCTTGTGCTCCTTGGCGCCGGCGAACAGCTTGGTTTCGCGGGTCAGGCTCTGGCCCGGCTGGATCACCGACTTGTCATAGACAACGTCGGCGCGGAAAATGCCGTTGCCCTGCGAACGGAACGTGCCCTGGGCCTTGGCGTTGACCGGGATGACGGCCGACATCCAGTAGACGTCGGTGAAGCCGATCCAGTCGGTATTGCCCGGCTGCGGCATCGTGCCGTCCTTGGCGAGCGCGTCATACTTCGGACCGAAAGCGACCGAACCGTCGAACGCGCCCACGCCGCCGGTACGCAGCGTCCAGGCATAGGCCGCCGCGGTACGGTCCGTACGGTTCACCAGCGCGAAGGGCTGGATCGCCACGGCGCCCGAGCCACGGTTCTGGATCTGCTGGTCGGCGGTGATCAGATAGTTTTCATCCACCTTGAGCGTGATGGAGAAGAGTTGGCCCTGGCCGTTGTCCCAGGTGAGGACGACAGGCGTCGACGGCGTGAGCCGGGCGCCCTGCGCCACGGTCCATACCGTCTGCGCGGTCGGCGCGGCCACACCTTCGCCGACCCAGCCGAACTGGGCATACTGCTGCGCCGGGGTTCCCGAGGGCGAGAACATGCGGACCGGACCCGAATCCTTCTCCACCGTTTCGCGGTGGCGATTCAGGACGAGGTCGTCGAGCAGCGCGCCGGTAAGGTTGATCGAGCCCGAGACGCCGGGCGCGGCGATGGGAACGCGGCCGGGAGCGGCGAGCGCGGTCTTCAGGTCCTTCTGCTCCAGCGCCAGGTCGGCCGCATCGCGCAGGCCGCCTTCACGGGTGGGCTTGCCGGCACTGGCGGCCGCATCGGTCGGGTTTCCAGCATTCTGGGCGACCGGCGCCGGCTTGTTGGCCTGCGGATAGAAGTACCCCATCCCGGCTTCCCAGCCGAAGAGCACGAGCGCGGTCAGGACGACCGCCAGGATGATGTTGCGCTGCTTATCCACGAAGGTTTTCCTGTCGTATTCGCGTCCGCGGCAGCGACCAGGGCTGCCTCGATTTCATTCAGTCAGGGACGGGGTCGTAGCCGTGCCCACCCCAAGGTTGGCAGCGCAATATACGCTTGAACGCCAGCCAGCCACCCTTAATCGCACCATGCTTGCGGACCGCCACGATGGCGTACTGCGAGCAGGACGGCGCATAGCGGCAGGTCGGCGGCATCAGGCGCGACGGGCCGAGTTGCCAGGCCCGCGCCACCAGAATCAGCAGGAGCCCGGGCACGGAAGCCAGGATGGCGAGCACCCTTTTCACGGCCGCGCGTCCTTGTTCGAGGCGTCCGAGCCCCCGCCAGTGCCGCGCCCGTTACTGCCGCCCATCTTGCCGGGGCCGCCTTTGGGCGGGCTGCCCTTGCCGCCCGGGCCACGCTTGCGGCCGCGATGGCTGCGGGGCGGATCGCCCTTGCCGGCATGGGCGCGGCCGAGCGCCGCCAGCAATTCGTCGCGAAGCAAGGTGAAGTCCCGCTCGACGCCGTTTTCGCGCCCGATCAGGACGTGATCGGTATCGGCCAGGCCGTGCTCCGGCAGCATCTCGCGCAGCAACGCCCGAAAGCGCCGCTTCATGCGGTTGCGCACGACGGCATTGCCGATCTTCTTGGTGACGGTAATCCCCGCCCGCATGCCCTGCCCACCATTCGGCTTGGCCAGGAGCACGAAACCGGCGCGCGCGACTCGAAGACCGCCGTTGGCCGCAACGAAGTCGGCCCTTCTGGTCATCGTGGAATAGGCGCTGGTCATTGCGGTCGAAGATAGGGGCGACGGCTCTCGATCACAAACGGCGCCCTTCGCAAATGGCAGGGATCGCCAGAACAAGCGATCGTGAGCCGCGCGCGGCGCCGGATTGCGGCCGCCCATACGGCGGCGGCCCGTGCCGCCACCCGAATCCCCGAAGGCAGGGGAACTCGGATGGCGGCACGGGCCGTGCCGCATCCAGCCGTGAGGCTGGAAGACTTAGGCCGAAAGCTTCGAACGGCCGCGAGCGCGGCGCGCACGAAGCACCTTGCGGCCGCCGACGGTCGCCGTGCGGGCGCGGAAGCCGTGACGGCGGGCGCGAACAAGGCGGCTGGGCTGGAAAGTGCGCTTCATGACGGTCCTCGAAATTCAAATACGGCCCCGAAGGACCCGAACAAAAAGGGCCGCCCAAAGAAGGTCGACCGCAAAACAGAAGCGCGCCGTTACTGGACCGGTGCGGGAGAGTCAAGGCAAAGGCACATGAAACGGCAGATCCGAAGAGGCCTCCGGCGCACCGAGGCTGCCCTGCCTGGATCGCCTTCGCCATTACCCACAATGCCCCTGCGCGTCTACTGGAGCGCCACGTCCCGAGCCTCCCCATCCATGTTAGCATCGCGGCCGAAGGCCGGTTTTCGGCGGCAGAAACGGTGGGTGCGGCGAAGCGATGGCGATGGAAGAGCGTATCAGCGTGCTGGTAGGATGGGCCTCGCGCGACCTTGGCCCGAACATCCTGCTCGAACTTCAAACCTTCGAAAAGGAAGGCTGGGACTCCGGCGACGAGCCCGACAACGCCCGATTCTTCCTGACCCGCAGCCAGGCCGCGGTCCTGGCGAATCACCTGCTTCAGGTCAGCGGGGCACAGCGGCCCGCGCGGCGCAGCGGTTGGCTCGGCTCGCTCTTCAAATAGAACGCCTCGCAGGCCGCACCTTCTGCCAATTCGCTCGGATCCGCCCCCTTGCGCGCGAACGGTCAGCGCCAAGGCGCTCGGGCAAGGGGATTCGATTCGCTCCGGCGTGAGAAGGGCATTGCCCGCTTTCCTTCTGCAGATCCCGTCAGGCGGCGGCAGAATCGCAGCAGGGGCCGCTCGACCATGAGGTGCGTCACGCCGCCTACGAAGCAGGCAAGGACGACCACGGGCAGCACCAGCAGATACTGCGGTATCCGCGCCACTTCCGGAGATCTCAGGGCCAGGCCGTAAGCCATCAAGACGAAGAAATGAGAGAGATAGAGGGCGTAGGAAGCATTGCCCAAGGCAACGAGCGCCTGCACGACACGCCCAATCCAGCCGCGGCCACCACTTTCCCGCACCCCCAGCAGGCCGGCAACGATCACCGCTCCCGCCGTGCCCCAGGTAGCAACCCTGCCCCATCCGCTGAGGCCATGCGTCGTCTCGTGGGCTACGAACAGCGGCGCGACATAGAGCAGGGCGAAACCGCAGAGGACGAGCAAAGCCCCAAGTCGGGTTGCGCGCAGGCCCGCGATCAGCCCCGAATGAAACTGCGCCAACCCCAGGCCCAGCAGGAATTCGAGCGGGATCGGATCGGTAAGGAAGCGCCGGATCTCGCTTTCCGGCAGGCCATGAGCCAGCAGCAGGACCGAGACGATGATCCCGCCCGTCCCCAGCAGCGTGGCCCTGCGAGAGCCCGCCATCAGGCAGACCGCGAAGACCAGATAGAAGTACACTTCGTAGACGAGCGTCCAGGCCACCCCGATGATCGGCTGTCCGCCGGGGAGCAGCGCCAGGCCGGCCACGATGTCTCCGGCCGAGAGCGTGCGCGATTGGAAGAACCCCAGGGCCATGAGCGACAGCATCGCCAGGCAGGCAAGCCAGTAGAGCGGATAGATCCGCGTGGCGCGCCTTTGCAGGAAAGCGGCTGGCGAAGGCGCGGGGCGCCCTGGAACAAGGCTGGTATGAGCCATGATGAAGCCGCTGATGACGAAGAAGATGTCGACTCCGCCGGCTCCCCCCGTAGTGAGCCAGTCCGGACTGAAAGCGCCAGGGACGCCGTTCGACGTTTCCAGCGCATGGTGAAAAGTGACCGACAGGGCGGCCAGCGCCCTTGCCACCTGAAGCCCGACCAGCGAACCCGAAGCGCCGCTATCGGCCGCGTCGGTCCTGTTCAGACGCTTTTGCCCGTGTCGGTTGCCCGCGCCGTTCTCCGCCAAATCCATTGCATCGACCCGCATTCCGCGCCAGCCCCCCGCCCGCGCAACGGATCGATCATGCTGTGGATCTCAGCTCTCCTCCAAAAGAAGACAGGTCCGTTATCGTTGCAACAGGGTAAGTTGCGTGGAGGTCCAGCTGCGCGTCCGGTCCAGCTTGACCCAGCGCGCCATCTCTTCCGCCCCGAACCAGCGCGCGGATTCGAAGGGAATGGCATTGGTCATCGCATAGAATGCCTGCGCTTCGCGAAGATCCATTCCCATCTGCTGGTAATAGTCCAAATATCGGCGGTTTTCCGGTGCATTGGCCGCATAGTCGCGCGGGGTGCGCCCGGTATCGTCGAGCCAGGCATGAACGGCGAATTCCGACCCCGGATCGGCATAGCGGAGCCGCCCAGCCAGAAACAGCTCCACGGCGCCGGATCGCACCGAGCCACCGGTGGGTACATGAGTCGTAAGCCCGCGCGCCCGGATCAGGCGTCCCAGCCGCAGATTGGCAAGATCGTCCTCGGTCCCCGGGCACTCAATCATCTCCAGTTCGGAGATATTCGGATAGTCCCGCAGCAGCGCCGCAAACTGTTCGGGGCTGCGCGAATCCGTGGCATCCACGAGTGCGGCATGCGTGCCGTCGATCACGCGAAACGGGCCGTAGCGGGCGATCCCGCGCGGAATGCCGGCAGGCGCGGACTGCCAGAACGCAGCCTGCTGCTGCGCATCCTGCGCAAGGCTCTGTTCCTCGTCAGCCGCCGCCAGAGCGACTTGTTCGACATAGTTGGGATCGACCAGCCCGGCGGGGCCGGAGCCGGTCCCGGCCTCCACCAATTCGTAGGAAATCCTGCCATCCCGCGCCGCGACCGAGCCTGCTCCGAACAAGGCGGAGGTCAGGATCGCCAGAGCGGAAATGGAGGCAAATGCGCGCATGTCCATGAGATGCAGTCCATCTGCTTACTCAAGTCACTAAAGCTAAGGTTAAAACACTTTAACCTAATGGACAACTGCAATTACTTGGGTCAAATTTCGTTATACAACGTGCTTAATATTTTGATTACGACCGCCGCTCTGATTACGATTGCATCAAGGAATTGCTTGCGTGGTCGCTCTCGTTTCCACTGTCGCCTACTTGGGGTTGGAAGCGCGTGCGGTTGAGGTCCAGTGCCAGGTCGCGCCCGGAATGCCGGGTTTCGCGCTGGTCGGACTGCCGGACAAGGCGGTGGGAGAAAGCCGCCAGCGCGTGAGCGCGGCCTTGACGGCCATGGGCCTGGCCCTGCCGCCCAAGCGTATAACCATCAACCTGTCCCCGGCCGATTTACCCAAGGAAGGCTCGCACTACGATCTGCCCATCGCGCTGTCCCTGCTGGCGGCCATGGGCATCGTCRACAGCGAGCAATTGGCCGACTTCGTGGCGGTGGGCGAACTCGCACTCGATGGCYGGGTGATCCCTTCTCCCGGCGTCCTGCTGGCCGCGCTTCACGCCAGTGAGCGCGACCTCGGATTGATCTGCCCGGCGGCGCAGGGCAGCGAGGCACGCTGGGCCGACGGCATTCCAGTGGTGGCCGCGCCCAACCTGGTCAGCCTGCTCAATCACCTGAAGGGCACGCAAGTGCTGCCGCAGCCCGAGCCCGGCCGCGCCGATCCGCCCAAGCGCGGACCGGACCTGAAACAGGTCAAAGGGCAGGAGGTCGCTCGCCGCGCGCTGGAGATCGCTGCGGCCGGGTCGCACAACCTGCTGATGAGCGGCCCTCCGGGCGCGGGAAAGTCGCTGCTCGCCGCCTGCCTGCCCGGAATCCTGCCCGAACTTACGGCCGCAGAGGCGCTCGAAGTCTCGATGATCGCTTCCGTCGCGGGTACTCTGGAGGAAGGCCGCATCAGCCGTGCCCGGCCGTTTCGATCGCCGCATCACTCCGCCTCGATGGCGGCCTTGACCGGCGGCGGCCTCAAAGTGCGCCCCGGCGAAGTCTCGATGGCCCATCTCGGCGTGCTGTTCCTGGACGAACTGCCGGAATTCCAGCGCGCCGTGCTCGATTCGCTGCGCCAACCCCTGGAGATCGGAGAAGTCACCGTCGCGCGGGCCAATGCCCATGTCACTTATCCGGCCCGGGTCCAGTTGATCGCCGCCATGAACCCCTGTCGCTGCGGCTATCTCAGCGATCCCGCGCTCGCCTGTTCCCGCGTGCCCAAGTGCGCGGCCGACTACCAGAGCAAGGTCTCCGGCCCCCTGCTCGACCGTATCGATCTTCATGTGGAGGTGGACCCGGTGCGCGCGGTAGACCTTGCGCTTCCTCCGCCCAGCGAGAGCAGCGCGCAAGTTGCCGCCAGGGTCGGCCAGGCCCGGGCGGTCCAGACCGCGCGCTTGGCGGGAACAGGCAACCGCACCAACGCCGAACTCGACGGCGACCTTCTGGAGACATACGCAACGCCGGACGAGGCCGGCCGCAAGCTCCTCATGCAAGCGGCCGAGGCGATGCATCTCTCTGCACGAGGTTACACGCGCATCCTTCGGGTTGCGCGCACGATCGGCGATCTGGCGGGGGAGGAACAGGTAAAACGTATCCACGTTGCGGAGGCGCTCAGCTATCGTCGGCGGCCACCGACGGGCTGAGCAAGAGGATGACGCATGCCTTCGATGCCGACAATCCTGGTTTCTTGCCTGGCCCTATCGCTCGGAGCAACGCCCGGGCGAAGCGAACCGCCCTCGATCACACCTGCTGCCGAGACCTGCCCGGTGCCGGAGGGTTGGGCCGAAATCGCGAATCTGCAGCCGCGTTATATCGTCTTCGGGGAGCTTCATGGAACGCAGGAAAGCCCGGCATTCGTCGGTGATCTGGCGTGCGCGCTCGCCTCGCAAGACCAGCGCGTTCTCCTTGCCATCGAATTTGACTCGGGCGCCGATGCCGCCTTGCAGGACGCTTGGCGATTACCTGCGAACCAGTTCGCGCAAGCCTTGCAGAAGTTCGGATGGAAGGGCCGCACGGATGGCGTCGCCAGCGAGGCGATGTTCGCCATGCTGGTTCGTCTTCACCGGCTGAAGGATGCAGGCCGCCCGATCGACGTGGCGGCGTTCAACGGCCCGCGCGACGAATCCCAGCGCAAGCGCGTCGCCCATCTTGCGGGGCAAGGTCCGCATGAGGCCGCCCAGGCGGAGAATATTCACGATGCCGCGAGCAACGGCAGCTATGACCGCGTCCTGGTTCTGGTCGGCGGGTTTCATGCCGAAACGGTTCCTTACGGCGAAGGCGCAAAGAGCTTCGACCCGATGGCAGCACGCCTCGCCCGGACCGGCCGCGTGGTCAGCCTGGAAATGCGCTTCGCTGCCGGCAGCGCATGGAACTGCATTGCCAAGCCCGGCAGTCGTTTCGAACCTGGACAGGCCATTCCCAAGGACGCGATCGAGTGCGGCAACCATCCCGCCAAAAGCGACGTCGATCTGAAACGCGCACCCTTCATGCAACTGGGAGCCTTTCCGGGAGAAGCGCCGATAGCAGGCTTCGACGGCTTTTTCTGGCTGGGATCGGTCCACGGGTCTGCGCCTCAAGTTCGGGCGGATCCACCGGAGCAGCGATAGGCAACACCACAAAGAGAGCAGCGGAAATCCTGCCCTCCCCACTATCGGCTTGCCCCGCGTCGCCAGTGCAGGCATCGCGCGGGGCATGACCGCGACGACCGACCGCACCGTACTTCTTGCCGGCCTCTCCATCGTCGTGGCGCAAGCCTCGATCAATCTGGGCGCCGCCTTTGCCAAGAGCCTGTTTCCGGTCGTGGGGCCGGAAGGCGTCGCGGCCCTGCGCACGACGATTTCGGCCGTGATCCTGCTGGCCCTGGCCCGCCCCTGGCGCAGCCGCGTGACCGGGCGGCAGCTTCGCTGGCTGCTGGTCTATGGCCTCGTGCTCGGCGGCATGAACCTGATGATCTATTGGGCCTTCCGCCGCATCCCCATCGGCATCGCCGTCGCCATCGAGATCTGCGGACCGCTGGCCGTGGTCCTGGCGACCTCGCGGTCGCTGCGCGACTTCCTCTGGCTCGCCCTGGCGCTTGGCGGACTGGCCTTGCTGATACCCTGGCCCGGCCGGGCGCAGCCGCTCGACCTGGCGGGAATCGGCTTCGCCCTGGCCGCCGCGGCTTGCTGGGCACTCTATATTCTCTGCGGAAAGCGCGCCGCCGAAGTGGGCAGCACGACGGCGGTCTCGATCGGCATGACCGTGGCCTGTCTCGTCACCGTGCCGTTCGGGATCGCCTCGGCACCCGCAAGCCTGCCGCTCCACGCGCTCGGCCTGGGCATTGTCGTCGCGATCCTGTCGAGCGCCCTGCCCTACATGCTGGAGATGCGCGCGATGGGGCAGCTCTCCAGCCGAATCGTCGGCCTTCTGAGCAGCATGGCCCCCGCGCTCGGCGCCATAGTGGGGTTCCTGGTGCTGGACGAGCGGCTGACGGCGCTGCAATGGCTGGCCGTGGTGATGATGATCGCGGCAAGCGCCGGGTGCTCCCTCGGCGCAAGAGCGCCAGTGGCCAAGGCGCGCGACGACGTGATGGCCTGAACGGAAGCCCGCATCGGGGCATTCGCAAGCCAGCGTCGACCCGCTCAGTCCTCGATGTCGAGTTGCCGGAGCACTTCGGCGATGACTCGCGGATCGCTGGCGAAACCCAGGTGCGAGCAGCGGATCGGCACGGCCCGGTCGCGTTCATGCGGCCAGCCGCAGGCCGAGCGCGGGTGGATCACCCCGTCGCGCGGGCTCCACAGCGCCACTGTCGGCACCGGCGGCTTCTCGGCGAAGTCGCAGTCGATCGGCGGCGCGTCCACCGAGTGCCCGGTCACCACCTGATAGGCGCGCCAGGCATTGTTGGCCCTGGGATCACCGGAAAACGGCGTGCCCATCGTCACCACTTTGCCCACGCTTGCGGGTTGCCGGCGGGCGATTTCGCGCGCGAACAGCCCGCCGAGGCTCCAGCCGACCAGGGTGATCGGGGCGCGGTGCCGCCGGGCCAGCGCGCCGACCCGGCGCATCAGGAACTCGAAATTGTGCTGGTTGGGGCCGAAGTTGAAACCGAGGCCCCATTCGTGAACTTCGTGCCCAGCCTGTGTCAGCGCCTCGGCCATCGGCTTCATCCGGTTGGGATGAGCGCCGAAACCGGGCAGGAGCATGACGGGCTGCGGGTGAAGCGCGGTCTCGATCCCGAGCAGCTTCTTGCCGCCCCGGCGCAGCGAGGCCAGTTCGGCAAAGAACAGCCGCAGCGACGGCTTGCGGACACCCTCCGGATGCGGCTCGCGCGCAAGCGCAGCGCGGCGCACGATGGCGCTGCGCATCATGTCGAGTTGGCGCGGGGCCTGACCGTTCACTTTACCCTTCTAACTCCTGTACGGTCGGGCCCTGCCGAAACGGGGCCTTATCCCTGACAATCTCCGATGCGTTTCGTGGTGACATGCATCGTCATCTTCATCTGCCCACCGGGCTGAGAGCCCATCTGGGGCCCACCGCTCATATCCATCTTCACGGTGATGTCCGAGTTGTCCTCGGCCACCGTGCCGTCGAGCGTCAGAACGGCCTTGCCGCCTTCCTTCGACGCACATTCCATTTGGGCATCCAGCTTCCCGCCATCAACGTCGAAGCGCGAATAAGTGCATTCCCGGCCCTGCCCCACATCGTGGAACATGTCGCGATAGCCCTTTTCGGCTTCGGCGGACGTCAGGCAGAAGTTGCTGACCTGAGACTTCTGAAGCGTCGACTTCATCTGGTCTGCCATCTGCTTGGGCAGCCCTGGAACGTCGATCTGCTTCACTTCGCTGGTCTGCGCATACTGTCCGGGGCGCGGTTTGTCGAGCTTGGCGGCTTCCTGTCGTACTTCTTCCTGCGACTTGCCCGGTGCGCCCGCCGCCTCGCCGGACTTCTCCTTCGATCCGCAGCCGGCCGCCAGAAACGCCAGGCCCATCGCTGCAAGGGTCATGAATGGCTTCATATCAGCACCTTCCTTCGCACCGTTTCGTGACGCAAGACGTATCACCGGCCCTTCGCCGCCACCATACCGGAGGGGGTTCAGGGCGGGGGCGCGCGCCGGTGCCGTACAAAAACAGCCGAACCGCCGTTTTCGCCCGACTTCCGGGTCGGATCCGCATAGAACCCGACTCCCATTGCGGGCCCGTGGCACATACCCCATATGTTCTGCCATGGCAGAGCTGATCATTCGCCGGGGCCTTGAGGAACCGGACACCTCGGGCACGTTCGTCCCCCACAAGCCGCAGCGACCCGACAAGTCGATGCCCGGCCGGCCCTTCAAGGTCGTTTCCGAATACGAACCGAACGGCGACCAGCCGACGGCCATCGCCGATCTCGTTTCCACGGCGGGCGACGGCGAGAAGACGCAAGTGCTGCTGGGCGTCACCGGATCGGGCAAGACCTTCACGATGGCCAAGGTGATCGAGGAATTGCAGCGCCCGGCGCTGATCCTGGCGCCGAACAAGATCCTGGCCGCCCAGCTCTATGCCGAGATGAAGGACTTCTTCCCCGAGAACGCGGTGGAATACTTCGTTTCCTACTACGACTACTACCAGCCCGAAGCCTACGTCGCCCGGTCCGACACGTACATCGAGAAGGAAAGCTCGGTGAACGAGGCGATCGACCGCATGCGCCACTCGGCCACGCGGGCGCTGCTGGAGCGGGACGACGTGATCATCGTCGCCTCGGTCTCGTGCCTCTACGGCATCGGTTCGGTCGAGACGTACTCCGCGATGATCTTCGACCTGAAGACCGGCGACACGCAGGACCAGCGCGAGATCATCCGCAAGCTCGTCGCGCTGCAGTACAAGCGCAACGACGCCGCCTTCACCCGCGGCACCTTCCGCGTGCGCGGCGACAATCTGGAACTGTTCCCCTCGCACCTGGAGGACACCGCCTGGCGCATCTCGTTCTTCGGGGACGAGATCGAGGAAATCGCAGAGTTCGATCCGCTCACCGGCAAGAAGGGCTCCGCGCTCGAAAAGGTGCGGGTCTATGCGAATTCGCACTATGTGACGCCCGGCCCGACGATGAAGCAGGCCAGCGAAGCGATCCGCTTCGAACTGACCGAGCGCCTGAAGGAACTGGAAGCAGAAGGCCGCCTGCTCGAAGCCCAGCGGCTGGAACAGCGGACCAATTTCGACCTTGAGATGATCGCCGCCACCGGCAGCTGCGCGGGGATCGAGAACTATTCCCGCTTCCTCACCGGCCGCCTGCCGGGCGAGCCGCCGCCGACATTGTTCGAATACCTGCCGGACAACGCGCTGCTGTTCGTGGACGAAAGCCACCAGACGGTGCCCCAGATCGGCGCGATGTCGAAAGGCGATCACCGCCGCAAGATCACGCTGGCCGAATACGGCTTCCGCCTGCCGAGCTGCATCGACAACCGCCCGCTGCGCTTCAACGAGTGGGACGCGATGCGGCCGCAGACGATTGCCGTCTCCGCCACGCCCGGCCATTGGGAAATGGACCAGTCCGGCGGCGTCTTCGCCGAACAGGTGATCCGCCCCACCGGCCTGATCGACCCGCCGGTGGAGATCCGCCCGGTCGAGGATCAGGTGCAGGACTGCATCGTCGAGTGCAAGGCCACCGCCGAGAAGGGCTATCGCACCCTCGTCACCACCCTTACCAAGCGCATGGCCGAGGATCTCACCGAGTTCATGCACGAGGCCGGCGTGCGCGTGCGCTACATGCACAGCGATGTCGAGACGCTGGAGCGCATCGAACTGATCCGCGATCTGCGGATGGGCGTCTACGACGTGCTGGTGGGCATCAATCTCCTGCGCGAGGGGCTCGACATTCCCGAATGCGGGCTGGTCTGCATTCTCGATGCCGACAAGGAAGGCTTCCTGCGCAGCGAAACCTCGCTGATCCAGACCATCGGCCGCGCCGCGCGCAACGTGGATGGCCGGGTGATCCTCTATGCCGACCGCATGACCGGATCGATGGAGCGTGCCATCGCGGAAACCGACCGCCGCCGCACCCGCCAGGAAGAATACAACACCCAGCACGGCATCACTCCCCAGACGATCAAGCGCCGCATCGCCGACATCGTGGCAGACACCGCCAGCCGCGACGGCGTGCTGGTGGACATCGACGCAGAGGGCCAGAACAACCTCGTAGGCCACAACTTGCGCGCCTATATCGAGGACCTCGAAAAGAAGATGCGCGCTGCCGCTGCCGACCTCGAATTCGAGGAAGCCGGCCGCCTGCGCGACGAGATCAGGAAGATGGAAGCCAGCGAACTGGGCATCCCCGACGAGCACAAGAAAGCACCGATCGTCGGCCGCAGCAACGAAGGCAAGCCGGGAACCCGCAAGACGCGCTATGGGAAAGTGCAGCGAAAGTGGGGCAAGTAGCCGGCTTCCGGGCGTAAAACAGCTCCAGATGTCGAGCTGGCTGCCAAAGGCTGCCTGAAGGCTTCGGCCGAACACGGCATGCCGATCCCGAGCCGCGCTGCCACCCGTCCATCCACGCGGCCGGCCGATCTGGCGGCCTCGCGCCCTTCCCCGCGAAAAGAAAAGCCCGAGACCTGCGGTGCAGGTCTCGGGCAGTTATCTCAGGATGGCTTGTCGCCGATCCCTCGGGTCGCGATTCGGTTGTGGACCCGTTTCGGATCAAGGGCATACCATGTTCATGGTAGCCGCCCGGAAGCTGCGTTCGATAACAGGACTTGTTAAGCACGCCCGGCCGTTCCATGACGGATTCGTGGGCAGGGACAGGGACGAGACGCGCGCGGACGATCTGGCTGGCCTTTTCGCGCGCGCGCCGTTCGAGGCCAATGGCTGGGACACGGCGCTGAAAGCGCTCGCCAGCCACACCGGCTCGGCCCGCGCGCAATTGCTGGCGCTGGGCGAACGGCACGCCGCATTCAATTGGGTGACGGACGCCAATCCCACATTCCTGACGGAATTCGACACGATCGGGGGATATCGGCCTGACGTTAACTACCGGGTCGCCACCACGCGCGCGCCGCTCGAACTGACTTGGGAAGTTCATTACACCGCAGCACGCGCCATTTCGACGAACGAGGCCTACCTCGATTACGTGCGCCGCCACGATGCCGAATTCGGGGTGCAGATGGTGCTCAGCCAGCGCCCCGGCGTGCTTTTCGGGCTTGCCGCGCTCCATGGCCAGGCCGAAGGGCATACGACCGAGGCCCAGCGCGAAGTATTCCGCCGGATCGGACCAACCGTGCTCGATGCGATCCGGCTGCAGGACGCGATCGAGCACCAGGGCGCCGCGCTGTTGAAGGGCTCCCTCGAATCGATGAGCAGCGCGGCCATCCTGCTCGACGCGGTCGGCAAGGTCTGCGGCATGACATCGGCCGCGCAGGCCCTGCTCGGGCCCTGGACGCTCCAGGTCCGCTCCGCCGCGCTCCACGCGGTGCGGCAGGATATCGACCAGCGGCTCCAGGCCCGGATCGCCGCCGCGCTCGCCGGTCTGGACACCGGCCCCGCCGATCTGTGGCTGCGGAGCGAGGACAGCCTGATCCTCATCGACGTGCGCACCCTGCCGCGGCAGGACTGGTCCTTCGGCTTCGCCCCGCGGGTGCTGGTCACCTTGCGCGCACCGCTTGCTGCCAGCCACGTCCCTGCGCGGAGACTGGCCGAGGCGTTGCACCTGACCACGGCCGAAGCGGAAGTCGTGATGTTGCTGGCCCAGGGCCATTCGCGCCAGACCGTGGCGCAGATGCGCAAGGTCAGCGTCCAGACCGTCGTCGCGCAGTTGCGCACCATCTTCCAGAAGTGCGGCGTCAACCGCGAGGCGGAACTGGTGGCGATCGCCCGAACGGTGATAGAAATGGCCTCGCGATAAGGCCGGAAAAGGGCGCGGAGCATCGGCCGCAGGGCCATTTTGTCATGCATCCGCCGCAACCGTCTGGTTGGACTTTGCACTGGATTCGCCGCCCCCGGAGGCCGACTGGCGCAGCAAAGGTCAGTCAGAAAGGATGAGGTTGCCATGCGCATCGAGAGTGTTGAGCTTCGTTCAAAGGTCATGCCCGCAGAAGAGGCCGCGCGCCTGATCGAAAGCGGCACCGCCGTGGGCATGAGCGGTTTCACCGGATCGGGCTATCCCAAGGCCGTGCCGCTGGCTCTGGCCGCGCAGATCGAGGCCGAGCACGCCGCCGGCCGCGCTTTCAAGGTACGCATGTGGACCGGCGCATCGACCGGCCCCGAACTCGACGGCGCGCTGGCGAAAGCGGACGGCATCGAGTTCCGCCTGCCCTACAACTCCGATCCCATCGCCCGCGAACGCATCAACAAGGGCGAGATGAACTACTTCGACATGCACCTTTCGCAGGTGGCACCGATGGCCTGGCAGGGTTTTCTCGGTCCGCTCGACACGGCGGTGATCGAAGTCTCGGGCATCCGCGCCGACGGCAGCCTGATCCCCTCCTCCTCGGTCGGCAACAACAAGACCTGGTTGGACCGCGCTTCCAAGGTGATCCTCGAAGTGAATTCGTGGCAGAACGAGGCGCTGGAAGGCATGCACGACATCTACTACGGCACTGCCCTGCCGCCGAGCCGCGTACCGATCCCGCTGGTGAAGCCCGATGACCGCATCGGCGAGCCTTACCTCAAGGTCGATCCCGCCAAGGTCGTCGCCGTCGTCGAAACCGACCGGCCGGACCGCAACGCGCCTTTCAGCCCGCCGGACGAGAAAGCCAAGGCCATCGCCGGCCACATCCTGGAATTCCTGAACCACGAAGTGAAGCTGGGCCGCCTGCCCTCGGCGCTGCTGCCGATCCAGTCGGGCGTGGGCAATATCGCCAATGCCGTGCTGACCGGCCTGGTCGACTCGCCGTTCGACAGCCTGACCTCCTATACCGAAGTGATCCAGGACGGCATGCTGGACCTGCTCGATTCCGGCAAGCTGCGCATGGCCTCCGCCACTGCCTTCTCGCTCAGCCCCGAGGCCGCCGCGCGCGTCAATGCCGACATGCACCGCTACCGCGACAAGATGATCCTGCGCCCGCAGGAAATCTCGAACCACCCCGAACTGATCCGCCGCCTGGGCTGCATCGCCATGAACGGACTGATCGAGGCGGACATCTACGGCGCGGTGAACTCCACCCACGTCATGGGTTCGCGCATCCAGAACGGCATCGGCGGTTCGGGCGACTTTGCGCGCAATGCCTATATCTCGATCTTCATGACGCCCTCCACCGCCAAGGGCGGCAAGATCTCGGCCATCGTGCCGCAGGCCAGCCACGTCGATCACATCAACCAGGACGTGCAGGTGATCGTCACCGAGCAGGGCCTGGCCGATCTGCGCGGCCTAAGCCCCAAGGAGCGCGCGCATGTCATCATCGCCAACTGCGCGCACCCGGACTATCGCCCGCTGCTGGAAGACTACTACGCCCGCGCGCTGAAGGGCTCCTACGGCTTGCAGTCGCCCTCGCTGCCGGGCGAGGCGCTATCCTGGCACCAGCGCTTCATCGATACGGGTTCGATGCTGCCTTGAAGAATTCGGGCGGCACCCCCGAGCCGTCCGAACGCCTGACCTGCCCTGCCTTCCGATGGACCATTCCCATGGCCCGATCTCCGGAAGGCAGGACGGGCCAGGCACCACATTTTTCCGGCTCGGACCCTTGTCGTATACTATTTCAAGGTTCTACTGATCGCCCCTGACGTCCGTTCGGACGCATCGATAAAAGGGGTCGTTCCTTCCATGCGCAAAGTTTCGCTGGCCTGCCTGGCCATGGTGCTCGCCGCCTGTTCCGTCCCGGCCTTCGCTGCCGACAAGCCTGCCGACAGCGCCGAAGCGAAGAAGGACGCGGAGGGCGACGAAATCCCGCTGCTGCCCGCGGCCAAGTCGATCAAGCAGAGCGCGGTGATCGGCGGCAAGACCGTCAACTACGTGGCCACCGTCGGCGCGCTGCCGATCAAGGACGAGAAGGGCAAGACCATCGGCGAGGTGGTCTACACCGCCTATACCGTGCCCGGCGCCCCCACCGCGCGGCCCGTCACCTTCGCCTTCAACGGTGGCCCCGGCGCAGCCTCGGTCTATCTGAACCTCGGCGCCATCGGCCCCAAGCGCGTGCAGTTCGGCGCGCAGGGAGATGCGCCGTCCGACCCCGCCGTGCTGCACGACAACCCCAATTCGTGGCTCGACTTCACCGACCTGGTCTTCATCGACCCGATCGGCACCGGCTTCTCGCGCAGCCGCGTCGATGCCGAAGCGACCAAGAAGGCGTTCTACACCTCCGAGAACGACATCAAGTACCTCAGCCGCGTGGTCTATGACTGGCTGAACCAGAACGGCCGCCTGACCAGCCGCAAGTATCTCGCCGGCGAAAGCTACGGCGGCTACCGCGTGCCGCGCCTGGCCTACAATCTCCAGACGCAGATGGGCGTGGGCATTTCGGGCATGACGCTGGTTTCGCCCTATCTCGATCCGCCGGCCATCGGCGAGGACGATGCGCTCTCGCCCCTGCCCTGGATGATCAACCTGCCGGCCATGGTCGCCGGCCACTTCGAGCGCCAGGGCAACCTGAGCGAGGCCACCATGGCCCCGGTCGAGCAGTATATCCGCACGCAATACGTGCAGGACTTCCTCGCCGGCCCGCAGGACAAGGAAGCCACCGACCGCCTTTCCGCCAAAGTCGCGGAACTGACCGGCCTCGACCCCGCGCTGGTGCGCCGCATGGACGGCCGCGTCGACATCGCGACGTATTTGCGCGAAATCCGCCGCGATCAGGGCCTCGTGGGGTCGGTCTACGATTCCAACTACACCGCTTACGATCCTTTCCCGGCCAGCGCCCGTCCGCAGTACAGCGACCCGCTGCTGACCACGCTGATCGCGCCGACGACCTCGGCCATGGTCGATTTCGTGACCCGGCAGGTCGGCTGGAAGATCGACGCGCGCTACAATGCGCTGTCCTACGAAGTGAACGAGGCCTGGACCCGCGACGACAGCGACAACCCGGTCAAGGACTTGCGCCAGGCGATCTCCATCGACCCGAAGATGACCGTCGACATCGTCCACGGCTGGGACGACCTTTCGTGCCCCTACTTCGGCTCGCGGCTGATCATGGCGCAGATGCCGCAGTTCGGCCGCCCGGACCGCGTGCGCCTGCACGTCTATCCCGGCGGGCACATGTTCTATTCCCGCACTGACAGCGGCGCAGCCCTGCGCCGCGACATTCTGGAAAGCTACCGCGCCGCGTCCTGAGGGATAATTCTACCGTCGTCCCGCACTTGAACCGGGACGACGGTAGCAAAAAGCCTCAGGCATCCACTTCGGCATAATGGCTGGGCGGCTGGATCACTTCCATGCGCTCGCTCAGCAGCGGCCGGAACGAGGGGCGCGACTTCATCACCAGATACCAGCCGCGCGCCTGTTCGTGGCTCGACCAGTCGAGCCCGCCCAGGTAATCCGCCACCGAGATCTGCGCTGCGGCGGCCAGGTCCGCCAGCGTCATGGTCGCACCGGCCAGCCAGGGGCGGTTGTCGATCAGGTAATCGATGTAGTCGAGATAGTCGTGCGCCAGCTTCATCGATTCGCGCAGGATCTTGGCGTCGGGCGACTGGCGCAGCACGAGACGCTTCTTCATCCGCTCATGCAGCAGCGGGCCGGACACGTCGTTGTAGAAATTCTCGTCGAACATCGCGATCAGGCGGCGGATTTCCGCGCGCTGGACGGCCGTGCCGCTGATCTGCGGGTTACGATCGACGGTTTCCTCGAAATATTCGCAGATGGCGCGGCTGTCGACGACCACGGTGCCGCGTTCGGTTTCCTTGACCACCGGCGTGCGGCCTGCCGGGTTCATCTCGAACAGCCGGTCCTCGCCTTCCCAGGGACGCGCGGTCTGGAGTTCGTAGGCGATGCCCTTTTCGGCCATGAGCAGCCGGACCTTGCGGCTGAAGGGGCAGAGCGGAAACTGGAAGATGTGCCACATGGCGATTTCGAATGCCAAACCTGCCCGCGAGCGTCCACCCGAAGCACAGGCCCCGCCCGGAGAGGGGGGCGAAACGCGTGGATAAGTCCCGCCTTCGCCGCATCGCCCGCAATCATCGTGGCGGCGGAGAAGCCGCGATTGACCGGGCGCGGGCCGCGATCCACACCCTTGGCGTTCGCTGCACCGCGCCCATCGTGACGCGGCCGGCCGGACGGCCAGTTCAGGGTAAAAAGGCCCAACTGGCGGCACCGACCCGGCTCGGTGCGACAACCGGAGGAGGAAGAAGATGATCCTGAAGAGCCTGCGCCTCGGCACCAACGATCTCGGCAAGGCCCGTGCCTTCTATGATGCGACGTTCGCCGCTCTGGGCGTCGCGCCCTGCGCCGCGTCCAGCGAATATCCGATCGTGCTGTGGGACCTCGACGGCTTCAAATTTCTCCTCGGCCCCGCCCGCGATGGCCAGCCAGCCACCCATGCCAATGGCGGAACGATCATCTTCGAGGCGCCCGACGAAGACGCCGTCCGCGCCTGGCACGCAGCGGGCCTTGCCAATGGCGGCACCAGCGAGGGCCAGCCGGAACCCAAGCCCCAGGCCCGGAACGCCTTCGGCGCCTATATGCGCGATCCGGACGGCAACAAGCTCGGCATCTACTGCGGGCTGACGATGGGCGGCTGACCGGGGCGGCGGCAACCGCGCCGCGGAAGTGACCGCGGCCGGGACCGGCGGTCGAAACGCCCCCCGGCCTAGCGCGTCAGCAGGAACACCGCATGCTCGGCGCGGAAATTGGCCGCTGCCGGACTGCAGGTCTGGTCGCCCGAGAGGAACCACGCGCCCTCCACCGTGATCCCGCGCGAGCGCACCAGTTCCCGGAAATCGTCGACCGTCAGGTGGTGGATGTTCGGCGTCTCGTACCAGGCGACCGGCAGCAGGCGCGTCACCGGCATTCGCCCGCCCCAGAGCAGCGAGAGCCGCACGCGCCAGTGCGCGAAATTCGGAAAGCTGACGAAGGCGCGGCGGCCGATCCGCAGGAGTTCCTCCAGCACCCTGTCGGGTCGCATGGTCGTCTGCAGGGTCTGCGACAGGATCGCATAGTCCACCGACTGGTCAGGATAGAAGGCAAGGTCCCTGTCGGCATCGCCCTGGATCACCGAAAGGCCCTTGCCCACGCAAAGGCCGACATTGGCGGAATCGAGTTCCATGCCGCGCGCGTCGCAGCCCTTGTTGCGCAAGGCCAGCATCAGCGTGCCGTCGCCGCAGCCCACGTCCAGCACGCGCGATCCGGGGGCGACATTGGCGGCGATGACGGCAAGATCGGGCCGCAGCAGGCTCACGAACCCGCCTCCAGGATCGCGGCGAACGGCCCCGACAGCTTCTCCATCAGCCGGTCCGGCCGCACCAGCGGGGTAAAGCCGAGCCGCGCATAGACGCCGTGCGCGTCCTTGGTGGCCAGCATGAAGCGGCGAATGTCCGCATAGTCCGGGTTATCGAGGAACCAACTGACCATCCGGCGCCCCAGCCCCTGTCCGCGCACGCTTTCGTCCACCCATACATCGGCCAGCCAGGCGAAGCTCGCGCGGTCGGAAATGACCCGCGCGAAGCCCACTTGCGTGCCATCGGCCAGATAGGCGCCCAGGCAATGCGAACCGGCGATCTGGCGCTCGACCTGCGCACGCTCGACTCCGGGCGTCCAGTAGCTCGACGCCAGCCAGCCGTGGACGCGCGCAATGTCCAGACGCGCAGCGTCGTCGCTGAGTTGGATCGGCGCCGCATTCAATGTCCTTCTCCCAGGAAGCCTTCGACGACACTGTCCAGCGCGGGCACGTCCAGCAGGAAGGAATCGTGCCCATAGGGCGCCGAAAGCTCGACGAAGCTCACCGGCAGGCCCGCCGCGTTCAGCGCGTGGACGACGTTGCGGGAATCGGCGGTGGGGTATAGCCAGTCGGTATCGAAGCTGACCAGGCAGAAGCGCGCCTTCGACGCGGCAAAGGCATGGGCCAGCAGGCCGCCATGCTCTTCGGCCAGGTCGAAATAGTCCATGGCGCGGGTGATGTAGAGGTACGAGTTCGCGTCGAAGCGGTCGGTGAAGGCGAGCCCCTGGTAGCGCAGGTAACTTTCGATCTGGAAATCGGCATCGAAACCGAAGGTCTTTTCCTCGCGGTCCTGCAGGCGCCGGCCGAACTTCTCGGTCAGCCCCGCTTCCGACAGATAAGTGATATGCGCCGCCATGCGCGCCACGGAGAGGCCCTTTTCGGGGCCCTTTCCGCCATTTTCGCGGGCTTCGTAATAGGCCCCCTCGCGCCATTCCGGGTCGGCCATGATCGCCTGGCGGCCGACTTCGTGGAACGCGATATTCTGCGCCGAATGCCGCGCGGTGGAGGCGATCACCAGTGCCGCGCGGATGCGGTCCGCGAAGTTGGAGGCCAGGCTCAGCGCCTGCATCCCGCCCATCGACCCGCCGACAACGGCATGGAGGCTCTCGATCCCAAGGGCATCGAGCAGGGCGACGTGGCCGCGCACCATGTCGCGAATGGTGATGACCGGGAACCGCATGCCCCAGGGCCTGCCGTCCCCGGCCAGGCTGGCCGGCCCGGTCGAACCCATGCAGGAGCCGATGACATTGGCGCAGATCACGAAGAAGCGGTCGGTGTCGATCGGCTTGCCCGGCCCGACCATGCGCACCCACCAGCCGGGCTTGCCGGTCTTGGGGTGGTCGGAAACCACATGATGGTCGCCGGTCAGGGCGTGGCAGATCAGGATCGCATTGTCGCGGGCCTCATTGAGCGTGCCCTGCGTCTCGTAGGCGATGCGCACGCCGGGAAGGCTCTGGCCGCCGTCGAGCGCGAGCGGCTGGGCAAGGTCTAGGAACTGGCTGGTGTCGGTGCTGGTAGACATAGTGCAGGAAGGGAGGTGAGGGAGCGATGCAGACCTGTCAATCGTGCCCGCCCCGGTGAGGTCAGTTCCCCGCCTGCGGGTTGATCGTCAGGACGGTCGCAGGAAGGAGGTCATCCGGGCAGAAAATGCAGCGCCTCTCTGCCGCATTTCCCGAGTCGCCAGATGATTCCATCTGACTTGAAAATGCAGCGCCTCTTTGCCGCATTTTCCGAGTCGTCAGATGATTCCATCTGACTTGAAAATGCAGCGCCTCTCTGCCGCATTTTCCGAGCCGTCAGATGATTCCATCTGACTTGAAAATGCTCTAAGGCCGGCGCGTCATGACCGATAGCCAGATCACCAGCAAGCAAGCCCCGCAGCCCAAGCCATGGATCGAGGCGATCCATGCCTATGTTCCGGGCAAGTCCAAGGGCAAGGACGGGCGGCCGTTGATCAAGCTTTCGGCCAACGAGAATCCGCTCGGCACCAGCGAGGACGCCCTCGCGGCCCGCGCGCAGGCGCCCGCGCTCTATCCCGATCCCGACAGCACCGCCCTGCGCGAAGCGATCGCGGCGAAGCACGGGCTCGCCGCCGCGCGGGTGGTCATGGGCACCGGCTCCGACGAGCTGCTCAACCTTGCGGCCCAGGGCTACGCCGGTCCGGGCGACGAGGTGATCTACGTCCGCTACGGTTTTTCGGTCTACGACATCGCCGCACGCCGATGCGGCGCCGTGCCGGTGGTGGCGCCGGATGCCGATTACGGCACCGATGTCGATGCGCTGCTGGCCCTCGTCACCGAGCGCACCCGCGTGGTCTTCGTCGCCAACCCGAACAATCCCACCGGCTCCTACCTGCCCCGCGGCGAGATCACGCGGCTCCACGCCGGACTTCCTGCCGACGTCCTGCTGGTGCTCGATCAGGCCTACGGCGAATATGTCGCGCCCGAGGATGACGACGGATCGCTGGCCCTGGCCGAAGCGCATGACAACGTGCTGGTAACGCGCACGTTCTCCAAGATCTTCGGCCTCGCCGGAGAGCGCATCGGCTGGGCGACCGGCGCGCCGGGCATCGTCGCCACGCTCAACCGCATCCGCGGCCCCTTCAACGTCTCCAACACCGGACAGGCCATGGCGCTGGCCGCGCTGGGCGATGCCGCCTTCGTCGAGGCCAGCCGCCTCCACAACCGGGACGAACGTGCCCGCTTCGTCGCGAAGCTCGATACCCTGGGCAACCACGGGTTGCGGCCGCTGCCGAGCCACGCCAATTTCGTGCTGGTGCTGTTCGAAGGCGCGCTGACGGCCGAAGTCGCTTTCGAGGGTCTGGCCGATCGCGGCTATATCGTTCGCTGGCTGCCGGGGCAGGGCCTGCCCCAGGCGCTGCGCTTCACCATCGGCAAGCCGCAGGACATGGACACGATCGCCGAGGCCCTGCGCGAAATGGCGGAAGCCGCGCAATGAGCTTCCAGAACGTCGCCATCATCGGCCTGGGCCTGCAGGGCGGATCGATCGGCCTTGCGGTGCAGGAATACCTGCCCGGCGTGGCGACCACCGGCTACGACCTCAGCCCCGCCCACCGCCAGCGCGCCGCCGAGCGCGGCCTTGTCGCGAAAGTCTGCGACACGGCAGCCGAAGCGGTGGCCGATGCGGACCTGGTGATCTTCTGCGTCCCGCCGGGCGTCATGGGCATCGCCGCCGAACAAGTGCGCGAAGCCCTGCCGCTCAACGCGCTGGTCAGCGATGTCGGCTCCAGCAAGCAGGCCATCTCCAAGGCCCTCGGCACGGCCCTGCCCGATCATATGGTGATCCCCGCGCACCCCGTGGCCGGCACCGAAAACTCCGGCCCCGACGCCGGCTTTGCGCATCTGTTCCGCAACCGCTGGTGCATCGTCACCCCCGCGGCGCGGACCGATCTGGTCAAGCTCAGCGAACTCGTCGGCTTCTGGGAAGCGCTGGGCGCCAATGTCGAGATCATGACGCCCGAGCATCACGATCTCGTCCTGGCCGTCACCAGCCATGTCCCGCACCTCATCGCCTATACCATCGTCGGCACCGCGTCCGACCTGGAGGACGTGACGCAGGGCGAAGTCATCAAGTATTCGGCCGGCGGCTTCCGGGATTTCACGCGTATCGCCGCCTCCGACCCGACGATGTGGCGCGACGTGTTCCTGTCCAACAAGGACGCGGTGCTGACCATGCTCCAGCGCTTCACCGAGGATCTGACCGCGCTGCAACGCGCGATCCGCGTGGGCGACGGGCAGGCCCTGTTCGACCAGTTCACGCACACCCGGGCCATCCGCCGCTCGATCATCGAGGAAGGCCAGGACGATTCCCGCCCCGACTTCGGCCGCGGCGACCATGAGGGCGAACAGAAGACGTGACGACCGGGCGGGAGCCAAGGCCCGGTTCGCGCTTTGATCGAAATGCGGTTCGAACGCGAATTTCCGTTCAGGCACCAATCTTCGTTCAGGCACCACTCCTCGTTCAGACGCGTCAACCGGCGCAAGGGACTTCCGACGCCTCATGAAGCTCTCGATCTCCGCGCTGCTCGACTACTCCCTGGCCGGTCCCACCGACGTTCTCCTCCAGCTGGAGGCGGCGCTGCTGCCCGAGCAGATCGTGCACCGCGCCCATATCACCCTGCCGCCTTTCGAGCATTTCGCGCGGCTGCCGGGCCATGACCAGATCGGCGACCGCATCTGGCTCCACGTCACCGACCGGCTGACCGTCCGCTACGAGGCCGTCGTCGAGCCGCGGCGGTATCTCGCGCCGATCGAAGGGCTGCCCGCCATGCCGCCGCACCTGCTGCCCGGCGAGACGGTGGATTACCTCCTGCCCTCGCGCTACTGCCCTTCGGACACGTTCCTGCAGTTCACGCTCGACATGTTCGGCACGCTTGCTGGCGGCGAGCGGGTCGCGGCCATGCGGGACTGGGTGAGCGGCCACATGCGCTACGTCCCCGGCTCCAGCAATTCCCTGACCACGGCGGCGGACAGCTTTGATTCGGGCGAAGGCGTCTGCCGGGACTATGCCCACCTGATGATCAGTCTCTGCCGCGCCAGCGCCATCCCCGCGCGCTTCGTCAGCGTCTACGGGCTGGGCGTGGAGCCGCAGGACTTTCATGCCGTGGCCGAAGTGTTCCTCGACGGGGCCTGGCACCTCGTCGACGCGACCGGGATGACCCGGCCGGAAGCCATGGCGAAGATCGGCGTCGGGCCGGACGCCGCCGGCGTCGCTTTCCTGACCAGCTACGAGCCGGTCACGCTGCAGGCCCAGTCGGTGGAAGTGCGCGAGGTTCCCTGAACGTCAGGTGTTGAGCGCGTTGATCGCAGTGATGACTTCCGCTTCCACTTCCTCGCGCGGGCGGCCCGGCTCGATCCTCTGGCCGACGCGCATGACGATCGTGCCCGGCTTCTTCCAGAGGCGGTGATAGAGCCGCCCGCTGTCCACCGCCACGGGGACCACGGGCAGGGCCAGAAGCTTGTAGAGCCCGGCAAAGCCAGACTGGAGCGGGGCCTGCTCGCCATGGGGAATGCGCGTTCCTTCGGGGAAGATCGCCAGCGGCCGCCCCAGCGCCGCGAAGCCGCGCGCGGAACTGACCATGGCGCGCAGGGCCTTGGCGCCCTGGTCGCGCTCCACCGAAACCACGCCGTACTTGCGCGCCGCCCAGCCCCAGCCGGGCAGGCCGACCAGTTCGGCCTTCGGGAAAGGCGCCGGGAAGTTCATCAGCGCGGGCAGGTCGATCGCCTCGTAGAAGCTCTCGTGCTTCAATGCCACCAGCACGCCTTCCTCGGGCATCGTGCCCTCGATCCTGAGCCGTATCCCCAGCAGGTACCGGCAGCAGAGGCGGTGGAACTGGCTCCAGCCGCGCACGGTGCGGCGCATCGGCTCGGTGCCGATCAGCGATGTCAGCCCCACCCCGGTGACGAAGAACAGGGTTCCGGGATAGAACACCAGGTAGAACAGAAGACTGCGAACGACGTCGAGCGGGGTAGCGCGCATCAATTGGCTTTCCAGGGGGGCCGGTTCCAGAGGTCGAGTGCCATACGCCCAAAATACTTATGGTACTCGAGGAAAAGCGTGCTCAGGCTCGGACGGGAGGGCACCCCATCCTCGAGAATGGCAATATGGTCGGGCAGTTCGCGCGCCAGCTCGTAGGCGGCGCGGCGCATGTGCCAGTCGGCCGTGACCAGCCGTACCGAACGCGCTTTGCGCCGGGCCAGCCAGTTCGCCGCCTCCACCGCGTTCGAGCGCGTGTCATAGGCTTCGTAGCCCAGCGTGATGCAGCATTTCATGAGCCGGTCCGGGATGCGGAACTCCGCCGCCAGTTCGCGCGGCTTCACCTCGCGGTCGACCCCGGAGATCAGCAGGCGCGGCGCGCGGCCCGCGTCGAGCACGGTCAGCGCCCGTTCGATGCGCCCCTTGCTGCCGGTCAGCACGATCACGGCATCCGTGCGCACGGCATCGTCCAGCGGCCCCGGAAGCGTCACCGCGAACCAGAGGAACCCGAAAAGCCAGATCAGCAGGAGGAAGGCGGCGGTGCGACGGAACATGAGCGATCTATAGCGACTTGCGTAGACTATAGCATCTTGCGCAATGCGTGCAGCACCGTCAGGCGTGCCGTCAGCATGGCGAGCAGGGTGGAGAGCAGCGGGACCAGCGCCAGCAGCAGCCAGTCGCTCCAGACCAGGGCGCCGCTGTCCACCAGCCCGGCGCCGAGACTCGCGAAACGACGGCCCAGCGAAAGGATCACCACCATCGCTAGGGCCAGTCCCACGGTACCGCCGCCCGCCGCGTCATAGCCGATGGAGCGCTGGAACACGCGGGCGACCTGGGTATCCGTTCCGCCCAGCAAGTGGACGATCTCGATCACATCGCGATTGGCGCCCAGCGCCGAGCGCGCCGCCAGCAACACCGCCGCGGCCAGGGCGCCGGCGAGCAGCACGACCAGCGAGATCGACAGCACCTGCAAGGACACCATCGCGTCGAACACCGGCTTCAGCCAGGTGGATTGGGCATCGACTTTGGCCGAAGGCGCGACCCGCGCGATGGCCTGTTCGATCGCGCCGAGCTGCTGCGGCGTCGCCGGCCCCTTGAGGCGCACGTCGATCAGCGAAGGCACGGGAATCGCCGCGCCGGTGGCAGCGGCAATGCCGGTGCCGAGCCAGGGTTCGATCAGGGCGTCCAGCTCGGCCTGGGGCACCTGGCGCAGGCCCGCGACATGCGGCAGGCGCTTGATCGCCTCCACCGCCGCGGCGGCTTCCCTTGCGCGAATATCGTCGCGCGGCTCGATCACCTGGATGGTGACGCCGCCCTCGATCTCGGCCCGGGCCGAGGAAATCGCATTGCCGAGCGCAAGCCCGGCCGCGAGCGCGATGGCGGTCATCGCCACCATGATCGCGATCACCCAGGGCATCGGCCCGGACATGCGCGTCTGCGGGATCAGCTCCGCGCCGCGCACGCCCAGCCGCCGCCAGCCCCAACTCCAACGGGAACCCGCGCCCGGTTCAGCCCCTCGGCGGGACCGACCCGCCCCGGAGATGTCGTCCCCCCTCATGACGGCCGCCGTGGGGGATAGCGCAAGGCGCCGGTGGGATCGGCCAGGCGCCCGCGGTCCAGCCGCATGATCAGGCTGTCCGGCACTTTGCGCAGCAAGTCGAGATCGTGCGTGGCGACGACGACGGTCGTGCCCTGCCGGTTGAGCATCTCGAAAAGGCGCAGCAACTTGAGCGCCATCTCGGAATCGACGTTGCCGGTCGGCTCGTCCGCCACCAGGATCGCCGGGCGCGCGATCACCGCGCGGGCAATGGCCACGCGTTGCTGCTCACCGCCCGAAAGCGTCGCCGGGCGCGCGTCCATCTTGTCCGACAGGCCGACCCATTCGAGAATGTCCCGCACGGGGCCGCCGATGTCGCGCTCCTGATGGCCGGCGACACGCAGCGGCAGGGCGACATTATCGAAGGCCGAGAGATGCGGGATCAGGCGGAAATCCTGAAACACCACGCCGATCCGCCGCCGCAGCCCCGGCAGACGGCTGCGCGGCAGGGTTATGGCGTCGGTACCGAACATGCGGATCGCCCCGCGCGAGGGCCGCTGCGCCAGATAGAGCAGCCGCAGCAGCGAGGTCTTCCCCGCGCCGCTCGCCCCGGTGAGAAAATAGAACCGCCCCGCGAAAAGCGTGAAGGTCAAATCGGACAGCACCTCGCGCTCCGTACCGTAGCGCAAGCCGACATTGTCGAAATGAACGATTTCCCCGTCGGCGATCATGCTCGTATAATCTATGCTGCGTCTGGTCCGAACGGGCGACCCGATGCGCTATAGCGAGCATTGAATGTGGAAAAAAGGGCGTTCCGGCTTGTGCCCACAGGTCGATGCCTTGTCGTAAGAGAGTCACTCGTGCTTTAGCTTGTTATCATGATCATTGCCTGCCCAGCTTGCTCTACACGATATGCCGTGCCGGACAGCGCGATCGGCATCGATGGCCGCACGGTACGCTGCGCCAAGTGCCGCCACAGCTGGTTCCAGGAAGGCCCCGAGGCTGCAGCCGAACCCACCCCGGTTCAGGACGCGCCGACTTACGCGGCAGAGCCCCGCCCCGCCGAACCACGGCCAGTTGAACAGCGGCCCGCGGAAACCTGGCACGCGGAACCCGCGCCTGTCGCCGCGCAACCGGCTCCCGCCGTGCCCGTGCAGCCGGCCGCGCCGCGCGAAGCGATCCGCGTTCCGGGCCGCACCGCCGCCCAAGCCGCGCCGGAACCGGCACCCGCCCCCACATCGGCAAACCCCCAGGGCGAGGCTTCCCGCGAGACCGAACCGGTATCGCCGCCCACCGCCGTTGCCGGCGACAGCGAACGGAGCACCCGCAAGTCCGGCGCGGTCTACGACGACACCACCGCCGTCCACTATGCGGACGAGGGCCATTCCAGCTTCGACTTCGCCCCGCCGTTCCGCCCGCGCCGCAACTGGACGCGGATCGCCACGTTCGGCTCGGCGCTCTTTGCCGTCGTCGCCCTGGGGCTGACGGGCGCAGTGGCATGGGGCGGTCTGCCGGACTGGCTGCCGATCCCGCACCAGACCTTTTCGCAGGCCCAGCCCGATCTCCAGCTGGACTTTCCGCGCAAGCGGCAGGACCGCAAGCCCCTGCCCGACGGCACCGAGTTCTTCTCGGTCAGCGGAACGATCAGCAATATCGGCAGCGTGGCCCGCAACGTGCCCTCCCTGCTGGTGGTGCTGCGCGACAAGCGGGACCGCATCGTCTACGAAAAGGAAGTGGTCCCTTCCAAGCGGAAGCTGGCCCCCGGAGAAGCGATCACCGTCAACGAGGCCCTGACGGACATTCCCAAGGCCGCTGCCGCCGCCGAAATCGGCTGGAAGCCCGAATAATTTCCGCAGCATCGGCCGGCACTCCGCTTCCGGCTTTACAGCGCGCCCGGCCGCAAGGCCTGGGCGCGTTTCTGCATGGTCACGCGAATCCGCCACAAAATCGGTGACCTGCAAAATAATTCGATCTTTTTGAAAATAATTGGCGGAAGCCACTTGCCGGGTTCGGAACCCTTTGCTAGTGGCGCGCTCCTGCCAAGGGGCGGCTTCGAAGCCCCCCGGTGATTTAGCGGTCATGGCGGAATTGGTAGACGCGCAACGTTGAGGTCGTTGTGGGCGAAAGCCCGTGGAAGTTCGAGTCTTCTTGACCGCACCATCACTCTTGAAGATCAAGATTGGACAAAGCCTTCGGGCCCCCGCAAGGGGGCCCGAAAGTCGTTTGGGCTCCTGAGAATCATCGCTTCGCCAGCCGCGCAGCCGACATGGCGGACTGCCCGTCCAGGCTTCCATTTCCATCTCTATAAGCAGATCGCGGCGCCGCTGCCCGCAGTGCAGCAGGATGCCTCAGGCGACAGCGCGCGCCACGCCTTTGCCGAGTTCGTCGGGAGAGACAGGCGTGCTGTCGCCCAGCAGGTCGCGCACGATCGCGTAAGTCCGGTCGTTGTCGACATCGATGGCCTGGGTGCCGTCGGCCATGATGACGGCGCGCACCCGCAGGCCCATGCGGCGCGACGCGCGCACGACGGCGCCCGACAGCGATTCCATGCCCAACTTGATCATCACCAGCCCGACCAGGCCGATCGCCCGCAGGATGCGTGCGCTTTCCCGTCCGCCGATGCGGGCGCCGCGAAACACGTCCACGGCATCCACGAAGCGGGCCCCCGCCATGCCGTAGAGATCGCATGTCGCGAACTCGCCGTCGCGCAGCGCGATATAGTTGCGCAAGGCGCTGGGATGCGCCGCCTCCACCGCATCACGCCGGGCAAGCGCAAACGTCACGTCGCAGCCCTCCAGCATGTCGGCCATGGCATCGATCGATTCCGGGCTGAGCAGCGCATGATCGGCCGTGGTGACGAGCAGCGGCCCGTCCCAGTCTTCCGCCGCGGCGCGCACGCTTTCGGCGATGTCCTCTTTCGCTTCGACCAGCGCAATGGTGCCCCGGCCCGGCAGGCGGGTGAGCACGTCCCAGATCGGATCGAACGCCTCACGCTCGACGCAGACGGCCAGGCTGGCGACGCGCGGATGCTGCGCGGCGGTCTGCAGCACATGGGCGATCAGCGGCCGACCCGCCAAGGGGATCAGGCAGCGGTGCTTCTCTCCGAAGCGTTCCGCCAGAGGGTCGACGCCCGCCGGGCCCAGCCCATGACCGGCCAGGACGACCAGGCGGAGGGGTGGGTGTTCGATGTCGTCGATATCGGGAGAAACCGGAGGAGTCATGATCCCTGACGCTATGCCCCGTACTTGTGACAGCGCCGTGACTTCGGCCACCGCCCTGCCGCGCGCCGGGCGCAGAACTCCGCGATTCTCGCAGGCGGATCGGCCGCCGCATGTTCAAGCTATGGATAACGCGCCCGCTTCGGCTTGCCTCTCGCCGCCCGCTTGCCCAAGGCAGCAGACGTGAGCGCCAATATCGTGATCGGCCAGACCCCGCAGGGCGAGTCGATCGAGATCGACATCAAGGAACTACTCGCGACCCGCCTGCTGGTGCAGGGCAATTCCGGGTCCGGCAAGTCGCATCTGCTGCGCCGCCTGCTCGAAGAGAGCGCCTCGGTCGTGCAGCAGGTGGTGATCGACCCGGAAGGCGACTTCGTCAGCCTTGCGGAGGAATTCGGCCATGTCGTGATCGACGGCGCCGCTTATGCCGAAAGCGAGATCGTCCGCCTCGGCGCGCGCATCCGCGAGCACCGCGCCTCTGTCGTCCTGGCGCTGGACGAGCTGGAAATCGACCAGCAGATGAAGTGCGCCGCGCAGTTCCTCAATGCCATGTTCGATGCCCCGCGCGAGCAGTGGTATCCCGCGCTGGTGGTGGTGGACGAAGCGCAGATGTTCGCGCCCGCCGCGGCCGGCGAAGTGTCCGAAGAAGCGCGCCGGGTCAGCCTGGCGGCCATGACCAACCTCATGTGCCGCGGACGCAAGCGCGGGCTGGCCGGCGTGATCGCCACCCAGCGCCTAGCCAAGCTGGCCAAGAACGTGGCGGCCGAAGCCTCGAACTTCCTGATGGGACGCACGTTCCTCGACATCGACATGGTGCGCGCGGCCGACCTGCTGGGCATGGAACGGCGCCAGGCGGAATCGATCCGCGACCTCGCACGCGGCCAGTTCCTCGGCCTCGGCCCGGCGATCAGCCGCCGCCCGGTGGCGGTCAACATCGGCTCCGTGCTGACCGGCGCGAAGTCGGTCACGCCCGGCCTGATGCCGCTGCCCACCGCCTCGACCGACGAGCTGCGCGAACTGCTGCACGACAATCTGCACGTCGAGCCGGACCGCCCCGAATTCGCGCGCCCCGCACCGCGCCCGGCAGTGGACGTCGACGCGTTGAGCGAAACGATCGCCCATGGCCATCCGGCATCCGCCGCGGCGCCCCCGCGCCTCGAACGCCCGGAACCCGAGCCCGAGGAAAACCGCGCGGCGATGCTCGAAATCCTCAACACCATGGCCCAGGACCCGGAATGCACGTTCCAGTCCTCGACCACGCTGTTCCAGGACTTCACGATCCGCTGCCGCATGAAGGGCATCTCGGTGCGCGGGGTGGACGCCACGATGTTCCGCCGCGGCTTCGCGGCCGCCATGGCCGGTATCGAAGATCCCGACGACGAGCGCTGGTTCGATCTCGTGAACCTGGCCAAGCACGTCCCCGACGATGCGCTGGCGCCGTTCTACATGATCGCCCGCGCCGCGATGGACGGGCTGCCCTGCCCGGATGACATGACCCTGGCCCGGATCTACGGCACCAGCAGCCCCCGCCGCGTCGCGCGCCTGCTCGACTATCTGGAGAAGGATGGGCTGATCGTGGTCCGCACGGACTTCTCCGGCAAGCGCTCGGTAGGCCTGCCCGATCTTGGCGTCACCACGGCACCTGTCGAGGGCTGAACGTCCAGGACCTCCTGCAGGAGGTGCCGGTCCCTTGCTCCGCGAAAAAACGGCGTTGGCCGGCTCGTTTCCGAGCCGCTTTCTCGTCCTGACCCTTGGTCATGGCATGCCGGAATTGCCGCTTCAGGGCACCAGCACGGTATCGTGCGGCTCGGCCTCGGCCCGGGGATAGTCCAGCGTGAAGTGAAGTCCCCGGCTCTCGTGCCGGTGCAGCGCCGAGCGGACGATGAGTTCCGCCGTCTGAAGCAGGTTGCGCAGCTCGATCAGGTCGGTCGAGACGCGGAAGTGGCGGTAGTATTCCTCGACCTCGCCGTTGAGCATCTGGATGCGGTGCATGGCGCGTTCCAGCCGCTTGGTGGTGCGCACGATGCCGACATAGTTCCACATGAACCGGCGGATTTCCGTCCAGTTCTGCTTGATGACGACTTCCTCGTCGGAATCGATCACCCGGCTTTCGTCCCAGGCGCGGACGGGGGGCGGACTGTCGAACGCGTCCCAGTGGTCCAGAATATGGGCCGCGCAGGATTCGCCGAAGACGAAGCATTCGAGCAGCGAATTGGACGCAAGCCGGTTGGCGCCGTGAAGCCCGCTCTCGGTGCATTCGCCTGCCGCATAGAGACCCGGCAGGTCGGTCTTGCCATCAAGGTCGATCAGCACGCCGCCGCAGGTGTAGTGCTGGGCGGGCACGACCGGGATCGGCTCCTTCGTCATGTCGATGCCCAGGCCCAGCAGCTTCTCGTAGATGTTCGGGAAGTGCTCGCGGATGAATTCCTTGGGCTGGTGGCTGATATCGAGGTGAACGTAGTCCAGTCCGGAGCGCTTGATCTGGTCGTCGATGGCGCGGGCCACGACATCGCGCGGGGCCAGTTCGGCGCGCTCGTCGTAGTCGGGCATGAAACGATGGCCGGTGACCGGGTGGAGCAGGTGCCCGCCCTCCCCGCGCACGGCCTCGGTGATGAGGAAGTTCTTGACCTCCAGATTGTAGAGGCAGGTGGGGTGGAACTGCATCATCTCCATGTTGGAGACGCGCGCACCCGCGCGCCAGGCCATGGCGATGCCGTCACCCGTGGCCCCGCGCGGCGCCGTGGAGAACTGGTAGACGCGTCCCGCGCCGCCTGTCGCCAGGATCGTCGCGCGGGCGGTATGCGCCGCGACCCGGCCGGATTTCTCGTCGAGCGCGTAGACACCCCAGACCCGCCCCGAACCCGAATAACGCAGTTCGTGCCGGCCGGTGATCAGGTCGATGCACGACTGCCCGGGCAGCAGGGTGATGTTGGGATGGTCTTCCGCGGCCTTGAGCAAGGCGCTCTGCACCGCCCAGCCGGTAGCATCGGCGACATGGACGATGCGGCGATGCGAATGGCCACCCTCGCGCGTGAGGTGAAGCTCGCTGCCCTCGGTGTTGAACGGCACGCCCAGTTCGACCAGCCGCTCGATGGCATGGGGTGCGCGCTCGATCACGAACTCCACCGTTTCGCGCCGGTTGAGGCCCGCGCCGGCCACCATGGTATCCTCGATATGTTCGTCGAACGTATCGCCCGCATCGAGCACCGCGGCGATCCCGCCTTGCGCCCAGGCCGTGGAGCCGCCGGTCAGCCCGCCCTTGGCCAGGACCAGGACCTTCAGCTTGTCGGCCAGTTCCAGCGCCGCGGTCAGCCCGGCCGCGCCGGAGCCGATCACGATCACATCGTGTTGCGGCCAATCGGACGGGGAAGGGTCTTGTGCGGGGACGGGATCAATATTCGTAACCATTCCGGCTCCATGCCGGGACTGGGCGCGTCACGCAATATTTAGCTTTGCCCGCCAAGCCCGCCCGCAATCATGTTGCAGTGCAGCGTTACAGTCTCTAAACTCGCCGGATATTCATTAAGAGGGTAACGTCGCCCCAAACCGGCCCGCGCAGAGAAAGCCGGACCGTTTCTCGACCGACTTCTTCAAGGTCAGCTTCTCCGGGCCCGCGTTTTTCGGACCCGCATTCTTCAAGAAGCCTCTGCAGGGAGCATGCCGGGATGACTGCCTTTTACCGACACCCCCTCCAGACCATGTTCTGCCATTTCGACCGGCACGCGCCGGACCGCGATTCCGTGCATTGGGACGGCACGCATTACGCGGCGATCTGCAGCCTCTGCAGCCGGACGATCCGCCGCCATGCACACAGGGTCTGGAAGGAATTCCCCGAACGCCGCGCCTGAGGTCAGTGCGCTGCGGCCCGGGAGAAAAGGTTCATCACGATCACCCCGGCAATAATCAGCGCCATGCCCAGGATCGCCGGCAAGTCCAGCTTCTGCCCCTGGAATATCCACGCGATCCCGGCGATCAGCACGATCCCCGCGCCGGACCAGATCGCATAGGCCACGCCGGTCGGCATGCCGCGCAGCGCCAGCGACAGGCAATAGAACGCCACCATATAGCCCGCCGCCATTATCAGCGTCGGCACCAGCCGGGTGAACCCGTTCGACTGCTTGAGAAACGACGTCGCGATCACTTCGGCGACGATGGCGATCGCCAGGTAGAGGTAGCTCACCAGGCCGATCCCTGACCGCAGCACCCTACCGGCGGCGCGATCACGCCGCGACCGAACTGGTGAGGCTGACGAAAACGTCCTCCAGGTCCGCCTCGCGCGTGGTCACGTCGATGATGGCGAAGCCCTGCGCCTGTACGGCCGAAAGAATCTCGCCCGCGTTGCTGCGGTCCTTGTCGTAAGTGATCTGGAGAACGCGCTCCCCGGTCATCTCGCACTTGAGGAAGCCGGGGTGGCTGGGCAGCGCCGAAACGTCGCGGTCCAGCGTCAGCACCAGGATCTTCTCGCGTGCCATGCCCACCAGTTCGCGGGTCGGCTTGTTGGCGATCAGTTCGCCGTGATTGATGATGGCGATCCGGTCGCACAGTTCCTCGGCCTCTTCGAGGTAGTGCGTGGTGAGCACGATGGTCGCGCCTTCGCGGTTGAGTTCGCTCACCAGTTCCCAGAGCTGGCGGCGCAGTTCCACGTCCACGCCGGCGGTCGGCTCGTCGAGAACCAGCACCGGCGGCTGATGGACCAGCGCCTTGGCGATCAGCAGGCGGCGCTTCATGCCCCCCGAAAGCGTGCGGGCATAGGCGTCGCGCTTGTCGGACAAGTGCACCGCGCGCAGCAGCTCTTCCGAGCGGCGCAGCACTTTGGTGATGCCATAGAGCCCGGCCTGGTTCTCCAGCACTTCGAACGGCGTGAAGAACGGGTCGAACACGATTTCCTGCGGGACGATGCCGATCGAGCGCTTGGCGTTGCGCTGGTTCCTGTCGATATCGAAGCCCCAGATATCGATCGAGCCCGAGGTCTTGCGCACGAGCCCCGCCATGATGTTGATCAGCGTGGACTTGCCCGCGCCGTTCGGCCCGAGCAGCCCGAAAATCCCGCCTTCCGGAACGTCGAAGGATACGCCCTTGAGCGCCAGCTTGCCCTCTCCGCTTCCGGCGGGGGCGTAGCGCTTCTTGAGGTCGCGGATCGAGATGGCGGCGGACGTCGTGCTGGTCATGGCCCGCATGTGGGGCAGGACGGCGTCCCAGTAAAGGCCCGGCATGCGCTGCCCGGCCCTTCAAGTTCCGAAAAACGGCCGCTCAGTGCCGGGGCGGGTCGATCAGTTCGCCCTGGTTGCCCTCGTCCGCCTCGCCGATTTCCTGGTGCTGCCGGATCGTCTGCAAGGCGCGGGCCCGGGCGGGATCGAAAACATCGAAAGCGCCCTCGAACCCCATGCCGATCGCACGGTCCTGGCGCTTGCGCCGCGCGCGCCGCATCATCCGGCCGATCAGCGCCGGCATGGCGATCAGCAGAACCAGCGCCGTACCCAGGACCACGACCGCTTCCATGGTGCCCCCTTGCCCTGTCCCCTCGGCGCCCGGATCAGCTGTCCGCGCTGCGGCTATCGAAGAAGTTGCGGCTCGCCTCGATCGCCGGTCGGTTGGCGAAGGCCCAGGCTCCCAGTTCCTTCACCGGCAGCGAAAGCGAGCGGCCGAGATCGCTGAGCGCATATTCGACGCGCACGGGTACGCTGGGATGAACGGTGCGCAGCACCAGCCCGTCGCGCTCCAGCGCCCGCAATGTGCGCGAGAGCATCTGCTGCGAGATGCCGTCGATCGCGCGCTTCAATTCGTTGAAATGACGGTCGCCTTCCAGCAGCGTCATGACCACCAGCATCGACCACTTGTCCCCCACCCGGCTGAGGATATCCCCGATCACCCGGCAGGCGCCGGCGGAATGCACCATGTCCGGCGCGGCGGCGGAGACCGGCACTGCGGGAACCGGCTTCTCAAGGGTAGTCATCTTCATGGTACCTGGTCCTGAAAAAATGCGCTCTTGGCGTTCTTCGCAGTGCAACATAGCTAGAGCCAGTCATTATTCCAGACCAACGCCATTTTCCAGACTGCCCTTCCAGAAAGGCCAAACGTCATGAAGCTTCTCCACCTCGATTCCAGCATCCTCGGCGAAAATTCCGTCAGCCGCGCCGTTTCGGCCGCGATCACCGCCTCGCTGACCAAGGCCGATCCCTCGCTGGAGGTTTCCTACCGCGATCTCGCCGCCGAGGCCCTGCCGCACCTCACTCTCGACGTGCTCGGCAATCCTGAAGGCACGCCCGAACTGGCCGAATTCCTGGCTGCCGACGTGGTCGTGATCGGTGCGGGCATGTACAACTTCACCATTCCCAGCCAGCTCAAGGCCTGGTTCGACCGCGTGCTCGTGGCCGGCAAGACCTTCCAGTACACTGCCGAAGGTCCGCAGGGCCTGGCCGGCGGCAAGAAGGTCTACATCGCCCTTTCGCGCGGCGGTTACTACGGCGAAGGCCAGCCCGGCGCCGCAGTCGAGCATGCCGAGAGCTATCTGCGCGCGGTCCTGGGCTTCATCGGCATCACCGATCCCATCTTCGTGCTCGCCGAAGGCATCGCCATCGGCCCCGACGTTCGTGAAAAGGCGCTTGCCGACGCCCTTGCCGAAGCAGGCACCCTGGCTGTCCCGGCCTGACATCCAAGGCATCTTCCGGCCGCGCGGCCGGGCACAAACGGGCGCCCGCCCGTTTTTGAGCGGCACCGGCCCGGGTTTGACCCGGGCCGGTGCCGCAAGCCATTCGGAAGTGATGAGCGCACCAAGCAAAGACTCGCTGGAAATTCCCGTGAAGGCTTGGTAATCGGCCGATCCATGAGCACGCAGCCCGAAACCGTCTACACCGATTCCCACCGCGTTTCCTGCGACGGGGCCACCGACATCCGCGCCGCCGGCAACTATGTGCCCGCCGCCCTCGGCCACCCGCGCGTGTGGCTGGAGATCGACGAGAAGGGCTATGTCGACTGCGGCTATTGCGACCGCCATTTCGTCCTGAAGAACGGCCCCGCCGACCAGCGCGCAGCCTGATCCGCATTCCGGGCGCGACCGGGCCCATGGCGGCCCGGCGCCCGATCCTGCCTTCCCCTTCCAGCTGCCTGCGTCCTCCCAGCCGGGGAACGCGGGAAAATCCAAGTCTTGCACGCTTGTCATAAACCGGGCAGCATCCCGGTCCGGGAACAGCATGGAGGAAAGCCATGGACGACCTGGACCGCATGAAGGCGAATTCCGGCCCGGATACCGAACGGGGTCCCGGCACGACTCCCGGCTTCGAATTCAATCACCCGACGATCATCAGCCTGCTCTACCTGGCGTCCTGCATCACCGGCGTCACGGCGATCGTGGGCGTCGTCCTTGCCTACGTCTGGCGCGGAGAAGCCGGGGGTGGTTGGGAACGATCGCATTACCAGTACCAGATCAACACGTTCTGGATCGGCCTCGTCGGCTCGGTCCTGGGCGTGCTGCTCCTGGTCGTGGTGATCGGCGCCCTGGTGCTCATGGCCGTGGCCGTGCTGGTGATCGTGCGCAGCGTGATGAGCCTGCTCAATGCACAGAAGCACGAGCCCATGCCCGATCCATCGACTTTGTGGATCTGAACGCCGCCGGCGTCGGTAACCGAATGATAAGAATGATACGCCATATATCGTTTAGAGGGATGCCGGGGGGCGACTGCCTGTGAACATGCTCAGAATACGTGCGCATCAGCGCTATGCCCTTCGCCGCGAAGCGAGCATCCTGCGTGGGTCACGCCGGATCGGCACCGGGCTTCTTGTGGAAGTGTCGCAGGAAGGCTGCCGGATCGGCTGCGTCATGCCTGCCGACCTGCTGCCCGACCCCATCGAGAACGGCGAAGTGCTGCTCATCGCCCCGGATGGCGCGGAGCCGTTCGAGGCGCGGGTGCGCTGGAGCGGCAACGGCACGCTGGGCTTCCGTCTTCTGCGCGCTTTCCACCATCATGAGCTGGACAGGCTGATTCGCACTTGCCGGGGCGAATTCGACGCCCCAGATGCGCGCGAATACGGAACCTGAGGACGCTTCTTCCCCCATGCCAAGACCTTACCGCCGGCCCTCGCACCGGCGCTGGCACCCGGCTTCGATCTGGCTGCTGCTGCCGCTCGTTCTGGTGGCCGGGCTCTATCTCTGGCACGACCAGCGCAGCGGCGCGCCCACGCTGGGCGGCGGCCTGTTTCCCGCCGCGCCCGATACCGAGACCGCGCGCTTCGCCCATTGCTCGGGTCCGGTGCGCAAGACCTGCGTCGTCGATGGCGACACCTTCTGGTACCAGGGCACCAAGATCCGCATCGCCGACATCAACACCCCCGAGACGAGCACGCCCGAGTGCCGGGACGAGGCGCAACTCGGCGCGGAGGCGACGCGCCGCCTGATCGCCCTGCTGAACGCCGGTCCCTTCACGCTCCAGCCCGGCGGCGATGGCCGCGACAAGGACCGCTACGGCCGCGCCCTGCGCATCGTTACCCGCAAAGGCCGCAGCCTGGGCGCGACGCTGGTGGAGGAAGGTCTGGCGGAGCAGTGGCAGGGGCATCGCCGCAGCTGGTGCTGATCGGCACACCGCCAGGAAACGGATCGGCATGGAAAAGGGCCCGGAAGCGCTGCTCCCGGGCCCTTTCCTGTTTCTTTGTGAACCGGCTTATTCGGCCGCTTCGGTCGCACCGAACATGTCGGGTTCGGTACCGTCGGCCACGAGCACTTCGTCGTTGGCCTTCACCTTGCGGCGCGAATCGAAGTTCGACCACACGTCGTTCCAGTTGCCGCGCGTCGCGCCCTTCGAATATTCCGTCGAGCGGGTTTCGAAGAAGTTCGCGTGCTCCACGCCGTTCAGCAGCGGCTGGAGCCAAGGCAGCGGGTGATCCTCGATCAGGTAGATCGGGTTCAGGCCCAGCTGGCTGAGGCGCCAGTCGGCGATGTAGCGGATGTACTTCTTGATGTCCTTGGCGGTCATGCCGGGGACCGGACCCATCTCGAAGGCCAGGTCGATGAAGGCGTCTTCAAGGCGAACCGTGGTCTGGCACTGGTCGGCGATGTCGTCCTTCACGGCCTTGGTCAGGCAGTTACGCTCCTGCACGAAGGCGTGGAACAGGCGGGTGATGCCTTCGCAGTGCAGCGATTCGTCGCGCACGGACCACGAGACGATCTGGCCCATGCCCTTCATCTTGTTGAAGCGCGGGAAGTTCATCAGCATCGCGAAGCTGGCGAAGAGCTGCACGCCCTCGGTGAAGCCGCCGAACATGGCCAGCGTGCGCGCGATGTCCTCGTCGTTGTCGACGCCGAACTTCTGCAGGTAGTCGTGCTTGGCCTTCAGCTCCTCGTATTCGAGGAACATGCCGTATTCGCTCTCGGGCATGCCGATGGTGTCGAGCAGGTGCGAGTAGGCCGCGATGTGCACCGTCTCCATGTTGGAGAAGGCGGTGAGCATCATCTTGATCTCGGTCGGCTTGAAGACGCGCGCGTACTTCTCGTGGTAGCAGTCCTGCACTTCCACGTCGGCCTGGGTGAAGAAGCGGAAGATCTGGGTGAGCAGGTTGCGCTCATGCTCCGAGATGTTCTGCGCCCAGTCGCGGCAATCCTCGCCCAGCGGCACTTCCTCGGGCAGCCAGTGGATCTGCTGCTGCGTCTTCCAGAAGTCGTAAGCCCAGGGGTATTCGAAGGGCTTGTAGGTCTTGCGGGCTTCGAGAAGGGACATGGGCGGACAACTCCGGGGGTTCGATTCGCATGGGGCGCCGGGCGATTCGAAAGGCCGATACGCGGCCTTTCGCGCCTTTCCCGGCGCATGATCTTGGAGGCCCGGAGCAAGCTCCGGGGCCGATGCCCGCCACGATACCCAAATTTGATCGTTTTTGGAGCGGGTTGGCAAAAGTTTGCACAGCAAAAAGGCACATCTTGCGCCTTGACCAATATGGGGACGCAAGGGCTTGTGGGCCAGCGGTAAGTGGCGAATCGTGGAACCGGGCCGGTTTGCAGCGCTTTCTCCCTTATCGACAAGCCTGTCCCGCCCTTCACGGAGGAATAAGCCATGCCCCCTTCACCATCGAACTTCGATCCCGTCCAGACCTCCTGGCCCACCGAATCGGGCGTGATCAAAAAGGGTATGACGGTAATCGCGGCGGACGGCAGCGCGATCGGCACGGTGGATCATGTCGACGGGCAGGAAGTGGTATTGGAAGGCGAAGGCTCGTCCTTCATCGCGGTGTCGGAGATCGACGGCGTCGACGGCGACAGGATCCTCCTCTCCCCGCGCGGCGATGCCACCTTCGGGCTAGGGGCCGAGCCCTGAGCGCGCCGGGCGCGGAAACCCTGAACCGCCCTGCCGCAGCCTCGCACGAGCCGTTTTGCCTGCGGGAACAAATGCCGGAACGAAGCGCCGAAGCGGGCCGTTAGAGAGACAGATACTCTCACCCGCACAGGAGAACCCCTCATGTTCGAGAAGCTTCGCATCCGTGAACACATGGAAGTCACCGATTATACCGGCAAGCATGTCGGGACCATTGACGAGGTCAAGGACGACCAGCTCAAGCTCACCCGGTCCGACAGTTCCGATGGCGCCCATCATTTCATCGCCTTCGACAACGTGGACCGCATCGAGGACAACCGCGTCTATCTGAAGGAAGGCACGCCGATCCCCATGGGCGCCGGCACCAACTGACGCCTTCGTCCCGCGATGACGGATAAGGGAAGCGCGCTCGCTTCCCGACGGAACCCCGGCCTCCCGCCCCCGGACGGCCGGGGTTCCTGCGTCTGCCGCCGCTCTTCGCTCGGGCGATGGGCGCGCAAGTTATGATACACGAAGGCTAGCAACTCTTCCCAAGCCCGCGCGCGGCTGATAGCCCGTGCAACAAGAACAGAAGACGGGCCAGAATAACAGGTAACGGGGGAAGAGCCGTGATTGCACGCCCAAGCACTGCCGCGCTGCGGCTCCTGATCGCGGCCCTGCTGCCGCTCGCCCTGACCAGTTGCGACAAGCCGGCCCAGCCGATCGAACAGGCCATGGTCACCGACCCGGACGAATGGCCGAGCTGGGGCCGCACCGGCAGCGAAGCCCATTATTCCCCGCTCGATGCGATCGACACCGACACGGTAGGCCGGCTCAAGCTCGCCTGGCACTTCGACCTCGAACCCGGCTATACCGCCAGCACGCCGCTGATGGCGGAGGGCAAGGTTTTCCTCACGTCCGGCCACTCCCACATCCGCGCGCTGGATGCCGTGACCGGCAAGCAGCTCTGGGAATACGACGGCGGCACGCGCGAGCGCGCGACTTCGGCGCTCCAGATGTCCTGGGGCAACAAGGGCATCGCCTATGACGCCGGCGGAAACGGGACGGGCCACGTCTTCCTTGTCACCACTGACGGCTACGTGATCTCCCTTGATGCAAGAACCGGCAAGGAAGTCTGGAAGACTTACGACTTCCCGGACAATTCCCCGCGCAATTCCAACGGCGCCCCGCGCGTGTTCGGCGGCAAGGTGATCGTCGGCTTCGGCGGTGCGGACATCAGCCCGGCGCGCGGCTTCGTCTCCGCCTACGATGCGCGAACCGGCAAGCTCGCCTGGCGGTTCTACACCACACCGGGAGACCCGGTGACGCCCGGGAACGAAAAAGCCGAAGCGGTCATGCGCAAGACCTGGCCCGGCGGCTGGACAAACCCCGACGGCACGCGCCGCGGCGGCGGTGGCACGGCCTGGAACGCCTTCAGCTACGATGCCGAACTCGGCCTCGTCTACCTCGGCATCGGCAACGGCTTTCCCTATAATCAGGCGAAGCGCAGCCCCGGCGGCGGGGACAACCTGTTCCTCGCCTCGATCGTGGCGGTGGACGTGAAGACCGGCGCTTACAAGTGGCACTACCAGGTCTGCCCTGCAGAGCAGTGGGACTGCACCGCCACCACCGACATGACGCTGGCCACGCTGAAGATCGACGGCAAGGACCGCAAGGTGCTGATGCAGGCGCCGAAGAACGGGTTCTTCTACGTGATCGACCGCGCAACCGGCCAGTTCATCTCGGCGCAGAAGATCGCCAAGGTCACCTGGGCCGACCATATCGACGGCAAGACCGGACGCCCGGTGGAAAATCCCGGAATCCGCTATGCCGGCAAGCCCGGCCTGTTCGAACTCTGGCCCGGACCGACCGGGGCGCACTCCTGGATGCCGCAGGCCTACAGTCCGCTCACCGGGCTGGTCTATCTCCCGGTCATCGAACAGGGCGCGCTCATCGGCGACGGCCAGAAGGGCGGCGGCGAGATCACGGCAGGCATGGGCGTGACGCTGATCCCCGAAGTGGAACTGCCGGGCAGCCACAAGAGCTTCCTGCGCGCCTGGAACCCCGTCACGCAGTCGCTCGCCTGGGAAGTGGAGCTGCCGGGCAACTGGCCGGGCGGCGTCATGGCCAGTGCCGGCGGCCTGGTGTTCCAGGGCCAGATCGACGGCAGGTTCGTGGCGCGGGACGCCAGAACCGGCAAGCAGCTCTGGTCGTTCAAGACCGAAAGCCCGATCGTGGGCGCACCGATCACCTATCGCATGAACGGGCGGCAGTACGTCACCGTCATCACCGGCAGCGGGGGCAACGGCGCGGGGATCAATTCGCCCGGCAACGCCGCCTTCCGTACCGACTATCGCCTGCCGCGCCGGGTCCTCACTTTCGCGCTGGACGGCCAGGACACGATCCCGCCCTTCGTCATGCCGGACCTCGTCCCGCCCACCGATCCGGACTTCAAGCCGGACCTTGCCCGCGCCCAGGCCGGCGCCATGCTGTTCGGCACGCGCGCCTGCCTGGTCTGCCACGGCTGGAACGCCGTGGGCGGCGGTGCCGCGCCGGACCTGCGCTATTCCCCGATCATCACCGATGCGGCCACGTTCCGGCAGGTGGTGAAGGAAGGTGCCCTCAAGATGAACGGCATGCCGCCGTTCCCCGCCTTCACCGACGAGGAACTGGAAACCATGCGCTTCTACTTGCGCGCCAGGGCCCAGGCCGCTCCGGCCGAGCAAAAGGCGCTGCTGGACAAGGCCAGGACCGCGCAAGCCAGCCATGCAAAGCCGCAGGACTTCGCGGGCACCTGGAACATCGTGATCCAGACCCCGGTCGGCGCGCAGAAGGCGGTCATGGTCCTGAAGGTGGCGGGCAATATGGTGACGGGCAAAGTCAGCGCCGACCAGGGCACGGTGGAAGTCGCGGGGGGCGTGAAGGACGGCCGCGCGAAATTCCAGGGCAAGGCCTCGATGCCCATGCCGATCACCGTGAGCTACGACGTCACGGTGCGCGACGGCAAGCTCAGCGGCGAAAACGCCAACGGCCCCTTCGGCAGCTTCCCCCTCACCGGCACGCGGCCCCAGGCGCGGTAGCCGGGGCCATCGAAGGGCGGAGGGCCTGGCTCTTGCGGGCGGGACGACAGACCCCGGAGCGGCGCGCGCTGCTCTCCTAAGCCTTCTTCCGGGGCCCGCGCGCCTGGTACAAACCGGAATCGGCACGGAAGTTTCCGATCAACAGCCGCCCCCGAACCGCAAGACGTTCCGGGCGGGCTGGAACACGCGATCGACAAGCGCTTCTCGTTTTATGGCTTTGCAGGCTATACCCATATCGATTCCAACGTGCCGACCCGCGACTACCGGGGCTTCGTCGGCCGTCTGGGCATTCGCTGGAACATCGGCCTTACCAACTGACCGCAACAGCACCGGGAGCCAGGCAATGAACAGGTTTACCGCCGTTACCGCCCCAACCGCCGCCCTGGCCCTTGCCCTGGCGACCGGGCTGGCCACGCTCGCCGGCTGCGCGGCGGACGGCGCCCCGCCGCCGTCTACAGGCCCGGCACCCACGCCTTCCGCCAGCCCCGCCGTTCTGGCAGGCACCTCCTGGAAGCTCGTGCAGTTCCAGTCCTCGGATGACGCCCAGGGCACCAGTACGCCGGGCGAGGGGCGAAGCTATACCCTGGAGTTCGCCGCCGACGGCGCGCTGGGGATGCAGCTGGACTGCAATCGCGGGCGCGCCACTTACACGGCGGCGCCCAGCGGCGAAGGCGGCACCCTGTCGATCGGTCCAGTCGCCTCCACGCGCGCGCTCTGCCCGCAGCCGGACATCGGCCAGACCCTTGCCGCCCGCTTGCCCGACGTGGCCAGCTATACTTTGCGCGGCGGCCACTTGTTCCTTGCCCTCAAGATGGATGGCGGCATCTTCGAACTCGCGCCGCTCTGAGCCGCCCGGCGTGACATCCCGCACTTTCGGTACCGACCGCAGACAGGGCCGAGCCTGGTTGGCGCGCATCTGCATGGCGCTGGCCGCAGCCTGCTGTCTCGTCGGTGCCGCGCCGCCGCAGCACCCTTCCGTCCCGGAAGTGCTGGCCTCGGCCGTCCCCGCCGTGCGCCAGAAGGACGCGCCCCCTCCGCCGCCCAAAGCCGACGACGCCTCCGACCCCGCCCTCACGGCCGGCTTCGAGAACGATGCCGCCAGCGCCAAGGCCATCCTGCGCAAGCCCCCCAGCCGCTTCGACTACGACGAAGTGCACAAGCTCAACCTGCTGCGCGACCGTCTGGCCGCCGACCGAGACCTGGCGCGCGAACTGGCCGATCGCAGCAACCTGGACGCGCGGATCATCCAGGCCCAGATCAACGCCCTCGGCCCGCTGCCCGAAACCGGCAAGACCGAGGCCTCGGCCATTACCCAGCAGCGCAAGGCACTGGACGCAAAGCTCTCCGTAGCGCTCGCTCCGGTGCTGCGCGCCCGAGAGGCGCAGGCGCGCGCGGCAACGTTGGTGACCGATCTCGACAACCGGATCTCTACCATCGAACGCCTGCGCAAGGGGGAGCGGGCCCGCTCGGTGCTGGACCCGCGGCTGTGGGTGGATTTTGCCTGGGACGTGTCGCGCGGCATGAGCCTGGTGGCTCACAATGTGGCCGCGGCCTACGCCAGGGAAGGCTTCGGCGGCCTGGTCGGCCGCCTGCTGGGCGCCGCGGCGCTGGTGCTGCTTGGGCCGTTCGCCTCCACCTGGGCCTTGCGCGCGGGCAGCCGCGCGCTGGAAAAGCGCATTCCCACCAGCCAGCAGCTTTCAAGCCGCCTGCCTCTCGTCGTGCTGGAGGACGTGACCGGCGCGATCGTGCTGTTCTTCGGCATCGGCTGCACCATCGGTGCATTCGTCCTCGTCCTGAAGCCGTTCATGGCCATGCCCGCGCTGGTCACGCTGAGCGTGCTGCTGGTGCTGGCGGCGCTGATGGTCGCCATCGCCCACTGGCTGGGCCGCAGCACGCTGCGATCCCCCTTCACGGAACTGCGACTGGTGCAATTGCGGCCGGAACTGGTGGACAAGGGCGTCTCGACCGTCCGCTGGATCGGCATCGTCATGGCGCTGGAGGCCGTGGTGGAGGGGCTGGAACAGGGCGGCTTCGCCTCCGGCACCGTGATCGACCTGATCTCCGCCCTGCTGCTGATTGGTGGTGGCGGGTTGATCTGGACCCTGGCCAACCTGCTGCGCGACGGCCGTCAGGAAGAGGCGCACGAAAAGCACACCGTAGGCGATGCCCTCGATTTCGCCGCCCCGTTCAGCCGTGTCCTGAAGCTCCTGGTGATCGGCAGCGTGAGCGCCGCCGCGATCGGTTACATCGTGCTCGCGCGCGAGATCTTTTCCGACGTCGTTGCCTCCATCGCCATCATCGCCATCGCCATCTTCCTCCACCGCCTGATCTCCGCCGTGCTGGACATGCTCGCCCAGGGCCGGCTCAAGCGTTATCACCGCACCCTGCACATCATCCCGATGGTGACGGGACTGCTGCTCACGCTCGGCACGCTGCCGCTGCTGGCCGTGACCTGGGGCTACAACAGCCGCGAGATCGGCGACGGCATCGTGGCGCTGCGCAGCGGCGTGACCATCGGCCGCGTCAACCTCTCTGCCGGAGACGTGCTGACCTTCTTCTTCGTTTTCCTGGGCGGTTACGCGATCACCCGCTGGCTCAAGCGCGTGCTGGACCTGACGGTACTGCCGCAGTTCGGGCTGGACCGCGGCTCGCAGGCCTCGATCGTGACGATGATCGGCTATGTCGGCGTCGTCCTCGCCACCGTGCTCGCCATCGCCAGTACCGGGCTGGACCTGTCGAGCCTGACGTTCGTGGCCGGGGCGCTTTCGGTCGGGCTGGGCTTTGGCCTCCAGTCCACCGTCGAGAACTTCACGAGCGGGATCATCCTGCTGGTCGAACGGCCGATCCGCGAGGGCGACTGGATCGAGGTCGGGAATTTCTCGGGCATCGTGCGCAAGGTCTCGGTGCGGTCCACCCATCTGGAGAGCTTCGACCGCCACCAGATCATCATACCCAATTCCCAGCTCATCACCGGCAGCGTCAAGAACCTGAGCCTGGGCGCGGCTCTGGCCCGCGTGGTGGTGCCGGTGAACGTGGCCTACGGCTCGGACCTGGAGAACGTGCGCATCGTCCTGCTCGACATCGCCGCCACCCATGCGGGCGTGCTGCAATCGCCCGCGCCCACGGTGACGCTGGACGGCTTCGCGGAAAGCGCCGTCAACTTGCGCCTGCTCGTCTTCGTGCCCGATGCGACGGATGGTTCCGCGATCGCCTCGCAGCTCCGCTTCACGATTGCCCAGCGGTTCGGCAAGGAAGGCATCCAGATGCCCTTCCCCCAGCGCGAAATCCACATCCGCAAGGATCGGGACGCCTAGCCAGGCCAGTTGCGCGCGACGGGAAAACGCCCTGCGGCCCGCTCAATCTCCAGCGATGGTCATCCCGTCGACGCGCAAGGTCGGCACGTTGATGGCGCGGTGCCATTCCAGGTCGTTGGCGGCGCTGAGGCCCGCGAACATCGCCAGCAGGTTGCCCGCCACCGTGAACTCCGCGATCGGTCCTGCGATCTGACCGCTAATGATGCGGAAGCCCGAAGCGCCCCGGCTGTAATCGCCGGTCACGCCGTTGACGCCGTGGCCGATCAGTTCGGTGATGTAGACGCCGTCCTCGATGTCCGCCATCAGCGCTTCGGGCGTCGCCGTGCCGGGCTGGAGATGCAGGTTGCCCACCGAGACGCCCGGCGCCCCGCCACCGCCGCGCGCGGCATGGCCGGTCGGCGCAAGGCCGAGCTGGCGGGCCGAGGCGCTGTCCAGCAGCCAGCCGGTGAGGCGGCCGTCTTCCACCAGGTTGCGCGTCCGCGTGGCCAGTCCCTCGCCGTCGAACGGGCGCGAACGCAGGCCGCGCCGCGTGTGAGGTTCCTCCACCAGGACGATGCCCGGCGCGAAGATCTGCTCTTCCAGGCGGTCGAGCAGGAAGCTGGAGCGGCGCGCGATGGCGCTGCCGGAAATGGCGCCCGTGAGATGACCGATCAGCGAGCCGCCGACCCGGGGGTCGAAGACGACCGGCATCGGCCCGCTGGCCATGCGCCCCGGATTGAGGCGGGCCACCGCGCGTTCGCCGGCCAGCGCGCCGATCTCGGCGGGCGGCGGCAGATCCTCGCGGTGATGTGCCGAGCGCCAGGCATAGTCGCGCTGCTTGGCCGAACCTTCTCCCGCCACGATCGACACGCTGACCGAGTGGCTGGTGGAGCCATAGGCGCCGGCAAAGCCATGGCTGGTGGCGAGCGCGAAGACACCGCTGCCGGCGCTGGCTGTGGCGCCATCGGAGTTGGAAACGCCGGCAATCGCGCGGGCGGCTTCCTCCGCCTCCAGCGCGGCGGCGCGCAGCGCCTGCGGGCTGGGCTCGGCCGGGTCCAGCAGGTCGAGTTCGGGCCAGGGCGCGCGGGTCAGCAGGTCTTCAGGCGCCAGCCCCGCGAAAGCGTCTTCGGGCGCTGCCTTGGCCATGGACAAGGCTCGGGCGGCGAGTTCGTCGAGCGCCTGGGGGGAAAGATCGGAGGATCCGATGCTGGCCGAACGCCTGCCGACGAAGACGCGCAGGGAAATATGCTCGCTTTCGGACCTTTCGACATCTTCCAGATTGCCCAGGCGCACCTGGATCCCCTCGGACGAACTGGCGCCGAACACGGCGTCGGCGGCATCGGCGCCGGCCTTGCGTGCACGGTCGGCGAGGTCCTGGGCGCGGTCGAGCGCTTCCTGGGGGCTGAGCATCTCTTCGGGTCTCCATGCCCTGCGAGACCGGCGCGATACCGGCACAGGGGGAGCGCAGCCCTAAACTCCGCGGCGGCCGAGCGCAAATCTCGCGTGAGGATCGTTCACGCCGTCAGCATGGAAAGGCCCTTGAACAGCCCGGTAATCGCGAAAGGCAGCCCGATTGCCAGCACCCACAGGAGGATGCGGTCGCGGCGAAAATAGGGGCCCAGCGCGGGATCGTGGGCCTGCTCGTCGTCCAGCCGGTTCCAGCGCGCCTCGAACCGGCGGCAGGCCGGAATGATCGCGACAACCAGGATCACCAGCGCAAGATAGGGCAGCAGCGATTCGCCGTGGGCCTTGAGCGCGCCCACCGTCACGAAAATCTGCAATGCGGTGTAGACCAGCAGGGCATAGGCGATGTTGTCGCTCATCTTGCGGCGCCAGTCGGTTTTCGACCAGTCGTGCAGGGAACCGCCTTCGGGCGCCACGGGCTTGTCGGGAAGATGGCCGCCGCGCGATGCGGAAAGCGGATCGGGCAGGGAACCGCGCGCATCCAGGGTTCGGTTCCGGGGCAGGATCCCGGTGCGAGGCGCCGTATCTTGTTTGCCGATCCTGTCCATCATGGTTGTCCCGTCTTGTCTGCGACCTTTGATCTATCCTGGAACCCACTAGATCACTTGAGCGCGTGGATTTCAAGTTTACCCTACAACCCGCAACAATCTTGCCCGGTTCCGCAAATGCGCCGAACCATGCAGGAAACCTGCCATTTGCCTCCATATCCGGGAATTGCCCGCTTGCCGAGCAACGGGGGCATGCGTAAACCGCTCTGAACATGACCGGAACCACCGAACTCCCCCCGCACCCGGCTGACTCCGGGCCGGACCGCCAAGGTGCAGGCCACCACGTGCCAACCGTCGCCGAAGCCGGCGGACTCGAAGTGATCTCGATCGCCAAGAGCTACGACAAGCGCGCGGTGCTTACCGACATCTCGCTGTCCGTCGCCAAGGGAGAGGTTCTCGGCCTGCTCGGCCCCAACGGCGCCGGCAAGACGACCTGCTTCTATTCGATCATGGGCCTGGTGCGCCCCGATTCGGGCCGCATCCTGATGGACGGCGTCGACGTGACGCGCTTGCCGATGTACCGCCGCGCCGTGCTCGGCCTCGGTTACCTGCCGCAGGAAACCTCCATCTTCCGCGGCCTGACGGTGGAACAGAACATCGGCGCCGTGCTCGAACTCAACGAGCCCGACAAGAACGTCCGCGCCAGCGAGCTGGAACGCCTGCTCGACGAATTCGGCCTCACCCGCCTGCGCTCCAGCCCGGCCATGGCGCTTTCGGGCGGCGAGCGCCGCCGCTGCGAAATCGCGCGCGCGCTGGCGGCCAAGCCCTCGATCATGCTGCTGGACGAACCGTTCGCCGGCATCGACCCGCTGTCCATCTCCGACATCCGCGACCTCGTGCGCGATCTCAAGACGCGCGGCATCGGCGTGCTCATCACGGACCACAACGTGCGCGAGACGCTCGACATCGTCGACCGTGCCTGCATCATCTACGGTGGCCAGGTCCTGTTCGCCGGCAGCCCCGAAGCCCTGGTGGCGGACGAAAACGTGCGCCGGCTTTACCTCGGCGAAGGCTTCACGCTGTGACCCTCGCGGCAGGCTCATGCCTGTCGAAAGGCCCGCTCACGCAGGCCCGCTAGGCCATGGCCCTGGGACCGCGCCTGGACCTCAGGCAAAGCCAGTCGCTGGTCATGACCCCGCAGCTCCAGCAAGCGATCAAGCTGCTGGCGCTATCCAACCTCGAAGTGGAAACCTTCATCGGCGAAACGCTGGAGGCCAACCCCCTGCTCGACGTGGGCGGCGAACCGGCTGCATCGGCCTCCGAAACCGTCGACGTGCCCGAGGAAGCGCGCCGCACCACGCTTGAGGAATCGCCGGTGGACCGGCTCATCGGCGAAGGACGGGGAGAGGACGACCGCCCGCTCGATATCGACGCTTCCGCGCTCGACCGCGACCGCGACACCGGGGAATGGTCCGCCGACCTGCGCCTCGGCGGCGGCGAGGAACTGCCCGCCATCGAGGAACGCGGCCGGGGCGAAGCGACCTTGGTGGAGCACCTCGAAGCGCAAGTCGGCGCTGCCACCGGCGACCCTCTGCTGGCCGGGATCGCCCGCTACCTGATCGGGCAACTGGACGAAGCGGGCTACCTGCCGGTCGCGCTCGCGGAAATCGCGGAAGACCTCGCCGTCGATCCGGCCGAGGCGGAGGCGGCACTGGCCATCGTCCATTCGCTCGATCCCACCGGCGTCGGCGCGCGAACCCTGTCCGAATGCATCGCTCTCCAGGCGCGGGAGGCCGACCGCCTCGACCCGCTGATGGCGCGGCTGATCGACAATCTCGACTTGCTCGCGCGCGGCGAACTGGCCCGGCTCAAGCGCATCTGCGGCGTGGATGACGAGGATTTCGCCGACATGCTGTCCGAGTTGCGCGGCTACGACCCGAAGCCCGGCCTGCGCTTCGGCGGCGAGCCCAGCGCTGCCGTCACCCCGGATATCCTCGTCACGCCGCGCAGCGACGGCGGCTGGAATGTCGCCGTCAACCAGGCCAGCCTGCCGCGCCTGATCGTCAACCGCAGCTACTACGTGGAATTGAAAGGCACATGCGCCGACAAGGGCTCGCGCGCCTGGCTCTCGGAAAAGCTGGCGGATGCGAACTGGCTGATCAAGGCGCTGGACCAGCGGCAGAAGACCATCCTGAAAGTCGCCAGCGAACTGGTGAAGCAGCAGGAAGGCTTTTTCAGCGGCGGCATATCGCAGCTCAGGCCGCTGACTTTGCGCACCGTGGCCGAGGCGATCGGCATGCACGAATCGACCGTCAGCCGCGTCACCTCGAACAAATATCTCAGCTGTCCGCGCGGGACTTACGAACTGAAGTTCTTCTTCACCTCGGGCGTCGCCGCCACCGGCGGCGAAGGGGCTTCGGCCGAGGCGGTCAAGGCGGCCATCCGCCGCCTTGTCGACGCCGAAGATCCCAAAGCCATCCTGTCCGACGATGCCCTGGTGGACCTGCTGAAGGACAAAGGCTTCGAACTGGCCCGCCGCACCGTCGCCAAGTACCGCGAGGCCATCGGGCTGGGCAGTTCGGTGCAGCGCCGCCGCCAGAAGGCTATTGCTGCGGTGCGGTAAGAACTAAGCAAGCAGATGATAAACAAGACATGTTAAATGCTTGTTGTGCTTAGTATAATTCTATTTGAATTGTTTCGATTCGTGATAGCCTTCTTTCCATGAAGTGCACCGGACTTGCGACCAACCGCAAGCTCGTGACGTCGCAAGAACGCGGTGCACCCATGGAGAGGATTGCCGATGTCCTACGTCGATCGACATTCCACAAAAAGTCTGGCCAACGGAAGCCAGAAGGCACTCACCGGCGGCATCGTGGCCTTGATACAGGGTGGACTCGTTCTCGCCCTGGTCAACGGTTTCGCGGTCACCCTGCTCAGGAGTGATCCGCCGAAGAACCCCGAAGCGACCCAGATCAGGCTGGAACCTATCCCGGTTCCACCTCCGCCCGAGCCCCAGGCACAGCCCGATAGACCCGTGGACCAGCCGCTGCTGACCGCCCCGACGCCGCGAATCCAGCTTCCTGCCCAGGATCCGGTTCAGGTCTCCACCACGGTGCCCACGGCCACGCCCAGTTCCTTCGAACCCACGGAGAGAGTCGCGGTGGCGCTGCCCACGCCAACCGAGACCCCGGCCCGGTTCCAGCCGCGCGGGGCGCTTCCCAGCAATGCCGCATCGGGCTGGGTCACCACGCAGGACTACCCCACCGCGGATTTGCGCGCCGAACACCAGGGCAGCGTCCGTTTCAGGCTCGACATCGATGCGCGCGGGCGCGTCAGCCAATGCGCCATCGTCGCGTCGAGCGGCTTCACCGGCCTCGACGAGGCCACCTGCAAATACGTCAGCAGGCGTGCCCGGTTCGAACCGGCCACCAATGCCGAAGGCCAGGCGGCCTCCGGCAGTTACCTGGGGACGATCCGCTGGATCATCCCGCGGGACTGACCTCGAAACCCCCAGAGGTCACCCGCCCGGAGCGGCACCGCTTCCGCACTTTGTGTGCCGCTCCGGCTGATGCTCCCGCCCTCGGTGGGGGATGGGCCTGCTTCGCATGTCGCGGAGCAGGCCTACTTCTTTCTTTACCCGCTTCTCTCATGGCCCGGATCGGTCCTTCTCGGGACAATTCCCTAGCCCCCCTTCGGACTTGATACACCGCATCGCTTTAGCTCTCGGCAGGAACGCCCTTTTCCGCCGGGAGCCGCCTGATGATTCCGAAGAGCTTCCATTTCATCTGGGTGGGCGATGAGGCCCGCCGCCCCGACAATTGCATCGAGACCTGGCGCGCTGCCCATCCCGATTGGCAGTTCCGCCTCTGGGGCAATGCCGAACTGGACGGGCGCAACTGGGTGAACGCGGCTCACATGCGGCAGATGGCCCCGCGCGAACTCAACGGCGTGGCAGACATGATGCGCTGGGAAATCCTGCTCGAACATGGCGGCCTGGTTTTCGATGCCGATTCGATCTGCCTGCGCCCGCTCGACGAAGCCCTGCTCGACTGCGAGGCGTTCGCCTGCTGGGAAAGCGAAATCGCCCGCCCCGGCCTGATCGCCGCCGGCTATTTCGGATGCGAGGCCGGCAATGGCTTCGTGCGGCAAATCGTCGAGGACATCGCCGCCAGCCCCTCGGTCATCGGCGACATGGCCTGGAAAACCGTGGGTCCGCAGCGCCTGACCGACTGCTACCGCAAGTTCGCCTATACCCCGCTGCGCATCTACCCGAGCCACATGTTCATCCCGCGCCACTTCACGGGCGTGACGTATGGCGGCAGCGACCCGGTCTATGCCCATCAACTCTGGGGCTCCACCCTGCGCACTTACGAGGACATGCACAGGACCGACATCGGCGCCATGGCCAGCCAGTCCCGGCAGCCCCCGGAAACGGCGCCTTCATCGGCGCCGGCAGTGACAGCACCCACTCCGGCAACGCCATCGCCATCACCCCCGCCGCGCGCATCTCCGCTCGAAGGCATCCACGCCCCGTACTTCCTGCAGCGCGTGCAAGTGGGCGCCGAACTGGCCTCGCTCGGCAGGATGGAGGTTCTCGCCAGCCTGCTCGCCGGTCAACGGGTGCTGCATGTGGGCTGCGCGGACTGGCCGATTACCGATCTGCGAACCTCGCTTCATGTCCAGCTTGAAGCGCATTGCCGGCAACTCGATGGGCTCGATCCCCATGGCGAGGCGCTCGAACAGCTGCGGCCGTTCGTGACAGGACGGCTGTTCACCGACTTCGCGCAAGTCACGGACAGCTACGATGTCGTACTCGTTCCCGAAGTCATGGAGCATGTCGCGGACGTCGAGGCATTCCTCGGTGAGATCGCGGCGGTGGACGCCAATCTCTTCCTCATTTCCGTGCCTGACGCCTTCCAGTGCCGGTCGCGCCATTTCGACTACGTGGCCGAAACCGAGACGTTCCTGGAAGCCGTCCACCCCGATCACAACGTCTGGTATACGCCTTATACTTTCGCCAATACCTTGCGGAAATACAGCGGCCTCGAATTGCAGCGGATGTGGTTCTTCAACCGCATCTCGCTTCTCGCGCTTCTGAGCAAGCCGGTGCAGGCCGCGCCGCCGTGAGCGAAGCGCGGGGGCAGCAACCCTCGGCCGAGGACGGCAACGCGCCGCCTTGATGCGTCTCTACGACTCCATCACACTCGGCTTGCTGGAGCGCTCGATCATGCCGGTCGTGCTCTGCCCGTCCCACGTATAGAAGGCGTGGCTCTGCTGGACGAGCGGGAAGTCCGCGGGCCAATCCATCGGCTTGGCGAACCCGCCGCGCGAACGGACATTGACGAATGTCGTGCCCGCGATCGCCACGCGGCGGCCGTCGACGGTTTCGAGCACGCAGGACACATCCTCGCCGCCGGTGACGAAGCGGCGCAGCCACGGCACTTCCACCGGGCGCGCCGGGGTGCGGACACCGTCGGCATCGATGATCCAGCCCTCGGCATAGTTCGGCTCGCCGTCCTCGCGCGGGGGATAGATATTGAAGCCGAAGGCGCGGCCATCGGGAAAGACCGCCGATTGCCAGCAATGGCCCCAGAAACCGGCGAAAGCGCGAAAGCCGGTGCGCCGAATGCGCAGCCCGTTGCCCTTGAACGGGCGGGCCACGCCGTCGACGGTGAGCGTGCCGCTGCAGCGAAAGAGCTGCTCGTAGCGCGGGCTCATGAAGCTGCCCTGCTCGCCGCCAAGCGCTGCGGCCGCTTCGGGCAGGAGCGATCCCGGCACCCAGGGCGGCGCGGCCATGTCCATTTCGGCCGCGATCTCCAGGTCGCTCCAGCGGGTTTCCTTGAAATCGGGATCGTCGATTATGGCCTGTGCCGAAGTCTCCGCCGCCTGCCCCCGGTAGGAGACGGTCCAGCGGCGAAAGGGGTCCTCGCATTCGAAGCGGACGGGGCCGGTGCCGCGCACGGTCGGGCGGCCATCGGCACCGTAAGGTGCATGAACCGCTCCGTCCCCGCGTTTCGAGAGCAGGCGGCCATCGGCAAAGGCAACGTCGAGCCAGAATTCGTGCCTGTCCCAGGCATTGCCGACCGCCTCGACGCCGATCCGCATGGCGAAGAGGCCGTTCTCCTCCTCGATCCACACGTTCACGGCATCGCGCAGCCCGTCATCGGGCTTTTCCGCGACGACGAACTCGCGTTCTTCCGGGACGCCGCCGGTAAGATCGAATGCTGCGGTGGCCATGGCTCTCCCTTCCCTGTGTCGGGAAAGGAGGCTGTCATGGCGAAGACGTCAGGTCACGCCCGGGCGCGTACGCCGGGGCGATGACTCGTCAGGCGTAGGGCGGCTTGTGGAGACCCTGGGGGCTGGTGGTGAAGATCTCGCAGCCGGTTTCGGTGATGCCGATCGAATGCTCGAACTGCGCCGACAGCGACTTGTCGCGCGTCACCGCCGTCCAGCCGTCGGACAGCAGCTTTACCGGCGGCTTGCCCAGGTTGATCATCGGTTCGATGGTCATGAACATGCCGGGCTTCAGCAGCGGCCCGGTGCCGGGGCGGCCGGCATGCACGACTTCGGGTGCGTCGTGGAACAGGCGGCCGAGGCCGTGGCCGCAGAATTCACGGACGACGCCGTAACGGAACGATTCGGCATAGGCCTGGATCGCCGCGCCGATGTCACCCACGCGGTTGCCGGGCCGGGCCTGCTCGATGCCGATCATCAGACATTCGTATGTCACCTCGACCAGGCGACGCGCCTTCAGCGAGACATCGCCCGCCAGGTACATGCGGCTGGTGTCGCCGTGCCAGCCGTCCAGCAGCGGCGTAACGTCGATATTGACGATATCGCCGTCCTTGATCGCCTTGTCGGATGGAATTCCGTGGCAGACCACATGGTTGATCGAGATGCAGCACGAATGGGCATAGCCGCGGTAGCCCAGAGTGGCGGGCACGGCGCCGCCGTCCAGCGTAAGTTCGCGCACTTTGTCGTCGATGGCGGCCGTGGTCACGCCCGGCTGCACCATCGGTGCGATCTCGTCGAGGATCATGGCGGCAAGGCGGCCGGCCTTGCGCATGCCCTCGAAGCCCTCGGGGCCGTGCAGCTTGATGGTGCCGTCGCGCAGGACGGTTTCGCTTCCGGGTTCGACGGTCTGGTATTCGGTCATGAGGGCTACATAACAATTGCGCGCGCAAAATGCGAGATCACGCGTGAGCGCGCGCTATTGCCTTTCGTGCCTTGCTATTTCGCCACCGAGAAGCTGGATCGGTACTGCGGCTTGAGAGCGGCCATGACCGCGCCCGTCACCGGCACCGTCACTTCATAGCTGCCCTCGGCATAAGGACCGGCGTTGTAGGGCGGCACGAGCAGGCCGATGCGGTCGAACGTCTGCCGGTTGGTCGAGCCCAGGATCACCACCTGTTCCACCGGATCGATGCATTCTGAGAACATCTCGTCGCTCTTGTCGATCGGGCCGCCGCGGCGCTTGACGCGCTCCTTGTCGAGCGCCGCGCAGAACGCGGTGCGCAGCGCCTTGGACAGGGCTTCCTTGCTGGTGAAGAGGTCGATCGGCTTGCGCGCGGTTTCGGCATGGCGATCCCAGAGAAGCCCGTCGAAAGCGGTCATGCCGTGAGCACCGCCCGAATAGACGTAGGATTCCGAGGACAGCGAGAGCCACCCCGGCAGGCTGGTCACGACCTTCCAGTCCTCGCCGTAGCTGTAGGTGTGGTAGGGGAAGTCGTTCTTCTTCGCTTCGGCCTGCCCTTCTCTGGCGCTGCTCACCAGATCCGCGCGGGACGTGTCGAGCTGCTGGTCGAGATTGGCCTTGAGCCCTGGAATCGCGCCTGCGGCATCGGGATAGGAATAGGAGAATTCGTAAAGATCGTTCTCGGTCTTCTCCGCGCGGCCGCCGCCCACGACGACGTCACCGGCCTCGGTGCTGGTCTCCGTCGTCGTTTCGGTAGCGCTCTCGGCCTGGGCCGAAATCCCGGCCGATGCGGTTTCCGACGGGGCAGGAGCGGACTTTTTGCCCTTGCAGCCGCTCAGTAGCAGGGCCGCAGTTGCAGCGGAGACAAGACACCAGGCACCAGATCGCATCATTTTTCCTCTCGGCTCATGCTCGCAGCAAGGCTAGAGAATGGGACCATGACCGACAAGAACGCATTGATTCAGCCCGATCGCGGCCAGAAGGCCGTCGCCATCCACCTCGTTTCCAAGGACGGGGAGAAGGATGGACTGGAACAATTCATCAAGGGCCTGTCGGTTTCGCAGCGCGCCGCGCTCGAAGCGCAGAAATTCGTGGGCGATGCGGGAAGCCATGCGATCCTTCCCGATGGCGACGGCTGGCTTGTGGCCGCAGGCGTATCCGATCCGGCCAGGCTCACCACCTGGTGCCTGGCGAAGCTGGCCGATGTCCTGCCTGCCGGCACTTATCGCCGCGCCGGCGCCGAGGGCGCCAAGGCCGAGATCGGCAAAGCCGCGCTGGGCTGGATCGCCGGGCAATACCGTTTCGACCGCTACCGCTCCGAGCCGTCCGAGGAAGGTCCGCGCATTCTCCTGACCACCGAGGTCAAGGCGATCGACGCGATGATCGCCGAGGGCGAGGCGATCGAGCTGGTCCGCGATCTCGTCAATACCCCGGCCGAGGACATGGGCCCGGGCCAGCTCGAAACCGAGGCGGAATCGCTCGCCAAGGCGTTCCGTGCGGAGGTGAAGATCACCCGCGGAGAGATGCTGGAGCGCGAATACCCGATGGTCCATGCCGTAGGCCGTGCGGCTGGCCGTGCCCATGCACCGCGCCTGATCGAGCTGGAATGGGGCGATCCCAAGCATCCCAGGATCGCCGTCGTCGGCAAGGGCGTCTGTTTCGATTCGGGGGGCCTCGACATCAAGCCCGGCGCGGGAATGCTGCTGATGAAGAAGGACATGGGCGGCGCCGCTCACGCCCTTGCCCTCGCCCGCCTGATCATGGGCGCGAACCTGCCGGTACGCCTGCATCTGGTGATCCCGGCGGTGGAGAACGCCATCGCCGGCAATTCCTTCCGCCCGGGAGACGTGCTGCGCAGCCGCGCCGGCATCACCGTGGAAATCGGCAATACCGATGCCGAAGGCCGCCTGATCCTGGGCGACGCGCTGACCCGCGCCGGCGAGAAGGAGCCTGAACTGGTGATCGACTTCGCCACGCTCACCGGCGCCGCGCGCGTCGCCGTCGGCCCGGACCTGCCCGCCCTGTTCGCCCGCGATGACAAGACCGCGCAGGACATTCTCGATGCCGGGCTTTCCGTGGACGATCCCTGTTGGCGCCTGCCGCTCTACGATGGCTACCGCGAATACCTGAAGTCCGACATTGCCGACATCAACAATGCCGGCTCCAGCGGCTTCGCCGGGGCCAGCACGGCGGCGTTGTTCATGGACCGTTTCATGCCGAAGGGCATGGACTGGGCCCACTTCGACACGTTCGCCTGGCGTCCCGCCGCCAAGCCCGGCCGTCCCAAGGGTGGAGACGCCCTCGGCCTGCGGGCGGCGTGGCTGATGTTGCAGCGGCGCTACACCGGCGACGGCCGCTGAACTTGCGTCTTGGCCATGCCCCCGCTAAGCGCGCGCATCTTTGCATTTGGAGAAGCACCCGCGTTGGCCACTGAGGATTCCTATACCCGCCCTCCCCGGATCGATGGACTGCTGGCCATGACCGGACCGAGTGTGACCGCGGATCCCGGATGCCTTCCCGTGCGCGGCGATCTGGCGCACATCAAGCTGGCCGGTCTCTACTTCGTGCCGCACTATGCCGTGCCGATGCCGCATGTGGTGCTGGACGGCGCCGTGCTGCGGGTGATGAGCCGCGCCGATGCCGAAGCGATTCGCGACCTGCCCTCTGGCGACACGTTCAACGTGCTCGACATGGCGGGCAACTGGGCCTGGGGCCAGCTGGGCGAAGACGGCCAGGTCGGCTATGTCGCGCTCGACGCATTGAAGGCACATAGCTGATGACGAAGACGGTCTTCATCGACGGCGCCGCCGGAACCACCGGCCTCGAGATCGCCGAACGGCTTGCCGGCCGCGCCGAGTTCGAACTGATCGTCCTCGATGAAGCGCGCCGCAAGGACGACACGGCCCGCGCCGAAGCGCTGAACGCGGCTGACTTCGTGATCCTCTGCCTGCCCGACGAAGCCGCCAAGGCCGCCGTGGGCATGATCCGCAACGAGACCACCCGCGTGATCGATGCGTCCTCGGCGCACCGCGTCGCGCCCGAGTGGACTTACGGCTTTCCCGAAGTGATCGGCCGCGACGCCGTTGCAGCCGCCCGCTTCGTCAGCAATCCCGGCTGCTATCCCACGGGCTTCATCGGCCTGGTCGCGCCGCTGGTGAAGGCGGGGCTGCTGCCTGCCGACTGGCCTTACGTCTGCCACGCCGTCTCGGGCTATTCCGGCGGCGGCAAGGCACTGATCGCCCGTTTCGAGGAAGACCGCGACGTGGCCTTCCGCGCCTATGGCCTGGCGCTGGGCCACAAGCATGTGCCTGAGATGGTGGCGCATGTCGGCCTGTCGATCGAACCGATCTTCGCGCCGGCCGTGGTGCCCGCGCACCGCGGCATGCTGGTGGAAGTGCCGCTGCACTTGTCCGCCATGCCCAAGGCGGGATCGCCGGCCGATCTTCGCGCCGCCCTGGCCGATTTCTATGCGGACAGCACGATCGTCTCCGTGATCGACGACCAGCCCGACGAACTGCTCCTGCGGGCCTCGATGGCGCCGGTGGACACGCTGACGCTGCGGGTGCTCGGCGCGCAGGACGGATCGCAGGCACGCCTCGTCGCCATGCTCGACAATCTCGGCAAGGGCGCGAGCGGGGCTGCGGTGCAGAACCTCAACCTCATGGCGGGCCTCCCCGAGACCGCCGGGCTGAGACTCTAAACCCAAATACGTCGACCGCGCAAAGAAGGCGCCGGAAGCCCCAGCGGTTTCCGGCGCCTTCTTGCGTTATCTTATAGGCCCCGCTTTTCACCCGCCCCTTCCCGTGCCCCTTCCCCCGTGCGTTCCTCCAGCTTTCCCCACCTCTTCGTCATTGCGAGCGCAGCGAAGCAATCCAGAGTCGCGCCGCGCCGCCCTGGATTGCTTCGCTGCGCTCGCAATGACGAAGGTGGGTGCTGCACTCGCGGAGCAGGTACGCATGGGGCCAGCAAGGGGGTGACGGGTTCGAAGCAAACCTTCCCTCGCCCCCACAGCACGCGTGCACAATTTTGAGGCAGGGTGTGCCCGAATCTTGAACACATAATGTCGCCAACCGGGTAGTTACCCGCATGACTCTGCACATTCGAGGTGTCGAAAGCCAAGATTACGGTCTTTTCGCGGCTGCACAGTTGGCCTACGAGAGGGCCATCCGCATTGGCACGATTCTTGATGGGAATCGCGCGCGAGGCATCTGGTTCCCGGACCGGAATTGTCTTCGGAAAAAGATCCGGGACCATGCAGGGGTCAACACAGGCGTGAAAAAGATCGAAGCTATCATCAAGCCGTTCAAGCTGGACGAAGTGAAGGAAGCACTGCACGAAGTTGGCGTTTCGGGCATCACCGTCACGGAAGCCAAGGGCTTCGGCCGCCAGAAGGGCCATACCGAACTCTATCGCGGCGCCGAATACGTCGTCGACTTCCTGCCCAAGGTGAAGCTCGAAGTGGTTGTTCCCGACGCACTGGCCGAACGCGTGGTGGAAGCCATTGCCGACGCCGCGCAAACGGGACGCATCGGTGACGGCAAGATCTTCGTCGTGCCGGTCGAAACCGCCGTGCGCATCCGCACCGGCGAGCGGGACGACGACGCCCTGTAAATCACGGGAAGCAGAAAGGCTTCGCCCGCGAAGGATTTTCGAGAGCGCAGGACCAGAAGGGCGGGCTTTCCCGCCGCCTGTCGCATCCAAGCCGGCGTGTGCCGGAATTCGATTGCCCGGCTTCGGCAGGATCGAAATGATCCTCCGGGCCGGATCGGGACGAACCGGCGGGGGCCGGGTCTTCCCGTGGACAATGCAACACCAAAGCCTCTTTCGGGATCGGAAGAGCATCACTGGAGACTACTCTAATGGCTAGTGCAAAGGACGTCCTCAAGAGGATCAAGGACGAAGAGATCGAGTGGGTTGACCTGCGTTTCACCGACCCCAAGGGCAAGTGGCAGCACCTCACCATGGTCGCTTCGATCCTCGGCGAGGACGAGCTGGAAGACGGCCTGATGTTCGACGGTTCGTCGATCGAAGGCTGGAAGGCCATCAACGAGTCGGACATGATCCTCAAGCCCGACCTCGACGCCGTCTATGTCGATCCGTTCTCGGCCACCCCGATGCTCATCCTGTTCTGCGACATCGTGGAACCCTCGACCGGCGACCTCTACGCCCGCGATCCGCGCTCGACCGCGAAGCGCGCCGAGGCCTTCGTCAAGTCGGCCGGTTTCGGCGACACCGTCTATGTCGGCCCCGAAGCCGAATTCTTCATGTTCGACGACGTGAAGTTCTACGACGGCTACGAAGGCAACGGCTTCAAGCTGGACGACATCGAACTGCCGGGCAACTCGGACAAGTCGTACGACACGGGCAACCTGGCCCACCGTCCGCGCGCCAAGGGCGGCTATTTCCCGGTCGCTCCGGTCGACTCGGCCGTCGACATCCGCGGCGAGATGGTCACCACCATGCTCGAAATGGGCCTGCCCTGCGACAAGCACCACCACGAAGTGGCGGCTGCCCAGCACGAACTCGGCCTGACCTTCGGCACGCTGGTCACCACCGCCGACCGCATGCAGATCTACAAGTACGTCGTCCACATGGTCGCGCAGGCCTATGGCAAGACCGCCACGTTCATGCCGAAGCCGATCATGAAGGACAACGGCTCGGGCATGCACACCCACATCTCGATCTGGGACAAGGGCAACCCGCTGTTCGCCGGTAACGGCTATGCCGGTCTTTCCGACATGTGCCTCTACTTCATCGGCGGCGTCATCAAGCACGCCAAGGCCCTGAACGCCTTCACCAACCCGACCACCAACAGCTACAAGCGCCTGGTGCCGGGCTACGAAGCCCCGGTTCTGCTGGCCTACTCGGCCCGCAACCGCTCGGCCTCGTGCCGCATCCCCTACGGTGCGGGCGACAAGGCAAAGCGCGTGGAATTCCGCTTCCCCGACGCGATGGCCAACCCCTACCTCTGCTACGCCTCGCTGCTCATGGCCGGCCTCGACGGGATCAAGAACAAGATCCACCCGGGCGAAGCCATGGACAAGAACCTCTACGATCTGCCGCCGGCCGAACTCGCCGAAGTGCCGACCGTCTGCGGTTCGCTGCGTGAAGCGCTCGACTCGCTCCAGGCCGACCATGCCTTCCTTCTCGAAGGCGGCGTGTTCACCGTGGACCAGATCGAATCCTACCTCGAACTGAAGTGGCCGGAAGTGCTGCGTTGGGAAACCACGCCGTCGGCCGTCGAGTTCGACATGTACTACAGCGCCTGATCGCGCTTCCTTCCTCCCGTTTCTTCGGAAAGGGGGGAAGGAGCATCAGTTCGCCGAGTGGGGCGCCCGGAGCAATCCGGGCGCCCTTTTCGTTGGCCGTCCGAGCCAATCGGCCGCGGGCGGAGACCGGCTCCCTCGACCGACCGCGCCTCGCCCCGCACGAAAAGAACCTTTGCACTCAATGCGAAACGGGGGCGGACAGCCCGCTCCTGCCGCGCGACGTTCCGCCGCGACGCTTGGCGACAATCGTGACAGGAACAGCTATCATCCCGCCGCGTTGCCCCCGCAAAGGAGAAGCAGCGATGCCCAGGACTCGCAGGCCCAGTACGCGCAGGCCCAGTGCCCGCAAGCCAAGCACCGGCAAGATAGTCACCGGGGTAACCGCCCTGCTCGCCTCCGTGGCGATCGGCATCGCAGGCGGCCACACGGCAAGCGCGCAAGCGGCGCAGGACCGGCCCGGCGAGAGCCGTCCCCAGGGCGACCAGCCGCGGTCGGAGCAGCAGCATGCCGAACAGGCACGGCGCACCCAGCCGGAGCGTCAGACGGGCGGCGACCGCGTCCCGCCGCATGCCGAGGCTCAGAACCGCGAAACCGCCCAGCGCGAGCAGCGCCAGCAGGAAGCGGCCCGCCGCGAGCAGGACCGGGGCGACCGGGAACGCGGTGCGCCCACACAAGGTGATCGGCCCGCAGAGGGGAACCGTCCCGCCCAGCAGGATCCCGAAGCCCGGCGCGCCGATCGGCCTCAGGTCCCGCCGAAGGAGCGCGGCAGCACGCCGCCGGCCGACTCGCCCGAGGGTCGCCCGCATGAAACCCGCGCCGATCCCGGCCTGACCCCGCCCGCACCGCGCGGCGATGTCCGGCAGGTTAGCTACAGGGACGGGCGCGGCCACGAATTCCGCGTCCCCACCAACGACCGCGTGAAAGTGGTCACCGGCCGGCAGGACGCGAGCTGGACCGCCCCGGGCAGGGGTCAGGCGATCGAGGGTTGCCCGGCCGCCATCTCCGGCAAGTACCAGGGCTGCAACCTGCCACCCCGCACACACCCGCCGGAAAAGGCCTGGCATGACCCACGCTGGTTCTCCCGCGATTTCGATGACGACACCCGCTATCGCTACAGCGAAGGCTACCTGCTGCGCCTGGGCGGAGCGAGTGGCGGCGCCCCCGGCGGAAGCAGCGCCGTGGTCGGCTACACGCCGCTGCTCGGCGGCGCGCTGACCGTGGGCCGCGCATGGCCCGGCACTTACCGGCCTGTCGCGCTGCCCGGCTACTACACCCGCTACTACGGGCTCGGCGGCGAAGGCTCCTATCGCTACTACGACAACACGATCTACCGCGTGAATGCGGGCGATGCGGCCGCTGCCGACCCGACCATCACCGGCATAGCGGCCCTGCTGCTGGGCGAGACGATCCGGATCGGCCAGCCCATGCCGGGCGGCTACGACGTCTACAATGTCCCCGGCCGCTACCGCGACCAGTACCGCGACGGTCCTGACGCACTCTACCGATACAGCGACGGCTACATCTACCAACTCGAACCCGCCACACGCCTGGTGCGGGCCGCCATCGAACTGATCGCCTGAACGGCGTCAGGAGGGGAATTCATGCGCAAGACCGATCTCGCACTCACGCTGCTGGCCGCCGCCGGCCTCTCGCTGGCCGCCTGCTCCGACAGGAACAGCCCGGAGGGACAGGCCAGCGCCACCGCCGATGCGGCCGCCGCCGTGTCCGAGACCCTGCCGCAGGCGCTCGACAATGCCGCCGGCCTCCAGACCGTGGCCGAAGCGCTCAAGGAAACCGGCATCGAGGGCGTGTTCCAGGAAAAGGCCAGCTACACCCTGATCGCCCCGGAGGACGACGCCTTCGCAAAGCTGGGCGATCCGGGCAAGCAACTGACCGAGGCCGACGATCACGCCGCACTGGCGGCGCTGCTCAAGGACCACATGCTCACCGGCTACATGACCCCGCAGGACATCTCCGCCGCCATAAAGTCCAGCAAGGACGGCAAAGTCCTGATCTCCACTCTGGGCGGCGGCACTCTGACCTTCACGCAGGCGGGCGGCATCGTCAACGTCTCGGCCGAAGACGGCACCCAGGCCAGCTTCGACGGCGATCCCGTGACCGGGGGATCGAGCATCGCCATTCCCGTGACCGGGGTTCTCAAGAAACTCTAGCAGGTTCGGCCTTTGCGCCTTTGCACGACAGGTTCGCTTGCACAGTGCCATGGGCGTGACCATAAGTCGCGGCCATGCGTATTCTTCTTGTCGCCGCGCTGCTCGCCGGAACCGCCGCCCCCGCTTTCGCCCAGACCGTCACGGATGCCGGAGCACCGATGAAGGCGTCGGGGACCGTAACGGGAGCCGGCACGCCGCCCGCCCCGATCCTCACCACGCCCGAGGCGAAGGACGTGTGGACGCATGCCGAACCGCAAGTGGCCCGCGTCACCCATGTGGCGCTGGACCTGGACGTCGATTTCGCGACGAAGACGCTGGGCGGCAGCGCCGTGCTGGACATCCTGGCGGCGCCGGGCGCCACCCGGATCGTGCTCGATGCACGGGATCTCGATATTTCCGCGATCACCGACGAGGCGGGCAAACCGCTCCGGTGGACGCTCGGCCCCAAGGACGCGGACAATGCGGACATCGGCTCGGCGCTGACCGTCGAACTCGCCGGGGCCAGCCGGATCCGTATAACCTATCGCTCCATGCCGGGCGCGACTGCGCTGCAATGGCTGCCGCCGGAAATGACCTTCGGCAAGAAGAAACCGTTCCTGTTCAGCCAGGGCCAGGCCATTCTCAACCGCTCGTGGGTGCCGACGCAGGACAGCCCCGGCATCCGCCAGACCTGGGAAGCCACCTTGCGCGTCCCCGGCGATCTCGTGGCGGTGATGAGCGCGGAAAAGCTCTCGGGCGACAAGGGCGAACTGCTCCCCGACGGCCGGCGCGCCTTCCGCTTCCGCATGGACAAGCCGGTGCCGCCCTATCTCATCGCCTTCGCCGTGGGCGACCTGAAGTTCAAGACACTCGGCCCCCGCTCCGGCGTCTGGACCGAGGCGCCGATGCTGGACAAGGCGGCCAGGGAATTCGTCGATGTGGAGAAGATGATCGACGCCGCCAGCAAGCTCTACGGCCCGTATCGCTGGGGCCGCTACGACATGCTGCTGCTGCCCCCGGCCTTCCCCTATGGCGGCATGGAAAATCCCATGCTCACGTTCCTGACCCCCACGATCGTCACGGGCGACCGTTCGAACACCGACGTCGTCGCTCATGAACTGGCGCATTCCTGGTCGGGCAACCTGGTCACCAATGCGACCTGGTCGGACTCCTGGCTGAACGAGGGCTTCACCACCTACTTCGAGAACCGGATCATGGAGTCGCTCTATGGCAAGGAGCAGGCCGCCACGTATGCCGACCTCGACTGGGACGTGATGAGCCGCGAAATCGCGGCCGGTGGCGGCCAGACCGGCGCCGTCACTCGTCTTCACGGCGATCCCGGCGCGGGCGAGGTGGACTATACCAAGGGCTCGAACTTCCTGCGCATGATCGAGCATACCGTGGGCCGCGCGAAGTGGGACGCCTATCTCACCTCCTATTTCGACCGCCACGCCTTCCAGCCCCAGACCACTGCGGGCTTCCTGGCCGACTTGCGCGAACGCCTGCTGAAGGGCCAGCCGGAGCTGGAACTCTCGCTCCAGCTCGACCGCTGGTCCTACGGTGCGGGCCTTCCCGACAACGCGGTCCATGTGCGGAGCGAGACGCTGGCGAAAGTCGACGCGCGGCTGGCGGCCTTCAATGGCGGCGGACCGGCCAGCGCCGTCGAGACGAGGGGCTGGACCACGCAGGAATGGCTGCGTTTCCTCAATGGCATCGACCGCCGGCAGACGCCTGCGCGCCTGGCCGAACTGGACAAGACGCTGGGGCTTTCCGCTTCGGGAAATGCCTATATCCAGTCGGCCTGGTTCGAACTGGCAATCGCCAACCGCTACGATCCTGCCCTCCCCTTCCTGCGCCGCTACCTTTCGCAGATCGGGCGCGGGTTGCTGGTCTATCCGCTCTACAAGGGCCTGATGAAGCAGGACGAATGGGGCCAGCCGAAGGCGCGCGCCTTCTTCGAGGAAGCCCGGCCGACCTACCATCCCTCCACCGCCGCAGGCATCGCGCGGATCGTCGCGGCGGGGGCAGCACAGGAGTAGCCTCGCGATGTCTTCTCCCACCCCGGGCCGTTTCGGCAATGCCCCCGGCCCCGCCGTGTTCGAGGCGCTCGCCCATGCCGCCTTCGCGCGCATTCCCGAGCCCTTCGCCCAGCACCTCGAAGGCATCACCGTCCACGTCGAGGAATTCGCGGACGAGGAAACCCTCCATGCCGTGGGGCTGGAGGACGCCTGGGAACTGACCGGCCTTTACCACGGCCGCCCGCTCGACGAGGAATCGGTCTGGGTCGCCGGAGAATTCCGCCCGCGCATCACGCTCTACCGGCAACCGCTGCTGGCCGAATGGTGCGAGACGGGGGTGACGTTGGAAGACCTCGTCACTCATGTGGTGGTGCATGAAGTCGGCCATCATTTCGGCCTGTCGGACGAGGACATGCACGGGCTGGAGGATGAAGCCTAATCTGCTCTGCGGGAGAGGAAAAGCCATTGCCCCGTCATGAAACGATCCGATAGGACGCTGCCATGACTCTCCCCTTCACCCGCAGCCTTCCGCTGCTGGCCACCTCGCTGATGGCCGCCCTGCTCGCCGGCTGCGCCACCACGCCCGGAACCCGCCAGCCCGCCTCTCCGGCAGCCTCGTCCGGGCAGGCCGGGCCGATCGAAGTCGGCGTGATCGCGATCAACGATTTCCACGGCGCGCTCGAACCGCCGAACCAGTCGGTCGACGCGCCCGACGGCCACGGCAACGAAGTCTCGGTGCCCGCAGGCGGCGGCGCCTGGCTGGCCTCTGCCGTGGATTCGCTCAAGGCCCGTCACGCCAACAATGTCGTCGTGGCCGCGGGTGACCTCACCAGCGCCTCGCAGCTCGCCTCCTCGCTCTATCTCGACGAGCCCGCCGTCGGCGTGATGAACCGCGTCGGCGTGGAATTCAACGCGGTGGGCAACCACGAATTCGACCGCGGCTGGCAGGAACTGCGCCGCCTGCAGAACGGCGGGTGCGAGAAGAACACGCGCCTCCAGCCGTGCCAGCTGGAGCCGTTCAAAGGCGCCAATTACAAGTACCTGGCCGCCAGCACCACCCTGGCCGACGGGTCTCCGCTGTTCCCCGCCACCGGCGTGAAGACTTTCGGAGAAGGCAAGGACCGGATCACCGTCGGCTTCGTCGGCCTCTCGCTCAAGTCCGTGCCCACCCTCGTCGCGCCCGACCGGGTGGCCGGGCTGAAGTTCGCGGACGAGGCGGATACCATCAACCGCGCGGCGGGCCAGCTCAAGGCTGCCGGCGCCGATGCCGTGATCGTGCTGATCCACCAGGGCGGCCGCACGGCGGGCACGCCCGATCCCAACGGCTGCAACGAGATGACCGGCGATATCCAGCCGATCCTCGATCGCCTGAACCCCGGCGTGGACGTGGTCGTCTCGGGCCACACGCATTGGGCCTATGTCTGCGACTACGGCGCCAATGCCTGGACCGGCCCGATCCTGCTGACCAGCGCGGGCGTCTACGGCAAGCTGGTGACCGACATCACGCTGCGGTTCGATCCGGTGACGCACAAGCTGCTCGGCCGCCAGGCGAGCAATCTCATCGTCCAGTCGCCGGCCTACACGTCGGCCAAGGGCGAAGTCCCGAATTCCGACGCCTTCCCCCGGTTCCAGCCGCGGGAAGACGTGGCCGCTTATATCCAGCGCTACAAGGACGCTTCGCTGCATCTGGTCGCACGTCCGGTCGGCCGTCTTTCCGGCCCGCTCGCCAAGGAAGAGGAAAACGGCGTCGGCAAGGGCGGCGCGCTGGGCAACCTGATCGCGGATTCGCAGCTTGCCGCCACCCGCAAGGCCGGCGCGCAGATCGCCTTCCTCAATCCCTTCGGCATCCGCACCTCGCTGATCCCCGCTGCCGACGGCACCGTGACGTTCGGCCAGATCTACGCGGTGGAGCCGTTCAACAACGAGATCGTCACGATGTCGCTGACCGGCGCGCAGATCCGCGCGACCCTGGAGCAGGGGCTGGACGATAGCGGCGACAAGCAGATCCTGGCACCCAGCCAGGGCATGCGCGTGGCCTTCGACATGCGCCGCCCCTCCGGTGCGCGGATCACCGGCATCACTCTGGACGGCAAGCCGCTCGACCCGGCCAAGAGCTACCGTGTCAGCGTGGTGAACTTCCTGGCCGAAGGCGGCGACGGCTTCAGCGGCTTCGCCCAGGGCACGGCGCGCACGCGCGGGGCCATCGACCTGGAAGCGCTGGAGGACTGGCTCTCGGCCGTGCCGCTGCGCAAGGTGCCGGAGGACGACCGGACGCCGGAAGCCCGCTGAGAGGCAGAGGCCGGGTCCAGGAAAACGAGAGGGAGCGGGCCATGCCTGCTCCCTTTCGCGTTTCTCAGCCGAACAGCCAGTGGCCGAGCAGGCGGTTGAACGGGAAGGTGAAGAAGCCCGCGATCAGCAGGGCGCCGATGATGAGGCCGCGAACGGTCCGGCGGTGACGGACGCCGTTGTGCCGCCTTGCCGCCAGCACGAGCACCGGCACCATGACCAGCACGAACACGGAAAGGACGTGGATCAGGCTGAACCGCCCCGGCCCGCCCGAATGCACGAAAAGGCTGTCCAGCGCCGTCAGCATCATCGCCCCGCTCCAGACATAGCCGTAGACGCGGTGCCGTGCGTCTCCCCGGCGGCGCCACAGCAGCACCGGCGTCAGCACCAGCGCGACGAGGATGGTGGCCAGATGGACCCAGACCACCGAGGGCACGCGCGCCCATTCGTCCCGGCCGCGCAGCAGAGCAGCGAAGATGAAGCCCAGCATGACCAGCGCCAGCAGGCCCAGCACGCGTTCCAGCCTGTCCGGCCCGCGCAAGTCCTGCGGCGTCAGGCCTCTGGGAGGTTTAAGCCCTGCCCCCGCAATCGCCGCCTCGCCCATGTCTGCCCCCTGCACTGCCATGACCGTTTCCCTGTTGAACCCCTGTTCCGATCTCACACCGCGACGGGCCCGTCAGCCACCGGCCCGGCATCCCCCTTCGCCAGACCTGCGAAGCACTGCCGCGTTCTAGAATCCGGCGCCTTGCGGCCATTGCGGCCCGCTTACGCCCATGACCTTGAACAGGCTTCCCATCTGCTCATCGCTGATAAGCCGATCCTTCGCCCTTTGAATAGTATCGGCATGATGCGGCGCCGCGGCGGCCAGCTTGGCGGCGCGCAGATCGATCCCCAAGGCGCGCAGGAAGGCGCCCTGCGTCACGGTGCCCTGCCATGTCGCGCCCTCTTTCACCGCGATCTCGGCCAGGACGGCGAAGTCCACCAGACAGGTAAGGTCAGCCTCGCCCGGGGCCGTGAAGGGATCGACCTTGGCATGGGCCCGCAGCGCCTGAAGCGTCGAGCCGGTCTGCGGCTCGGCATAGCCATAATCGATCAGCAGCGCTGCGCCGCCCTGGGCCGCAAGGCGCCCGGAAAGCTCCTGCATGACCGCAGCGGCCCCGGGGCATGTCTCCAGCAGCGTGCCTTCTTCGGCATCGGCCAGCACGCCCGGAACCGCGGCGTCCATCGGCTTTTCCCCCGCGACCGGACGGAAGCGGTCCTCCGCCCAGTCGACCATGCGTTCGCGCCAGCCCTTGGCCGTCCTGACCAGCTGGCGAACCGGAAGGGCATCGAGGAATTCGTTGCCGACCACCAGCAGCGGCACGTCGGTGGGAACGGTGCCGAGGTCGTCGTGCCATTGCGCCTGCGGCACGGCCTGGGCCTGGAGCGCCTTGAGCGCGCGGGAGCTTTCGACGAAATGCACCTGCGGATCGAGACCCACGCGTTTCATCGTGCGCAGCGCGTCGCGCGCCAGGGTGCCGCGGCCCGGACCCAGCTCGACATAGTGGACCGGCACGGGGCTGCCCGCGCGCATCCAGACGTCGGCCAGCCAGAGCCCGACGAGTTCGCCGAACATCTGGCTGATTTCCGGGGCCGTGATGAAGTCCCCCGCCGTGCCGAGCGGGTCCTTGTCGGCATAGTACCGGGCGTTCGATTCGCCCATGTAGTGCAGCAGGGAGAGCGGCCCGTAAGTCCCGATCAGGCGCCGGAAAATGGCCGTGAGCGGCTCGGCGCTCGCCCCGGTATCGTCTGCGGTCATCGCGCCGGGATCAGGCGGTGACCGGACGGACGGTGGCCAGCGCCGGCTTCGCCAGGGCGCGGGCGACCAGCAGCAGGCCGAGCAGGATCAGCGGGATCGTCAGCCACTGGCCCATCGACAGGCCGGTGCGCGCGGCGAAGTCCTGAAGCTGGGCGTCGGGCTCGCGGAAGAACTCCACGGTGAAGCGCGCGCAGGCGATGCCGGTGGTGAACACGCCGACCAGCAGGCCCGGACGGAACCGTGCCCGCGTCTTCCAGAACAGGGTGAGCATGATGACGATCATCGCCAGGCCTTCCAGGCCGGCTTCATAGAGCTGGCTGGGATGGCGCGGCAGCGGGCCGGCATCGGGGAAGACCATGGCCCAGGGCAGGTTCGGGTTAGTGACCACGCGGCCCCAGAGTTCGCCGTTCACGAAGTTGGCAAGGCGGCCGAACATCATGCCGAACGGCACGCAGACCGCGATATAGTCCGCCACTCGCAGGAAATCGAGCTTGCCGCGCCAGGATACCCAGGCCATCGCCAGCAGCACGCCGATCAGGCCGCCGTGGAAGCTCATGCCGCCGTGCCACAGCGACAGGAGCGCGCCCGGATCCGACCAGAGGCTGGGAATGCCGGTGTCGCCGCCGGTGTAGAACGTCGCATAGCCCAGGCGGCCGCCGAGGATGATGCCGATCGTGCAGTAGAAGAACAGGTCGTCGGCATGGCGCTGCGCCAGCGGCGCGCCGGGCGCCTTGATCATGCGCGAAAGGTGCCAGTAGCCGAGCATGATGCCCGCCAGATAGGCCAGCGAATACCAGCGCAGCTCGAAGCTGCCGATCCGGAACAGGTAGTTCTTGAGGCCCAGGTTGACCCAGTAGATCGGCTGGTGAACTTCGGCGGCGGCGGCTGCGGCAAGTGCTGTCAGGGACAAGTGCTCGACCTCGTAAATCTCGTAAGGTCGCCGGGCCGGACGGCCTCGGCGGTGCTGGGCGCCCGTGCTTGTGCAGCGGTGCTGGGCGCCCGTGCTGTGCGCCTTCTGGCATAGGCTGCGGGGCGATGGTAGGCCGGATTTTGCGTCGCAGTCCCCAGGACGCCGCAAAATCTGCTGGATGCGACACGTCGCTGTTCCCCCCAAGCCTTTGAATGTCTAGATATCGCCCGACATGAGCGTAATTCGCATTCCCTCGCCCCGTTCCGTGATCGACCGCCGCGCGCTGGTCGAGGCCATCGAAGCCGTCGTTGCCGGTCCGGGGGCTGCCAAGGGCCGCAAGCAAGTGGTCGAACTCCTGCGCGAGGCGCTGGAGCAGGGCCGGGCCGAAATCGCCCGCCGCCTCGTGGAAAAGCCCTCCGCCGGGCACGAGGTGGCCGAAGCGCAGGCCTATCTGGTCGACCAGCTGCTGCGGGTGATCCACGATCACGTCTCCACGCACGTCTATCCGGCGATGAACCGCTCCAAGGGCGAGCGCCTGTCGATCATCGCCGTGGGCGGCTATGGACGCGGCGAGATGGCGCCCCATTCCGACGTCGACCTCGCCTTCCTCACCCCGATCAAGCAGACCGCCTGGTGCGAGCAGGTGATCGAGGCGATGCTCTATTTCCTCTGGGACCTGGGGCTCAAGATCGGCCATTCCAGCCGCTCGGTGGACGACATGGTCCGCATGAGCCGCTCGGACCTCACCATTCGCACCGCCATGCTGGAAGGCCGCTACGTCTGGGGCGACCAGGACCTCTACGAGGAAGTCCGCGCGCGGTTCTGGAAGGATGTCGTCGCCGGAACGGAGCGCCAGTTCGTGGTCGAGAAGCTGGCCGAGCGCGAGGAACGCCACAAGCGCATGGGCGACAGCCGCTATGTGGTCGAGCCCAATGTGAAGGAGGGCAAGGGGGGCCTGCGCGATCTGCACACGCTCTACTGGATCGGCAAATATATCCACAAGGTGCGCGACCCCAGCGAACTGGTGGACGTGGGCCTGCTCACTCACAAGGAATACCGCGCCTTCCGCCGGGCCGAGAACTTCTTCTGGGCGGTGCGCTGCCACCTCCACACGATCACCCGCCGCGCCGAGGACCGCCTGACGTTCGACCTTCAGCGCGAGGTCGCGGCGCGGATGAACTATTCCGACCGCCCCGGAAAGAGCGYGGTAGAGCGGTTCATGCAGATGTTCTTCCTCCAGGCGAAGATGGTCGGCACCCTCACCGGCGTGTTCCTGGCCCAGCTCGACGACCAGTTCGCCAAGCGCCAGCCGCGCGGGCTGCTGGCGGGCTTCCGCGCCCGTCCGCGCACGCTGAAGGGCTACAAGGTCTTCGGCGGCCGCATCATGGCGCCGGGCGAGACCTGGTTCGAGGCCGATCCCGTGCGCCTGATCGAGATCTTCGTCATCGCCGACCGCGAAGGCCTGGAAATCCATCCCGAGACCATGCGCCTGGTATCGCGCGATGCCGCCCTCATCCGCGAGGACGTGCGCCGCGACCCGCGCGCCAACGAGCTGTTCATGGAACTGCTCACCAGCCGCAACAATCCCGAAGTGGCGCTGCGCTCGTTCAACGAGGCGGGCGTCTTCGGCCGATTCGTCACCGAATTCGGCCGCGTCAACGCGCAGATGCAGTTCGACATGTACCACCACTACACTGTGGACGAACACACCATCCGCGCCATCGGGCTGCTCGCCCGCATCGAGAAGGGCGAGCTGAAGCAGGACCATCCGCTCAGCCACGAGATCATCCACAAGGTCCGCTCGCGCCGCGCGCTCTATGCCTCGGTGCTGCTGCATGACATCGCCAAGGGCCGCGGCGGCGACCACTCCGAGATCGGCGCCGAGATCGCGCTGAAGCTCTGCCCGCGCTTCGGGCTGGACGAGGAGGAGACCGAGCTGGTGTCCTGGCTGGTGCTGCACCACCTCATCCTGTCCGCCACCGCCTTCAAGCGCGACTTGTCCGACGCCAAGACGATCACCGATTTCGTCGAACTCGTGCAATCGGTGGACCGCCTGCGCCAGCTGACGCTCCTCACAATCGTCGACATTCGCGCGGTGGGGCCCGGCACCTGGAATTCGTGGAAGCGCCAGCTCATCGGCGAACTCTACGGTGCCACCGAGGAACGCCTGCGCCTTGGCCACGTCGAGTTCGGCCGCGAAAAGCGCGTGGCCGCCAAGAAGGCCATCGTCGCCGACAGCGCCGCCGAGAATGCCGCTCTGGTCGACGAACTCGGCACCCAGTTCGCCGACGCCTACTGGATCGCCGAACCCGAAGACGTCATCATCAAGAACCTGGCGCAGTTCCACGCCTCGCAGGAAGAGCCGCTTTCGATCGCGACCGAATACTATCCGGCGCGCGGCGCGACGCTCGTCACCGTCATCGCCTCGGACCATCCCGGCCTGTTCTACCGCATCGCCGGCGGCATCCACCTGGCCGGCGGCAACATCATCGATGCCCGCATCCACACGACGCGCACCGGCCGCGCGGTGGACAACTTCCTGGTGCAGGACCCGCTCAGCCGGCCCTTCATGGAAGAGACCCAGCTCGCCCGCCTGCGCTCCTCGATCGAGAACGCGCTGGCCAACCGCATCAAGATCCTGCCGCAACTCGTGGCCCGTCCCGATGCGCGGCCCCGCGCCGATGCCTTCGACGTGCGCCCGCGCGTGCTGGTGGACAACAAGGCCTCCAACCGTCTCACCGTGGTGGAAGTGAACGCCCGCGACCGTCCGGCGCTGCTCAACCGGCTGGCCCATGCGCTGTTCGAATCGAAGCTCATGGTCCACTCCGCACACATCGCCACGTATGGCGAGCGCGCGGCGGATACCTTCTACGTCACCGATCTGCTCGGCGAGAAACTGACGTCATCCAGCCGGATCAAGGCCCTGGAGCGCCGCCTGCTCGAAGCGGCGAGCGAAGGGAGCCTGAGCGAAGTGGCGGCGTGACGAGGTTGCGGCACTTACCAGATCCCCCCCGAATAAACTATTGAAAGCCCGGCCCAACGGTCCCACTTGTTGCATCGCAACATCCCCATGCGCAGGACCCTGCCCATGAATGCCGAAAGCGCTGCCGTTTCGTCTTCGTCTTCCGACGCCCCGCAGTCGGTGCTCGTCCTGCAGGGCGGGGGCGCTCTCGGGGCCTACCAGGCCGGTGTCTACGAGGCGCTGGCCGCAGAGGGCCACGCGCCGGACTGGGTGGCCGGCATCTCGATCGGCGCGATCAACGCAGCGATCATCGCCGGCAACGCGCCCGAAGAGCGGGTCGGCAAACTGCGCAGCTTCTGGGACGGGGTAAGCCACGAGCTGCTCTACCGGCTGGACGTGGGCAACGGCTTCGCCCGCCGCGCCTTCAACGAGACTGCGGCCGCCTGGGCCGCGACGTTCGGCGTCCCCGGCTTCTTCACGCCGCGCATTCCCACGCCTCTGCCGGAATGGCCTGACGAAATCGGCCGTCTCAGCTTCTACGACACCACCCCCTTGCGGCAGACCCTGCTCGACCTCGTCGATTTCGACCGCATCAACCACGGCGAGACCCGCTTCTCGGTCGGCGCGGTGAACATGATGACGGGCAACTTCGCCTATTTCGACAATGCCAGGGGATCCGGCGCCAGCGACCGCAAGATCGGCCCAGAGCATATCATGGCCAGCGGCGCCCTGCCCCCCGGCTTCCCCCCGGTGGAAATCGACGGCGAGTGGTACTGGGACGGCGGCCTCGTCTCCAACACGCCGCTGCAATACGTGCTCGACAATCGCAGCCCTTGCGAAATGACGGTGTTCCAGGTCGACCTCTTCCCCTCGCGCGGGGCGGTGCCCAAGACCATGGCCGACATCGCCCAGCGCGAGAAGGACATCCGCTTCTCCAGCCGCACGCGCCTGAACACCGACTTGTCCAAGCGCCTCCAGGACATGCGCGCTGCCGCTCAGCGGCTTTGCCACAAGCTGCCGCCCGAACTGCAGGACGACCCGGACTTGCGCCAGTTGCTGGGCTGCCGCCCCGCCGGCGCGGTGGCGGTCCTCCACCTCATCAACCGCCCGCGCGGCTATGAAACCATGTCGAAGGACTACGAGTTCTCGCGCATGACGGTGACCGAGCACTGGGAAGCCGGCAAGGCGGACGCGCATTTTTCCCTGCGTGACGGCCGCTGGACCGGACGCCGCCTCAAGCCCGACGAAATCATGACGTTCGACCTCGCAGGCAAGCGCCGGCCCAGGCACCCCCAGGGATCGAACAACGAGGAGTAGGTAGATGAAACTGAAGGACAAGGCCTGCATCGTCACTGGCGCCGCCAGCGGAATCGGCAATGCCATCGCCCACAAGTACGCGGCCGAGGGCGGGAAAGTGGCGATCGCCGACCTCAACATGGACGCCGCGCAGAAGGCTGCCGACGAGATCGAAGCCAAGTACGGCACTGCCGCCCTCGCCGTCGCCATGGACGTGACCAGCGAGGATCAGGTGAATGCCGGCGTCGCCAAGGTGGTAGAGGCCTGGGGCACCGTGGACGTGCTGGTTTCCAATGCCGGCATCCAGATCGTCAATCCGGTGGACCAGTTCGCCTTCTCCGACTGGAAGAAGATGCTGGCCATCCATCTCGACGGCGCCTTCCTCACCTCCAAGGCCGTGCTGCCGCACATGTATGCGCAGAATGCCGGCTCGATCATCTTCATGGGTTCGGTCCATTCGAAGGAAGCGAGCCCGCTGAAATCCGCCTATGTCACCGCCAAGCACGGCTTGCTCGGCCTGGCGCGCGTGATCGCCAAGGAAGGCGGCAAGAAAGGCGTCCGTTCGAACGTGATCTGCCCCGGCTTCGTGCGCACGCCCCTGGTGGACAAGCAGATCCCCGAGCAGGCCAAGGAACTCGGCATTTCCGAGGACGAAGTCGTCAGCCGGGTGATGCTGGGCCAGACCGTCGACGGCGAATTCACCACCGTGGACGACATCGCCGAAGTGGCGCTGTTCTTCGCAGGGTTCCAGACCAACGCGCTCACCGGGCAGTCGCTGGTGGCGAGCCACGGTTGGTTCATGGAGTAACGCCAGGATCGCACCGCGTCAGGCGGCGCGCGGCGAACCCATTCCGAGGGTCTGGGGGATCATCCCCCAGACCTTCTTTATTTCTCTAGCCCGCCACGACCTTGAGCCGCGCCAGAGCCTCTTCGCGCCCGATCAGCGGCAGCAGCGCGCCCATGTCCGGCCCATGCTCCATCCCCGTCAGCGCCAGGCGCAGCGGCAGGAACAGCCCCTTGCCCTTGCGCCCGGTGGCATCCTTGAGCGCCCCGGTCAGCGCCTTCCACACCCCGTCGCTCCATTCGAGCTTCGACAGTACGGCGACGGCCTCGGCCAGATAGGCGCGGTCTTCCTCGGCCAGCGTGGGCACCTCGATCGGACCGATCACCACGGTCCACCAGTCGGCGGCCTCGTGGACATATGACAGGTTGGGGCGAATCGTTTCCCACGCCCCGGCGTCCATTTCATCCGGGAGCCGGTCGGAGACGGCCTCGAAAGGCAGCGCATGGACCACGGCGGCATTGACCCGCTGCAGTTCCACCTCGTCGAAACGGGCGGGCGCGCGTCCGAAGCGGGAAAGATCGAAGGCCGCCGCCAGTGCTTCCGCATCCAGCGCGGGATCGACCGGATCGCTGGTGCCAAGGCGCCCGAGCAGCGCCACGACGGCCTGCGGCTCGATGCCGATTTCCCGGAAATGCGCGACACCCAGCGAGCCGAGGCGCTTGGACAGCTTGCCTTCGGTACCCACCAACAGCGCCTCGTGCGCAAAAGCGGGGACCGGCGCGCCGAGCGCGGTGAACATCTGGACCTGCGCCGCGGTGTTGGAGACGTGATCCTCGCCGCGCAGGATCTGGGTGACACCCATGTCCACGTCGTCGATGGCCGAGGGCAGCATGTAGAGCCATGAACCGTCAGCGCGGCGAATCACCGGGTCGCTCATCTGCGCGGCATCGAACTTCTGGGGGCCGCGAATGCCATCTTCCCAGACGATGGGTTCGTCCCGGTCGAGCAGGAAGCGCCAGTGCGGCAGGTCGCCGCTGGCGATTCGCGCCGCCTTCTCCGCTTCGGACAAGGCCAGGGCGCCGCGATCGTAGATCGGCGGCAGGCCCCGGCCGAGAAGGACCTTGCGCTTCAGCTCCAGTTCCTGCGGCGTTTCCCAGCAAGGATAGACGCGCCCGGCGGCCTTCAGCTTTTCGAATTCCCGCTCGTAAAGCGCGAAACGGGCCGACTGGCGCTCCTCGCCGCTCCAGGCGATGCCGAGCCAGGACAAGTCGGCGCGGATGCCCTCGACATATTCCTCCTTCGAGCGCGCGGCGTCGGTGTCGTCGATGCGCAGCAGGAACCGGGCGCCCGCCTGCCCCTCGGCACCCTTTCGTGCCAGCAGCCAGTTGTGCAGCGCCGTGCGGATGTTGCCGACGTGGAGGTGCCCGGTGGGCGAGGGAGCGAAGCGGGTTACGGTCATGTCCCGCGCGTTACGGCGGGCCGGCCGGGAGGTCAATTTCGGCGCGCGAAAACCGCCTTGGCCGCCAGGGCCGCAAAGCCGGCCAGCAGCCCCCAGAACGCCGAGCCGATGCCGAGCAGCGAAACGCCGGACGCCGTCGCCGCGAAAGTCAGGATCGCGGCATCGCGCTCGGTCTTCTCGATGAGCATGTTCTCGATCGCACCCGACAGGGGCGCTATCAGGGCGATGCCGGTGAACGCGGCGATGGAGGCCTTGGGCATGGTCAGGAAGAACTGCACGAGCGGCGCGGAGAACAGCGCCAGGGCCAGGTAGAACCCGGCGTAGATCAACCCCACCGTCCAGCGGCGCGCCTGATCCGGGTGAGCATCGGAGCTGGTGCAGATCGCCGCGGTGATGGCCGCCAGGTTGACGCCGTGGGCGCCGAACGGCGCAAGCAGCATCGTCGCCAGCCCCGTGCCCAGCAGCAGGGGCTGCGGCCGAGGCTCGTAACCGGCGGTCCGCAGCACGACGAGGCCGGGCAGGTTCTGCGAGACCAGCGTGACGAGGAACAGCGGAACGCCGATGCTGGCCACGGCCTTTAGGTCGAAGGCGGGCATGACCGGCTCCAGCCCGCCGATCAGCGAGCGAGGCGCGAATCCGGCAACATCACCGCGCGTCAGTACGACCGCCACGCCCGAGACGAGCACCAGCAGCAAGGCATAGAGCGGAAAACGCTGTCGGGCGATGACGAAGACCAGCAGCAGGACCACGACCAGCAGCGCGTCGGTTTCCAGGGTGCGGAACAGCTGGAGGCAGAACGGCAGCAGCACTCCTGCAAGCATGGCCGAAGCCACCGAGGCGGGAATGCGCGCGGCCAGCCGCCCGAGTGCGGGCACCAGCCCCAGCAGGCACATCAGCGTCGCCGCCGCCATGAAGGCGCCGATCGCGACCGGCCAGGCCGCGCCGCCGTTGCTCGCGGCCAGCAGAGCCGCGCCCGGCGTGGACCACGCCAGCACCACCGGCATGCGCGTCCACAGCGAGAGAATCGCCCCGGCCACCGCTATGCCGAGGCAAAGCGCCGTCACTGCCGAACCGACCTGCCCGGCCTCGGCTCCCAGCGCCTGCATGGCCTGAACCACCAGGGCAACGGTGCCCCCGAACCCGATCAGGGCGGCGATCAACGCGGAAGTCCAGGAAGCGAGCGGCGGCAATGACGCAGAAACACGGGAAAGCATGGCGGTGCTATGGGCAGGTTTGTCCGGGATGGGAAGACCTTGGGCCCGGCCCTGCAGTACAGCGCCATTGCCGGCCCGGGATGGCCTGCACCCCGTCCGCGCTTCTCGCCAGGCCAGCAGGCAATAGGCATCGGACAGGCGATGAGCCTGACAGCATCTCTCTGATAAATCGGGAAGTTCGCGAATGTCGCGGGGAAATGGTGGAGCCTAGCGGGATCGAACCGCTGACCTCCTGCATGCCATGCAGGCGCTCTCCCAGCTGAGCTAAGGCCCCGTCCATTTCAGCGGATCGCACCTGGGCGGGCGATCCGGTCCCGCGCGCAGCGGCGTGGGAGGCAGCCCTCTAGATCGGCTTTTTCGATCTGACAAGAGAAACATTCACGGGTTTCGAAAGTTGTTCGAATGGTCATGAAACGAAGAGCGCGGAAGCGCCGACCGGCAGCGGGGCGGGCACAGCCGTCCGGCAGCACGTAAAGCTTCAGATGGCCAGGTTCATACGGGCGACATCTCGCCCGGCGCAGGCAAGTACAGAGGCATTGTGCGAAGGTGCGAAAGGGAGAGCGATCATGATTCGCAAGTTGATGACCGTCGCCGCGGCAATCGGCGTTCTGGCAGCCACCCCATCACTGGCAGCCAATTCCTGCCGCGATGCGCAGGGCAAGTTCGTGCCCTGCAAGACCGTGACGACCAAGAAGACCACCACCAAAGTCACTACCGCCAAAGTCACGCCCGGCGTGGTCAAGGGCACGGACGGCAAGTGCCGCTTCAGTTCGGGCGCCAAGAAGGGTCAGTTCACCAAGTGCCCGTGACCTGAATGTCGCAGGGAGTCCAAGGCGGGTTTTTCGCTGCGGGCTCCCGAGTGTCGGCCTGAAAATCGGGCGATAGGAAATGAGACGTGCACGTATCGGGCAGCGCAGCCATGCAAATAATGCTGTGCAAAATGCCTGTCGTCCGGGGCAAACGCACCTTCGCGGTGCGGGCAAATAAAAAACCCTCCCGGAGGGGAGGGCTTTTTCCGTCTCGGACGGACTTTCCGTGATCCCTCTTGATTTCCAAGAGAGGCGGAAAGCAACTGGGGGCCGGCAGACCAAGAAGGTCGGTACGCGGCCCCCGAACCGATTACTCGGCAGCCGCGGTGGCTTCTTCGGTAGCCGCTTCGGTGGTAGCAGCCAGAGTTTCCTCGGGCAGGGTCTCAACCGACTCGGTAGCAGCTTCGGTGGGCTTTTCGCCACCGCAAGCAGCGAGCGACAGAGCGGCAGCCGACGCGAACGCGGCAAAAGCAATCTTCTTCATGCGAATCCCCTTGCATTGTTTGGCGCACAGGCCAACGCTTGCAGGCAAGCCTGCGGTGCCATTCTTTAGACGAGACAATGGTGCAACGCAAACGGGAAGTAAGGGGCCGGAAATCCGCAGAAATCCTAGGGCTTGCACACATATAAAGATATCTTTATATGCCAGACCATGCAAATCGACCCCCTTCTGAGGGCTCTTTCCGAGCCGACGCGGCTACGCATCATGCGTCTGCTCGCACACATGGAACTGGCGGTCGGAGAGCTGGCGCAAGTGCTCGGACAGAGCCAGCCTAGAGTGTCCCGCCACGTCAAGATCCTGTGCGACGCGGGCCTCGCCCAGCGCCACAAGGAAGGTAGCTGGGTCTTCCTGCGCACGGCCGTGAAAGAAAAAAGCGAGCCGCCGATGGGCGCCGCCGCCGCACAGCTCCTTGCCATTGCCGAACGTGACGATCCGGCCTTTTCGGCGCGCTGCAACGAGGATCGCCGCCAGCTTGCTGCGATTCGCGAGGCCCGCGAGGCCAGCGCCCAGGCCTACTTCGCCAGCCATGCCAAGGAATGGGATTCGCTGCGCCAGCTTCATGGCGCGGACGGCCCGGTCGAATCGGCACTGCTCGCCGCTTTCGGACGCCAGAAGCTGGGTGCGCTGCTCGATGTCGGCACCGGCACCGGGCGCATGGCCGAGCTGCTCGCGGGCAAGGCCGGCCACGTCACCGCACTCGACAAGAGCCCGGACATGTTGCGAATTGCTCGTGCACGGTTGCAATCTTTGCCAGCGGACAAGGTTTCGTTGCTGCAGGGCGACTTCACCGCCCTGCCCTTCGTACCCGCCAGTTTCGACACCGTGCTGTTCCACCAGGTGCTCCACTATGCACAGGCCCCCGGCATCGTCCTGACCGAAGCCGCCCGCGTCACGCGCGAGGGCGGGCGCATCGCCGTGGTCGATTTCGCCGCGCACGAACGCGAAGATCTGCGCGAGCGCCACGCCCACGCCCGCCTCGGTTTCGCCGACGAGCAGATGGAGACGCTGCTGGCCGACGCGGGCTTCGCGCCGGAACCGCCGGTGGCGCTGCCCAGCGATGCGCTGACCGTAAAGATCTGGACGGCGCGGCGCCTGCCCGCTGCCGAACCCTCCGAGAACCCCGAGACTCAAGACAGAAAGACCGAACTCCCATGACTTTCGCCGAACGACCGGTCTCAGCCCCGCTTTTCGAGGACCTGCCGGGCGACATTTCCGTTTCCTTCGAGTTCTTCCCCCCCAAGACGGAGAAGATGGAGGAACAGCTCTGGGACGCGATCACCCAGCTTGCCCCGCTCGACCCCAGCTTCGTCTCGGTGACTTATGGCGCCGGCGGTTCCACGCGTGAGCGCACGCACTCCACCGTGTCCCGGCTGGTTCGCGAGACGCAGCTGGTCCCCGCCGCCCACCTGACCTGCGTGGGCGCGAGCAAGGACGAGATCGCCGAAATCGCCGACCAGTACTGGGAGGCCGGCGTACGCCACATCGTCGCCCTGCGCGGCGATCCGCCGCCGAGCAGCGGCGGTGTCTTCACCCCGCACCCGCAAGGCTATGCCGGCGCCGCCGACCTCGTTGCGGGCCTGAAGGCACGGCACGATTTCGACATTTCGGTGGCGGCCTACCCCGAAGTCCATCCGGAAGCGGCAAGCGCCGATGCCGACCTCGACAACCTGAAGCGCAAGCTGGATGCCGGTGCGAATCGCGCGATCACACAGTTCTTCTTCTCGACCGACGCCTATTTCCGGTTCCTCGACAAAGTGCTGGCCGCAGGCATCTTCGCGCCGATCCTGCCCGGCATCATGCCGGTGACGAGCTTCGCCGCGATCCGCCGCATGTCGGGCAATACGGAGATCCCGGGCTGGCTCGAAACCATGTTCGAGGGCCTGGACGAGCGCCCCGGCCCGCGCGCGCTGGTCGCCGCGGTCGCCGCTGCCGACTTGTGCCGCAGGCTCTATGAAGGCGGCGTGCGCGATCTTCACTTCTACACGCTCAACCGCGCCGAGCAGGCCTATGCGATCTGCCAGCTCCTCGGTCTGCGTCCGAAACCGGGCGCCTGAAACGCGGACGAGCATGCGGACTTGTCTCCGGGCCGTTCGTGCAGCAAGGCGCGATCGGCCCGAAGCGGACCCGGAACAACCGGCCCCGAGTGCGGGTGAGTAAGGACGAAAACCATGAGTGCCAGAGAACAGTTTCTCGCCGAAGCCGCCAAGCGCATCCTCATCACGGACGGCGCCTTCGGCACCGAAATCCAGCGCTGGAAGCTCAGCGAAGCGGACTATGCCGGCAACCTCGGCCTTACCCATGACCAGAAGGGCAACAACGACATCCTCGCGCTGACCAAGCCCGAGGTGCCGGAATCGATCCACCGCGCCTATTTCGAGGCCGGGGCCGACATTGCCGAGACCAACACCTTCTCGGCCAACCGCATCAGCCAGGCCGACTACGGCGCCGAGCACCTCGTGCGCGAGATCAACGTCGAATCGGCCAAGCTCGCCCGCCGCCTGGCCGACGAGTACCAGGCCAGGGACGGCCGCCCGCGCTTCGTGGCCGGCGCGATCGGGCCGACGAACAAGACGCTCTCGCTCAGCCCCGACGTCAACGATCCCGGCTACCGCGAGATCGACTGGGACGAACTGGTCGACGTCTACAAGGAACAGGCCGCCGCCCTCGTGGAAGGCGGCGCGGACTTCATCCTGATCGAGACCGTGTTCGACACGCTCAACGCCAAGGCCGGGATCATGGCCGTGCGCCACCTCGAAGCCGAACTGGGCCGCGAAGTGCCGATCATGATGTCCATGACGCTGACCGACCTGTCGGGCCGCAACCTTTCCGGCCATACGGTGGAAGCCTTCTGGCACGCGGTGCGCCATGCCCGTCCGGTGACGATCGGGCTCAACTGCTCCTTCGGCGCCACCCAGCTTCGCCCGCATGTGAAGACGCTGTCCGAACTCGCCGACACGCTGATCATGATCTATCCCAACGCCGGCCTGCCCAACGAACTGGGCGCCTACGACGAAATGCCCGAGACCACCGCGGGCTTCGTGGGCGAATGGGCCGTGGCGGGACAAGTCAACGTGCTGGGCGGCTGCTGCGGCTCCACGCCGGACCACATCGCCGCCATGGCGCGGAAAGTGGCGGGCCTGCCCCCGCGCCACCTGCCCGCCCTGGCCCCGGTCACGCGCCTTGCCGGCCTCGAACCTTTCACCATGGTCGGCTGACGGGATGACCGAATTTCCGATCTGGCGCATTCGCCCGGCGGGCGCCGACGATGCCGATGCGCTGTCCCTCGTGGCCGCCGCGACGTTCCTCGAGAGCTTCGCCGGCCTCGTCGACGGCGCGGGCATCGTCGCGCATTGCCTCAAGCAGCATTCGGCCGAGAACTACCGCAAATACCTGGCCAATGGCGCGCGGGCCTGGCTGGCCGAAGTCGAACCGGGCCATGCCCCGGTCGGCTATGCCCTGCTCTGCCGGCCCGAACTGGAACTGGCGGGTGAAGGCGACCTCGAACTCAAGCGCATCTATCTGTTCTCGCGCTTCCAGGGTTCGATGATGGCCGGCACCATGATGCGGATCGTGCGCGAGGCTGCCGCGACCAGCCACTCCCGGCTGCTGCTGGGCGTGAAGAACGACAATCACCGCGCCCTCGCCTTCTACGCCAAGCACGGCTTCGAAACGATCGGCACCCGGACTTTCGACGTGGGCGGCAAGACCTACGACGATTTCGTGCTCGCGCTCAATTTAGCGAACTGATTCGCTGGCCAAACTGATTCAACGAGAACCACACACCATGACCTCGATTCATTCCGGCGCCCGTTTCGTCAACATCGGCGAGCGCACCAACGTCACCGGCTCGGCGAAGTTCAAGAAGCTCATCATGGCCGGCGACTATCCCACCGCCGTCGACGTGGCCCGCCAGCAGGTGGACAACGGCGCGCAGGTGATCGATGTCAACATGGACGAAGGCCTGCTCGACGCGGTTGAGGCCATGACCACCTACCTCAAGCTGATCGCCGCCGAGCCGGATATCGCCCGCGTGCCGGTGATGATCGACAGTTCGAAGTGGGAAGTCATCGAGGCCGGGCTCAAGTGCGTGTCGGGCAAGCCGATCGTCAATTCGATCTCGATGAAGGAAGGCGTCGAACCGTTCCTGGCCCAGGCCCGCAAGTGCATGGATTATGGCGCCGCCGTCGTGGTCATGGCCTTCGACGAGACCGGCCAGGCCGATACCCGCGAACGCAAGATCGAGATCTGCTCGCGCGCCTACGAGCTGCTGACCGGCATCGGCTTCCCGCCCGAGGACATCATCTTCGACCCCAACGTCTTCGCGGTCGCCACCGGCATCGAGGAGCATGACCGCTACGGGCTGGACTTCATCGAGGCCGTGGTCGAAATCCGCAAGGCCTGCCCGCACGTCCACTTCTCGGGCGGCCTTTCCAACCTCTCGTTCTCGTTCCGCGGCAACGAGACGGTGCGCCGGGCGATGCACTCGGTGTTCCTCTACCACGCGATCCCCGCCGGGCTCGACATGGCCATCGTCAACGCGGGCCAGCTCGACGTCTACGACCAGATCGACCCCGCCCTGCGCGAGGCTTGCGAAGACGTCATCATGATGCGCCGCCCCGGCGTGGGCGAGGATGGCAAGACCTCCACCGAACGGTTGATCGAACTGGCCGAGAGCTTCAAGGGCAAGGACGCCGTGGCCGAAAAGGCCGCCGAGGAATGGCGCGGCTGGGACGTGGTCAAGCGCATCGAACACGCGCTGGTGCGCGGCATCGACGCTCATGTCGTCGAGGATACCGAGGAAGCCCGCGCCGCGATCGCGGCTCGCGGCGGCCGCCCGATCGAAGTGATCGAAGGCCCGCTGATGGGCGGCATGAACGTGGTCGGCGACCTGTTCGGCTCGGGCAAGATGTTCCTGCCGCAAGTCGTAAAGTCGGCCCGCGTCATGAAGAAGGCCGTGGCCCACCTCATTCCGTTCATCGAAGCGGAAAAGGACGCCAAGACCAAGGCGAAGGGCCGGATCATCATGGCCACCGTCAAGGGCGACGTCCATGACATCGGCAAGAACATCGTCGGCGTCGTGCTTCAGTGCAACGGCTACGAAGTGATCGACCTTGGCGTCATGGTGCCCTGGAGCAAAATCCTCGAGGCCGCCAACGAGCACGAGGCGGACATCATCGGCCTCTCGGGCCTCATCACCCCCTCGCTTGACGAGATGGTGACCGTGGCCGAGGAAATGCAGCGCGCCGGGATGACCATCCCGCTGCTGATCGGCGGCGCCACGACCTCCAAGGTCCACACCGCCCTGCGCATCGACCCGGCCTACGAAGGCCCCGTCGTCCATGTGCTCGACGCCAGCCGCGCGGTCGGCGTCGCCTCGCAGCTGCTGTCCGACACCCAGGCCACCGGCTTCATCGCCTCGACGGCGGACGAATACGAGAAAGTCCGCGTGGCCCGCGAAGGCAAGGGTCAAAGCGAACTGCTCTCCATCGCCGACGCCCGCGCCAACGGCTTCTCCGCCGACTTCGCGCAGAAGCCGGGTGCACCGGTGAAGCCCGGCCTCCATGTCTTCGAGGACTGGAACCTGAACGAACTGGTCGACGTGTTCGACTGGACGCCGTTCTTCCGCGCCTGGGAACTGGCAGGCACGTATCCTGCCATTCTCGAGGACGACGTGGTGGGCGAAAGCGCCCGCAGCCTGTTTGCCGACGCGAAGGCGATGCTCGCGCAGATCGTCGAGGAAAAGTGGCTCACTGCCAAGGGCGTCTGCGCCTTCTGGCCCGCCGCGACCAAGGATGACGACGTGATCGTCGGCGCCGGCGGCATGGACCCGGAGGTCGTCTACGACGCCATCCAGCAGGGCGTCCATGAAGGCCCGGATTTCGTCCGCCTGCCGTTCCTGCGCCAGCAGTTCAAGAAGAGCCGCGGCCGCGCCAACTACTGCCTTTCCGACTTCGTCGATCCGGCGGGCGACTGGCTGGGCGGCTTCGCGGTGGGCATCCACGGCATCGAACCGCACCTCGAACGCTTCCAGGCCGCGCATGACGACTATTCGGACATCCTGCTGAAGGCGCTGGCCGACCGCTTCGCCGAGGCCTTCGCCGAACGCCTGCACCAGCATGTCCGCACGACGCTCTGGGGCTATGCGCCGGACGAGCAGTTCACCAACGAAGCCCTGATCCGCGAGGAATATCGCGGCATCCGCCCGGCGCCCGGCTATCCGGCCTGCCCGGACCATTCGCTGAAGCCGATGCTGTTCGATCTGCTGAAGGCGCAGGACAATGCAGGCATCACCCTGACCGAAAGCCAGGCCATGCTGCCCACCGCCGCCGTCTCGGGCTTCTACTTCGGCCACCCGGAAAGCCAGTATTTCGGCGTGGCCCGCATCGGCCGCGACCAGCTCGAAGACTATGCCGAACGCCGCGACGTGGACCTTGCCGTGGCCGAACGCTGGCTGCGCCCCAACCTCGACTGACAACAAGGTAGGGCATCGCCCGAATTACGGGCATCGCCCGAATTACATGAGCGTGAGACCTCCTTTTCGTCGCCCGACGAAATGGGGGTCTCACGCTCCAGGAAATGAGGCGTGAGGGCGGCCGGCAACACACTCATTCGATTGCAATCCGGAAAACTCCCGGAAAAACCCAGCGGTCCCGATTGTCCATTCCGACCGGGCAAGGCATCCATCCCCCCGATAAGAAACATGGGAATGGGGACCCGATGGGGACGACCGAAATCTATCTGATCGCGTTGACGATCATCCTCGGCGCGCCGTACCTGGTATGGCGGCTGCTTCGCACCGAACATTGGGCGCCGCTGGTCGTCGTCCAGATCATCGGCGGCATCCTGCTCGGCCCCGGCGTGCTCGGCCATGCCGCGCCCGCGTTCCATGCCTTCGTCTTCAATCCGCAAGTCATGACCGCGCTTAACGGCGTGGCATGGTGGGCGGTGATGATGTTCGTCTTCGTCGCCGGGGTGGAACTCGATCTGTCCGACGCCTGGAAGCACCGCGGCGAGACCACGCTCACCGCCGCCTGCGCCTTGCTGACGCCGCTGCTGTTCGGATCGATCGCCGCGGCCCTGCTACTGCGCACGCCCGGATGGATCGGGCCGAAGGGCACTTATCCGCAGGCCGTGCTTGGCGTGGGCATGGCCTGTGCGGTCACGGCGCTGCCGATCCTGGTGCTGCTGATGGAAAAGCTGGGCGTGTTCCGCGAACCGCTCGGCCAGCGGCTGCTGCGCTATGCCAGCCTGGACGATATCGCCATCTGGGGCGTGCTCGCCCTGATCCTCGTCGATTGGGAGCGCGTGGGACGGCAGGGCCTGTTCCTTCTCGCTTTTGCGGCGGCCTCGTTCCTGGTCCGCGCCCTGTTCAAGCGCCTGGGCGAACAGGACCGATGGTTCGTGTCGCTGATCTGGCTGGCGCTGGTCAGCTTCGCCGCAGACTGGTCCGGCCTGCATTTCATGGTCGGCGCCTTCCTTGCCGGTGTCGTGCTCGACGCCCGCTGGTTCAGCCGCGAGAAGCTGGACCTGTTCCGCGAATTCCTGCTGCTCACGGTCATGCCGGTATTCTTCCTCAGCACCGGGCTTCGCACCGACTGGGGCATGGGCGGCCTGCTGGTCATGGGCGCGGCGCTGCTGTTCCTGCTGGCCTCGGTGGCAGGCAAGCTGGCCGGCGTGCACCTGGCCGGCCGCCTGCTGGGCTGGAAGAAGGGCGATGCCACGGTGATCGGCTGGATGCTCCAGACCAAGGCCCTGATCATGATCATCTTCGTCAACGTGCTGCTCGACAAGCGGATCATCACGCCCGAGACGTTCACCGCCCTGCTGCTGATGGCGGTCATGAGCACCATGCTGACCGTGCCCATCGTCAAGCCCCGCCTTGCCCGAATGGGGCAGGACGGGGCCGTTTGACCGGAAGCCGATTTCACCCCGGGCCGTTGACGACCTGGCCCACGCCTTCCCGGCCGGACAGTTTCTCCGCCGCCTGCCAGAACGCCTCGACGAAAGCCGCGTCCTCGACCAGGGGATTGGGCTTTCGGCGCGCCCGTTCGAACCAGTAATCGCCGCTCGATTCGCCCGGTTCTGCCGCCGTCGCCAGCCAGATCACCGTATCGGCGCCCTGCGCCGGCGACAGCTTGGGCGCGTCACCGTAGGCGGCCTGGACGCTCTCCGGCGTGTGGGAGAAGAAGTTGCTGCCCACCGTGCCGGGGTGGACCGAGTGCGCGACGATCCCATCCTTCGCCAGCCGGGGCGCCAAAGCCCGCGCGTGCAGCACATTGGCAAGCTTGCCGCTGCAATAGGCCGCGCCGGGGCTCCAGTTGTCCAGGTTCTGGAGGTCTTCCAGGTTGATCGCGGGAATCATCTCGCTGCCGTCCGAGGCGGTGTTGACGATCCGGACGCTGCCGGCCCCTGCCCCGCCGCTCCTGACCGCTGCCTGGCGCAGCAGCGGCAGCAGCCTTGCGGTCAAGGCGAAAGGCCCCAGGAAATTCGCCGCGTAGTTCGCCTCGAAACCCTCGGCCGTGATGGCCTGTTCGCGCGCCATGCCGCCCGCATTGTTAACCAGCACGTCCACGCGGTCGACCTTTCCGGCGATCTCGTCCGCCAGACGGTCCACGTCGGCCAGCAACGAGAGATCGGCGCGGAGCATCTCCGCTTCGCCGCCGCCTGCGCCGATCTCGGCCGCAAGCGCCGCCGCGGCTTCGGCGCAGCGCCCGGCATCGCGGCCCACGCCGATCACCCGGAAACCCTGCCGTGCCAGCGCCTTTGCCGTCTCCAGACCGATGCCCGAACTGGCGCCCGTCACCACCGCCACGCGCCCTGATTGTGCTCCAGAACCCATGCTTCACGCTCCTCTCGCTTCTCGTTGCCGCCATTTCGACTACTCGCGCGGCCAAACCGCAAGCGATTGGGGCGGAAACGGAGGAAATCATCGGTTCGGCGGTTTTCAGACCTGCCATCGCTCTGCCATAAGCGCCCCGTGCCAGACGCTGACCCTCTTGCCGATCTCCTGCCTGACGCGCACGAAGCGCTCCATGCCACATTCGGCTTCAACGCCTTTCGCGGCGTGCAGGAACAGGTGGTCACGCGCGCGCTTTCGGGCCGCTCCACCCTGGCGGTCATGCCGACCGGCGCGGGCAAATCGCTGACCTATCAGCTGCCCGCGGTCATGCTGGACGGCACTTGCGTGGTGGTTTCGCCGCTGATCGCGCTGATGCACGACCAGTTGCGCTCGGCCACTGCCAACGGCATCCGCGCCGCCACGCTGACCAGCGCCGATGCCGATCGCGGCCTCACCATGGACCGCTTCCGCGCGGGCGAGCTGGACTTGCTCTACATCGCCCCCGAACGCGCGAGCCAGCCCCATTTCCGCGAGCTGCTCGAACAGTCGCGCGTCGCCCTTTTCGCCATCGACGAAGCGCACTGCGTTTCCGAATGGGGCCACGATTTCCGGCCGGACTACCGCCTGCTGCGGCCGCTGCTGGACGCTTTCCCGCAAGTGCCGCGCCTCGCCCTGACGGCCACGGCAGACCATCATACCCGCACCGACATTCTCGCCCAGCTCGGCATTGCCGAAGAAGGGCTGATCGTCGCCGGGTTCGACCGTCCGAACATCCGCTACACCATCCGCCCGCGCGACAATGCGATGCGGCAGCTGAAAGCGGTGATGGAGGAGAACCCCGGCCCGGGCATCGTCTACGCTCCCACCCGCGCCCGCGTGGAGCAACTGGCCGAGACTCTGGCCTCCGCCACCGGGCGGCGCGTGCTGCCCTATCACGCCGGGCTCGATCCCGAAGTGCGCGCCCGCAACCAGGCCGCCTTCGTGGCCTCGGAAGACATGGTCATGGTGGCCACGGTGGCCTTCGGCATGGGCATCGACAAGCCGGACGTGCGCTTCGTCGCCCATGCCGGCATTCCGAAGTCGATCGAGGCCTATTACCAGGAAACCGGCCGCGCCGGGCGCGATGGCGATCCTTCGGTGGCGATGATGTTCTGGGGAGCCGACGATTTCGCCCGCGCCCGCCAGCGCCTCTCCGAGATCGAACCGCACCGGCTGCAAAGCGAACGCCAGCGCCTCGATGCCCTCGCGGGTCTTGTCGAAACCGCCGAATGCCGCCGCGCGGTCCTGCTCCGCCACTTCGGCGAGACGCCCGCGCCTTCCTGCGGAAACTGCGACAATTGCCTGGAGCCGGCAGGTGTGATCGACGTGACGGAAGTGGCGCGCAAGCTGCTTTCGGCCGTCTATCGCACCGGCCAGAGCTATGGGCTGGGCCACCTCGAAAAGGTCCTGACCGGGGCGAGCGACGACCGCGTGCTGCAGCGCGGGCACGACCAGCTTTCGGTCTTCGGCATTCTCACCGAGGAAGAGCAGCCACTGCTCAAGCCGCTGGCCCGCGCACTCCAGGCCCGCGGCAGCCTCTTGCCGACCGAACATGGCGGCCTTTCGCTGGGCGGAGACGCGCGCGAAATCCTCAAGGGCGAGGCTTCGGTGCAGATCGTCGTCCCGCCCAAGCGCGAGAAGAAGCGCCGCGGTGGACGCGGCGCGGCGGACGGCGGCGCGAACCCGGTCGGCGATCCCCTGTTCGATGCCCTGCGCGCCTTGCGCCGCGATCTCGCCCAGGAAGCGGGCGTGCCGCCCTATGTCGTGTTCCATGACGCCACTTTGCGCGAAATGGCCGCCGCGCGCCCATCGTCGCTGGCACAGCTCGGAGAGATCGGCGGCGTCGGCGCCCGCAAGCTGGAAGCCTATGGCGAGGCCTTCCTCGAAGTCCTGCGCCAGTTCTGAACCTTCCCGTTTCGCGCCGAGCCGGGTCGATCACGCCTCCGGTCGCCATTTGCCGCCCAAAGCGCTAAAGGGCCCACATGATCCGCATATTGATCGATGCCGACGCCTGCCCGGTGAAGGACGAGACCTACAAGGTTGCAGCCCGCCACAAGGTGCCGGTGGTCGTCGTCAGCAACAGCCCCATCCGCGTTCCGCAAGGCCCGCTGGTCTCGCGCAAGCTGGTGAGCGACGCGTTCGACGCCGCTGACGACTGGATCGTCGAGAACACCGGCCCGGGCACCGTCGTGATCACCGCCGACATCCTGCTGGCCGACCGCTGCCTCAAGCTCGGCGCCGAAGTGGTCGCGCCCAACGGCAAGCCTTTCACCACGTCCTCGATCGGCAGCGCCATCGCCACGCGGGCGATCATGGCCGACCTCAGGGCAGGCGGCGATGTGGTGGGAGGCCCGCCGCCCTTCAGCAAGACCGACCGATCGCGCTTCCTCTCCAGTCTGGATGAGACGCTGGTGCGATTGCAGCGCCGCCAGTTCTAGCCCAGCGCGTTCTCATGACGGACCACCGGGAGACGGCTGCCCGCCCAGGATCCGCGCTGCGCGGCGGCCGGTACGCGGGCTGGGAAACGATCGCCTAGCCCAGCCGATAGGGCGTGGGATCACCGCGTTCACGGATCAGCATCTGCCGCGCATCCTTGCGCAGGCGCAGGCAGACTTCTTCGCGGGCCTCGTCGCCCAGCCTTTCGGGAAATCCGCGAAGCGCCGCCTCGTATCCGTGTTCGACGAGCGCATCCAGCACCGCCGCTTCATCGGTTTCGAAAGCCCGCGCCATCAACTTGAGATTGCGGACGGTCTCGCGAAGTTCGAAATCGGTAAGGCGGCCGGATTCGAACTCTTCCTTGCGCAGCAGCGCCCGCCGCAGATCCCACACCATGATCGGCCTCCCCAAGAAACCGCGAACGGGTCCAAGGTCGTGAACGCATGAATAGCGCCATCGAGGTTTGAGGTGAAATGGTTCGGCGCCAGGCAGGAAGCCGCAGGAATATCCCGGTGGTTCAGAGGCTCCCGGCATGGCGAGAGACCTTTTCGGGCAAACCCGGACGGCCCGCCAAGATTGCGCCGCTTATGCGGTCACGGCCTAATCCTCGCGGCCGTCGAAGGAAACCGGCACGGCCAGGCGGAATGGCAGGTCGGGGGAGGCGATGCGCGATTCCGTGCCGTTGTCGTGGATCAGGACGGCCCGTCCGACGCCCGGCGTCGCCACAACGGCGACGACACTGTCCACCCAAGCGTGCAGCAGCGCCTTGGCGCGTGCGAGTTCGGAGGCTTCGCGGGTCGTGGTGCCGGATGCTTCGAGTTCGGCTTCCAGCTCGGCAATGCGCGAGGTGGCTTCCGCGATACGATCGCCGTGAGCGCCGTCACCCGAGGAGCTGCCGCCCAAGGAAATGCCGGCGCCGCCGCCGGTTTCTTCGCTGGCCTGTTCGCTCATGCTCTGGTCTCCCGCGCCCGGATGGTTCTTGTTGCCTGACGACTAGGTGGCCACCGGGACCAAGAGAGGCAAGGCCCCGGCAATCGCTCTCGCGGTAACCGGGGCCCTGGAACGTCTTTCCGCGGTCGACGCGGATTTCGCAGGTCAGAGAGGATTGTCGAGCTTGATGATCTCTTCCTCGCTGGCACGCTGGGTCGTCTTGAGCTGGCGCGGACCGGCAAAGCTGTCGAGCACCGGCTTGTCGCGGGCATAGAGATCGTCGAACGGCTTGAGCTGGCCGTCGATCGAGCGGGCATACGTGAAATAGGTGAGGTAGACCGGGAAGGTCCGCGTCATCTCGACCTTGGTATAGTCGCCCGAGCGGGAGATCTCGGCGGCTTCGGCGGCGGTCTTCTTGGCGCCGAGGATCGCCATGGTCATGCCCAGTTCCACGGCGCGCTCGGTGCGGATGCAGCCGTGGCTGAAGGCGCGAACGTCCGAGTTGAAATACTGCTTCGACGGGGTGTCGTGCAGGTAGATCGCGTGGGGGTTGGGCATGTCGATCTTCATCAGGCCGAGCGAGTTGTTGGCGCCCGGCTGCTGGACCACGGTGATCGTGCCGTCGCCGTTCTTGGTGGCCTTGTAGCCTGCCGAACGCGCCCAGCCGGGGTTGTTCAGCACTTTGGCGCCCAGGCCTTCGCCCTTCACGATCGACTGCGGCACGGTCCAGGTGGGGTTGAAGACCACTGCGCTCACCGTCTCGGCCAACTGCGGCGTGGCCGTGCGGCCGGGCTTGCCAACCACGGTCTTGTAGCTGCGGATGATCTTGTTCTTGACCACCAGGCGGAGCTGGAATTCCGGAATGTTGGTCATCAGGTAGACGTCGCCGAGATCGCGGGCGAGCCAGCGCCAGCGGTCCATGTTGGCCTGGATCAGCGCGCGGCGCGCCTTGTTGGCCATGGGCGTGGCGTTGAGATCGGCCTTGAGCGCCGCATAGTCGGGGTTGGTCGGCGCGAGCTTGTCCACCACGCCGGCCACGTCATGCTCGGAAAGCGACTGCGCCATGATCTGCGCGGTGGGCATCACGTCCTGGTCGGGGTCTACCGCAAACCACTGCACGCGGGCTTTCATCGGGGTGCGGCCGTCGCGCAGATCCTCGATCAGCCAGCCGAAGACACGGCTCGCCAGCGCGTCAAGCTCGTCGCCTTCGCCCTTGGCGATCGCGGCGCGCAAGGCCGAGGGCTGGTAGTCGGCCGGCACGAGACCTTCCTTGCCGATATATTCGACCGTGGCGAGCAGGGCCTTGGCGTCCGCCATGGACCAGGCCATGACCGGCTCGGCCACGACAACGTCCTGCACCACCGGCTGCGAAACCGTGGGGATCGCGGTGGGAACCACGGCAGGCGGGACCACCGGCTGCACCGCTACCGGGCGCGTGGCCGTCTTGGCGGCGGGCTTCGCAGTCGCCGTGGGTTTGGGCGTTGGTGTGGGCGTGGGGGTCGCCTGCGTGGTCGGCAGAATAGAGGTGGGCGCCGAGACGGTCTTCTTCTTCGCCGCATCGGCCTTGGAGGACGCGGTCTTGGTATCCGTCTTTCCGTCCGACTTCTGGGCCAGAGCCGGCTGCGCTGCAAGACCCGTCGCCGCCATGACCGCCAGCACGCTGCAACCGAACCTCATGAAACTCGCCATTGTGATCTGAACCTGCCCTTGGTGATGCTGGAATGATATCGAGGGAAACGCAGCCAAGGATAACTGGCTGCAGACCTTGCCGCTTTGCCCCCATATAGTGCCTTCTTCAAGGATTTCGCCTGTCCCTGCGATGAATTGCTTGCATTGGCGCTTGCGCGGGGCCGCGCGGGAGACGAGAGCCGGGGCCTGATGAGCGCTCCTGCCGCCCCTGATATAGAGTCTTCGCCGGGCTCGCCGCTCGGCCTGCACCCCGCCGGTCGCCCCTCGGCGCTGCCGGTGCTGGCCGTCATTGCCGGGATCGCCACGTTCAGCGCCATGGACGCGATGATAAAGGGCGCCGGGCTCGCGGTGGGCGTCTATACGGCGCTGCTGCTGCGCAATCTCTTCGGCACGGTCCTGACGTTCCCGCTCTGGCTCTCGGCCGGGCGACCGCTGCCTTCCCGCGCAGTGCTGAAGGTCCATGCCCTGCGCGCGGCGATCACTTCGGCCATGGCCGCACTCTTTTTCTATGGCCTGGTACGAATTCCTATGGCCGAGGGAATCGCCATTTCCTTCGTGTCCCCGATCATTGCGCTCTATTTCGCAGCGCTTTTCCTGGGCGAGACGATCCGGCCGCGCGCCGTCGTCGCTTCGCTGCTGGGCATTCTGGGCGTGCTGGTGATCACTGCCGGCCGGCTCGGATCGGGCGCCTATTCTGACGAAGCGATAGCGGGCACGGCGGCGATCCTGCTCTCGGCCGTGTTCTACGCCATGAACCTGGTGCTCCAGCGCAAACAGGCGCTTCTGGCCAGGCCGGTAGAGATCGCGCAATTCCAGAACCTGCTGGTAACGTTGATTTTCCTGGTGTTTTCCCCCTGGCTTGCAGTCATGCCCGATCCCCGCAGCCTGCTGCTGATCCTGGCCGGCGCCGTGCTGGCGACATGCGCGCTGCTGTTCCTGTCCTGGGGCTATGCCCGCGCCGAGACGCAAGTGCTGCTGCCGATCGAGTATACCGGCTTTTTCTGGGCCGCCCTGCTTGGCTGGCTGATGTTCGGAGAGCGCCTTGATCTCGCAACTGTTGCCGGCACGATACTGATCGTTATCGGCTGCTGGACAGGTGCACGCAACGCAAGAGTCGAGTCCCAGGTACCACGCAAGCCCCCCTTGACCTGAGGGCCGCGAGCGCGCATCGGCGGGGCCGAAGAATCCGCTTGTCGCGATGCAGCACGGCGATCATTTTCGGAACCTGGGCTAGTGGGTTGCGAAATAGCCGCTCTTCTCGTGGCACGCTCCATACAGAAGGGGATAATACCCAAATGACCCAGGTCGGACAGGACACGCTCGGCACCCGCAGCACCATGACAGTCGGCGGCAAGCAGATCGCCTACTACTCCCTCAAGAAAGCCGCCGAAAAGATCGGCGACGTTTCGCGCCTTCCCTTCTCGATGAAGGTCCTTCTCGAGAACCTCCTGCGCTTCGAAGACGGCGGCTTCACCGTCGCCACCAAGGACATCCAGGCGATTGCCGACTGGCAGAAGAACCCTGCCACGGGCGAGGAAATCCAGTACCGCCCGGCCCGCGTCCTGCTTCAGGACTTCACCGGCGTGCCCTGCGTGGTCGACCTTGCCGCCATGCGCGACGCCATCGCCACCCTCGGCGGCGACACCAGCAAGATCAACCCGCTGGTCCCCGTGAACCTGGTGATCGACCACTCGGTCATGGTCGACGAATTCGGCCACCCCAAGGCGTTCGAAGAGAACGTGGAAATCGAATACCAGCGCAACATGGAGCGCTACGACTTCCTCAAGTGGGGCTCGAAGTCGCTCGACAACTTCTATGCCGTTCCCCCGGGCACCGGCATCTGCCACCAGGTCAACCTGGAGAACATCGCCAAGACCGTGTGGTCCAGCGAAGACCAGAACGGTGAACTGGTCGCCTATCCCGACACCTGCGTCGGCACCGACAGCCACACCACCATGGTCAACGGCCTGGGCGTGCTGGGCTGGGGCGTCGGCGGCATCGAGGCGGAAGCCGCGATGCTCGGCCAGCCGGTCTCGATGCTCATCCCCGAAGTCGTCGGCTTCAAGCTGACGGGCGAACTGAAGGAAGGCGTGACCGCCACCGACCTCGTGCTGACCTGCACCGCCATGCTGCGCAAGCACGGCGTGGTCGGCCGCTTCGTCGAATACTTCGGCCCCGGCCTCGCCTCGCTGTCGCTGGCCGACCGTGCGACGCTCGCCAACATGGCCCCGGAATACGGCGCCACCTGCGGCTTCTTCGGCATCGACGACAAGACGATCGACTACCTGCGCCTCACCGGCCGCGAGGAAGAGCAGATCGCCCTCGTCGAAGCCTATGCCAAGGAGCAGGGCTTCTGGATCGACCCGGCCGCTGCCGACCCGATCTTCTCCTCGACCCTCGAACTCGACATGTCGACCGTCGTGCCTTCGCTCGCCGGCCCGAAGCGTCCGCAAGACTGGGTCGCGCTTCCCGACGTGGACGACGTGTTCAACAAGGACATGGCCGAGACCTACAAGAAGACCGCTGCCCGCGTTCCCGTGGAAGGCAAGGACTTCGACATCGGTGATGGCGACGTCATGATCGCCGCCATCACCAGCTGCACCAACACCTCGAACCCGGGCGTGCTGGTTGCCGCCGGTCTCGTCGCCAAGAAGGCCGACGAACTGGGCCTGAAGCCGAAGCCCTGGGTCAAGACCTCGCTGGCGCCGGGTTCGCAGGTCGTCACCGACTACCTCGAGAAGGCCGGTCTCCAGTCGCACCTCGACAACATCGGCTTCAACCTCGTCGGTTACGGCTGCACCACCTGCATCGGCAACTCGGGTCCGCTCGCGGAGCCGATCTCGAAGGCGATCAACGAGAACGGCCTGGTCGCCAGCGCCGTGATCTCGGGCAACCGCAACTTCGAAGGCCGCGTCAGCCCCGACGTGCGCGCCAACTTCCTGGCCTCGCCGCCGCTGGTCGTCGCTTACGCTCTGAAGGGCACCGTGGTGGAAGACTTCACCACCACCCCGATCGGCGTCAGCAAGGACGGCACGGACGTGTTCCTCAAGGACATCTGGCCGACCAACCTCGAAGTCAGCACCACGATGAACGCCTGCGTCGATCGCGGCATGTTCCAGGCCCGCTATGCAGACGTCTACAAGGGCGACAAGCACTGGCAGGCGATCAACGTCGTCGGTTCGGACACCTACTCGTGGCGCGCCGGTTCGACTTATGTCGCCAACCCGCCGTACTTCGAGGGCATGGAAATGACCCCGGCGCCGGTGAACGACATCATCGAGGCCAAGCCCCTGCTGATCCTCGGCGATTCGATCACCACCGACCACATCTCGCCGGCCGGGTCGATCAAGGCCGACAGCCCGGCGGGCCAGTGGCTGATGGAGCACCAGGTCGCCAAGGCGGACTTCAACTCCTACGGTTCGCGTCGTGGCCACCACGAAGTCATGATGCGCGGCACGTTCGCCAACATCCGCATCCGCAACGAAATGGTCCCCGGCATCGAAGGCGGCATGAGCCGCTTCGGTGAAGAGGTTCTGCCGGTCTACGACGTCGCGCAGAAGTACAAGGAGCAGGGCACGCCGATGGTGGTCGTGGCCGGCAAGGAGTACGGCACCGGTTCGTCGCGCGACTGGGCGGCCAAGGGCACCAACCTGCTGGGCGTCCGCGCCGTGATCGTCGAGAGCTTCGAGCGTATCCACCGCTCGAACCTGGTCGGCATGGGCGTGCTTCCGCTTCAGTTCAAGGACGGCGACAGCCGCCAGTCGCTCGGCCTGACCGGCGACGACGCCTTCACGATCAAGGGCGTCGCCAGCCTCAAGCCGCGCCAGGACGTGGAAGTGGAAGTGACCCGTCCGGACGGTTCGACCTTCACCTTCACCGCGCTGTGCCGCATCGATACCGCCAACGAAGTGGAATACTTCAACAACGGCGGCATCCTGCAGTACGTGCTGCGCAAGCTGGCCGCCTAAAAAGCAGCCAGCCACAAGGCTGAGAAAAACCCCGTCCCGCGCTCACGCGGGGCGGGGTTTTCTTTTGGGAGAAGATGTCCGGCCTCTCCGCCAGGCCGCAGAGAGCATTTCCGGCGCGCGAAGCGGCTTGCTTCCACACGCCCGCCCCGCACACGAAAAAGGGGTGAGCGCCCCCCGACGCTCACCCCCGTCTCCAGCTGGCCGCGTATCGCAGCGCGCTGGCTGGCTGCCCTCAGCCGGACTTCTTGCGCACCAGACGCTGGCGGCCGACTACCGCTGCCGCAGCCGCGCCGAACAGGATCAGCATGGGCGGGGCGGGAACGTCGGTCGGCGGCGTGGTCGGCGGCGGATTGTCGCCGCCCGAGGATGTCGAGGTCGAGCTGGAGGTCGAGGACGACGTCGAACTGGAGCTGCTCGACGACGAGGACGTGGAGCTGGACGAGCTTGTGCTGGTCGAGACGTTGCCCGAGCTGGAAGAGCTGGTGCTGGTAGAAACATTGCCCGAGCTGGAAGAGCTGGTGCTCGTCGAGACATCGCCCGAGCTGGACGATGTCGTCGTGGAGGTGATTCCCCCCGACGTCGTCGAGGTGATGCCGCCGGTCGTCGTGGTCAGTCCGCCGGTGGTCGTCGTCGTCAGGCCGCCGGTCGAGCTRGAGGACGAGGTGGAACCGCCCGTCGTGGTGGTGGTCAATCCGCCGGTGGACGAAGAGCCCGAAGTGGAGCCGCCGCTGGAGGTGGACGAGATGATGACGTTGCCGCCGCCCGATCCGCCGCCGCCGAAGAAACCACCGAAGAAGCCGCCTCCGAAACCGCCGAAGCCGCCGCCACCGCCGCCGACCACCACCGGGGCACCGCCGCTGCCGCCCGCATAGGACGGCGCCGGGGCGGGCGGGATATAGGGCGGAGGAAGTGGGACGGAGACCATCTGCGGCACGTCGGGCCGCGGGATGATGCGGCGCGCGCGCTTCACTTCGCGCGGCGGATCCTTGCGGACGATCCGCTTGGCCGGATGGCGCGGCTTCGCCGTCTTGGCCATCTTGACCTTGCGGTACTCGACCGACTTGCGCTGCGTCTCGGCCACATGGACCGCGCCACCGCCGATGATAGCGCAGCCTGCCGCACAGGCAGACAGTTTAGCGAGGGCCATACGAACCGACATGATCGTCTCTCTCTTCGTTCTGTTCGGCCCTGTCCGTTCGGGAATATGCCCAAAGGGGAACACGGGAGCCGACTTGCCCTGAACAAACGCAGAGAGCGGTTAACGGAACAATGGCATTTACCGAGATTCGACAGCGCCGAGGCAGAAAATGCGTTAGTTTTCGGAGGTAACGCGCAAGCTGTACCGAACCGGGACTATCCGAAGGCCCATCTGTAAACGCCCCCGACAGTTTGTTGCGCGGAACGCGTGCGCGTTCAGTCCCCGTCCGAATCGAACAGTGCCCCCTGCGGCCCCTGTCCGCTGCCGCCATTCGGCGGCGTCATGCCCAGGTGCGTCCAGCCCCGGTCGTTGAGGCAACGGCCCCTGGCCGTGCGGGCGATAAGGCCCAGCTGGATGAGGTAGGGCTCGATCACTTCCTCGATCGTGTCGCGCGGTTCGGACAGGCCCGCCGCCAGCGTTTCGACGCCCACCGGGCCGCCCTTGTAGATGCCGGCGATCATCTGCAGGTAGCGGCGATCCTGCGCGTCGAGACCGATGAAATCCACTTCCAGCCGGGTCAGGGCATCGTCGGCGATTTCGTGCGTGATGACGTCGGAGCCGGCGACATGGGCAAAGTCGCGCACACGGCGCATCAGGCGCCCGGCGACACGCGGCGTGCCGCGCGAGCGGCGCGCGATCTCGGTCGCCCCGCCCTTGTCCATGCCGATGCCCAGCAGGTTGGCGCCGCGCGTGACGACTTTCTCCAGCTCCTCAACGGAGTAGAACTGCAGGCGCACCGGAATGCCGAAGCGATCGCGCAGCGGGGTCTGGAGCAGGCCCTGCCGCGTCGTGGCGCCCACCAGCGTGAAGGGCGGCAAGTCGATCCGCACCGAACGCGCCGAAGGCCCCTCGCCGATGATGAGGTCCAGCGCGCGATCTTCCATCGCCGGGTAGAGCACTTCCTCGACCACGGGATTGAGGCGGTGGATCTCGTCGATGAACAGCACGTCGCCATGCTCGAGATTGGTCAGCAGCGCCGCCAGGTCGCCCGCCTTGGCGATCACCGGGCCGCTGGTGGCGCGGAACCCCACGCCCAGTTCCCGCGCGATAATCTGCGCCAGGGTCGTCTTGCCGAGGCCGGGAGGCCCGAAGAACAAAGTATGATCCATCGCCTCGCGCCGCGACTTGGCGCTCTCGATGAAGACGCGAAGGTTGTCCTTCGCCGCCGCCTGCCCGACGAATTCCGCCAGAGTCTTGGGCCGCAGGGCCGCATCGGCGTCCTCGGGCTGGCGGGTTGGGGTAAGGATGGGGTTATCGGTCATGGGTTGGGCATCTGACGAGGAAAGGAACCCGAAACGGGTGCAGGGTGACGAAGTTCTCTACGGAGCCGCGCCCGGCGGATTGCAGCCATCATCCCGCCGCCTTCTTCAGCGCCACGCGAACGAGGTCATTGAGCCCCGCATCCTCGCCCAGTTCCTCGACGGCCTTGCCGACCGCCATGCTGGCCACCGCGGGCTTGAAGCCGAGGTTCTGGAGCGCGGAAACGGCATCCGCGCTGGAAAAACCGGCAGGAGCGGCGGCCGAGGCCAGACCGGGCGTGCCCGGTGCGGTGGGCATGCCGCCGGCCTTGTCCTTGAGTTCGTTGACGATGCGGCTGGCCAGCTTCGGCCCGACGCCGTTGGCGCGCGCGACCATGGCGGAATCGCCGCCGGCGCAGGCGCGCTGCAGTTCCTCGGTCGTCAGGGCGGAGAGGATCGCCAGCGCCACTTTCGAACCGACGCCCTGCACGGCCGTCAACAGGCGGAACCAGTTGCGCTCCGCACCGCTGGTGAAGCCGATGAGGCGCTGGTCGGTCTCGGAAACCTGCATCTCGGTATGGACGACGACCTTGTCCCCCCGGATGCCGAGATGGTCGAGCGTACGCGCCGAACAATGGACAAGATAACCGACGCCGTTCACGTCGATGATCGCCCAGTCGGGGCCGGTGTCGTCTAGCAGACCTGTAAGCTTGGCGATCATGGTTTGTTCCTATGGCAGGAACGATCGCGCGACGCCAGCCCCGCCGGGCGCCTTCAGGTGTTTGCCTGTTGATCTTCGGAAACCTGGTCCCACGGTCGGTAATAGAGCGTTGCGCAGGCCTGCGCCATCACGCCGCCGGTCACCGACAGGTCGTCCTTCCAGGCGTCGGTCACGAAATCGAGTGTCGAAAGGTGGCGATCCTCGAAATACATGGCATGCACGTCCGCCCGGCCGGCACCGTAGACGATCCGGCTGACTCCCGCCCAGATCGCCGCCATCGTGCACATTCCGCAAGGTTGCAGCGTGGAATAGAGCGTCGCCCCCTCCACGCGCATCGCGCCCACGGCCCGGCCGGCAAGGCGAAAGGCTTCGATCTCGGCATGGGCGGTGGCGTCGCAGCGCTCGGCCGTGCGGTTGACCCCGGCCGCGATCAGCTTTCCATCGAGCACGACGAGCGCGGCAATCGGGGTGTCGGCGGGATCGGTGCCCTTTTCGGCCACGGCGATGCGGATCGCCTCGGCCATCCAGCTGGCATCGGCCCGGTCTTCATCGCTGCCTCGTTCTTCGCCGTGCGGTTCCATGACGCGCACAACGCGCCGACCTAACGGTGGCTCCCGAGCATGTTGGCATGCGTGATGGCCACGGCCAGGGCGTCGGAGGCGTCCTCACCCGCCAGCTTCACGCCGGGCAGCAGCACTTTCAGCATGTGCTGGATCTGCTTCTTGTCGGCGCCGCCGGTGCCGACGAGCGCCTTCTTGATGACCTTGGTGGAGTATTCGGCCACCGGCAAACCGGCCCGCGCGATCGACAGCATGGCAACGCCGCGCGCCTGCCCCAGCTTCAGCGTCGACTGCGGGTTCACGTTGACGAAGACCTCCTCCACCGCGCCCGCATCGGGCCGGTGGAGGAGAATCACGTCGGTGAGCGCGGCATCGAGCTCGACCAGCCGCTCGGCCATGCCGGCCTTCGCGTCGGTGCGGATCTGCCCGTTGGCAACGTGGCTGAGGCGGCTGCCGCTCTTGGCGACCACGCCCCAGCCCGTGCAGGTGAGCCCCGGATCGAGGCCGATGATGATCACGGCTGGGCTTAGCCCAGCTTTTCCATGACTTCGTCGGAGATGTCGTAATTGCCCCAGACGGTCTGGACGTCGTCGTCTTCTTCGAGGGTGTCGACCAGCTTCATCAGCGTGCCGGCAGTGTCGGCATCGACGTCGACAGTGAGGTTGGGCTTCCACGCCAGCTTCACGCCCTCGGCTTCGCCCAGGACCTTTTCCAGCTCGCGGGCGACTTCGTGAAGCGAATCGACCGAAACCCAGATCTGGTGGCTGCCGGGATTCTCGTCGCCATCGCCCATATCGCTCTCGACATCGTCGGCGCCGGCTTCGATGGCGGCTTCGAGGACCTTGTCCTCGTCACCCACGCTGCCGGGGTATTCGATCAGGCCGAGGCGTTCGAAACCGTGCGAAACCGCGCCCGAAGCACCAAGGTTGCCGCCGTTCTTGGAGAAGGCGGTGCGCACGTTGGTGGCGGTGCGGTTGCGGTTGTCGGTCAGCGCCTCGACGATGAGGGCCACGCCGCCGGGGCCGTAGCCCTCGTAGCGCACTTCCTCGTAGTTCTCGGCATCGCCCTTGCTCGCCTTGTCGATCGCGCGCTGGATGTTGTCCTTGGGCATCGACTGCGCCTTGGCCGCATTGACGGCGGCGCGCAGGCGCGGGTTCATGTCCGGATCAGGCATGCCCATCTTGGCCGCGACGGTGATTTCGCGGGAGAGCTTGCTGAACTGCGCCGAGCGCTTTTTGTCCTGCGCGCCCTTGCGGTGCATGATGTTCTTGAATTTGGAATGGCCTGCCATGGGTCCGCTCTTGCTTCGCTCGTCTGCCTGCCTGCGGACTGATCCGCGAGGCCCGGAGAATGAGGTCCGGTGAATGTTGTGTGCCAATTGACGCAGGGCGCGCCTTACAACAGGCCGGCACCCGAGGGCAACCGCCCGCTCCGCACGCCGATCATGCGCCGCATCGCACAACGAATTGGCAAGGATGACGGGGCTATCAGGAACGGACATGGCTACCCGAACCCACCCGCCCGCCCGTTCCGCGCCGCCTTTCGCACCCTTGGGCGTCCTGCGCGAACTGCCGTCTTTCCTGCGGCGGCCCGCCGTGCTGACGCCGATCGGCCTGCGCAGGCGCGAAGGCTGGGCGGCGCTCGGCGTGCTGGAAACGGTTCACATCGCCGGACTTTTCCTGGTGGTGCTGCCGCTCATCGGGATCTGGCAGCAGGCCATGCACCTTTCCCCGCCCGATGCTTTCGACAAGCTACCGGGAGGCTGGCTGCTCCCCTTCACGATCCTGATTGCCCCGATTGCCGAAGAGGCGCTTTTCCGCGGCTGGCAGACGGGGCGGCCCCGCGCGCTCTGGCTATTGGCCTGTACCGTGGTGCTGGCGATCCTGGTGGTCTGCGCGAAAGGCATGGCGCCGATGGTGCTGGCAGGCGCGCTGGCGGCACTGGCCCTTGCGGCGCTGGGCGGCTGGATCGCCTTGCGCAAGCGGCGCGCGCCGATAGCCGGATTCCTAACGGCTTATCCGGCGGTGTTCTGGATCGTGGCGCTGGTCTTCGCAGGCGTGCACCTGACGAACTACCCTGCCGTCTCGGTGCTGACGCTGCCGCTGGTGCTGCCGCAATTGTGGGCGGCGCTGCTGCTGGGCTTCACCCGCCAGCGCGTGGGCCTGCACGCCGCCATGCTCCAGCACGCCGGCGCCAATGCGGCGACCATGCTGCTGGTGCATTTCGGGACGTGACGCGCGTTTCTGCCCGGCCGCAAGGGCGGGGAGAGACGCCGGAGGCTTCGCCGGGTGCGCTCGCCACGAAAGTGACGAGCTTGCTGCACCGGCCCAAGTCCTTGTTTGGCGAGCCTTCGACGGATGTCGAAGGCGCGCGGCATCAGTCGATGCCGAGTGCCGTCTTGTAGGTGTCGAGCAGCATGTCCATTTCGCGGCGGTCATCCGGCTTCATCTTACGGATGCGCACGATCTGGCGCATGATCTTGACGTCGTAGCCGACTGCCTTGGCTTCGTTGTAGACGTCGCGGATATCGTCCGAGATGCCCTTCTTTTCCTCTTCGAGGCGCTCGACGCGCTCGATCAGCAGGCGCAGGCGATCGTCGGTGGTTTCGGCCATCGGTGTAGTGCTCCAATAGGAATCGTGAATCGGTTTGGCGGCGGCTGATAGCGACTGCGCCGGATTCGGGCAAAGCGCCGACCTGTGGAAATCCTGTGTGTAATCCGCAGCAAGGGCGCCCGGCCCTTCCCCGTTGCATCCCCGACGGGCCCGCGTTATTCGCCCCGCGAGCGGCGACCACGTTCCCGCCTCCCCGGCCGAACCGACCTCGCGCCCGGGAGCATCAAGACCGGGACGGCCCGGCAACCATTTCAGGAGGTTGCCCCCCAATGCCCACTGCCATGCCCTGGATCGTTCTCGTCATTGCCGGCCTGTTCGAAGTGGTCTGGGCCTCGGCGATGAAGCAGTCCAACGGCTTCACCCGCCTCTGGCCCAGCATCGTCACGATCGCGGCCATGCTGGCGAGCTTCGGCCTGCTGTCCTGGGCGATGCGCGTGCTGCCGCTGGGCACCGCCTACATGGTCTGGACCGGCATCGGCGCGCTGGGCGCCTTCATCGTCGGCATCGTCCTGCTCGGGGAATCGGCCAGCGCCATGCGCCTCGCCGCGGCCGGGCTGATCCTGGCCGGTCTGGTCATGATGAAGCTCGCGAGTTCCTGAGGGCGCTGGCACACCCCCGAAACCGGCCCCGGGACATCGCCCCGGGGCGTCAGTGCGATCCGCCGTTTTTCTTCAGGCTTTCCTCCATCCGCGCGATCTGCTCGGGCGTGGCCTCGCTCTGATAGGCATCCTTCCAGGCGCCAAAGGGCATGCCGTGGATCACTTCGCGCGCCGCGGCCTTGTCGCCATCGTAGCCCGCATCGCGGATCCAGTCCGCCAGGCAGTTGCGGCAGAAGCCGGCCAGCCCCATCAAATCGATGTTCTGCGCATCGTGGCGGGTCTGGAGGTGCCGCACGAGGCGACGGAACGCCGCAGCCGCCACAGCGTCGTCGAGTTGGTCGTTCTGGTCGTTTCCGTTCATATTTCTGGCAATCGTCCTTGGTTTGTCATGCCGCCTTTGCCATATGTCGCCGAAATATCGAAAGAGAGGCAGACAGATTTTGGCCACCACCCCTCCGTTTCGTCGTTCGCCGCACCATCGCGGCATCAAGCGCCAGCGCAAGGTGAAGATTCTTGCCACCCTGGGGCCGGCCAGCCGCGACAAGGAGACCATCGCCAAGCTGCTCAAGGCCGGCGCCGATGCGTTCCGTGTCAACATGAGCCATGGCGATCACGAGACCCATCGCGAAACCATCGCCAATATCCGCGCGGTCGAAAAGGACCTGATGCGCCCCGTGGCGATCCTTTGCGACCTCCAGGGCCCGAAGCTGCGCGTCGGCACTTTCGCCGAGGGCAAGGTGTTCCTGCGCCACGGCGCCCACTTCACGCTCGATCGCGATCCCACGCCGGGTGACGAGAACCGCGTCTGCCTGCCGCATCCCGAACTCTTCGGTATTCTCCAGAAGGGCCAGCGCCTGCTGATCGACGACGGCAAGCTGCGCCTGGTGGTTATCAAGCCGGAAGCCGATTCGATCCTCTGCACCGCCGAAGTCGGCGGGTTCATTTCCGACCGCAAGGGCGTGAACGTGCCCGACGCGATCGTGCCGGTGCCCGCGCTGACCGACAAGGATCGCCGCGACCTCGCCTTCTCGGTGGAGCAGGGCGCCGACTGGATCGGCCTGTCGTTCGTCCAGCGCCCCGAAGACGTGGCCGAAGCGCGCCGCTTGATCGGCGGTGCCTGCGCGCTCATGTCGAAGATCGAAAAGCCCGCGGCGGTCGATTCCATCGACGGGATCATCGAGCTTTCGGACGGCATCATGGTCGCCCGCGGCGATCTGGGCGTGGAACTGCTGCCTGAAGAAGTGCCGCCGATCCAGAAGCACATCATCGCCAAGACCCGCGCCATCGGCAAGCCGGTGGTGGTGGCCACGCAGATGCTGGAATCGATGATCACCAGCCCCTCGCCGACCCGCGCCGAAGTGTCCGACGTGGCCAATGCCGTCTATGACGGCGCCGACGCGGTCATGCTCTCGGCCGAAACGGCAGCGGGCCAGTGGCCGGTGGAAGCGGTGACGATCATGGACCGCATCGCCATCAAGGTGGAGACCGACTCCACCTATCGCGAGCGCATCCACCTTGCCCAGACCCCGCCCGACGCCACCACGGCCGACGCGCTCTCCGCCTCCTGCGCCACCATTGCCGACACCCTGCCGATCGAAGGCATCATCGTCTTCACCGGTTCGGGCGGCTCGGCCCGCCGCGTCGCCCGCGAGCGTCCCGCCGCGCCGATGCTGGTGCTCACGCCCTCGCAGAAGACCGCCCGCCGCCTTGCCCTGCTCTGGGGCGCGCATGCCGTGACTACCAAAGACATCGGCAGCTTCGAGGAGATGATCGCCAAGGGCAAGCGCATGGCCCTGCGCCACGGCTTCGGCGCCGCCGGCACGCGCCTGGTGGCACTGGCCGGCGTCCCCTTCGGCACGCCGGGTTCGACGAACCTGCTCCATGTGGTGACGCTGACCGGCAACGAGCTGGAAACGCCGAACTGAGGCTGAGGCGCGGCTGGTAGAACAGTCCCGGACTTGATTCGGGACGACCGGCTGCGCCTCACCCGCCTACAAGTAGAGCGCCAAGTCCTCCCAAGGCGGATTGGCGCTCTCTATCGATGCCGGCATCCATTCCCGCCGCCAGCGCCTGAGTTGCTTCTCACGCGCGATCGCTTCCTGATTGGTGGCGTGACACTCGACCAGAACGAGCCGGTCGGCCCGATACTTCCGGCAGAGTTCGGAACTTCGCCCTTCGCGGTGCTGCGCGATCCGCCCGTGGATTTCCGCTGTAGCGCCAACGTAAAACGCGCCGAATTCGCGGTTCGTCCTGATGCAGGTGAAGCCGCCGCTGCCCATCAGGCATAGCGTGGCTCGGCCAGCGGTCCCGGATCAGGTCCGGGATGCGCCCGCTTTAAAGTTCAGATCAGCCCCGCGCGCCGAACAGGGCGCTGCCGACGCGGACATGCGTGGCGCCGAGCATGATGGCGGTCTCGAAGTCCTCGCTCATACCCATCGAAAGCTGCGACAGGCCGTTGTCCGCCGCAATCTTCGCCAGGAGCGCGAAGAACGGCGCTGCCTCGATGCCCTGCGGCGGCACGCACATCAGGCCCGCGACCGGAAGCGCGGCCTCGCGCGCGGCAGCCAGCAATGCGGGCACTTCGGCAATGGCGCAGCCGCCCTTCTGCTCCTCGGCGCCGATATTGACCTGCACGAAGCAGGGCACCCGGCGGCCGGTCCTGTCCATCGCCTTGCCGAGCGCGGACACCAGCGAGGGGCGGTCGACCGAATGGATGCAGTCGAACAGGTTCAGGGCATCCTCGGCCTTGTTGGACTGGAGCTGCCCCACGAGATGAAGCGAAATCCCCTCGTGCTCGCCGCGCAGGGCCGGCCACTTGGCCTCGGCTTCCTGGACGCGGTTTTCGCCGAAGACGCGCTGGCCCTGGGCGATAAGGGGCGCAAGGGCCTCGGCGGGGTGAGTCTTGGAGATGGCGACGAGTTCCACCGATTCGGCCTCGCGCCCGGCAATGCGGGCAGCCTGGGCGATGCGGGCACGAATGTCGTCGAGAGGAGATACTGGCTGATCCATGGCGCGCTGCTATAGCGGCTTCGTGCCGAACCGCCACCCGCCTCTTCCCGACATCTGGCTCATCTCCGACGCCCGCAACGACGAAGCCCTGGAGCGCACCCTCGCCCGCCTGCCGCGGGGATCGGGGCTGGTCTATCGGCACTATCACCTGGCACCTGCCGCGCGCCGCGCCCGGTTTGTAGCGCTTGCGCGCGCGGCCCGCCGCTTCGGGCACAGCGTGTTCCTGTCGGGCCCGGCGCGGGCGGCGCGGGGCTGGGGTGCAGACGGCGCTTATGGCGCGCCCGCAAGGCTGGCGCGGGGGCCCGCTTGCCTGCGCCTCGTCACCGTCCATTCCCTGCGCGAACTGGGCCGGGCTCACCGCGCCCGCGCCGACGCCATCCTGCTCTCGCCGGTCTTCGCGACCCGCTCTCATCCCGGCGGGGGGACGCTCGGCCGCGTGCATTTTCACTTGCTCGCCGCCCGTTCCGCCGTTCCGGTGATTGCGCTGGGCGGCATGACAGTGCATCGGGCGCGCACTTTGCCGTCGAGGAAATGGGCTGCGATTCAGGGCCTTGCCCGCTAGCCCACAGGGCTGTTCCCGATCCATTCTTGACGGCGAGTCCCGCCAGAGCGCATTATCCGGGCCTGATCAGAGGCCCGATTTCCAGGGGGAATTCTTAATGGCCACCCGGCCCATCGCACCAGGACGGCGGATCGCCAAGCCGAACTGGCGCGCCGTTCTCAAGCGCTCCCTGCGCCGCGCCTCCGAACTGAGCGGCGCGCTGACGCTGTTCGCGGCCATGGCATTCCTGGCCCTGGCACTCGTCAGCTATCACCAGACCGACCCTTCCGCCTCCACGGCCGCAGGGGGTCCGGCGCAGAACTGGATGGGCTCCGTCGGCGCCTGGGTGGCCGAGCGCGCGCTGGTGCTGTTCGGCCCGGTTTCGGCCTTGTTCGTGCCGCTGCTCTACGTCTTCGCCCGCAAGCTCTGGCTGCTGGTGGAAGAGGACGACAACGAGATCGAGCATTCCAACCAGCGCTGGTGGCGCCCGGTGGCGGTGCTGGCGATCGCCATGACGCTGATCGCCACGGTCATGTCGCTGGTCTTCACGGCGCCGGGCGGCGTGCTGCCCGCCTCGATGGGCGGCATCACCGGCCTGCTGGGCGCCAAGGGCATCACCGGCATCGCGGCCTTCGCGCCCGAAGTCGTCCAGGGCTGGATCAAGCTCGTGCTGGCGCTGCTCTGCGCGCTCGCCGGCGTGGCCCTGGCCGGACAGGTCTTCGCGGTCGACTGGGTGCGCCTGCTGACATTGCCGGGCCGGATCGGCCGCCTGCGCGGCGAAGGCGAGGCAGCGCCCGCCATGTCCGAGAAGACCAAATCACGCGACAAGGGGGCACGCGATACAAGCGCGCGCGACGTGGGCGAGGAAATGGCCAAGCCCGCGCCCCGCATCGATGCGCCCGCCGCCGCTTTCGACGCTGCGGCCGACAAGCCGCGCAAGGCGCCCGAAATCAGCGATCCCAAGGCCAGCGCCGCCCCTGCGCAGCTCAACCTGGGCAACCGCCAGAAGGACATGTTCGACAAGTACGAACTGCCCGGGCTCGACATCCTGGCCGATCCGCCGCCCAATTCGCAGCCCAAGGTCGACAAGCTCAGCCTGGAGCGCAATGCGCGGCTGCTGGAAACCGTGCTTGACGACTTCAACGTCAAGGGCGAGATCACAGCCGTGCGCACCGGCCCGGTCGTCACCATGTACGAGCTGGAGCCTGCTCCCGGCATCAAGGCCAGCCGCGTGATCGGCCTGGCCGACGACATCGCCCGCAACATGAGCGCGATTTCCGCGCGCGTCGCCTCGATCCCCGGCCGCACGGTCATGGGCATCGAGCTTCCGAACGCCGACCGCCAGATGGTCTCGTTCAAGGAAATGGTCGCCTCGGAGGCTTTCGCCAACCACAAGGGCATGCTGCCGATCATCCTGGGCAAGGACATCGCCGGCGAGCCCGTGGTGGCGGACCTTGCAACCATGCCGCACCTGCTGGTCGCGGGTACCACCGGGTCGGGCAAGTCGGTCGGCCTCAACGTCATCCTGCTTTCGCTGCTCTACCGCCTCACCCCCGCGCAGTGCCGGCTGATCCTCGTCGATCCCAAGGTTCTTGAACTCAAGAGCTACGACGATATTCCGCACTTGCTCTCGCCGGTGGTGACCGAACCGCCGAAGGCCGTGCGCGCGCTGAAGTGGGCGGTAGAGGAAATGGAGCGCCGCTATCGCCAGATGAGCGAGATTTCGGTGCGCAACCTTGCCAGCTTCAACGAAAAGGTCCGCGCCGCCGCCGCCAAGGGCAAGCCGCTCGGCCGCCGCATCCAGATCGGTTTCGACCCGGAGACGGGCGAGGAACTCTACGAGGATCGCCAGCTCGATTACGAGACGCTGCCGCAGATCGTCCTCATCGTCGACGAACTGGCCGACCTCATGGTCACGGTGGGCAAGGAAATCGAAGTGCTGATCCAGCGCCTCTCGCAAAAGAGCCGCGCGGCGGGCATTCACCTCATCATGGCCACGCAGCGCCCCTCGGTCGACGTCATCACCGGCGTCATCAAGGCCAACCTGCCGACCCGTATCTCCTTCGCCGTAACCAGCCGCATCGACAGCCGCACCATCCTGGGCGAACAGGGCGCCGAGCAGCTGCTCGGCAAGGGCGACATGCTCTACAAGCCCAGCACCGACCCGATCAAACGCGTCCACGCGCCCTTCGTCTCGGACGAGGAAGTCGAGCACGTTGCCGATCACTGGCGCGGCCAGGGCAAGCCGAACTACGTCGATGCCGTCACCGAGGAGCCGGAGGAAGGCTCCTTCGGCTTCGACGACCTCGACGCCACCGCGTCGGACCAGCCGGAAGAGCGCAAGTACCGGCAGGTCTGCCAGCTGGTGTTCGAGAACCAGAAAGTCTCGGTCTCGTGGCTCCAGCGGCAGATGGGCGTCGGCTACAACACCGCCGCCAAGTGGGTGGAGCGCATGGAGAACGACGGCTACGTCGGCCCCGCCAACCACGTCGGCCGCCGCGACATCTACCGCGACGAGAACGGCAGCCCGCTCTGATGCCAGCCGGAAAGCGCGGCCTGACCCTGCTCGGCCTGCTGGCCGCGCCCGCCCTGGCCACGACCGGCGGGGCCGCGACGGGCGGGGCGGCGACGGGCGTGGCGGCGCAATGGCAGCGTCTGTTCGTGCCCAGCGTGGAGAACACGCTCGGCCGCAGCGTCTATGTCGACAAGGCCAGCGTGAAGGCCGGCATGATCGGGCGGCAGTTCCGGCAGATGCAGGTCCTGCTGCGCGCCAATGCCGGCTATCCGCAAGGCACCGTGCTCTACACCGAGCGCGCGGTGGACTGCACCGGCAGCCGCGCCCTGTCCTATCACTGGCGCATCGTCCGATCGAACGGCACGGTCCTGCGGGACTGGAGCGATGCCAGCCCAAGCATCTCCGGCGTGCAATGGGCGGGCGAGGACGGGCTGGTGCTGAAATATGTCTGCACCGGCGTGCTCCCGCGCTGAGCCATCGCAGGCCCGGCCCCCGATCGGCCCGCCCCCCGATCGGCGCGCCCGGTCCGACGCGGCCCGGTTCAGCCCCACTTGGATCGTTTGGCCTTTTCTGGCCCCTCCCTTCGTCTAGGGTTCCGCACCGCAGCGTGACGCCCTAAGAAGACCGTCCGCACGCAATTTTCGCTTCCCGCCCGAAAGGCCCCGATGGAAGATCATACCCAGGCATTCCTCCTGCGCGACGGCTTCCTGCTGCTCGGCACGGCGCTTGCCTTCGTCCTGCTGTTCCGCCGCCTCGGCCTGGGTGCGACCTTGGGCTACCTGCTCGCAGGCGCCATCCTCGGGCCTTACGCGCTGGGCCTGGTCGGCGATCCGGAGAACAAGCTGGGCATTGCCGAGCTGGGCATCACCCTGCTGCTGTTCATCGTCGGCCTGGAACTGGCGCCGCGGCGGCTCTGGCGGATGCGCAACGAGATCTTCGGCCTCGGCTTCCTGCAAGTGACGCTCTGCGGCCTCGCGGTCTCTGCGGTGATCTATTATTCCGCCGGGTTCAGCCTGGCCGCCTCGCTGGCGCTGGGGCTGCCGCTGGGGCTGTCCTCGACCGCGCAGGTCCTGCCGATGCTTCAGAGCGCCGGGCGCCTGAACACGCCTTTCGGCGAACGCTCCTTCGCAATCCTGCTGTTCCAGGACCTGTCGATCATCCCGCTGATCACGATCATCGCGGCGATGAACCGCAACCCGCATTTGCCTGAAGGCCCTCCGGGCTGGATCCTGGTGCTGGAGACCCTGGCCGCCATCGCCGGCCTGATCCTGGCCGGGCGCTTCGTGATCCGCCCGCTGTTCCGCCTGATCGGCAATCTCGGCGAGCGCGAGATGTTCGTCTTCGCCGCGCTGTTCACCGTGATCGCCTCTGCCGCGCTGATGCAGTCGCTCGGCCTTTCGACCGCGCTGGGTGCCTTCATCGCCGGCGTCATGCTCGCCGATACGCCTTACCGCCACGAGCTGGAGGCCGACGTCGAGCCGTTCCGCTCGATCCTGCTCGGCCTGTTCTTCATGTCGGTCGGCATGATGCTGGACCTTTCCGCCATTGCCGAGCGCCCGCTGTTCGTCGCCACCATGGCGCTGGCCCTGATCGCGGTGAAGGCTTCGGTGATCTTCGGGCTGGGCCTGCTGTTCCGCATGAACTGGCGCAGTGCGCTGGCGCTCGGCCTGCTGCTGAGCCAGGGCGGCGAGTTCGGCTTCGTGCTTTTCGCGCAGGCGCAGAGCGCCTGGCTGATCGAGCCGCGCGCCGCCAGCCTGTTCAGCGCCATCGTCACCCTGTCGATGGTCACCACCCCGTTCCTGATGATGGCCACCGCGCGCATCCGCGAAATGCCGACCAGCAAGGAAACCCGCGAAGGGCCCCGCAAGGACGGCGCCAAGGCCCTACTGGTGGGTTACGGCCGCTTCGGCCAGACCGTGGCGCAAGTGCTGATCGCCGCCGAAATCCAGGTGACGCTGATCGATACCGACATCGAGATGATCGACGTCGCCAGCGGTTTCGGCGCGAAAGTCTGGTTCGGGGACGGCACCCGCATCGACCTGTTGCGGCAGGCCGGCGCCGGCGGCGCGCAGATGATCGTGTTCTGCATCGACGGCGACCAGCTCTCGGACAGCTTCCTCCAGAACGTCCACGAGGCTTTCCCCGATGCCCGCATCCTCGCCCGTGTCTATGACCGCCGCGCGATGATCCGGCTGATGGATGCCCCCGTCACCTTCATGGTCCGCGAAGTGATGGAATCGGCTGTCGCCCTGGCCCGCGAGGCGCTGGACGACCTTGGCCTCTCCATCGAGCAGATCGACAATGCCGAGGAAACCTATCGCGCCAGCGACCGGGAGCGCTTGTCGATCCAGCACGAGACCGGCGACTTACGCGCCGCGCGCGACCGCATCCTGACCCAGGACCTGCGCGACGCGCATTGACGCTGGCGGGCGGCATCCCTCCGGGAAGCGCCCCTTCGGGTGACGCCTTGCCCGCGGGCGCTCACGGCACCGAATAGCCCTCGAACCGCTTGATCCGGCGCAGGGCGAAGCTTGTCCGCATCGACGATACCCCCGGCAGCCGCGCCAGGCAGTCGCGGTGGATGCGGTCGTAGTGATCGAGGTCCGAGGCCGCGACGCGCAGCTGATAATCCGCCGCGCCCGACATCAGGTGGCATTCGAGGATATCGTCGAAGTCTCCCACCGCCCGCTCGAAACGCTCCATGGCCTCGCGGCTCTGGCTGGTCAGCGTGATCTCGACGAAGACTTCCATCGACAGGCCCAGCCGCCGGGCATCCACCCGCGCGGCATAGCCCAGGATCAGGCCCTGCTCCTCCAGGGCACGGATGCGCCGGTGGCAGGCGGAGGACGACAGGTTCACCAGAGCCGCCAGTTCGGCGATCGAGCGCGAGGAATCCGCCTGCAACGCTTCGAGGAGTGCGCGGTCTGCCCGGTCCATGGAAAATTCTCTTGTCGTTTGTTTCAGGACTGGGAAATATTCCTGCCTCGCTTTCTGACAAGCCCCAATTCGGTGAAACATTGCAGAGGCCCGGGTGTATCTCATCGGCAGGAGAGTTTTTCGCGGAGTCGATAATATGCGTGTCGGTACGGTCAGGGAAATCAAGAACCACGAATATCGCGTCGGCCTGACGCCGGAGAGTGCCCGCGAACTCGTGACTCACGGGCACGAAGTCTGGGTGGAAAGCGGTGCCGGCCAGGGCATCGGCGCCAGCGACGCCGACTATACCCGCCAGGGCGCCAAGATCGTGGCGACCGCGCGGGAGATCTTCGAAGGCTGCGAGATGGTCGTGAAGGTCAAGGAACCGCAGGCGGGCGAACGCGCCATGTTGCGGGAAGGCCAGATCCTCTACACGTACCTGCACCTCGCCCCCGACCCCGAGCAGACGGCCGACCTGGTGAAGTCCGGCGTCACCGCCATCGCCTATGAAACCGTGACCGGCCCCGGCGGGCAGCTTCCGCTGCTCAAGCCGATGAGCCAGGTGGCCGGGCGGATGTCGATCCAGGCCGGCGCCACCGCGCTGGAGAAGGCCCATGGCGGGCGCGGCGTGCTGCTGGGCGGCGTACCGGGCGTGATGCCGGGCAAAGTCGCAGTGATCGGCGGCGGCGTGGTCGGCTTCAACGCCGCGCAGATGGCCGTGGGCCTCGGCGCCGACGTCACCATCCTCGACCGCAGCCCCGACGTACTCGAGCGGCTGGGCATCTATTTCGAGGCCCGCGCCAAGACCCGCTTCGCCAGCACCGCCAACCTGGCGGAAAGCGTGGCCGATGCCGACCTCGTGATCGGCGCGGTGCTGATCCCCGGCGCGGCCGCTCCCAAGCTGGTGACCCGCGACATGCTCGGCACGATGAAGCCGGGCGCCGTGCTGGTGGACGTCGCCATCGACCAGGGCGGCTGCTTCGAAACCAGCCATGCCACCACCCATGCCGAGCCGACTTTCGTGGTCGACGGCATCGTCCACTACTGCGTGGCCAACATGCCGGGCGCCGTGGCCCGCACCAGCACTTACGCGCTGAACAACGTCACCCTGCCCCACGCCTTGGCGATCGCCAACCTCGGCTGGAAGGCCGCGCTACAGGCCGATCCTTACCTGGCCGAGGGCCTCAACGTCCACGCCGGAAAAGTGACCTTCGAGGCCGTGGCGACCGAGCTGGGGTACGACTACGTGCCGGTGAGCGACGTTCTGGGCTGATGATCTGGCGGCTCTCGTCCCGGCCTTGTCCCGGGACGAGGGCTGCCCGAGCTTCCGGGAACATACCAAGGGTTGCGCGGAAAGTTGCGCTGGGTCAGTCAGACCCGTCCCAGAAGGGCGCCGCGACCTCGGGAGGCACGCGCATGAGGCGTTCGGAGGCGATGTCGATCATGGCCCAGGTCGTCCGGGCGGAAACGAGCACTTTGCCCGTTTCATTGCGGAAATCCACGCGGCGCACGAAGCGCGCGCCGCTCGGACCTTCGGGAATGAAGGTCTCTCCCGTCACGCTTTCGCCCTCGCGGATATTGCCGCGATAATCGATCTCGTGCCGGGTCACGACCCAGGCGTAGAGCGCCTGGTGCTCGGGCGGGGCCACCGCTTCCCAGTGCGCGGTGGCCATGGCCTCCATCCATTGCACCCAGACCGCATTGTTGACGTGGCCCATGACGTCGATGTCATGGGCCTGCGCCGTGAATGTCCGGGTGAAGGGCGGCTTCACTCGGAAACGCCGAGCTGCCAGAGGATGAACGCGAACTCCTCCGCGGTTTCCTTCAGGCTCTCGAACCGGCCGGACTTGCCGCCGTGGCCCGCACCCATGTTGGTCTTGAGGATCAGTTCGTTGCCGTCCGTCTTCAATTCGCGCAGACGGGCGACCCACTTGGCGGGCTCCCAATACGTCACGCGGGGATCGTTGAGCCCGGCCGTCACCATCAGCGGCGGATAGGCCTGGGCCTTGACCTGATCGTAGGGCGAGTAGCTGCGGATAAGCTCGAAGGCCGCGCGGTCCTCGATGGGATTGCCCCATTCCGGCCATTCGCCCGGGGTCAGCGGCAATGTATCGTCGAGCATGGTGCTCAGCACGTCCACGAAAGGCACATGCGCCACCACCGCGCCGAACAGGTCGGGATCGGAATTGATGACCGCGCCCATCAGTTCGCCGCCCGCCGAGCCGCCCGAGATCGAGATCTTGCCCGCCTCGGTGAAGCCGCGCTCGATCAGGCCCTTGGCCACATCGACGAAGTCGTTGAACGTATTGGCCCGTTTCTCCAGCTTGCCGGCCTTGTACCAGGCGCGGCCCAGATCGTCGCCGCCGCGGATATGGGCAATGGCATAAGCGAACCCACGGTCGACGAGGCTGAGGCGCGCCGTCGAGAATCCCGGATCGATGGAGATACCGTAGGCGCCGTAGCCGTAGAGATGCAGCGGCCCGGCACTCGTGCGGTCGCGGCGATAGACGACCGAGACCGGGATCGCCGTGCCGTCGCGCGCGGTCACTTCCAGCCGCTCGGTGGCATAGAGCGAGGCGTCGTAGCCCGAAGGGATTTCCTGGACCTTCAGCAGCTCCAGCGTGCGGTCCTTCACGTCGTAGTCGTAGACCGACGAGGGGCTGACCATCGATTCGTACGTCACCCGCAGCACGTCCATGTGCCATTCGGGATTGTTGGAAAGCCCGGCCGAGTAGCTGGCCTCGGGGAAGACGATCGGCTCGACGCGGGAGGAATCGTCGTAGTAGCGCAGCTCGATCTGGTCGAGCCCGGCCCCGCGCCCGGCCGTCTTCCGGCCTTCGACCACGTAGAAGTCGCGGAACAGGTCCACGCCGGTGAGGTAGAAGGCATCGGCCCCCTCGATCAGCGTCCTCCACTCGCCGGGATTATCCAGCGGCGCGGTGGCGAGGCGGAAGTTCTCGTGGCTGTCGTTGGTATGGATGTAGAGCACGCCCTCGCGCTCATCCACGTCGTATTCCACGCCCTTGACGCGCGGCTTGACCAGGATCTGCGGGCCCAGCGGATCGTCGGCAAGGACCATGCGGCATTCGCTGGTCTCGTGATCGCTGGCGCCGATCAGCAGCCACTTCTCGTTGGAGGAGAGCGAGGAACCGACGCGGAAACCCTCGTCATCCTCGTGATAGAGTTCGACATCGCTTTCCAGCGGCTGCCCCAGCCAGTGCAGGCGGGCATTGTCGGTACGCCACTGCTCGTTGGCCAGCGAGTAGACGAGGCCCTTGTCCTGCGCCACCCAGACCAGCGCCGAGAGCGTGCCGGGGATTTCGTCAGGCAGGAGTTCGCCGGTCTCCAGGTTCTTGATCCGCGCGGTGAAGCGCTCCGAACCGTTGTCGTCATAGGCATAGGCCAGCAGCTTGCCGTTGGCGCTGGTGGAGATCGCGCCGAGGTTGAAGTATTCCTTGCCCTCGGCCAGGGCCACTTCGTCCAGGATCAGCTCGTCGGCGCTGCCGTCTTCGCTGGCGCCCACGGGGCGGCGCCACCACTTCTTGTATTCGGCGCCTTCCTCGAATTCGATCCAGTAGAGGAAATCGCCGTCCTTCTGCGGCACCGACTTGTCGGCTTCCTTGATGYGCGCGCGCATTTCCTTGAACAGCGCGTCGATCTGCCCCTGGCGGCCTTCCATGCGCGACTCGAACCAGCGGTTTTCCGCTTCGAGATGGTCCAGCACCGCCTTGTCGGTGACCTCGGGATAACCCGCGTCACGCAGCCAGGCGTAGTCGTCTTCCACGCTCAGGCCGTGGTGAGTGAAGGAATGCGGCTTCTTCGCCGCCTGTGGAGGACCTGCAAGGGCCTGGGTGGAATCTGCCATTGCCTCCATCTATGTTGCACACATGACCCCCGCAAGCCGGATACCCACCTCATGTTGATGAATACCCACGAAGCGCGGCTCGATGCCTTGCGCCAGGAACTCAAGTCGCGCGGCCTCGACGGCTTCGTAATCCCCATTTCCGACGAGCATATGAGCGAATACGTCGGCGCCTATGCGCAGCGCCTCGCCTGGCTCACCGGCTTCGGCGGCTCGGCCGGAACGGCCGTGGTGCTTACCGATCCCACGCTTTCTCCCGCCGCCGCCATGTTCGTGGACGGGCGCTATACCCTCCAGGTGCGCGAGCAGGTGGACGGCAAGGCCTATGCCTATGAAAGCGTGCCGCAGACCAGCGCCGCCCGCTGGCTTGGCGAGAATGCGCCCAAGGGTGCGAAGATCGGCTACGACGCCTGGCTTCACGGCTCCAAATGGGTGGAAGCCGCCCAGGCCGCGCTTTCGCACAAGGGCGGCACGCTCGTGGCGGTGGACGGCAACCCGATCGATGCCGTCTGGCAGGACCAGCCCGCCCCCTCGCCCGCTGCGGCGATCGTCCATGACGATGCCTTCGCCGGCGAATCGAGCAAGGCCAAGCGCGCCGCCGTCTCCGAATGGCTGACCGCGCGCGGTCTCGATGCGACCGTGATCTCGGCGCTCGATTCCATTGCCTGGCTGCTCAACTTGCGCGGCACGGACGTGGAGCGGACCCCCGTGGCGCTCTCCTACGTCGTCGCCCATGCCGACGGCACGGCCGATCTCTACATCGCCGAGGAAAAGGTGACGGCCGAACTGCGCCAGCACCTTGGCAATGCGGTTCGCATCCAGCCGCGCGATGCCTTCGTCGCGGGCCTCGGCAAACTGGCGGGCAAGCGCGTCTCGGTCGATCCCGACAATGCCGTGGCCGCCGTGTTCGAGACACTGCGCGCCGCCGGCGCCGCGATCGTCGAGGAACGCGATCCCACGATCCTGCCCAAGGCTGTGAAGAACCCGGTCGAGCAGCAGGGCCACCGCAAGGCCCAGGCCATCGACGGGGTGGCCGTCACGCGCTTCCTGCACTGGCTCTCGGTCGAAGGCCCCAAGGGCGAAGTGACCGAGATGAGCGCTTCGGACCGTCTCCACGCCTTCCGCCAGGAATGCGGCGATCTTCGCGACCTCTCGTTCGACACGATCTCCGGCGCCGGGCCCAACGCGGCCAGCCCGCACTACCGCGTCTCGGACGAATCGAGCCTGACCCTGGCGCCGGAAAGCGTCTACCTCGTCGATTCGGGCGGGCAGTACCCTTGCGGCACCACCGACATCACCCGCACCGTGTGGATCGGCAGTCCGGAAAATGAGAGCGGCGCCCCGCCGGCCGAAGTGAAGGACCGCTTCACCCGCGTGCTCAAGGGCCATATCGCCATCGACCGCGCGGTCTTCCCCAAGGGCACCAACGGCGGCCAGCTCGACGCGCTGGCACGTCAGTTCCTCTGGGCCGTCGGGCTCGACTACGCCCATGGCACCGGCCACGGCGTGGGCAGTTTCCTCTCGGTTCACGAAGGACCGCAGCGCATCGGCAAGCCGGCGGGCGGCCAGGCCGGCACATCCCAGGAACTGCTCGCGGGTATGATCCTCAGCGACGAGCCGGGCTACTACAAGGCCGGCGAATACGGCATTCGCATCGAGAACCTGATCCTCGTCGAACCGCGCCAGTTCGCCGGAGCGGACGGCGAATACTTTGGCTTCGAGACGCTGACCCTGGTGCCGATCGACCGCCGCCTCGTCGACCTTTCGCTGCTTACCGCGGAGGAAGTGGCCTGGTGGAATGCCTACCATGCCAAGGTGCTCCAGGTGATCGGCCCGCAAGTCGAGGGCGAAGTGAAGCACTGGCTCGACGCGCAGTGCCGCCCGTTCTGAGCGCGCGGCTTCCGATGTTGTGAGCCTGCGGGCTCAGGCGTAACCTCCTCCCGGAAACAGGCTGGCCGGGAGGAGTCGCCCGATGACGGACGCAGTGCACGATCTCAGGACCCATCCGGTCCATCTCGGCCTCGGCGCGGTGGCCAGGGCGCAGCCCGCTTTCACCGGCATGGAATGGTACGCCGGCTATATCGAGCGGAATGCCGCCGACGGGGCCGAGGGCCGCCTCGTCTCGATGTACGATTTCGACGAAAGCTGGGACAGCTGGGAAATGCACCCCGCCGGCGACGAACTCGTGGTCTGCCTGGGCGGGGCGATCACGCTGCACCAGGAACTGGCGGACGGCACGGCGCGCACCGTGTCGCTCCAGCCCGGCGAATATGCCATCAACCCGCCCGGCGCCTGGCATACCGCCGATGTCGACGGCCGGGCGACGGCGCTGTTCGTGACGGCGGGGATGGGAACGCAGCACCGGCCGCGATGAGACGGCGCAAGGCTTGCCTCCGCATGAATAGAGTGCCAAGCCTGTGACAATTGGCGACAATAAAGCCGCAAGGCGGCACAACTGCGCGACAAGCGGTCGTTAGACGGGATCTCAGAAAGCCGCGGGGCTGTTCTTCCCCCTCCCTTCCCCGTCCCCCGGCTTTCGCCCTATTCGCCCGAAGAAAGAGAGCCCAGAGGATGAACCGCTTCAGCAAGATCGCCGTAGGCATCTCCGCCGCTGCGCTGGCCGTTGCCGGGGTGGCCTGTGCCCAATCTCCGGCCCAATCTCCTGCCGGCCCGCAGCGCGACCATCCCGAAACGCGCGCCGAAGCCCAGAGCCGGGCGGAGGAAATGTTCGCGCGTCTCGACGTGAACAAGGACGGCAAGCTCGACCGCGCAGACCGCGAGGCCCGCCGCCAGCAGATGCGCGAAGCCGCGTTCGACCGTCTCGACACCAACAAGGACGGATCGATCTCCAAGGCCGAATTCATGGCCGATCGCGGACCGCGCGGTGACGGCGACCGACCTGATGGTAATCGGCCCGATGGTGACCGGCCCCATGGTGACCGACCCAATGGTGACCGACTGGCCGACATGCCCCCACCGCCCCCCGGCGCGGAAGGCGCAATGCCGCCGCCTCCCGGTAGCCCCGACATGGCCGGCCCCACGGGGCGCCCCGGAAAGGATCGCCATGGCCGCCACGACGGTCCGCGCGGCGGCATGAAGGGTCCGATGATGGGCTTCGGCAAGGCGGACGCCGATGGCGATCGCTCCGTGACCCGCGCCGAATTCGTCGCGGCCGCCCTCCAGCGCTTCGATGCCGCGGACACCAACAAGGACGGCAAGGTCACCCCTGAGGAACGCCGCGCCGCGCATGACAAGATGCGTGCCGAGTGGCAGGCCCGCAAGGGCGAGCGTGGGGAGGCCCGGCGCGGCCGGGGCGATACCCCGCCGCCGCCCCCGGCCCCTGCACCCGCGACGAAGTAACCCGAGACCCCGCCCGCGCGACCGGACGGAAAAGGATTGGAATGAACGACATCTCGCCCGCCCGCATCCTGCTGGTCGACGACGAAGCTGCACTCCGCGAGCCCCTGGCCGACTACCTGTCGCGCCAGGGGTTTGCCGTCACCCCGGCCACGAGTGCAGCCGAAGCCCGCAGCAAGCTGCGCGACGACAGGCCCGATCTCGTCCTGCTCGACATCATGATGCCGGGCGAGGACGGCCTCTCGCTCTGCCGCCACTTCGTGGAAGCGCAGGACATTCCGGTGATCTTCCTCACCGCGCGCGGCGAGGCGACCGACCGGATCGTCGGGCTGGAGATCGGCGCCGACGATTACGTCGTGAAGCCTTTCGAGCCCCGCGAACTGGTCGCCCGCATCCGCTCCGTCCTGCGCCGCGCCGCCCGCATGCCTGCGCAGGCGCCGGAGAACGAGGCCTTCGCTTTCGAAGGCTGGCTGCTCGATCCGCTCAAGCGCCGCCTTTCCGATGCCGAAGGCGCGACCGTGCCAATTTCCTCGGTCGAGTTCCGCCTGCTCATGGCCTTCCTCGAACACCCGCGCCAGGTGCTCAACCGCGACCGGCTGCTCGACATGGTGCAGGGCCGCGAAGCGCATCTGTTCGACCGCGCGGTGGATAACCAGGTCAGCCGCCTGCGCCGCAAGATCGAGGTCGATTCGCGCAACCCGCAGCTGATCCAGACCGTGTGGGGCGGCGGCTACATGCTGGCCACGGACGTCCGGCGCGTGCCGCTGGACGTGGACTGAGCGGAACCCGCAAGATGTCGAGCCTGAAGATGCCGCGTCCCCACAGCCTGATGGGCCAGATGCTGCTGGCAGTGGCCGTCGCGCTGATGCTCGTGCAGGGCCTGGGCGCGTTCCTGGTCTATCGCGCCCAGCGCGAGGGCTACGAGGCGAGCATGCTCAATGCCTCCGCGTTCCGCCTCATCATGGAAACGCGCGGCCCCCGCGCGCTGTCGCGGCGGCATGACGGGCCGCGCGTGCCGCTCTCCGGCCCGCCGCCCAAGGGCTACCATCTCGAATACAGCACGCGCTCCCCCGCCGGTCCCGGAGAAACCCGCGACCGGGAAGCGGAAGTGGGCTTGGCCAAGATCCTGGCAGACCAGGAGTTCCCGGTGCGCGACATCGTCGTGGTCCACCGCGACGTCGGCCGCGACCGCGTCGCCCGCCGCAACGCGCTGGATCGCGCCGCCAATTACGGCCTCGCGCGTGAGGAAATCGACCGCATCATGCGGGCCAACCTGCTGGTGGTCGGCGTGCGCACGGAAGAAAACGGCAGCTGGATCATCTCGCGGGTGCGCGCGCCGAGGCCGGAAAACGTCCTGCTGACGCCGGTGCTGGTCCAGACGATCATCATCTACATCGTCGTCATGGCCGCCGTGGCGCTGATCCTGCGCCGCATCACCCGGCCGCTCGCCGCCCTGACGCGCCGCCTCGAACGCTTCGCCGCCACGCAGGACGTGGAGGGCCAGTTGGCCCCTTCCGGGCCGGAGGACATGCAGCGCCTCATCATCGCCCACAACGCGATGGAATCGCGCATCGCCGCCCTGCTGGACGAGAAGAACGTCATGCTGGGCGCCATTGGCCACGATCTCAAGACCCCGCTGGCGGCACTGCGCGTCCGCATCGAATCGGTGACGGACGACGTCGAGCGCGGCCGCATGGCAGCCACCATCGAGGACATCGTCCACACCCTGGACGACATCCTGTCCCTCGCCCGCGTCGGCCGACCCAGCGATCCGCTCGAACGCACCGAACTCTCCGCGCTGATGTTCTCGGTGATCGAGGAATACGAGGACATGGGCGAGCCGGTCGAAGTGGGAGACACCGCGCGGATGGCGCTGGAACTGCGTCCCACCTGGATCCGCCGCGCCTTGCGCAACCTCATCGGCAATGCGCTGCGCTACGGCGAACGCGCCCGCGTCTCGCTCTCCCGCGCGGAGGGCCGCGCCGTCATCCTGATCGAGGACGATGGCCCCGGCATTCCCGACGATGCGATCGCGGACATGATGAACCCCTTCACCCGCGGCGACCCATCGCGCAACAGCGCCACGGGCGGCGCCGGGCTCGGCCTCGCGCTCGCCCGCGCGATTGCCGACCAGCACGGCGGCGCCTTGGTTCTGTCCAACCGGCTCTCGGCAAGCGGCGCCGTCGAAGGCCTGACCGCTCGGCTGGAGCTGCCTCTGGGCTGACGTTCGCGGCGCAGTCGGTTAATTCCAGACAGCGGACGGCGCTTCGGGCCGTCATTTCAGCTTGGCGAACTCGGCGTCGATCTGAGCGCCCAGCATGTCGTCGAGCAAACCGCAATTGCGCACGCGCTCGATCGCGCGGTCGAGTTCGAGGGCTCCGGGCGTTCCCGCCAGCCGCGCCTTGAAGTCGCGCGCGATCCGGGTGGCCCGGTCCACCGAGCAGAACCGCCCGAGCATCTGCGGCAGGCGCCGGACCAGGAACGGCCCATCGCTGCCGTCCAGCAGCCCGTCCAGATGCGCGAGCGCCCAATCGTAACCCAGTTCGCGCGTGGCGCTGCGCGCCATCACGCCGTCCAGAAGGTCGCGTCTTTCGCTTTCGCGCAGACGCGGGTCGTCCATGGCGAGCAGCCAGGCCGCGAGCTTGGCATCTCCGGTGCGGGAGGCGGCCGCCAGCGCCGCGGGCCGGAACACCGGGTCTTCCGAGGCGAGCGCCCGGTCCACCAGATCCCGCGCCGCTTCGGCAGGCCGCCGATAGAGGTAGAGATCGAGCGCATGGTCCAGCCAGGCAGGGTCGAGCACGGCATGGTCACCGGCCAGATAGGCCGCCATGGCATCGGCGAGCTGGTCGCGCAGGCGCGCGCCGCGCCCGGTGTTGAGCAGGGCGGCCACCACTTGCACGCGGCGCTGGGTCCGCGCCGGCGCCTCGTGGGCATAGGCCCCGAGGCGAGGGTCGAAGCCGAGTTCCTTGAGCAGCGGCGCATAGAGCCGCTCGCGCAAGAGACCGAAGCTGCGCCGCGCCGGAGTGCCGACGAAGCCTTCCATCATGTAGCGGGCCAATGCCTTGTCCGGCGCATCGGCGGCGTGAGGGTCCGGATGGCGGATCAGCTTGCGGGCCAGCCCCGCCATTTCCGCCACGTTGCCGCGCCCGGCCCGGATCGAGGCATCGAGCGAATCGACAAGCGCCAGGGCCTCGCCGCCGGGCAGGCGGTCGGCCTCGGCGATCAGCGCCTTCCAGTGGTTGGCGGTGAGTTCGAAGCGATAGTAGCCGCTGCCTCCGGCATTGGGGAACACCGGCCCTTCTCCGGGCACCGAGAAGGCCTGCGTGCCCTGGTCCATGATCGTGCACAGGCGCTGGGGCCCGCGGTGAAAGCAGAGCGGGATCGTCCAGCGCGCCTCGGGCGGCGCCACACCGGCCGTGGTATAACGAAGCTGCGTCACCGTGACCCGGTCACCGGCCTGGCGCATGGCGAGCAGCGGCACGCCCTGCTGCTCCACGAAACTGCGCATGGCCGGCACCAGGCGAGGGTCTCCGGCCACGTCGGCCAGGGCGGCAAAGAAATCGGCGCTGGTGGCGCTACCCTGCCGGTGCGCGTCGATGTAGCGGCGCACGCCCTGGCGGAAGCGCTCCTCTCCCAGCCACTGCGCAATCATGCCCACGACATGACCGCCTTTCCCGTAAGTGATCGAATCGAAAGCGGAATCGATCCGCTCGCTGGTTTCGATGGGCTGGCGGATCGGCCTGCCGGCGAGCAGGCCGTCGATGTCCATCGCCTGATACCCGGTGCGCAGTGCATCGCCCGCAATGCCAAGGTCCGGCCGCCACTGCTCGCCCACGCGGTAGCCGATCCAGTTGGCGAAGCTCTCGTTGAGCCAGAGATCGTCCCACCAGTCCGGCGTGACGAGATCGCCGAACCACTGGTGGCCGAGTTCGTGCGCCACGATCATGCCGAACTGCCGCTGCTGCTCCACCGGCGCGTTCTCGTCCATGACAAGGATGTCGTCGCGGTAGAGGTCGGCGCCGGGGTTCTCCATGGCGCCGGGCAGGATCGGGCTGGTCACCTGGTCGAGCTTCGGGAAGGGAAAGCGCTCTCCGAAATAGTCCTCCAGCAGGGTGACGATGCGCTTGCTGCCCTCCAGCGCGAAGGCGAGGTTTGCCGCGTTCTGGCGGGTGGAGACGATCCGCAGCGGCAAGGGTTCTGCCCGCTGGGGCGAAGGCGGCACTTCGCCGGACACGCTGGCGAACGGCCCGGCCATGATCGCCACCAGATAGGTCGGCAGCGGCGGGCCGGGGGCGAAGCGGTGAACGGCCAGGCCATTCTCGATCACCGCGGTACCCACTTCAGGGCCATTGCTGATCGCCATGAGGCCGGGCGGGGTGCGCAAGGTGACGGCGAAAGGCGTCTTGAAGCCCGGTTGGTCGAAACCGGGAAATACGGCGCGCGCGTCGATCGACTGGAACTGGCTCCAGGCATACCACGCGCCTTCCACTTCCACCCGGAACAGACCGGCGGGGCCCTGACCGAACGCCGCCGAATAGTCGAAGGAAAGCGTGAGCCGGCCGGGGGGGAGCGGCTCGTCGAAACGCACTTCGGCCAGCCCGTTCGCATCGAGCTGGCGCCAGTGCGCCGAGACACCGCGCGCGCCGATCCGCGCTTCCGCACGCGTGACATCGAGATCGCGGCCATGAAGATAGATCCGCGAGGTTCCGGCGGCCAATGTCAGGTCGATCTCGACATGGCCGGAAAACCGCGGCTTCGCGGGATCGAGCGTCATGTCCAGCCGATAGGCCAGGGGCCTGACGGAATCGTCGAGGCGGCCGAAGGGAAGGTCCGGTCTTTCCGCCGAGACGAGGATGCCGGACGCTTCCGCGACCGGCCCCGATGCCGCATCCTGCGCGCGCGCCGCCCCGGGCGCTGCCAGCAGCGCGGCAAACACGACCGGGCGGAGACCGACCCTCATCGGGTCAGCGCATCAGGCCCCCGATAAGGTTGCGGGCGAAGCGGCCCAGCCCCGGGAAGCCGATGGCCTTGCCGAAGGCGTCGCCCACGGTGCCGGCGGCCGCGCTGGCGGCCGAGGCCTTGGGATCCGCGCGGCTCTTCTTGCCCTGCATCGACTGCGCCAGGATCGACCCCGCGCTGGCAGCCGCCGCGCCGGCCGCCGCCTTGGCGACCTTGCCGCCCAGCCCGTCCCACAAGCTGGGGTTCTTGCGCTCCTGCCGGCCGACTTCCTCCTTGCCCTTTTCCGCCACTTCCTGGGCCGTCGCCGCAGCGTCGGCGGCCTTGGCGGCAAGCACTTCCTCGGCGCTTTCGCGGTTTACGGGGCTGTCGTACTTGCCCTCGAAAGGACTGATCGACTGGATGATCGCCCGCTCCTTGGGCTCGATCGGCCCCAGTCGCGAGCGTGGCGGCGCGATCAGAGTGCGTTGGACCACGGTGGGGGCGCCCTCCTCGTCGAGCGTGGAGACCAGCGCCTCGCCCACTTTCAGCTCGGTGATCGCCGTTTCCACGTCGAGCGCGGGATTGATGCGGAACGTATCGGCCGCCGCCTTGATCGCCCGCTTGTCGCGCGGGGTGAAGGCCCGCAGCGCATGCTGCACGCGGTTGCCGAGCTGTCCGGCAATGTCCTCGGGAATGTCGATGGGATTCTGCGTCACGAAGTAGACGCCCACGCCCTTCGAACGGACGAGGCGCACCACTTGCTCCACTTTGTCCTGAAGCGCCTTGGGCGCATCGTCGAACAGCAGGTGGGCCTCGTCGAAGAAGAACACCAGCCGGGGCTTTTCGGGATCGCCCACTTCGGGCAGCACTTCGAACAGCTCGGACAACAGCCATAGCAGGAAGGTGGCGTAGAGCTTGGGGCTGCGCATCAGCTTGTCGGCGGCGAGCACGTTGATGAAGCCGCGCCCCTTGTCGTCGCAGCGGATGAAGTCGGCGATTTCCAGCGCCGGCTCGCCGAAGAACTGCGCCGCGCCCTGGCTGTCCAGCGCCAGGACCTGTCGCTGGATCGTGCCGACGCTCGCCTTGGTGACATTGCCGTACCTGGCCGAGAGCGCCGCGGCATTTTCCGCCACATGGGCCAGCATCGCCTGGAGATCGGGCAAGTCGAGCAGCAGCAGCCCCTGCTCGTCGGCATAGCGGAAGACGACGTTGAGCACGCCTTCCTGCGTGTCGTTGAGGTCCATCAGCCGCGACAGCAGCAGCGGCCCCATTTCCGAGATCGTGGTGCGGACGGGATGGCCCTGCTCGCCGTAGATGTCCCAGAAGATCGCGGGATTGTCCGAATAGGCATAGTCCGCCATGCCGATTTCGCGCGCGCGGGTTTCCAGCACGGCGGCGTTCTTGAACTGCGGGCTCCCCGGCATCGAGATGCCCGAAAGATCGCCCTTCACGTCCGCGAGGAATACCGGCACCCCGGCTGCGGAAAACTGCTCGGCAATGGTCTGCAGGGTCACCGTCTTGCCGGTGCCGGTGGCACCCGCGATCAGCCCGTGACGGTTGGCGCGGTCCAGCCGCAACACCTGACGTTCACCATTGGCCCCGAGTCCCAGGAAAATCTCGTCCATTCACCGCTCCTTGCACCCGCCATGGTGATAGAGCGGCCTTGGCGCCAGCGCGAGAGGGATTCTGGGAACGCCCGCGCTCATCGCCCCGGCCGTCCGCGCCGCATGGGCTGGTGCGGTTCCCGAACCCTCGCTAAAGGCGCGGCAAGACCATGTCCGAAATATTCGTCCTCCTCGATGATGCCCGCCGCGAAGGCGCCGGCGACGCCCGGCTCTACCGCGCGCCGAGCGAGATCGTGATCGCCCGCAGCGCCGAAGAGGTGGTGCCGGCGCTCGCGCGGATCGAGCAGCTCGCCGCGCAAGGGCTGCCCCTGGCGGGCTACCTGGCCTACGAGGCCGGACTGGCCCTCGAACCGCGGCTGGCGGGGCGTCTGCCCGGACGCACCGGGGTGACCGGCCCGCTCGTGTGGTTCGGCGCCTTTGCCGGATACGAGACGATCGCCGCGCTGGACGTGCCGGACTGGCTCGCCCGCCATGCCCCGCCGGGCCGCGTCGGCATCGGACCGCTGGAACCGCAGATCACGACCGGCGACTATGACCGGGTCTTTTCCCGGATTCACGGCGCCATCGAGGCGGGGGACATCTATCAGGCGAACCTCACGTTCCCGCTGGCCGGTCCCTGGCATGGCGATCCGCTGGCGCTCTATGCCGCGATCCGGCCTTCCGCCGCGGCCGGCTATGGCGGCGTGGTCTGCGACGGTGCGCAGTACCTGCTGAGCTTCTCGCCCGAACTGTTCTTCGCGCTGGAAAACGGCCGGGTGACGGTGCGCCCGATGAAGGGCACCCGCCCGCGCGGCCAGGATGCGGCGCAGGACCAGGCCCTGCGCGTGGAACTCGCCGGCTCCGCAAAGGACCGGGCAGAGAACCTCATGATCCTGGATCTGATGCGCAACGACCTCTCGCGCGTTGCCGAAGCCGGCAGTGTCCGCGTGGAGGATGCCTTCGCGATCGAGAGCTATCCCACCGTCCACCAGATGGTCTCCACCGTCCGCGCCGATCTGGCGGAGGGCAAGGGCGCCGTCGATATCCTGCGGGCGCTGTTTCCCTGCGGCTCGATCACCGGCGCACCGAAGATCCGCGCCATGGAACTGATCGCCGAAGGGGAATCCCATGCCCGCGGCCCCTATTGCGGCTCGATCGGCCGGATCGATCCTACTGGCGATGCCGCCTTCAATGTGGCAATTCGCACTCTGCATCTAACGGGGCGCCTGGCGCCGGGCGAGAACGGGGCCGGCCGTGCGGTCCTCGGCGTCGGCTCGGCCGTGGTCGCCGATTCAAAAGCGCTTCCCGAATGGCGGGAATGCCTGGTCAAAGGGGGTTTCGTGAGAGAGTCGGCAGGGGCATCCTCGCCCGCCAGTTTCGACCTGATCGAGACGATGTGCTTCACGCCCGAAAAGGGCATCCCGCTGCTCGAACATCATCTCGAGCGGATTCGCGGCAGTGCCGAGACGCTGGGCTTCAGCTTCGATCGCCATGCGGTGCGCAATGCCATCCAGGCACTCTGCTTCGATGCGGAAAGCCCCTCGAAGCTGCGCCTCGTCGCCTCGCGCAGCGGCGCCTATGCGCTGGAGCTGTCCGAACTGCCGCAGCCGATGGGCGAGCCGGTCAGCGTGGGTGTGCTGCGCCTGCYGGTGGACAGCGGCGACTGGCGCCTGCGCCACAAGACCAGCGACCGCGGCTTCTATGAGGCGGGCCTGGCCGCCGCCAAGGCCGCCGGCGCACAGGAAGCGCTGTTCCTGCGGGATGACGGGCTGGTTACCGAGGGCACCTTCACCAATCTCTTCGTCGAACGCGATGGCCGGCTGCTGACGCCGCCGCTGGCTCTGGGCCTGCTCGCCGGCGTGCTGCGCCGCTCGCTGATCGAGGAAGACCGCGCGGTGGAAGCCGAACTGACTTTGAACGATCTGGCGGAAGGCTTCTTCATCGGCAATTCCCTGCGCGGGCTGCTTCCCGCGCGGCTGCTGGCGTGACGGGCGGCACCATGCACGGTTCCGCCGCCCTTGCGCGCATCGCCCCTTCCGGCACCACCGCGATGACCGACCGCGCGATCGAACTGCGCGAATCCGGTCTCGACATCATCTCGCTCTCGGTGGGCGAGCCCGACTTCCCCACTCCGCCCCATGTGATCGAGGCCGCCAAGGCCGCGCTCGATGCCGGCCAGACGAAGTATACCGCGGTCGGTGGCACCTCGCAGCTGAAGCAGGCCGCCGCCCTGCACTTCGCGCGCGACCTGGGGATCGAGGTTCCCGCCTCGCAAGTGACGGTCAGCGCAGGCGGCAAGCAGGCGATCTTCCATGCCATGCTGGCCACGGTGAGCGAAGGCGACGAAGTGATCGTGCCCTCGCCCTGGTGGGTGAGCTATCCCGAGATCGTGCGCTTCGCGGGCGGCAAGGTCGTTCCGCTGCTGACTTCGGCCAAGGACAACTTCCGCTTCACCGCCGCCGATCTCGAAGCGCAGATCGGGCCGCGCACGCTCTGGGTGCTGCTCAACAGCCCCGGAAATCCGACCGGCGCCTATTACCCGGAGGAGATGCTGCGCGGCATCGGCGAAGTGCTGCGCCGTCATCCGCGCGTGATGGTGCTGTCCGACGATATTTACGCGCCGATCAACTACGCCATCGACAGTGATGGCGGCCGCCCGCATGCCACGCTGGCCAATCTCTGCCCCGATCTTGCCGACCGCATCCTGACGGTCTCGGGCGTGTCCAAGAGCCACGCGATGACGGGTTTCCGCATCGGCGTGGCGGCCGGCCCGCAGTGGCTTATCAAGGCGATGGAAAAGCTCCAGTCGCATTCCTCGGGCAATCCCTGTTCGATCAGCCAGGCCGCCGCCGTCGCCGCTTTCGCGGGGCCGCAGGACTTCCTGGCCGAATGGCGGGAACGGTTCCGCCAGCGGCGCGACAAGGTGGTGGCTGCGATCAACGCGATCCCCGGCCTCTCCACCCCGACCCCGGACGGCGCGTTCTACTGCATGATCGACGCCGCCCCGCTGATGGGCCGCTTCGGGGACGACGTGAAGCTCACGCTGCACCTGCTGGAACACGGCGTGGCGCTGGTTCCCGCCTCCGCCTTCGGCGGGCGTGACGGCTTCCGCATCAGTTTCGCCGCGGACGACGCGCGGCTCGAAGAAGCGCTTCGGCGCATAGAGAAAGCATTGACGTAACATGGAACTGGAAATCCTCTTCGAGGACGGCGAAGCGCTGGTCATCGACAAGCCCGGCGGCCTTCCGCTCGACACGCCCCGCGCGGGCGGTCGCAGCCTCGAAGACCGGCTCGAGGAATTGACGCTGGGCTTCCAGCGGCTGCCCATGCCAGTGCACCGGCTTGACCGCGACACGTCGGGATGCCTGTTGCTGGCGCGCAATCCCAAGGCGCTGAAGCGCTTTTCCGCCGCTTTCGAGGAAAAGCTGGTCAAGAAGCGCTACCTCGGCATCGTCGCCGGCACCCTGTCGGAAGAGGAAGGCACGATCGCGCTCAACCTCTCCAAGGTCAGCACGGTCAAGGACGGCTGGCGCATGATCCCGGCGAAGAAGGGCAAGCCCGCCGTCACCCACTGGCGCAAGCTGGACGAGAAGAACGGCTTGACCCTGGTGGAATTCCGCCCCGAAACCGGCCGTACCCACCAGATCCGCGTCCACGCCGCTTCCGGCCTTGGCCTGCCGCTGCTCGGCGATCCGGTCTACGGCAGCAGCAAGGGCGCGCCGCGCACCATGCTTCATGCGGCCGGCCTCACCGTGCCGCGCGGCGACAAGGAGCCGATCGTGGCCGTCGCGCCGCTCCCGGCCGATTTCGCCGCTTTCGGCTTCAGCGATGAATGAGCGAGGTTGAGGAGACCATCGGCCGCGCCCAGGCCCTGGCGAGCGAGAGTTTCATCGCTTCGACCGGGCCGGGCGGGCAGAACGTCAACAAAGTCGCGACCGCCGTTCAATTGCGGCTCAACGTCTATGCGTTGCGCCTGACGCCGCCGGTCTTCGCGCGGCTGAAGGAACTGGCGGGCAGCCGCATGACCGCGGCGGGTGAACTGATGTTCACCGCCCGCCGCTTCCGCACCCAGGAAGCCAACCGCGCCGATGCCCGCGAACGCCTGGCGGACATGCTGCGCGATGCTCACAAGCTGCCGGAAAAGCGTGCGAAGAGCCGCCTCAATCGGGTCGGCAGGGAGCAGCGGCTCAAGGGCAAGAAGTTGCGCGGCTCGGTGAAGGCCGGGCGGGGCAAGGTCAGCTTCGACTGACGCTCACTCGGCCTGCGTGGCGGCAGCGCCCGTGGGCGCCGGGGTCGAGGCAGGTTCGGGCCGGGCATCGAACATTTCCGCCGCCTCGTCCAGCGCCCGCGCCTCGCCGACCGTGACGCCGTCCGGCCCCGGCGGATCGGACTGTCCGCAAGCCGCCAGGGACAGGGTTGCGATCAGGAAGCAGAGCGTTCTCATAAGACTGCTTAACCCAGCGCGGCCGCCATCTCAAACGCCTGAAATCAAGCATCGCACCAGGACCCTCGCAACCCTGAGGCTTCCCCGGACTTCCCACTGACACCGTTTGCCCCGATACCTGTCGTCGGCAGCAACCAGCCATGAGGAGTCGTCATGTCGAAGATCGTCGTCGTCGTCGGAAGCCTTCGCGCCGAATCGTACAACCACCAATTCGCGAAAGCCCTGACCCGGCTGCCGGCGGCCTCGGGCCACGATTTCGTGTTCGCGGATATCGGCTCCCTGCCGCTCTACAACCAGGACCACGATAGCAACCAGGCGCAGCCGGTGAAGGATCTGAAGGCGCTGGTGCGCAGCAGCGACGGCGTGATCTTCGTGACGCCGGAATACAACCGCTCGATCCCCGGCGTGCTCAAGAACGCCATCGACAACGCCTCGCGTCCCTATGGCGACAGCGCCTGGGCGGGCAAGCCGGCAGGCGTGATCGGCGTGTCGATCGGTGCGATCGGGACCGCGCTTTCCCAGCAGCACTTGCGCAACGTGCTGGCCTACCTCGACATGCCCACCCTGGGCGCGCCGGAAGCCTTCATCCAGTGGAAGGACGGCCTGCTCACCCCGGACGGCACCGTGGGCGAGCAATCGGCCGGGTTCGTCGGCGGCTGGCTTGAAGCGTTCCTGGCGCTGGTGGACCGGCACCGGGATTGAAAGCGGAAATCGGCGCGCCTGGCGTCAGGTAGGGATCGTATAAGGCCCAGGCGCGTCCACGCGGAAAAGCTCGCCATCGGAATCGAGGATGTAGAGGTCGCCCGCCGCGTCGAGAACCATGCCGACCGGACTGTCGATGGTTCCCGCATCGGGGATGAAGTCCGCGTCGCGAATTTCGATCCTGCTTGCGTCGATCCGAACATTGGCCGGGCCAGTCGGCATGGACCACGGGACCGTCCAGACATGTCCGTTCCTGTCGGCAAGAACATAGCTGTTGGCCAGCCCGGTCAATCGCCCCCTGTAGACGAGCGCGCCAACTATACCTTGGCTTTCACGCCGGTTCGCACCCGAAGGGAGGACAAGTGAGGGCGTAACGAGGTTGGCCAGCGCCGCGCCGCCCGCATTGCGTTCCTCGGCGCCGTCGAAATAGGGCCAGCCGAAGTTCATCCCGTCGAACCGCAAATCGCGGGTCGATAGCTCACCGAAGGCATCCCCTTGGTCGGCGATCATGAAAAGATTCTGGTCGATGGTCCCGAATGAAACTGGCGCATGCAGCCCAAGGCCCACGAGGTGTGCACCGAAGTAATGCGGCGTGACGCGGTTCGGCGCGCTGTTGAAGGGGTCTGGATCGAGAAGGTAGTTGTAGAGCTTGCCGTAAGGGGCTGCCGCCGCACCGCTGTCCTGGGCGCGTGCGTCACCCTTGTCGCCGACAGCCACAAAAACCAATCCGCTGTGGAGGCCCATCGCAATGGCGGTGCCATCGGAAACGGACGCGATGTCACCCTCGACGACCACGTCGTTGTAAAGCGAGACACCGCAGCGGATGCAGGCGATGGACGCCATGCCGTCCTTTTCCTTGAGCACGTAGAGGCTCTTGTTCGGCCCGAACGTATAGGCCCAGGCCAGGCCCAGGATAGTCATGCCATCGACCGAACGTCCCGACGCGTCGGTGAACATGTGGAAGGTCGAACGTTCGCCGGTGGCGCCGTTGATCCGGTATACGAGACTGCCATTGCCCGCGACGGCCAACTGATGCGTGTCTTCAAGGCTCGCAATGGCGCGGGGCACGCCCAGCCCGGTGGCGATGCGTTTGACCGCAATCCCTTCGCGGTCGTTCGTCACCGTGATAGACACCGCCTGGTTTGTGCTGGCCTTCCCGTCGCTGGCGCTCAGCGTCACTTCGTAGACGTTGTCGCCATTGCCGTCGGCATAGAGGTCGTAGTTGGGAGGCTGCCTGAACGACAGTTCGCCCCCTGCCCCTAAAGTGAAGAACGCGGCATCGGCGCCGCCCGCAATGGAATAGCTCACGGCATCGTGCTGCGCGTCGGTAGTCACCGGACGGTAGACGGGATCGGTGGCATTTTCCGCGACCGAGGTCTGGCCCGAAGATGTGAAGGTGGGCGCGCTGTTCGGCTGTGCGGGTGAAGGCGATCCGCCATCATCGCTGCCGCCACCACAACCCGTCACGCCGAGTGCCAGGAGCGCCGCGCAGGCAAGCCTTCTGCTGCGGCCGACGATGCCGCGATTCCATTCTCCCGTCATGTGAATTTGCCGCCCCTGATTTTCCCCGGCCGACCCTATCCGGGCGTAAACAAAGGACAAGGGGGATTGCGCGTCATCCGCGTGGATAACCGCAAATGTCACGGCCGACAGGCGATTGCCCGCTCGTCGGCCGTGGTTCATTCATATAGTCGTCTCAGGCCAAAATACCGGCCGTCTTGCCCGCGCGGGTGAACATGCCGATGATCTGCTGGACCTGCTCGGCCGAGTGTTCGGCGCAGAGCGAGCAGCGCAGCAGCGTCATGTTCGCGGGCGTCGCTGGCGGACGCGCAAGGTTCACGTAGAGCCCTTCGTGCAGCAGCGCTTCCCACATCATCGCGCCGCGTTCGAGATCGGGCATGATGACGGCGATGATCGCGCTCTGCGGTTCGTCCGTGCCGAGCTGGAAGCCGGCATCGGTCAGCCCCTTGTGCAGCGTGCGCGAGCTTTCCCAGAGGTGCGCGCGCTTTTCGGCGGCCGTCATCAGCTTGCGGATCGAGGTCGTCGCGGTGGCGACCACGCTCGGCGGCAGGCTGGCGGTGAACACGTAGGGACGGCAGACCAGGCGCATGATCTCGAACTTGGGGTGGTTCGAGACGCAGAAGCCGCCGACGGTGCCGACCGACTTGGAGAACGTGCCGATCACGAAGTCCACGTCTTCGAGGCAGCCCTGGTCCTCGGCCACGCCGCGTCCGTTGGGGCCGATGAAGCCCATCGAGTGCGCTTCGTCCACCAAGACCATGGCGCCGTACTTCTTGGCGACCGCGATCATCTCCTTGAGCGGGGCGATGTCGCCCAGCATCGAGTAGACGCCTTCCAGCACGACCAGCTTGCCCGCGCCTTCGGGAATGCGGCGCAGGCGCTTTTCCATCGCCTCGATGTCATTGTGCTTGAACGGCACGACTTCGGCGTCGCCCATCTTGCAGCCGTCCCAGATGGAAGCGTGGCTGTCGATGTCGAGGACGATGTAGTCACCCTTGCCGGCGATCGTCGAGATGATGCCCAGGTTGGCCTGGTAGCCGGTGGAGAACACCATGGCGTACTTCATGTCGTAGAAGTCGCATAGCGCTTCCTCAACCGCCTTGTGCCCGGCGTAAGTGCCGTTGAGCACGCGGCTGCCGGTGGTGCCGGCGCCGAAATCGTCCAGCGCCTGCTTGCCGGCCGCGATCACGTCAGGATCGAAGGTCATGCCCATGTAGTTGTAGGTGCCGAGCAGGATCGTCTCGCGCCCGTTGCACAGGGCGACGGTGGGTGAGATCACCTTTTCCATGACGAGGCCGAACGGATCGGTGACGCCGGTGGACAGCAGATCGCGGCGCATCTCGATCAGGGGATCGAACTTGCTGAACAGGTCCGCGTGGCCCTGGGTTTCGTTTTCGCTGAGCATATCGGTCATCGCGATGGATCCCTCAGCCCTGAAGCTTGACCACGGCGTCGACGAGCTGGCCGTAGTTCTCGATCTCGGCCTGCTGGTTCATCGAGATGATGATGTCGAATTCGTCCTCGATCGCGGCCACGAAGTCCATGACGGTCAGGCTGTCGAACTCGAGGTCGTCAGTGAAGCGGGTCGCGTCGGCGACTTCGATGCCCTTCTTGTTGAAGGGCTCGATCAGCGCGGCGATGCGGGCCGAGGTCTCTGCGCGGTCCATGGTCATTTCAACTCCGGTAATTTCGGGCGGCGCTCTGGCCGATAATTGCGGCGCAAAAGCGGCGACGGGGGGTAAAGTCAAGCACAGGCGCGACACTTGTCGCTTCCGCCGCGAAGACGGTTGCGACATCGCCGCCATATCACAGCAAGTCGCGGACCGCGCGCATGAACGGGCCGATCGACACCGGCTTGGCCAGATAGCCTTCGGCGCCGGCCTCGCGGATGCGCTCCTCGTCGCCCTTGCCGGCATAAGCGGTGACGGCCAGCACCGGGATCGTGCGCAGCACCGGATCCTTCTTGGCCGCCTCGATCAGGTCCAGGCCCGATACGTTGGGCAGCTGGATATCCATGATAACGAGATTGGGCACGAATTCCCGGGCGCGCTCCAGCGCGTCGAGGCCATCGGCCACCGGCTCCACGGCGAAGCCCTGGCTCCTGAGCACATCGCAAAAGAGCTTCCGATTGAGGTCGTTGTCCTCGACAACTAGGATACGCTTTGCCATTCGACGCGTGATCACCATCTAAGGGCGGGGAAACCCGCTCTATGACAGGCAAGCGAGACTGACAATTCTTCGAGAGTCGCCATCCCCATCGCAGGACCCGCAGGCCCTTGCGCTCAATGCCCTCGGTTGGGTGCTGGCAGACCAGGACCGCGCCGAGCGTTTCCTGGCGCTGACCGGCCTGACGCCCGATGTCCTGCGCGCCTCGCTGGGACAGCAGGCCACGATGGCGGCGGTCCTGGAGTTTCTCTGCTCGCACGAACCGGATCTCGTCGCCGCGGCCGAAGCGCTGGACGTCGCGCCGGAAATGCTGGTCCGCGCAAGGGAAAGGCTCGGCACATGACGAATCGCACCGGCAGGCCGCTGCTCATCACCGATTGCGACGAAGTGCTCCTCTACATGATCTCGCATTTCCGGGACTGGCTGGCGGAGGACGAAGGCGTCACCTTCGCCATGGAGCGCGGCGAATTTTCCGGCGCGATGCGGCGCACGCAAGGCGGCGACCTGCTCGAACAGGCGGAAATGTGGTCGCTCCTGAACAAGTTCTTCGACGGCCAGATGCATCGGCAGACCCCGGTGGACGGCGCCGTCGCGGCGATTCGCGAGATCGCGCATCATGCCGACGTGGTGGTGCTCACCAACCTCATGGATTTCCGCCAGGAAGCCCGCCGTCAGCAATTGCTGGAGCACGGGATCGACGTGCGCGTCTTCACCAACCAGGGACCGAAAGGCCCTGCTCTCAAGGCGATTCTCGACGAGTACGCGCCTTCGCGGGCGGTCTTCGTGGACGATCTGGCCCAGCACCACGGCTCCGTGGCAGGCGTCGCGCCGGAGATCGGGCGCCTGCACCTCTGCGCCGAACCGCTGCTCGCCCCGCATATCGCCTGCGCCCATGTCGCCGGCCATGCCCATGCGCGAATCGACCGCTGGCAGGACGCCGCGCCCTGGCTGATCGACTGGCTGACACGCAGCGACGCTACCAAGACCGAATCCTGATCCCGTTCCTCTCACAAGGAAGACGCCGACGATGAGTGCTATCGAATCCCGCCTGGCCGAACTGGGCCTGACCCTTCCCGAACCCGCCGCCCCGGTCGCGGCCTATGTGCCGGTGGTGGTCGCGGGCGGCCTCGCCCATGTCTCGGGCCAGTTACCTTTCGTGGAAGGCAAGCTGGTGACCGGCCGCCTGGGTGAAGACGTGGACCTGGAATCCGGTGTCGAGGCGGCGCAGGCCTGCGCGGTGATGATTCTGGCGCAGCTCAAGGCCGCGCTCGGCTCGCTCGACCGCGTGGAGCGCGTGGTCAAGCTGGGCGCCTTCGTCAATTCGGCCGGCGACTTCACCGACCAGCCGAAAGTCGCCAACGGGGCTTCGGAACTGATGGTCGCGGTGTTCGGCGAGGCGGGCAAGCATGCCCGCAGCGCGGTCGGCGTGCCGGTCCTGCCACTGGGCGCCGCTGTCGAAGTGGACGCCATCGTTGCCGTTCGCCCTGCTTGACCGCTGGTGCTCGCCGCCGCCCGATCCGCGCAAGGTCGGGTGGATCGGCGGGCATGACTATGCCCATCGCGGGCTGCACGGCGCGGTGATTCCCGAAAACTCGCTCGCGGCTTTCCGGCTGGCGATCGAGGAAGGCTATGGCATCGAACTCGACGTGCAGCGCGCGGGGGATGGCACACCCGTCGTGTTCCACGATTCCACGCTGGAGCGCCTGACCGACGAGGCCGGCGCAGTTTCCCGGCATAGCGCGGCGCAGCTGGCCGCGTTCACCCTGGGCGGCACGGCCGAGAGCATTCCCAGCCTGCGCCAGGCGCTCACCCTGATCGGCGGCCGCAAGCCGGTGCTGATCGAGCTGAAATCCTCGCGCGGGACCCGGGTCGCCGCACTCTGCCTGGCGGTGCGGCGGGTGCTGGAGGGCTATACCGGCCCCCACGCCGTGATGAGCTTCGACCCGCGCGTCTCGCGCTGGTACCGGCGCCATTCGCCTCACACCGTGCGCGGGCTTATCGTGTCCGAGGGCGAGGACCGCGCCCTGGCCGGAAAAATCCGCCGCCGACTCGCGCTCTGGCAGGCCCGGCCGGACTTCCTGGCTTACGACATCCGCGACCTGCCCAGCCGCTTTGCCGCTGCCCAGCGCCACCGCGGCCTGCCGGTGGCAGCCTGGACCGTGCGCAGGCCGGACCACCGCGAGCGCGCCGGCATCCATGCGGACGCCGTGATTTTCGAGCGCCCTTCGGAAGAACCGGCATGAGCGCCGGGTCCGGCGAGGAGGAAAGCAAGCGCAAGCCCGGCGGCGAATTCGTCGCCCGGATCCACGGCGGCGTCGACGGACTTCCGGCGGCGGAATGGGATGCCCTGACGGGCGGCGGCAACCCCTTCGTTTCCCACGCCTTCCTGGCAGCCATGGAGCAATCGGGAAGCGTCGGCGGCGATAGCGGCTGGACACCCGTGCCGATCACCATCGCCGGGCCCGATGGACAACTGGCCGCGGCGCTTCCGGCCTATCTCAAGGAACACAGCCAGGGCGAATATGTGTTCGACCATGCCTGGGCCGATGCCTGGCACCGGGCCGGCGGATCGTACTACCCCAAGCTCCAGATCGCCGCGCCCTTCACGCCGGCCACCGGCCCGCGCCTGCTCACGCCGCACCCGGAACTGGCCCCGGCGCTGATCGCCGCCGCCGAAACCGTCTGCCGCGACAATGGCCTGTCCTCTGCCCACGCGACGTTCATCGAACCCGCGCAAGTGCCGCTGTTCGAGGCGGCCGACTGGCTGCTGCGCGAGGACATCCAGTTCCACTGGGAAAATCGGGGCTATGCCAGCTTCGACGAATTTCTCGGCGCCCTCTCCTCGCGCAAGCGCAAGGACATTCGCAAGGAACGCGAAAAGGCGCAGGAAGACGTCGAGATCCGCAGGCTCACCGGCGACGATCTGCGCGAGGAACACTGGGACGCGTTCTGGGAATTCTACCAGGACACCGGCGCCCGCAAATGGGGCCAGCCCTACCTGACGCGCGAGGCGTTCTCGCTCATGGGCCGGACCATGGCCGACCGCATCCTGCTGGTCCTGGCCTATATGGATGGGACGCCCGTGGCCGGGGCGCTGAACTTCATCGGCAGCGAGGCGCTCTACGGCCGCTATTGGGGTGCCGTGGTGGAAAAGCCCTTCCTGCATTTCGAGCTTTGCTACTACCAGGCGATCGACGCGGCCATCGCGCTCGGCCTCTCGCGCGTGGAAGCGGGGGCCCAAGGCGGGCACAAGCTTGCGCGCGGCTATGAGCCGGTGCGCACGATCTCGGCCCATTACATCGTCCATCCGGGGCTGCGCGCCGCCATCGCGGACTATCTCACGCAGGAGCGCTCCGGCATCGCGGGCGACCAGCTGCTGCTGGACGGACGGACGCCCTTCCGCAAGAGTTAGGCCGGAAAGGGCCTCAGGCCGCCTTTCGTCCTGCCGCGCAAAGCCACTGGCGCGCGCGGCGCTGGGCTTCGGCGATTTCGCGCGCGGTCATGTCCTCGGCCACTTCGGTGCGGCAGGTCGCCGCTTCCTCGTCGCCCCGGGCCGCGGCGAGATTGAACCACTTGTGCGCTTCGATGAGATCGCAAGCCGCGCCGTGGCTGCCGGTGGAAAAGGCCACGCCCAGATCGAAGCAGGCGGAAAAATCACCGATCGCGGCAGCGGCCAGGCGCTCTGCCAGGAACAGGTCCTCGGCGGCCCCCGAAAGACCTTCCGTTACTTCGGTGAAGTGCTCTTCAGATATCCAGACATGGTCCATAGTCAGCTAACCCCCGGTTTACGGTCCTTTCGGTCCAGTGCTGCAAGGCTGGCACCGACATGGTCAACAAAGCGTTAAGGATAGATCTGAAACATTCCCTGTAAGTTTACGCTACAAGCTCGCGGGAGAAACTTGTGCCTGTCCGAAACGGCATTCAGGTTTTTTGTGGACTGCCATGGTTATAGCCTTGTGCAGGGTGAGGGGCGGCCCTATAGGCCGCCGCACCGCGGTTTGCCGGGAGGCCACTGGAAAAATCCGGGGTCGCAGGGCGTAGGCAGACCGGGGGGATTCGTGCGGAGATTCTCTGGATGGCAACGGCCCTAGCTGACGAAATTGATGTCCTCGCCAAAGCCAAGCGCATGCTTGGTGGTTCTTATGTTCCCGTAGAGAACGAAGCCTACATGTGCGAGGCTCAGCAAGACTACTTCCGGCGGCTTCTGCTGGCCTGGAAGAAATCGATTCTCGATGCCTCTGCCGGCACCCTGGCACAGCTTCAGGACGGTCCGATCCGCGAGCCGGACCTCAACGATCGCGCTTCCAGCGAGACCGATTGGGGTATCGAACTGCGTACCCGCGACCGCCAGCGCAAACTGATCGCCAAGATCGATTCCGCCCTGCGGCGGATCGAGGAAGGCGAATATGGCTATTGCGAAGTGACCGGCGAACCGATCGGCCTCGGCCGTCTCGAGGCGCGTCCGATCGCCACCATGACCGTGGAGGCACAGGAAGCGCACGAGCGCCGCGAAAAGGTCTCCCGCGAGGAGTGATCCCCTCGCAAAAACAGCTTTTTCGCCCCGCCCGAACGGGATGCCCGGTTGATGGAAAGCCGGGCCTTCCACAGCGGACGGGGCGTTAAGGCTTTCTTTGCCACTCGCCTCTAGGTATCGACGGTAAGCACGCTTCGCGCGTGAGGCTATGGTTATCGCGGGCCAAGGTTCGTGATATCATCTGCCTGACCGAATGCCGGACGAGAACGCATGACCGAGATCGAAAATCGCCAGATTGCGCGCGACAGCCTGTTCCTCATGGCCGATCTGCGCATCGACGGGCTGGACGGCGAATACCGGATCAAGGTCCGCAACCTCTCCGCCGGCGGCATGATGGGCGAAGGCGGAATCCAGGTCATGCGCGGCACGCTGGTCGCCGTGAATATCCGTAACATCGGTTGGGTCGCCGGCTCGGTCGCCTGGGTGCAGGAAAACCGCTTCGGCGTGGCCTTCACCGAGGAAATCGACCCCAAGCTGGCCCGTGCCGCCGTAACCCCGGTCCCGGACGACAAGCCGAATTTCGTGCGCACGTACGAAGCGCAATATTCGCCCCCCACAACACCCGCGAAAAACCTGCGCAAGCTCTGATTTCTCCGCGCCCGGCGAAAAATCGACCCCGCGGCGCGCCAGCCATTTGCGCTCTGCCGCAAATCGACTAGTCCCAAGGCCATGTTCGCCAAGCGCCATGCCTTTCGAACTCCGGTTCCCTTCCGCCTGATCCCTCTGGCCACTGCGCTGGCGCTTGCCGCCTGCGGTTCTCCGGACAATTCGGCCTTGAGCGTCGCCGTGCTCGGCAGGTCCGGCGGCACATCGGGCGCGCCCTTCGACATTGGCGAAAGCACCACCCTGGCCGGGCAGCTCCTGCGCGCCTCCACCACCGAGGGCCTGGTGGCCTTCGACGAGAAGGGCCGCGTCATTCCCGCGCTGGCGGATCGCTGGATCGTCACTGACGACGGGCAAAGCTACATCTTCCGGCTGCGCGACGGCGATTGGCCATCGGGCGAGCCGCTGACGGCGGAATCGGCCAAGAAGGCGCTGCAGACCGCGCTCGATGCGCTGGACGGCACGCCGCTCGCACGCGATCTGGCCGGTATCGACGAAATCCGCACGATGGCAGGGCGGGTCGTCGAGATCCGGCTCGGCCGGCCGATGCCCTATCTGCTGCAACTGCTGGCCCAACCGGAACTCGGCCTGGCCTTCAAGAACCGCGGTGCCGGTCCGATGCGCCTGGAACGCGCCGGTAGCGCGGCCCGCCTCGTGCCCATCGACCCCGCCAGCCTGGGACTGCCTGCGGTGGAAAACTGGCCGCAGCGCAGCCGCCGCATCGACTTGCGGGTGCTCGACGGTCCAGCCGCGGTCGAAGCGTTCAACGCGGGCGAAGTCGATATCGTGATGGGCGGCGAGATCCAGGACTTCCCCCTCACCCGCTCGGTCGGCATCCTGCGCGGGACGATCCAGCTCGATCCGGTGGTCGGCCTGTTCGGCCTCAAGGTAATGCGCGACAAGGGTTTCCTGGCCGACCCCGCCAATCGCGAAGCTCTAGCCATGGCGATCGACCGGGAGGGCCTGATCGCGCCGTTCAGCCTCGGTGGATGGTCGCCGACGACCCGGCTCGTTTCGCCCAGCCTCGATGGCGACCTTGGCACGATCGGCGAACGGTGGAGCGAACAGTCGCTCGACGACCGGCGCGCGGTGGCCGCGGCGCGCGTGCGCCGCTGGGCATCGGGCGCAAGCGGATCGACCGGCGAGCGCGCCCCCGCTCCGGCCGCTCCGACCGCCGCCCAGCCACCCGGCGCCGCCCCGAAGCAAGCGACCAAGGCAACGCGCGGCGCAGCCCCCGCGCCGGTTCCGCCCGCCGCCAACGGCCCGCATCTGTCGATCTGGCTCCCCGCCGGCGACGGATCGGATACCCTGTTCGGCAAGCTCGCCGCAGACTTCGCGGCCATCGGCGTCCATCTCCTGCGCAGCAGCGACATCGAAGCTGCGGACCTGCGGCTGGTGGACGATGTCGCCCGCTATCCCCGCGCTGCCTGGTTTCTCAACCGCCTGGCCTGCAGCGACGGACAGGGCCTCTGTTCCACCGAGGCCGATGCCCGGGTGAAGGAAGCCACCACGGCCACCACGCCCGAGGAAAGGTCCGCGCTTCTGACCGAGGCCGAGGCCGAACTCACGGCCGCCAACGTGTTCATTCCCTTCGGAACTCCGATCCGCTGGTCTCTGGTACGTGGCAGCGTCGCGGGCTTCGCGCCCAATACCTGGGGCTGGCACCCCTTGATGCCATTGGCCTGGGTCCCCAGATAATTCGCCTATCCCTTTCGAGGAGAGGTACGACTTTGGCGACTGGACAGACTTCCGCACGGCGCATGGACCTGGAATTTCCGCTCGGGTCCGATCCGGTTTCCATCTCCCGTCGCATCGAAATGCTCGAGCATGTGCTGGAGCGCGCCATCTCGCTTCCCGGCATCCGCCGCAAGGTGGGGCTGGACGCGGTGATGGGCCTGGTTCCCGTGGCCGGCGATCTCGTTTCGGCGGCGCTCGGCATGTATATCGTGTGGGAGGCCCGGCGGCTGGGCATGCCGAAGTGGCAGCTCGCCCGGATGACCGTCAATGTCGGCGTCGATACGCTGCTGGGCGCGGTTCCGGTGGCCGGCGATCTGTTCGACTTCGTGTTCCGCTCCAACAGCCGCAACCTGAAAATCGTCCGCAAGCATATCGCCAAGCATCACCCCCATGCGCGGGTGATCGAGGGCTAGGCCGATAAGGGCGCCGTCGCGGACGGCGCCGTCATTTCCCCCGCGCGCGGCTGCCGGGTCAGGCCTTGGCAGCGGCGGCGAAGTCGCACTTCTGGTTGGCTTCCTTGGTGCCGCCGCCCAGGAAGGCGACCGCCAGGAAGCCGGCGACCACGGCGATGGCGAAGGCCGCCGTGACTTTGCCGAGATGCTTGTCGATCACGGCCTTGATCGGTGCGCCGAACAAGCGGAACAGCACGCCCACGATCATGAAGCTGATCGAGCGCGAGACGACCGAGGCGGCGATGAACACGCCCAGGTTCATGCCGATAAAGCCGGCCGTGATCGTCAGCAGCTTGAACGGGATCGGCGTCGCGCCCTTCACCACGATGATCTCGGCGCCGTATTCCCGCAAATAGCAGGCCGCCTTGGGGAAGCTGTCCGCCAGCCCCAGCGCGTGAAGCAGCGCCTCACCGAAAGCGGCATAGGCGAAGTGGCCGATGGCATAGCCCAGCAGGCCGCCCACGACCGATGCCAGCGTGGCGATCATCGCGAAGCGAATCGCCTTCTTCGGCTCGGCCAGGCACATCAGCCCCAGCAGCGGATGCGGCGGCACGGGGAAGAAGCTGGCTTCCATGAAGGCGAACAGGGCCAGCCACCATTCGGCATGGCGGTGCGCCGCCTTGGCCATGGTCCAGTCGTAGAGGCGGCGCAGCATCGAGTTCTCCGGCTGTCGTGAGATCGGGCACCGCAAGAAGGCGGCACGCGTGCCGTGCTTAGTAGGCCGGCGCGGAGGCGGCAAGCTATAACCCATTTGGTTATATCTGCTTGACATTACGACGCTGGATTGGTACAAAACAGGAACAAGGGAAGCAGCCGATTCGTCCGGCTTTCCTTTCGATCCGCACCACATCAACTCTGGGATGATCCCCTATGGTCGAGCCGAAACGGGCTACGTCCGGCGCTGCACGGTGCCGGCGTGGCAAGACGATCAGCCCTGTCTCCACGGCGCATGAGCCCGGGGACGAGCGCCCCATCAACAACCGGCGGTGGCGTGCGGATTTCCTCGCCGCGCTGGCCGAGACCTCGAACGTCAGTGCCGCCAGCACCGCCGCCGGAGTGCCGCCGGGCAAGGCCTATAGATTGCGCCAGACAGACCCGGAATTCGCCCGGGACTGGCACGTCGCCCTGCTCGAAGGCTACGAGAACCTCGAGATGGAAGTGCTCTATCGGCTGCGCTTCGGCGATCCCCGGGACGGCGAGGTCAAGTTCGACAACGCCACCGCGCTTCGCCTCCTCGGCCTCCACCGCGAAACCGTGGCGCGCGAGCGGGCGGCGCGGGAGAATGAGGATCTGGCCGCCGTGCGCGCCTCGATCCACGCCAAGCTGGCGCAGCTGCGCCAGCAGATCACGGCGCGCCGCGCGCTCGAAACCGGCAAGGAGGCCGATCATGGCTGAAGCCGATCCCCTGCACTGGCTGGCCGAAGCCGAAGACGGCGAACTGGAATCCTTCATGACGGGTCTTGGCGCCTCCGGACAGCGCGAATGGCGCTGGGACTGGCGTCTCTGGGCCCGGCCCTCGCAGATCGCCCCCGCCGGGGACTGGCGCGTATGGCTGGTCATGGCCGGGCGCGGCTTCGGCAAGACGCGCTGCGGCGCCGAATGGGTGAACGAGGTTGCCGAGCATCATCCCGATGCCCGCATCGCGCTCGTCGCCGCCCATCTCGGCGAGGCGCGCTCGGTGATGGTGGAAGGTGAAAGCGGATTGCTGTCGATAGGCGCGCCCTGGAGACGGCCCCTTTTCGAACCTTCGCTGCGCCGTCTGACATGGCCGAACGGCGCGCAGGCCACGCTCTATTGCGCGGCCGAGCCGGAAGCCCTGCGCGGCCCCCAGCACAGCCACGCCTGGTGCGACGAAGTGGCCAAATGGGACAATGCCTCGGGCAGGGCCGTCGCGAGCTGGGACAACCTGCTCATGGGTCTCCGGCTGGGCCATGACCCCCGCGTCGTGGCCACGACGACGCCCCGAAGCGTACCCCTGGTCACGCGATTGCTAGCCGAAAGCCAGGACGGCGAAGTCGCCGTGACGCGCGGCAGCACCTTCGACAATGCGGCCAACCTGCCCGCCCGTTTCCTCAGGGCGATGCGCCGGACGTTTTCGCAAAGCCTGCTGGGAAGGCAGGAGATCGACGGCGAACTGATCGCCGATGTCGAAGGCGCGCTCTGGAGCCGTGCCCTGCTGGAAGGCTGCCGGGAGGACGCCGCGCCCGCATGCGACCGCGTGGTCGTCGGCGTCGATCCGCCCGCCTCGGCCGGGGGCGATGCCTGCGGGATCGTGGTTGTGGGCATGGGGCAGGACGGCACCGCGCATGTCATGGCCGATGCCTCGGTGGAGAAGGCGGGTCCCGAACGCTGGGCCCGCGCCGTCGCCGGCACCGCCGAGGCCTGGCATGCCGACCGGGTGATTGCGGAGGCCAACCAGGGCGGCGCCATGGTCGCCTCGGTTCTGCGCGCGGCCCAGCTCTCTCTGCCCTTGCGGCTGGTCCACGCCAGCCGCGGCAAAGTCGCCCGCGCCGAGCCGGTCGCCGCGCTCTACGAGGCCGGGCGGGTCCGCCATGCCGGGCTGTTTCCGGCGCTGGAAGACGAGATGTGCGGCCTCATCGCCGGAGGTGCCTACCAAGGCCCGGGACGCTCGCCGGACCGCGCCGACGCCCTGGTCTGGGCCTTGAGCGAACTGATGCTCGGCCGGAACGGCGAGCCTCGCGTGCGGCTGGCCTGAGTTTCCCGCACCGAACCGGGGATCTGCGCGCCTTTGCGCGGACATCCTGGACGCCAGGCAGAACCCACCCTGCGCCATTTCGGGCCTCAGCGGCCTGCGGAGCGATCCGCTCGTGAAAACCCCATTGAAAGGAAACCCTGCAGTGTCCTTCCTCGAAACGCTCGTCGCCGCCTTCAAGGGTGAGAGTGCCCGCGTGCCGCTGGCGCGCGGACCGGCCTCGCCATGGTTTTTCGCCGAGAGCGGCGGCGGGCGTGCTCCCTTCGAATATGGCTCGGCCGTGCGCCGCGCCTATCTTGAGAATCCCGTCGCCCAGCGCGCGGTGCGTCTGGTTGCGGAAGGCATCGGCGGCGCGCCGCTGCGCCCTGCCGATCCGCGGCTTGTCTCTCTCGTGACCGAAACGAGCGCGGGACAGTCGCTGCTGGAGACGCTCGCCTGCCACCTCCTGCTCCACGGCAATGCCTATGTGCAGGTGCTCAAGGACGCGCGCGGCCGTCCGGTGGAACTTTTCGCCTTGCGGCCTGAGCGCGTCTCCATCGTCGCGGGCGAGGACGGCTGGCCCGCCGCTTTCGCCTACGACGTGGCCGGGCGGCGCCTGACGATCCCGCTGCTTGACGAGGACGCCGCGCCCAACGTCATCCACATCCGCCATTTCCACCCGGCGGACGACCACTACGGCGCGGGTTGCCTGGCCGCCGCCGACGAGGCGATCGCCACGCACAACGCCGCGTCGCAGTGGAACCGCCAGCTTCTGGAAAATGCGGCCCGTCCGTCCGGGGCGCTCGTCTACGAGGCGGGCGAGGGCAATACGCTCACGGGTGACCAGTTCGACCGGCTCAAGACCGAGCTGACCCAGGCCTATGCCGGATCGGGCAATGCCGGGCGGCCGATGCTGCTGGAGGGCGGCCTGAAATGGCAGGCGATGGCCATGACGCCCGCGGACATGGACTTCGCCACGCTCAAGGCCGCCGCCGCCCGCGACGTGGCGCTGGCCTTCGGTGTGCCGCCGATGCTGTTGGGTCTGCCCGGCGATGCCACTTACGCCAATTACCGGGAGGCGAACCGCGCGCTCTGGCGCCTGACCCTGCTGCCGCTGGCGAGCAAGATTCTCGCCGGTCTCTGCGAGGGGGTTTCGCCCTGGTTCCCGGAGGCCGCCCTGGCCATCGACCTCGACCGCGTACCGGCCCTGTCCGAAGACCGCGAACGCCTCTGGGCGCAAGTTAGCGCGGCGGACTTCCTGGCGGATGACGAGAAACGATCCCTGCTGGGACTCGCGCCCAAACCGGCGTCGACCCTGGAAGACGTGGAGAACAAATCATGAACCAAAAGGACATGCTGGCCGGCCTGCTCGCCCAGGCGACCACCGAAGGCAGCGAACTCGTGACCCTGCGCGCCATCGTCGAGGAAGCCAGCGAAGTGGGCGCGCGGCGGATGCTGTCACGGATCGGCCTCGACGATGCGACCGCGCCCGGCGATCTCTCGGAACTGCGCGAACTGCTCCAGGCCTGGCGCGACGCCAAGGCCAGCGCCCAGGCCGCGGCAATCGGCTGGCTGGTGCGCGGCGTGCTCGCCCTGCTCCTGCTCGGCCTTGCGGTTCGCTTCGGTACCGGGGAGCTGCTGCGATGACGCCGCAGGCCCCGCATGCACGCGCGCTGCGCTTTGCCGGCTATGCCGCCCTGTTCGGCCACCGCGATGCCGGGCGCGACGCGATCCGGCCCGGCGCCTTCGCCCGGACCCTGGCCGAGCGGCGCGATCCCCTGCCGCTGTTCTGGCAGCACCGGCCGGACCTGCGGATCGGCTGGGTGCAGACGGCCACCGAAGACGCACGCGGCCTGCGCGTGATCGCCGCGGTCGACAACCCGGACGGCGCAGCCGGACTCGCGCTGCGGCGCGGGGCCGTGACCGGGCTCTCCTTCGGCTATCGCGCCCGCTCCAGCCGCGCCGGCGCCGAGGGCCGCGATCTGCTCGACCTGGACTTGTTCGAGGTGAGCCTCGTCACTCACCCGATGCAGCACGGCGCCCGGGTCCACCTGATCGCCTGATCCCTTCCCCCGATTGATTTCCCGCCGCCAATCCGGCGGCTCCAACCGAAAGGTAAGTGCCCGATGGAATCCATTGCCCCGGTCGAAGCGCTCGACGCTTCGTTCGACCTCGTCGCCCGTCAGGACGCCACCGAAGCCGCCGTCGAAACCCTGCGCGGCGATGTCGAGGACGTGAAGGCCCGTCTCGACCGCGTCAGCCGCGCGGCCTCGCGCCCGGTGATCGAAGGCGGCGCCGCCAGTTCCGCCAGCCTCGAAGTGAAGGGCTTCGTCGATGGCTACTTGCGCCTGGGCCGCGAAACGGAGGTGAAATCGCTCTCCGGCATGGCCGCCTCGGACGGCGGCTATGCCGTGCCGCGCGAAGTGGACACGCTGATTTCCGCCAGACTGCGGGACATCAGCCCGATCCGCGCGATCGCGCAAGTGGTGCAGACCGGCACGGCGGGCTACCGCAAGCTCATCACCACCGGCGGCACCGCCTCGGGCTGGGTGAGCGAAACCGGCGCCCGCACCGAAACCGCAACGCCCAGCTTTGCCGAAATCGCGCCGCCCGCCGGCGAACTCTATGCCAACCCGGCCGCCAGCCAGGCCATGCTCGACGATGCCGCCTTCGATATCCAGTCCTGGCTGGCGGACGAAATCGCCTCTGAATTCGCGCGCGCGGAAGGACGCGCATTCGTCAGCGGCACCGGCATCAACCAGCCGATGGGCTTCCTCACCGCGCCGAATGCCGCCACGGGCGACGCGGCGCGCCCCTTCGGCACGTTGCAGTTCCTTGCCACGGGCAATGCCACCGGCTTCGACACTGCGCCCGAACTCAAGCTGATCGACCTGGTCCATGCGCTGAAGGGCGGCCACCGCCAGGGCGCAAGCTGGGTGATGAATGCGAAGACCCTGGCCGTGGTGCGCAAGCTCAAGGCGTCGGACGGCTCCTTCCTCTGGCAGCCCGGCCTGATGGAAGGCCAGCCGAACCGCCTGCTCGGCTACCCCGTCATCGAGGCCGAGGACATGCCCGACGTAGCGGCGGGCGCCTTCCCGATCGCCTTCGGCAACTTCCGCGCCGGCTATCTGATCGCGGAACGCAGCGCCACCTCGATCCTGCGCGATCCGTTCACCAACAAGCCCTTCGTCCACTTCTACGCGACCAAGCGCATCGGCGGCCAGGTGCTCGATTCCGACGCGATCAAGCTGCTCAAGATCTCGGCCTGACGCCCCCGGCCCGCGCGGGGGAGGACGCCTTCTGCTTCCCCCGCGCGGATCCTGAGCAGCAGCCCGCGCCGCGCCACCTTCGGGCGGCGCGGGCTACCCGCCCCCTCCCTTCTCATCGGAGACACCCATGAACCGGGTCATTCCCACGCCGCCCGTGCTGCCGCCCTCGGCGCTTGCCGAGCTCAAGCAGTGGCTCGGCGTGACCACCACGCGCGACGACGGACCGCTTTCGGCCCTGCTCGCCAGTGCGCTCGAAACCTGCGAGGCGTTCAYCGGCCGCATGCCGTTGGCCGCGCAGTGCGAGGAAGTGCTGCCGGCAGAAGCAGGCTGGCACGCGCTGTCGACCCGCCCGGTACAGGCGATTACCGCCATCGACGGACTCGGCCCTGACCCTATCGGCACTGGCAGCAGCGGCGGCGCCAGCTACCGTTTCCCGCTTCCGGCAGGCGCCGCCGAGATCGACCTCGGCGCCGATGGCGGCGGCCGGGTGAGGCTGTCCCTGCCGCCGGATCCCACGCGCTCCATCGTTCGCATCGCGGTGCGCTTCACGGCGGGACTGGCCGAAGACTGGGACCACCTGCCGGACGGGCTGCGCCACGGGATGATCCGCCTTGCCGCGCACCAGCACCGCGAACGCGAGAGCGAGGGCGCCGCGGCTCTTCCCCCCGCCTCGGTAGCGGCGCTCTGGCGCCCGTGGCGGCGGATGCGCCTGCGATGAGCGGGACCATCGCCGCCGATACGGACACCGCTTTCGACGATCTCGCACGCCGTCTGGCCGCCCGCGCCGCCGCGCTTGCCGCCGCCCACGCCCAGGCCCGCCACCTTGCGGCCCGGCGTGACGAAACCCGCTGGCGCCGGGCCGACCTGGTCTGGCCGCTCTTCGCGAAAGGATAAAGGATGGAAATCGCCCTGCGCGCCGTTCTCATGGACTGGCTCGGCGCCGATCCGGTGCTTGCCGCCCAGCTCAACGCCATCGTCGAGGAAGCCCCCTCGCGCACCAGCCTGCCGTGGCTCGCCATCGCCTCCAGCGCCAGCACGGACTGGAGCTGCAAGACCGCGCCGGGCCGCGAGGTGCGCGTCGCCCTCGAACTTCACTGCCGGGGCGAAACGCCCGACGCCGCGGCCTTCCTCATCACTGCGATCGAGGCGCGGATCGAAGACCTTCCCCGCGACCAGCCGACCTTCCAGGTCGTCGCCGTCCAGTTCCTGCGCGCCCGCGCCGAACAGCGCGGCGAGAGCCGCCGCGCGATCCTGCTTGAATATCGCTTCCGGCTGCTCGCCGCCTGATCCCTGAAACCAGCCCTGCAAGACAAAGGAGCCATCCATGCCCGCCCAGAAAGGCAGCGCCTTCCTTCTCAAGATCTCCGACGGCAACATTCCCGCCGCCTACCAGACCGTGGCCGGCCTGCGCACGACGCAGATGTCGGTGACGGGCGATGCCGTCGTCGTCACCAGCAAGGACAGCGGCGGCTGGCGGGACCTGCTGTCCGGCGCGGGCGTTCGCGCGGTTTCGGTGAGCGCGGCCGGCATCTTCCTCGGCAGTGCGGCCGAAGCGAAGATCCGCGCCAATGCCATGGCCGGCACCCTGGACGACTACGAACTGAGCTTCGAAGACGGAGAACGGCTGCGCGGCCGCTTCCTCGTCCAGCGCCTCGACTACGCCGGGGATTTCAACGGAGAGCGCAATTACACGCTCCAGCTCGAAAGCTCCGGTCCGGTGGCCGCGGCATGACGGGTGGACATGAGCCCCGGCCCGCCAATCCGCTGCGAGGCGAGGCGCTGCTGGAGATCGGCGGAACAGCCCATGTCCTGCGCCCCAGCTTCACCGCGCTGATCGCCGCCGAGGAGGAACTCGGCCCGCTCTTCGCGCTGGTGGAGAGGGCCGGGGCCGGACAGCTGCGCCTTGCGGAGATCACCGCGCTGTTCTGGCATTGCCTCGATCCGCTGCGCGCGGTGCCGCGCGCGGCGGTGGGCGAAGCCGTCGTGGCGCAGGGGCTTGCCGCCTCCTCGGCGCCCTTGCGCAGCCTGCTGGGCCAGATCCTCAAGGGTGTCGGGTGAGCGAGGATCGTTTCGCCGCAGCGGCACTGGCGCTCTGCGGCCTTGCCGCGCGCCAGCTCGGATGGAGGCCCGGAGAATTCTGGGCCGCCACCCCCGCCGAACTCGCCGCCGCGCTCGGCCTGCTCGCTGCCCCCACGGCATCCCCTTGCGACCGGTCCCTGCTCGAAAAGCTGATGGAGCACGATGATGAGCGATGAAATCGACAGCCTCCTGGTGGAAGTCCGGGCCAGTACCGATGGCTTTTCCCGCGACATCGCCCGGATGCGCGGCAGCATCGACAACGATCTCGTCTCCGGCTTCACCCAGGCCGGACAGGCGCTGGAAAAAGGCCTGACCAGCGCCATCCGCCGCGGCAGCCTGGGGTTCGACGACCTCAAGCGCGCCGCCCTCGGCACGCTGGGAGAGATCGCCGCGCAGTCGGTGCAGGGCCTGCTCGGTGCGGGAACGACCCGCTCCACGGGCGCATCCGGGGGCCTGGCGGGAATGCTCGACCTCTCCGGCCTGTTCTCCAGCGTGCTGGGCCTGCCGGGCCGCGCCACCGGGGGCAATGTCTCGCCCGGGCGGGGCTATGTCGTCGGCGAGCGGGGGCCGGAAATGTTCGTCCCCACCTCGGCGGGACGGATCGAGGCATCCCCGGGCACCCCCGCGCGCGACGTGAAAGTCGCCATCCACCTCAACGCCCCGCGCGGATCCAGCGCACCCCAATCGCTTCAGCGCTCCTCGCGCCAGGTCGCCAGCGCCGTTCGCCGCGCGATCGCCGCCCGCTGACACCATCGGAGCAACCGACATGGCATTCTGGCTTGCAAGCAAGCGCAACGGACAGGCGAGCGACTGGATCAAGCGCTTCGACCCGCGTTTCTGGACCGTCAACTTTCCGCGACCGATGATGGCCTCCCTCATATCGACAGGCCCCGATTCGCTGCGCCTCGACGCAGCGTTCCTGCGCAAGGGCGATCTCGGGGGGCTGATCTGGGACAGTGTCGACAGCCTCGACCACCCGCTTCTCGCCTACCGGACCGACCGCGACTACGCCCATACCGCGCTGAGCTTTCGCTGGCGCTCATCGGGCGTGATCCCGCTCGATTCCGGCATCGGCCCCACCCTGACCGTCGAGGGCAAGGACGCCGCGGGCGCGGCGCGCGTCTGGTACGTCCGCCTTTGGAACTATGCGGAAGGAACCGGCGAGGACGCCCGCATCGACTTGCGTTTCTCCGAACTCGATGCCGGTTTCTCGCTGCCTTCTGCCGACCGGGTATGGCCCCATGCGATCGACCGCATGTTCATCTCGTTTTGCCCGCCCGGCTATGACGGCAGCGCCGAACCCTTGCCGGCCGAGGCCGAAGGCTGGATCGAACTGAGCGAGATCCGCACCGATGGCGCGCGGGCCATGCTGGAAATCGGCGACGTGATCCTGCCGCCCAACGGCCTCGCCATGGCAACGGGCTTCGACGATCAGGGCGTGCAGACGCCCGCGCGCCTGCTGCGAAACGTGCGCCAGCTCGGCTACCGGGGCTCGGTGATCCACTATGTCGGCATGAGCCATTACTTCCGGCTCGCCCCGGCGGATGGCGGCTATTTGGCCGGCGCGACCGCCGACCCGCTCAATGCGCCGACGCGCAACTGGCACCGCGCCTTCTTCCGGGAATGCATGGACCTGGGCTTCAGCCCGGTGGCCTCGCTGTCCTACGAACTGCTCGACCAGCATTGCCCTCCCGCATGGAAGCAGCGCGATCATCTGGGCAATCCCGCGCGCACCGGATGGGAACCGCCCTCCACCCTGCTCTCGCCGGCGAACGACGCGGCGATGGCCTGGCTGCAATCGGTCGGCGCCGCCTTTGCGCGGATCATGATCGAGGCCGGTGCGCCGGTGCGCTTCCAGGTGGGCGAGCCCTGGTGGTGGTGCTTCGCGGACGGCCGCATCTGTCTCTACGATGCCGAGGCTCTCGCCACCTTTGGCGGCACGCCCGCCGTCATTCCCGACATGCGCGCGCCGCTGGACGCTGCCCAGCAGGCCCTGCTCGACACGGCCGGCGCGGTGCTGGCCAGGTCCACCGCCGATCTGGTCTCCGCCGTGCGCGCCGCCGCGGCGCCCGCAGCGGCCGAAGCGCTGGCGCTGGTCTTCACGCCCACCGTGCTCGACGCCGCGATGCCCGAGATGCGGCGCGCCAACCTGCCGGTGGGCTGGGCCGCGCCCGCCTTCGACCGGCTGCAAGTGGAGGACTACGACTGGCTCACCGCCGGTGCCGACGTCTTGCGCCGCCGCGCCTATGCCACGGTGAACGAGCGCCTCGGCTACCCGCCCGAGGACCAGGACTATCTCGCCGGCTTCGTGCTGACCGCCGCGCAGAGCGACCATTGGCGGCGGATCGACGCGGGCATCGACGAGGCCCTGGCCCGGTCCCCGCACGAGGTGGTCGTCTGGGCTCTGCCGCAAGTCGCCCGCGACGGCTTCGTCCGCCTCCCCCCACCGTTCCAGCCTTCAGGAGCCGAACCCATGCAGGCCTTCGACGACGTGCCCTACCCCCTCGCGCTTGGCCGGGATGCTGCCGTCATTCCCGAATTCTCCACCTCGATCTCCGTGACCGCCTCCGGCTTCGAGCGGCGCAACAGTCTGTGGTCGAACGCCCGCCTTCGCTTCGACGTGGGGCCGGGCGTCCGATCCGAGGCCGAGTTGGGCACGCTGATCGCCTTCTTCCGCGCACGCCGCGGCCCCGCACGCGGTTTCCGCCTGCGCGATCCCAGCGACTTCAGCTCGAACGGCATGGCCGCCGCGCCGACGCCGCACGATCAGTACCTGGGCACCGGCGACGGCGCCCGCGCCGGCTTCCCGCTGGTCAAGCGCTACGGAGACGCGGAAGCACAGGAGGATCTTGGCCAGGTCCGCCGCATCACCCGGCCGCAGCCCGGCACCCTGCGCGTCTCGGTCGGCGGCACGGAGCAGGAAGGGAACTGGTCGCTGGAGCCGATGGGTATCGTGCTGTTCGACGATGCCCCGCCTGCGGGCGCCGTCGTCCGCGCGGGATATCTGTTCGACGTCCCGGTGCGCTTCGCCGAGGATCGGCTCGAAATCACCGGGTCAGCTTTCGCCGCCGGCGAAGCACCCACCGTGCCTGTCGTAGAGATCCGGGAGGCGTCATGAGCCGCATCTGGTTTTCAGGCGACCTCGAAACCGCCGCCGCCTTCTGGCGCATCGACCGCCGAGACGGCGTGACGCTGGGCTTCACCACACATGACGCCGACCTCTGGTTCGACGGGCTGCTCCACCGCGCCGCGCCCGGCATGGTGCCCTCGTCGATCCGCAAGTCCGCCGGGTTCGAGGCCGATAGCGCCGAAGTGCGCGGCACGCTCACTCACGAGGCGATCTCGGCCGAGGACCTGGCCGAGGGCCGCTTCGATGGTGCCTTCGTCCGCATCGGCCTGGTCGATTGGGAAACGCGGGAGCGCACCACGCTCTACACCGGCACGATCGGCGCCGTGTCGCAGGAGGACGGCACGTTCTCGGCCGAACTGGCATCGCGCAAGGAAGAGCTTGCGCGGGATCCCGTGCCGCGCACCAGCCCCTCGTGCCGCGCATCCTTCTGCGGACCGGGCTGCAATCTCGATCCCCAGCGCTTCACCCGCGAGGTCAGCATCGCGGCCGTGGACGCGGAGGACACCTCGCTTCTGCTCGGCACCACCGTCGATCCCGCCCTGTTCGCTGGCGGCAGCCTGCGCTGGCTGGAGGGTCCTTATGCGGGCATGACGATGAAAATCGCCGGGTGGACGGGTGACCGCCTGACGCTCGGCGATCCGCTCGACCGGCAACCACCCCCCGGCACACGGGCGTTCCTGCGCGAAGGCTGCGATTATACCCTCGGCACGTGCGGAGCCCGGTTCGGCAACGCCGCAAACTTCCGCGGCGAGCCCTTCCTGCCCGGCAACGACCTGCTCACCCGCTACCCCGCGCCCGCCGCATGACCGGGGACGAGATCGCTGCCGCGGCAAAGGGCCTCGTCGGCGTGCCGTTCCGGCTGCATGGCCGCGACCGACGCATCGGGCTCGATTGCCTCGGCGTCGTCGCACTCGCCCACGGAGGCGCGATGGAAGTGCCTGCCACGTATCGGCTGCGCGCACTGGAAGGCGGGGAGCGGGACTCGCTCGTCGCCGCCGCCGCAAGGTCCATGGGACTTGCGCCTGCCGATGGGCCTGCAGTGCCGGGAGACGTGCTCATGCTGCGGCCCGGGGCATGTCAGCTCCATTTCGCCGTGGCCGTGGACCGGCGCCGGATCGTCCACGCCCATGCGGGACTGGGCCGCGTCGTGCTCGGCCCGATTCCCGAAGACTGGCCGCTTGCCGGGCTCTGGCGCCAGGCTTGCGATCCCACCACCTAGAAGGACATGACATGGCAACGCTCGTTCTCAATGCCGTCGGCACCGCGATCGGCGGGCCGGTGGGCGGCGCGATCGGCTCGATGGTCGGCAGCCAGTTCGACGCCGCGATCTTCGGTTCCCCGCACCGGCAAGGCCCTCGCCTGAAGGAACTGGAGGTCACCAGTTCCAGCTATGGCCAGCCCCTGCCTCGCCATTTCGGCCGCATGCGCGTGGCCGGACAGGTGATCTGGGCCACCGACCTCGTGGAAAGCAGCGAAACGCTGGGCGGCGGTAAAGGCGCCGCCTCGATCACGACCTACAGCTACACCGCCAGCTTCGCCGTGGCGCTTTCCAGCCGGCCCATCGCAGCCCTCGGCCGGATCTGGGCCGACGGCCGCCTGCTGCGCGGCACAGAAGGGGACCTCAAGGCCGCCGGCACCTTGCGTCTCCACCTGGGGCACGGGGACCAGCCCTGCGACCCGCTGATCCTTTCTGCCGAGGGCGAGGCGCGCTGCCCTGCCCACCGCGACCTCGCCTATGTCGTCTTCGAGGATCTCGACCTTTCCGAATTCTACAACCGCATCCCCGCCCTGACGTTCGAAGTCCTGGCCGATGAGGACTTCGATCTGGCCGATGTCCTGGGCGATCTGGTCGCGGATGCGGACGCGGCGGTCCCTCTGGAAGGCTTTCGCGGCCTGACCTGCGACGGCCCGCTGGACGGCGTGCTCCAGACCATCGACCAGGTCCTGCCGCTCGATGTCGACGCCGGACCGGACACGCTTGTCGTGTCCCGCAGACGCAGCCAGGACCGCCCGATCGCTCTGCCCGAAGCAGCGGTTTCGGCCGGCGACGACGACTTCGGTGGCGCGGCCGGCTTCAGCCGGCGCCGCCTTGCCGCCGAAGCCCAGCCCATCTCCCTGCTGCGCTACTTCGACAGCGAGCGTGATTATCTTCCCGGCGTGCAGCATGCCTAAGGTCCTGCGGGCAACAGCAGCACCGGGGCGCCTCGCGCGATCGAACTGCCCGCCACGCTTTCCGCGGACACGGCCCGGACCATGATCGAGCAGGTGCGGCAGCGGATCGACTGGTCCCGCGAGCGTATTTCCTGGCGAACGAGCGAACTCGATCCCGAAGTGGCTCCCGGCGCCCTGGTCACGTTCCCGGGCATCGCGGGGCAATGGCGCGTGCTCGAATGGGAATGGCGCGACACGGGTGTCGAACTCTCGGCCGAGCGGCTGGCGCCGGTCCGGGCCAACGATCCGGAGCAGTCGGCCGCCGATCCGGGGCGGCTCAATGCTCCGCAGGACCTGCCGGCCATGCCCACTGTCCTGGCCGCCTTCGAACTGCCCTGCGATCCGGCAACGGCAGGTACGGGCGAGCCGCGTCTCTTCGCCGCGCTTTCCTCGGCCGGCAGCAACTGGAGCGGCGCAGCCCTGTTCGCCGACCGCGGCGACGGCGCGCTTCACCCGCTGGGACCGAGCGGGCGCAAGCGGGCGACGATAGGCAGGGCGACAGACGCGCTGCCGCCGATGAGTCCGCTCCTGTTCGATCGCCGCTCGCGCCTGGAGGTCACTCTGGTCGATGCCGCGATGCAGCTCGTTGCCGCCACCACCCGCCAGCTCGCAGAAGGGGCCAACCTCGCATTCCTCGGCGAGGAAATGATCCAGTTCGCCCGGGCCACGTCGCTAGGCAATGGCCGGTGGCGTATGGAGGGCCTGCTGCGCGGGCGCGGCGGCACCGAGGGGGCGGTGTCAGGCCATGTCGCCGGCGAGAGTTTCGTCCTGCTGGACGGCAGCGCCGTCGCGCTCGATCCCGCGCTGGTCGGCACGGCGATGAACCGGAAGGTCGTCGCGCTGGGGCGCGGCGATGCGGGACCTGTCACGGCTCCGCTACAGGCAAGCGGTCTGACCCTGCGCCCCCTGGCGCCCGTCCATCCCCGCGCGGCCATGCTGCAGGACGGCATACTGCGCCTGGAATGGACCCGGCGCGCGCGAGGGAACTGGGTGTGGCAGGACGGCATCGACGTGCCTCTCATGGAACACGCGGAAAGCTACCTGGTCACTGTCGGGCCCCTCGCAGCGCCGTTGGCGAGCTGGACTGTATCCTCGTCCCGCCTCGACATTCCGCCCGGCACGCTTGCCCATCTCGCGGCGCTTGCCCCCGGTGAAATCCTGAGGGTGCGCCAGCAGGGGACTTATGCCCTGTCCGATCCGCTCCCTCTCTTCCGCCTGCCCTGAACACCGCCCCACCAGAGTACGAGGACTCATTAGATGAGCGATTCCGTTACCTTCGAAAGCACCACCCCGCGATTCGCCCTGCCGCTTCTTCAGGTGGGCCAGGCGCAGAAGGAAGCGTTCGTCAACGAAGCGCTGTCGCGCTGCGACATAATGCTGCACGGCACCGTGTCGGGCGAGCGTGCCGATCCGCCCGGCGATCCCGCCGCGGGCGAGACCTGGCTGGTTGCGGAGGGCGCAACGGGCGAGTGGTCCGGCAAGCAGGGCTGTCTGGCGGGCTTTCACGGCGGCAACTGGCTCTTCGTGCAACCCCGCGAAGGGCTCAGGATTTACGACTTATCCACCCGCCAGGAACGCCTCTTCGACATTTTTTGGAGAAAAGCTTCCCTTCCCGTGGAACCACTTGGCGGAATGACAGTTGATGTTCAGGCTCGGGCGGCGATCGCTGAAGTGATTGTCGTTCTGCAAGCCTTGGGTATCGTTCCTTCAGCATAATGAGTGGCATTGAACAGGGGTAATACGGTGCAGTCGATTTCCAATAAAGGGGTCACACGCTTCACCAACCCCCCGAAAACGCGACATTTCTGCAACAGTCGCGTTCAATGTGCGCTTGCACACGTAAAGCTGAGGGGGTAGACACTCGAGGCACTCGGTGGCTCCAAATCTCTTAGTAGGGGAAACATATGAGGAAACTCGTCCTTGGCCTGGCGCTGGCTTCTACAGCTATCGCCACGCCCGCGCTTGCGCGCGACAACTCGTGGTATCTTGAACTCGACGCCGGCGCGATGATCGTCGAAGACGCCGATCTCGACGTGAACGGCGTGAACAACGTCGCGACCGCCGAATTCGGCACCGGCTTCGACGGTGGCGTTGCTCTCGGTTACGACTTCGGTCCCTTCCGTCTGGAAACCGAAGCCAGCTACCGCCAGGCTTCGTTCATGGGCAGCAATGGCCCGGATGCCAGCAACCTGACCTTCATGGTCAACGGTCTGCTCGACTTCGGTCCCGATGATGGCCTTCAGGGCTACGTCGGTGGTGGCGCCGGCGTTGGCCGCGTTCACTACGACATCTTCGACGATTCGGACACGGGCTTCGCCTGGCAGGCAATCGCGGGTATCCGCGCGCCGATCAGCAGCCACGTGGACGTCGGCCTGAAGTACCGCTTCAGCAACGTCAACAACCTCGACTTCGTCGATRTTGCCGGCAACGAGATCAGCACCCGCTGGCGCTCGCACTCGCTGATGGCGACCCTGGGCTACAACTTCGGCGAACCGGCAGCTCCGCCGCCG